>JASDRS010000014.1:0-67915 GCA_041441915.1 Paracoccaceae bacterium | reverse complement strand
TCGGATAACTTCAGGGCTCGTTTTAAAGTAGCGAAATGGAGAGTGTTTTGTCATTCAGGGAGGTTACAAAGTCACCCTACCCGTCTCAAGCAGTTTTCTCTGACAGTACCTTAAAGGCACATTGGACCTACTCCAGCGCGTAGACTTAACTAAGGGTATTCTCAAAATTTCTATAAACGCAGATGGGCTTACACCCTTACTAAATTGCCCCTCAAATACTTTTGAATCTGACCACCTAATCTTTGAAGAACCGATCAGCTTTCAACGCAGGCAAAATGGAACCAAGCTCATCTGGGCCCAATATAAGCAGAGCCCTAGAACCCACCTCATCAAGGCACTTCATGATGCTCATGGTTGGCTCAACCAGATTAAATCAGGCAAGCAAATCGCAGACCTTAAACAACAGACAGGCCTGCTAGATCGAACGATTTGGAAGCGCATGAGGCTGGCCTGCTTATCTCCCAAAGTTCAAAAAGCGATCTTGGCTGGAACCCTGCACCACGACATCACCATTAGGAATTTAGAAAGCAAATCCGTTCCAGAAAACTGGGCCGAGCAAGAGGCGCTCTATATTGGCAAGGTTCCCTGTTAATCCGATTTAAATTCCCTGTTAATTTTAAACCGTGCCCCGAGACGCCCAACGCCCTATGGGAATTACCGCAGTTTGGTCTGCCTTAAGAGCGCAAAAAAACACAAAATTCCCTGTTAAATTCCCTGTTAATTCCAAAGAACAGGGAAACTAAGGACGCCTAAAATTGACCTGTGAGGAAAAGGTTTTAAACCGCCAAATTCAGCGCAAGCAAAAATCCTCAGATGAAATCTGATATTTTAATGGGCTGAAATTTAGGGAATAATTACCAGTAAATGGTTGCTGTCTGAGTGCTGGGGATTTGGTGGTGGTCACGGGTGGATTCGAACCACCGGCTTCGAAATTAGGAATTTCGCACTCTATCCAACTGAGTTACGCAACCATCGCACAAAGGACTTATATCATATGGTAACTTGTCCTTCAATCGAACCAAATAAAACAGATTAAAATTCAGGCTTGAAACTCACGTTTTGTTAAACTATCATTTTATATCTGCTTTATACTCGTAAATTATCGTTTTTATTAGTTTATTTTCGTGGATGGACTAAAAGGTTAGTTAGAAAAATTGTGACCGAACCAGATGAGCTACTGCGTCACGCACGTGAGTTCACGTGCATAGCTGGACCAAACGATAAAGTCCCTTGGTCACAAAATGCTTTTCTGCTTATATGAGTTAAAAGGGGAAGCGACGTTTGGCCCACCACTTCCCCTTTCGTCCCGCACCAAAGGTTAAAAGCTTCCTTTGAGCTGGATGATTTCAGATACCAGTTTAAATCTTAGCACTACTATAGCAAGAAAAACATTGGTTGGACAAGTCGAGAATTGAGTTTATCAAGGTCAGGTACAGCGATAGGTGGCCAAGTGACAAAAGTATTTCCACGCGACATAAAGCGCACGTTAACACTTCGTGATGTTTCAGAAGCCTCAGGCGTAAGCGAAATGACCGTCAGTCGTGTTTTGCGGAGCCGCGGTGATGTATCACCCAGCACACGCCAAAAGGTTTTAGAGGCGGCCCGGGCCTTGGGCTACGTGCCCAACAAGATTGCAGGCGCTTTGGCCAGCCAGCGGGTTAATCTAGTGGCGGTGATCATTCCATCGTTTTCCAACATGGTGTTCCCCGAAGTGCTGTCGGGTATTTCTGATGGACTCGAGAAAACCGGCCTGCAGCCCGTGGTCGGCGTGACCGACTATTCACAAAAGCGAGAAGAGTCGGTTCTTTATGAAATGCTGTCGTGGCGGCCCTCAGGGGTAATTATCGCGGGGCTTGAACATTCTGACGCAGCACGTGCAATGCTGGAAAACGCTGGTATTCCGATTGTTGAAATTATGGATGTCGACGGCGCACCTATCGACAATGCCGTTGGCATTTCGCATCGTCGCGCGGGGATGGAAATGGCCAAAGCCATTGTGACAGCAGGCTATCAAAAAATCGGTTTTTTGGGGACTAAGATGCCAGATGATCACCGAGCACGCAAAAGGCTTGAAGGTTTTCAAGAAGGTCTAGCCTTAGCTGGATTAAGCCTGAGTGATCAAGAATATTATTCAGGAGGATCAGCGCTTTTGAAGGGCCGTGAAATGACCGAGGCCATGCTAAGCCGCTCGCCTAATTTAGACTTTCTTTATTATTCGAATGACATGATCGGTGCAGGTGGTCTTCTTTATTGTTTAGGCAAGTGCATTAACGTGCCACAAGACTTGGGCCTAGCAGGATTTAACGGTGTCGAGCTTTTAGATGGCTTGCCTCGCAAGCTTGCGTCAATGGATGCATGTAGGCGGGAAATTGGCCATAAGGCGGCGCAGATCATTGCGGGAAAAAGCGCATCCGGTTCGATAGGCGGCGAAGTGATTGAATTGAGCCCGAAACTGAAACAGGGAGACACTATTCGCCGCCTTTAGGCGCGCAATACGCCTTTTTCGAAACCTATAATCTCGGCCTGAACGATCTGCCCTTCGGGCTGATTTTGGGTAAAATGAACCTCGGCAAATGATTCTGTGCGCCCCATGTGGGGGCTTTCGGTCAAAACGCAGTGGGTCTTACCCTGCTGGCTAGCCAAATAGTGCCCAAGTGCCTGATCTCCGGCCTCCCGCAGGCGTGCGGCACGTTCTTTGATTTTAGTTCCATGCACAGCAGGCATGCGGGCTGCAGGAGTGCCTTTACGGGCAGAATAAGGAAAGACATGCAAAAATATCAGACTGCAGTCTTGAACCAGTTTGAGCGAGTTTTGAAACATTTCTTCGGTCTCGGTTGGAAAACCAGCAATTATATCTGCACCAAAGACCATATCGGGACGCAAGGCCCGCGCGGTTTCACAAAATTCAATAGCATCTTCGCGCAAATGGCGCCGTTTCATCCGCTTAAGAACCATATTATCACCCGCCTGCAATGACAGGTGCAAATGTGGCATCAAGCGACGCTCAGAAGCGATGGCGTCCATCAAAGCTGGGTCGGCCTCGATACTGTCTATAGAGCTGATCCGCAGGCGCGCCAAATCTGGCACCAGGCGCAAGATTTGCATCACTAGGTCACCCAAGCGTGGAGTTCCAGGAAGATCGGCACCCCATGAGGTCAAATCAACACCGGTTAGCACAACTTCATAAAAGCCCTTGTTGACCAAACGTTTGATCTGATCCACAACCACACCCGCCGGCACCGAGCGCGAATTGCCGCGCCCAAAAGGAATAATACAAAAGGTGCAGCGGTGATCACAGCCATTTTGAACCTGCACATAGGCGCGGTGGCGGCCGAAGCCGTCAATCAAATGGCCCGCCGTTTCCCGAACCGACATGATGTCATCGACCTGCACCTTTTCAGTCGCGCCTATCAGATCAGGAGCACCAAGCTTTTGCCATGTGCTGGCCTGCATTTTTTCAGTATTGCCAATCACATGTGTGACTTCAGGCATTGCGGCAAAAGTTTCAGGTTCGATCTGCGCGGCGCAACCTGTCACAATCATTTTTGCAGCTGGATGCTGGCGCGCAAGCTTGCGGATCTCTTGCTTAGCTTTGCGAACGGCTTCGGCAGTCACGGCACATGTGTTCACGATTACTGCATTTTTAAAACCCGCGGAGCTTGAAAGCTTCTTCATTGCTTCAGTTTCATAGGCGTTTAGGCGGCAGCCTAAAGTAGTGAAAATCGTTTCAATCATGAATGAGCCGCAACAAATTCTGCACTTAAAACAGCGGCAAATACGTTGGCCGTAGGTCCTGTAAGCCATACCCCATTATCTCGCCAATCCACCTCTAGCCGGCCACCATCAAGATCCATCAAAACATGCCTACCCGTGAGGCCACGCAAATGTGCAGCAACTCCCACAGCACAAGCGCCTGACCCGCAGGCCAGCGTAACACCAACGCCACGCTCCCACACCCGCATGCGCAGATGGTCGGCGGCTAAAACACTTACAAATTCGACATTCACACGCTTTGGAAACAAAGGGTCATGTTCAAGCACAGGTCCCCGTGCAGCCAAATCAACGTTTTGCGCGTCGGGCACAAAAAAAACGCAGTGCGGATTGCCCATGCCCACGGCCACAGGGTCGCCAGAAAGCGGTAAATGCATCAGATCTACTTCTTGGGCCAGTGGCAGATCGCGCCATTCAAACTGGGGTTGGCCCATATTTACCGACACAAAACCATCCGCACGGCGTGTAGCGGCCAAAATCCCGCGTTCAGTTTCAATGGTTAAGGTAGTTTTGCCCAGCTCTTTCAACACATGCTCAGCGACACAGCGCGTGGCATTTCCGCACGCACCAACAGTCGATCCGTCTGAATTCCAAAAATCTAAAGCAAAATCAGCGTGGTCCGAGGTGCGCAATTCCACCAATTGATCAAACCCCACACCAAAATGCCGATCCCCCACCGCACACGCCAAGTTAGGTGTAGTCACAGGCTGACGGTGACGCGAATCAATCACGACGAAGTCATTGCCAATCCCATGCATTTTCATGAAACTTATGGCTAAGGGTGTATCTTTTGCGCCCATCTGTCGCGATATACCCTGCATTTTCATTTTTTGCCAGAGCCACATGAATTTATGCGCTTTGGCACTTGACCCTACGGCACGAACTCCATAATCACGCCCAGAGTGGGCCCGTAGCTCAGCTGGTAGAGCAATTGACTTTTAATCAATGGGTCATGGGTTCGAACCCCGTCGGGCTCACCAAATAAAAACGCTCAGCCTTAACAGGCTGAGCGTTTTCAAGTATGAAACAGGTCCCCACGAATATAAACAGGGTTTGACTTGTGCAGCTTAGTTAAGATGGCAGCTCATTTTTTATGCAGAGCTACACCTGTTCGGTAGTTTTTAGGAGCGCGTTTTTAAAAAATGTGTGCCAAAAATTATTCAAACGACAATGATCCACTCCAGAATCCATAGAAATGCCAAACCAGCTTACCGTTGCCTATTTATAGATAAGTTCCTTTTTTATATTGATAAACCCCAACTGCACTGGCAAGATAGCTGCATAGGTCCTCTGGACCAAGGCCTGCTCTTTTCTGCATTTCGCCGATGCTTTAGTATAGCTAGCATATAAAAGATGGAGTCGAGAACTTGGGGATGATTTTTGGATTAGGGTCACTCTTATTCGGAACCTTGTTCTTTTTCCGCCTTTTGCCGCGCTTAATCAGCCTGTCATTTTGGCTTGGATCAGCACTGATAACGACAGGCTTTGGTGTGTTAGTGGTTTATGTTTTATCAGGTATTTCTGCGCCCTAATTAGGCAACTATATTATCAATAAGGCGCACGTCACCCAGCCAAACCGCCGCCAAAAGCCGCGCATTTGGGGCGTATGCAATCAGCCTTTCCAAGCTTGGGCCATCGCACAGGGTAAAATAATCAATCTGGTCAAATCCAGCGGCAACCAGAGCTGATTGTGTAGCCAAAAGCCTTGGTCCAAGCGCTTGGCCTTGGGCTATGGCTTGGGCGCAGTCTTGCATAAGTGGATAAAGTTTTGCCGCCGTTTCACGCGCAGCAGGTGACAGTCGGGTATTGCGCGACGACAACGCCATACCATCAGGGGCGCGCAATGTAGGGCAGGTCACAATTTGAACTGGTAGGTTTAAATCCACACTCATGCGGCTGATGACCTGCACCTGTTGCCAATCTTTTTCGCCAAAATAAGCACGATCTGGTAGAATTATGCTAAAAATTTTGGCCACAACGGTTGCAACTCCAGAAAAATACCCAGGGCGGAAAATGCCTTCAAGCGGCTCTGACACCCCCAAAACCGTAACTTTTGAGGCAAAGCCATGCGGGTAGACTTGGTCAATCAACGGCGCAAAAATCACATCGACCCCATGTTTTACCAAAAGGTCCGCGTCGGCCTCTTCCCTTCGGGGGTAACTAGCCAGATCCGCAGGATTGTTAAATTGGGTTGGATTAACAAAAATGGTTACGATAACTCGATCATTATCGCCTTTAGCTGCGGCGATCAGCGACAAATGGCCTTCGTGCAAAGCCCCCATTGTAGGCACTACGCCCACTGACAGGCCAGCCGCCTTCCAGCCCAAAACGATCTGACGCATATTCTGTGCCGTGCGCAAGATCACCAAAGTCAGTCCTTAGAAACAATATTTGGAGCGGCCATCGCATAGCTATGCTCAGCTGCGGGGAAGTGGCGTAAGCGCACCTCATTTGCGTAATGTGCAATGGCTTCGTCAGCGGCCTGACCAAGTTCGGCGTAGCGTTTCACAAATTTAGGACGAAAATCGCTAAAAAGCCCCAGCATATCGTCTAAAACCAAAACCTGTCCATCACAGTCAGGGCCAGCACCTATGCCAATGGTGGGGATAGCCAAGGCAGCAGTGATTTGCTGCGCCAATTCGGCGGGCAGTTTTTCAAGTACAACGCTAAAGGCACCGGCCTTTTCCACGGCGTGGGCATCGGCCAATACGCGTGCCGTGGCAGGCCCACGGCCCTGCACCTTATAGCCGCCCAGCGTGTTTACGGCCTGGGGTGTCAGGCCAATATGCGCCATGACAGGCACGCCGCGGGCTACCAAAAAGGTGATAGTATCAGCCATTGCAAGGCCACCTTCAAGCTTAACCGCCACGGCACCGGTTTCAGCGAGGATCCGGGCCGCGTTGGCAAAGGCTTGCTCGGGGCTTTCCTCATAGGTACCAAAGGGCATATCAATCGCCACCAAGGATGAGCGCGCACCACGCACCACGGCTTGCCCATGCATGATCATCATCTCAAGCGTGACCCCAAGGGTCGTAGACAAACCATGCAAAACCATGCCCACACTGTCACCTACCAAGGCAATATCGCAATGCGCATCTACCAACCGCGCCATCGGCGTTGTATAGGCAGTCAGCGCCACCAAGGGCACCCCACCTTTACGGGCCAGAATATCGGTAGGTAATATCGGTCGGGATTGTGAAGTGGCGCTCATATTGCCCTTGCACTCCTTTAGTAAAATTTCGGCTATTATATCGTTATGGAGCGGCAGGTGCCAGTCAAACTTATTGATCTCTGACCATAGACCATCGGGTCAGAGCTTCTTGATCTATCTCCTTGGCCAGCACCCAATTTGACTGGCTTCGGGTAATTTCTTTTTTCCAAAATGGTGCGCATGATTTTAGATAGTCCATCATAAAATTAGCAGCAGAAAAGGCCGCAGCACGGTGACCTGCAGCGGTTGCCACCATCATAATAGGCGCTCCCAACTCAAGCCGCCCGAACCGGTGCAATATCATGCAATCTATCAATGACCATTTAGCCATAGCTTTAGCGGCGATCGATTCTAAGGCCGCGCAGGTCATTGCGGGGTAATGTTCAATTTCCATTGCTAGTAAATCACCCGCATGATTATTCCGCACAATGCCAGTAAAGGTCACCACAGCGCCACAATCGCACAGGTCTTTGGTAAAACCTGCGACCTCAGTCGTAAAATCAAAGGCTTCACTTTGTACTCGAACTAGCATCATCCACCCGTCATTGGAGGAAAAAAAGCGACTTCCCGCACACCCGCGATCGGGTCGTCAAAACTGCCAAGCCTTTGATCAAGCGCCACGCGCACGCTGCTGATATCGGCAAAGGCCGCGCCATACCGCTGGTCACGGGTGCGCAATTCATCGACGAGGTCATGCACTGTAAGTGCTGAACTTGTAAATGTCTCTTCCGCCACGCCAATTCTTTCACGAAGCCATGCGAAATATAAAATTTGCATCACTTATCCTCACGCAAAAAAGGCAGCGCCTTTATGAAATATTCCCATCCGGTTAGCATCGTCAAAATAGAAGCTACCCAAATCAAAACTAGCCCTATTTTGGTAACAAGTTGCGAACAATCTTGCGCACCACAACTGCGAATTGGGTCTGCAAAACCATCAGCAACTGCTTGGGCATACTGGTCAGAATTCATGCCCTGAAGTGCAATCTCGTCGGCATACTCAAGTCCCGTACCCCAAAACAAAACGGCTATCGATACCATCTGCATTGTAGTTTTCCACTTTGCCAAATTTGTGACCGATAGTATCATATTAGTCGGACCCAAAAATTCTCGAAGACCCGAGATAAACACCTCACGAAATAAAATTACTGTGACAGGTAAAATTAGCCAAGGGTTCATACCCGAATATCCCGTAATAATCACCAATGCGATGACCACCATCGTCTTGTCGGCAATCGGGTCTAGCATAGTGCCAAGCTTTGATTCTTGCTTCCAAAGGCGCGCCAAATATCCATCGAAGAAATCTGTTATTGCAGCGCCAACAAACAAAGCGAGGGCTAGCTGATCAGCAAAAGGACGCTTGAAATACAAAAACATGATGGCAAGCCCAGGCGCTGCCAAAAGGCGCATTATTGTTAAAATATTTGGTAATGTCCAATTCATGTGATAAGGATAGCTTATGTCACTGGGGTTTTGAAAGCGGATAATCGCACCCAATTCCAACAAATGAAAAATACTACGAATAATTTTATTTTAACCCCGTGGGTTGAAATGACCATGAATCTTTTGAGCCATAGCGGCAGAAATGCCGCCCACCACCTGCAAATCCGACAGACCGGCCCGCGACACTTCCTTGGCACTGCCAAAATGCGACAAAAGCGCACGCTTACGGATGGTGCCGATGCCTGCAATGTCATCAAGCAGCGTTACCGAAATGGCTTTGACCCTTTTGGCGCGGTGCGCGCCAATAGCCCAACGGTGTGCTTCGTCGCGCAAACGCTGCAAAAAATAAAGAACGGGGTCATTCATGCGCAAAGCCATCGGCAAAAGTCCAGCGCGGTGAAACTCTTCTTTACCCCCGTCACGATCAACACCTTTGGCTACGCCAATCATGGCAATATTTTCTACACCCATTTCGGCCAGAATTTTCATCACCACTGAAAGCTGGCCCGCGCCTCCGTCAATTAGCAAAAGATCAGGCCACATATCAGATTTTCGATCTGGATCTTCCTTAAGTAGTCTTTCAAAGCGGCGGCTCAGAACTTCTTTCATCATGCCAACGTCATCAGAGTTGGCACCTGCGGGTGATTTGATGTTGAATTTGCGGTATTGGCTTTTTAAAAATCCATCGGGCCCCGCTACAATCATGCCACCCACGGCATTAGTGCCGCTAATATGGCTGTTATCATAAACCTCGATTCGCTGGGGGGGGGCGTCTAGGTCAAAGGCATCTGCCAGACTTTGCAGCAAAGCGTTTTGCGTCGCCGATTCGGACATTTTGCGCGCCAGGCTTTCGCGTGCATTCCGGGAGGCGTTTTCCACCAGTGACGCTTTTTCACCGCGCACCGGGGTATGAATTTCGACCTTACGGCTCAAACGTTGCGACAAAAGCGCCGCGACCAAATCTTCATTTTCTACTGGATGCGACATAAGCAGCAGTTTCGGCGGATCTTTACTGTCGTAAAACTGTACCAAAAAGGCTTCGAGAATTTCGCCCTCCTCTGCTCCAGCACCAGTTTTGGGATAAAAATCACGATTTCCCCAGCTTTGATGCCCGCGAATGAAAAATACCTGCACACAGGCCAGGCCATTTTCAATATGCAGCGCGATTACATCGGCTTCATCGACCCCCGCGGGATTGATAGTTTGGGCAGATTGCACCTGCGTTAGCGCCTTGATGCGGTCACGTAGCACTGCGGCGCGTTCAAATTCTTGTGCGCCCGAGGCCTCGGCCATCGCGTGCGCAAGATCAGCCTGCACATACGTGGACTTACCCTGCAAAAAGCGTGTGGCATCGGCTACAAGGCGAAAGTAGTCTAGTTGGTTGATGCGATCCACGCATGGGCCCGCACAGCGTTTGATTTGATAAAGCAAACAGGGCCGCGTCCGGCTCTGAAACATGGCGTCGGTGCACGTGCGCAGCAAAAATACCCTTTGCAATTGATTAAGCGTGCGCGTCACCGCTCCTGAACTGGCAAAGGGGCCAAAATAGGTTCCCTTTTCACTGCGCTTACCACGATGCTTTTTGATTTGCGGATAGTCATGTTCGTTTGAAATTAAAATATTGGGGAAAGATTTATCATCACGCAGCAACACATTATATCGCGGTTTAAGCTGCTTGATCAGATTTTGTTCTAAGAGCAACGCTTCGGTTTCTGTTTTGGTGGTCAAAAACATCATGGATGACGTTTCTGAGATCATCCGAGAAATCCGGGCCGTATGGCCGGTCATGCGCGCATAGTTTGACACCCGCGCCCGTAGATTACGCGCCTTGCCAACATAAAGTACTTCCGAGGTTTCATTCAGCATCCGGTAAACGCCTGGCGACCCGTCGAGCGTTTTTAGATAGCCCTGTATTACCCCAACCCCCTTAGGAGTAGATTTTGAGCTTTCAGGGGCAAAGTCTTGTGACGTCACAAAAATCTTTCAACAAGAATATGATTCTTATGGAATGTCTGCCCTGTTTAAAGGCTGACAGCAAGAGAAAATCTGTCCACCTTTTCTGTGGATAAGTATGAGTATAATCTTTTATGAGGCAGAAATTTTCCTTGTTTTTTTAGTACTTTAGGTAAATGCCTGTTTTTTAGGCGTTTTTATAACATACTGTTTTTATTATAATAAAAAATAGAGCAGCGGCAAACTGTTGAAAATCAACGATTATTGCGCAACCTTTATAGCAAATAATTAAGTAGGTGGACAACTTTCACAGTACAATCACTCACAGGCTTATTCAATCCCCAGAATATCAGGCGTTTTCCAGCCTATATGCTGCCCTCCATCAACGCAAATAAGTTGCCCCGTGACACTATGAGAATCCATAAAAAAGCCTAAAGCCGCTGTTATATCGGCAGGATGAGCCCCACGCCCCAAAACAGTGGCCGCGCGCTGCCGTTCGAAATGTTGTGCGCTTTGGCGCCCACCCTGCAAAGTAGGACCGGGGCCTATAGCATTAACCCGAATGCCAGGAGCCAAAGCCTGAGCTGCCGTTTGCGTTAGAGCCCAAAGACCCATTTTGGCCAAAGTATAGGTCATGAATTCGGGCGTAAGCTTGCGAACGCGCTGATCAATCATATTGACCACTGAAGCCTGCGCTATAAGCTCCAAGTTCACATCCTGAACTGCCTTCGGGGCTTGCGCCGCAAAGGCCTGCGTTAAAAAAAATGGGGCACGGAGGTTCGACCCTATATGCCGATCCCAACTTTGCCGAGTAGCGCTGGCCAAAGTGTCATATTCAAAGATTGATGCATTGTTGATCAAAAGGGTCAACGGCCCGCCAAGGGCCTGAACCGCGCGGGGAAGCAAAGCAGCGGTTTCGACTTCATTCATAAGATCGGCTTGCAAAGCAACGGCCTGACAACCCAAAGCTTCAATTTCTGCCACGAGATCGATGGCGGCTTCTTTCGATCCCGCATAATGCACCGCCACATCATAGCCACGTTTTGCCAGATAAAGCGCCATAGCACGCCCTAATCTTTGAGCCGCCCCCGTTACCAAGGCCCGATGCGCCATAATCACCCTATTCTTTTGTATTGGGCGCACAATTGCAGCCCGTTTTTCCAATGATATACCCACCACATTTTGGGCAAGTTTTCGGCTTGGCAAGAGCGCCGCCGCGTCTTTTGGGTAAACTTGGAAAACGTAATTTTCCAAACATCGCCATTACGCCCATGGCTATCAGAAACAGTGTGATGATTTTTAACATCATTAAAGGCCAAACCTCGCCCAATGGGCCTGGTTTTCAACCTCAGCCAAAATTGCACCTGTGACTTTTGCGCTAAACCGACTCAAAAATGACCGCCTTTGGCCAATAGGCACAAGCCGCATTGATTCACCGTAAAGTTCCTTCATCTTGGGCACCAAATGCCCTATCCCATCCACTAAACCCAGATCAACAGCCTTTTGGCCTACCCAGATATCAGCATTAAATAGATCAGCGTCCACTAAGCGCTCCGCGCGGCGAGCTTTTACATGGTCGATAAACGCCTGATGGATAGGCTCTTGCAGAGCCTTAATCTTGACCACATCGGCGGGATTTTGGGGCAAAAATGGATCACCAAAGCTTTTCGCAGCACCTGCAGTATAGACCCGTCGCTCAATCCCATATCGCGCGATCAAATCACTAAAGCCAAAACCCTGAGAAATGACGCCAATCGATCCGATGATCGAACTTGCATCAACATAAATATCATCCGCAGCCACCGCCAACCAATAGCCACCCGAAGCCGCAACATCTTCTACAAAACAATGCACGGGGATCTTTTTCTCATTAGCCAAACGCCGAATGCGGGCGGCAATGAGGCTACTTTGCACGGGAGATCCGCCGGGGGAATTGACCACCAAAGCGATAGCTGCGGGTTTACCACGGCTAAAGGCGCGCTCGATCAAGGGGGCAAGGGCCGCATCGCTTAATCCAGCCGAAAAACGCCCACCACCACCGATCACACCACTTAGGCGCAGCACACAAATAACGCGGCGCTTCTTTCGGAAAGGGATTTTTATTTTCATAAATTAAACTTAAGCATTCCAGCGGCTTTGAACAAGTTAAACCGCCACCAAATTATCAGATTCTTGCCTAATGTGAGCAATTCTGAAAGACTGGCGCCATGATAGACAAGCTGGAAATGTTCATCGCCCTTGCACAAGAACGCCATTTTGGTCGCGCAGCGCAGCTTTGCAGTGTGGCACAACCTACATTATCTTCGGCCATCATGCTTTTGGAAGAACAGTTGGGTGTACAATTGGTGTTTCGCGGAACCAGATTTCAGGGCCTAACCCCGGAAGGGGCAAGGGTTTTAGAATGGGCACGCCGAATCGTGGAAGACGCCCGTGCCATGCGCGACGAAATGCGCTCATTGCGCTTTGGCCTTTCTGGAAATTTACGCCTAGGCGTCATTCCCACAGCCATGCCGATGGTGGCGGATCTCACCTCACCCTTTATTGCGCGCCATCCCAATGTCCGCGTCACCGTTTTTTCACGTTCCAGCGCCGAAATTATTCAAGGCCTTGAAGAGCTATCAATCGATGCGGGCATTACCTATCTTGATAATGAACCCCTAGGGCGAGTCACCAAAGCGCCACTTTATTCAGAATTTTACTGTTTGTTCGTGGCTAAGGATCACCCTCTGGCAAGTGCGCCACAGGTCAGCTGGGCTGGGCTTTCTGGACTAAACTTGTGCCTACTAACCGACGACATGCAAAACCGCCGCATCATCAATCAACATTTGTCCGAGGCGGGCTTAGATTTGGCCCCCACTATCGAATCCAACAGCACGATCGTTTTGATCGCCCACGTGCTCACAGGAAAATGGGCCAGTATATTGCCACGTAAATTAGCAAATTTATTTTCCGACACTGGGGCCGCACGGGCCATACCCATTGTCACCCCTGAGGTCGAGCATTTGGTTGGCCTTGTCGCCGCGCACCGCGATCCACCCACGCCGCTAATCGCCGAATTGCTTGATGCTGCACGCAAATTGGGGCGGCGCAAAGCCTAAGCTACATCCGACCCCGCAAAGCTTGGTGCAAATGTAACGAGGCAGCTAAAATACCGTCACTTTGGGGGAGATTTTTATTGAAGGTCGGCGCCACACCATGCAAATTGGTCACCTTCGCTCCTGCACAATGTGCGATTAAAGCGCCGGCCGCGATATCCCATTCATAAATGTTTCCAAAGACCACCATCGCATCGTGCCGTCCCTCAGCCACCAGACATAAGCGGTAAGCGATGGATGACCGCAATACCCGCTCTGCCTCAGGTACACCGTTTGGCCAGTGGCGTTGCTCGAAAGCGGCCTTGTTAGCTAAAATTGTAGCTCCAGCAATTTGACTGGTGCTACTCACGGTGACGACATTGCCATTTTTAAAAGCCTGTCCGCCAATTTGGGCGCTATAAAGTCGATCAAGTGCTGGTAAATAGACCACAGCAGCCGTGACTTTTCCCTGCTGCGCCACCGCTATAGAAATTGAAAAAGTGGTTTCACCCGCAATAAAAGACCGCGTGCCATCGATCGGGTCGATGATGAACACATATTCAGCCCCAAGGCGGGCACTACTGTCTTCAGTTTCCTCAGAAAGCCAGCCATAGTCAGGGCGATTTTGGCGCAACATTTGGTGCAAATGCACATTCACCGCTAGATCGGCTTCGGTGATGGGGCTTTGATCCGATTTTTGCCAAACCTGCAGATCACGGCGCCAAAAGCGCATGGCTATTTCGCCCGCCATGCGTGCGGCTTCAATCAAAAGCTCTAGATCACGTGCCGGCAAGGGTTAGCCCATCGATCAACAGGCTTGGTACCCGCGTCGACAAATGCACCTTAGCATCATTACCCGCGACCATTTTGCCCAGCATATCGCGAAGATTGCCAGCAATCGTGCATTCATTCACCGCAAAGGTAATTTCGCCTTTTTCCACCCAAAATCCCGAAGCCCCACGTGAATAATCGCCAGTGTTAGAGTTAATGGTTGACCCGATCATAGATGTTACCAAAAGGCCCGTTCCCATTTGAGCCAAAAGTTCAGTTTGGCTAAAGCGTCCCGCGCTTAGGTCAATATTCGAGGTCGAAGGCTGCGGCGCAGACGAGGTCGAGCGCGTCGCACTTGCCGTACTTTGCATGCCCAATTTGCGCGCTGAGGCCAGGTCAAGTGTCCAACCCATTAAAACTCCATCTTTCATGATGAAACGTTTTTTTGTTGCCAAACCTTCAGCATCAAAGGGGCGTGATCCCGTCATGCGTGGACGCAAAGGATCTTCGATCACATCCATGCCTTTGGGCAAAATCTGCTGGCCCAAGTCAGTGCGCAGCCAACTGCTGCCGCGCGCGATCATGGCCCCATTTACGGCCGATAATAAATGCCCTATTAATGAGCTTGCTATTCGTTCGTCAAACAAAACAGGAAAGTAGCCAGTTTTGGGCTTGCGCCCCCCAGAACGGGCCAAAGCACGCTCGGCCGCCTGTGCGCCAACTATACTGGCATGTGGCAAATCAGCTTGATAAATGCGCGATTCTCCCGACCAGTCGCGCTCCATATTAGTGCCAGACCCAGTGAAAGCCACGGCCGAAAGATAGCGCGATGTACGACCATAGCCGCCCGAAAATCCGTTCGAGGCCGCCAAAAAAACGTGACTCGAACTGTAGCCTGCCGAAGCTTCAACCTGGGTAATGCTGCCGGCCACCAACGCCGCTTTTTCAGCGCAGCGCGCATCTTCTTGTAAAGCGGCGGCTTGAGGTTCAGGCGTATCATCATGAAGTTCAAGCGCTTCCAAATCCCAATCTTGGATCAAATCTTTGGGATCAGCCAATCCAACATAGGGATCAATTGGGGCCTCTTTGGCCATGGCCACAGCACGTTCGGCCACATCATTGATCGTGCGGGCCGAAACATCAGATACCGATACGCAGGCTTGCCGCCCATCCATCAATACCCGCAGACCCAGTTCGATTTCTTCCGCCCTTTCAGCTTGCTCAAGCGCGCCTTGGCGCAAAGAAATGGAAACCGAACGGCCATCAACAGCTATCGCATCAGCCGCTTGAGCGCCCGCACGCTTGGCCGCATCAAGTAGGGCTTGGGTCAGGGATTGTAATTTATCGGTCATCAAAAACCCTTTCAAAGCTCACAGGTAATCCGACCTTGGCGCAAGGGCAAGTACTGGTCTAAATAACGCCCATTCACCGAACCTATTTGATCTGCATACCATTCACTGCAAAACCACGATTGGCAAAGCTCAAGCTTGAGGTTAGGTGATCTTCGCCATTGGCCTGGCGCAAAAACATGCCCATCATCATACGCAGGCCCATCACAGTTTCCTCAGGCAGAAGACCTGCGGCGACAAGCCCATCAATCGTGGCATTTAGTCCGTAAATATCAATCAAAATCTTACCATCTGTTGGCAGGAACTGATCACCTTTTTTGAGTTTGCTGCCAATGTCAAACTGCAAATTTCCCAAAACCTTTAACCTGGCCCCCAGCGCTGAAAGAGAAAGGTCGTGCAGTTCAAAGTCTTTTAGAAATAGTGGAAGGCTTTTCTCTTTAGCCAAACTTTTAACTTCACCAGAATTGCTTAAATCAGCCGCCACAATCACTTTGCCACCAAAATCGATGTTTAAGCCAATAGGCTCTTGGGATAAAATATTTTGAGGATCAAACACCGCCCACAGTTCAGGCGAGACAGTCAGGCCATCGAACCCAAGTTTTAGGGCAAATCTCTGCGCTATTGGATCCACCTTATAGGGAAAAGTTAGCTCAAAATAATTTTTTTCGTTTTGCATCACCACCACTGAAAGCGGCAAGCTGCCAGAAGAAAGCGTCACATCTTGCGCACCACTGTGCGACCGCAATAAAAGCCGCTTGCCATCACTTTGCACCGACAAGCTGCCCTGGTCAGATTGGCTAGTGGCCGCGTAAGTTGTACCCGCATCAAGCCCATCAATTTGGCTTTGGGATCCACTGTAATCAAACCGCCAATCACCTTGCGAGCTCGATAGATTTGATGTTCCCATCAAATCGGTCATATTGGCCAAGTAGGTCAAACCAAAATCTCTTTCAAAGTTACTGAGCTTTGCTGCAACGGCCAATCCAGCGGCTGTAAAAACCGAACTTTGTGTCTGATCCGCGGTTTGACTGTAAATGTTTCTAGTTGATAAATCGCGAATTTTCCATTCAAAGCGCCCACCAAGCGCAGCAATATCCACATCATTCAACGACAAAAGCTTAAAATCAAACTGTTGAGCTGTCGTGGTAGTTATGGTTTCAGAGCCGATTCGGGTAATGCGCTGGCTTAGGCCAGGATGAGTAAACGAGCCCAAAAGCGTAAAGGGCGGACTATCAGGCGCCCCTTTAATCCTTAGAGATATACTAACTTCATCTGAAAGCGTCATTTGCACTGCTTCGCCCCTTTGGCGTAGTTCGACCTTGTCAACTTTAACCGTAAAAACGCTTTGATCTTTTTTAACACGCAAAACCACATCAAAAATATCAAGACCATTACCGGCAACGGGTGCAACAGTGCCAAGCACTGAAGCGCCCGCAAAGTCCTTGGCCTGAACTTGCCAATCTTGCCATACCTGAGCAGGCGAGATTTGCGCAAAAGTAGGCAGCGCCATTATGAATACCCCCATCATAGGGAGCGCCATAAACATATTTAGCAGTCTTAGCATTTGCGTAGACCTAAATTGCCGATATAATTAGTCACAGTCTATGGCGGCCCAAATATTGGTCAAGCCAAATGTATATAATTTCATGGAACGGCTTCAATGGCTCAGGATTTGCTAAATCAAACCATCGTGATTACTGGCGCGAGTACGGGTATAGGCGCAGCGACAGCGCTTGAATGCGCAGAACGCGGTGCCAAAGTGGCGCTTTTGGCAAGGTCTCAGGCCCCCATTCAGGCGCTTTGTGCGCAAATAGGGCTCAATGCGATGGCCTTGCCCATTGACGTGTCAAACCCCAAAGCTTTTCAAGCAGCGATTGCGGCCATTACCGAAAATTTTGGTCAAATTGATGTTTTAATCAATAATGCTGGCGTCATTGATCCTATCGCCCATTTGGTCGATGCCGATGTTGCCGCTTGGGGTCAGGCGATCGATATCAATCTGAAAAGTGTTTTTTACGGTATGCGCGCCGTTATTCCCCAAATGCGAGCGCGCGGTAGAGGTACTATAATCACAGTCTCTAGCGGTGCCGCCCACAGCCCTCTTGAAGGGTGGAGCGCTTATTGCGCAGCCAAAGCAGGGGCCGCCATGCTAACCCGTACCGCCCATCTGGAAGAGGCAGCCCAGGGCCTGCGCGTCATGGGGCTTGCACCAGGCACCGTTGCCACCCAAATGCAGTTGAAAATCAAAGCCAGCGGGGTTAATCCAGTTAGCAGGCTTGATCCCACGGCGCATATTCCCAGCTCATGGCCTGCGCGCGCCTTGGCATGGATGTGCACTTCCAGCGCCGATGCCTATTTGGGCCAAGAAATTCAGCTGCGCGATAAAGCCATTCGGCGCCTTGTGGGATTAGTAAAAGACTAAAGGCTTCATTCCCTTGCCGTGACCGCCCAGGCCAAAATAGCGGGTAGCTCCGGTGCGACTTCTTGGCCCAAATCAGCCGCAAAATCGAAAAAAGCGGGCAGGCTAGCGATACGGACAGCGATCAGAACGGGAATGGCTTGCTCAAGGGCGGCGGCAATGACGGGGCGAAAACCACGCCCCTCAGATTCGGATTTACCAAATTTATTTATAATTAAAAGATCAATTTTTGTCGAATCTTGTCCCGAAAGATCGCTCAAAACCAGACCCACAGCCTGTTCTAATGCCCCCGTATCTAGGCGACAGCTCTTAGCTAAGGCTCCCAAATCTTGGCTGATGCGCAAAATATCTGACTGCAGCAAAATCTCTAAGTCCATATGGCAGTGCGCGGCTCCCAAAGGAGTTGGATTATGCTGAACCACTCCTGCAAGCCTCAAACCTTGGGCTTTTAGTGCCTGCACGGCAGCCACCAAAAGTGAGTCAACCGAAGTGTGGTTGCACGGCGTTATATAGCCCAACTTCATTGGCAACTACCTTACGCTTCCAAAAGGCCTCTTGAAAACTCAGTGCTCAGGCTACACTGTGAGGCCATTCAAAGAAAGCGCCAAAATGCCTGACTTAACTATTTTTCCCAATCCAGCCGACCCGCGCCTGACACGTAAAGTGCGCGGCATTGACCATTTAGGGGTAGAGATTGACATATCGGTGGTCGAAGAGCGCCCTTTGACAATCTATTTGAACAGTCAAGAAATTGTCACCGCTATGACGATAGGGGATTATCCCAAATATCTGGCAGTAGGTTTTTTACGCAATCAAAGCATGCTTTTGGCTGATGACGTGGTGACCGCAATTGACTATGAGGAGGATATCGAAACGGTTGTGGTGCGTACTGAACGGCGCACCTCTTATGAAGAAAAAATTCGGAAGAAAACGCGTACTTCAGGCTGCGCCGTGGGCACAGTTTTTGGTGATATGATGGAGGGCATCGAAGACCTGACGCTGCCACCAACACCCGTGCGCACGAGTTGGCTGTACAGCCTTGCCAAACAGATAAATACCACTCCCTCACTTTACCTAGAGGCCGGCGCAATCCATGGCACGACGCTGTGTCAAGAAGACAAACCCCTAGTCTATATGGAGGATGTGGGCCGCCATAATGCTGTGGATAAGATAGCAGGGTTTTTGTTTATGAATAAAATGCCGGTAACCGATAAAATCCTCTACACAACGGGACGACTCACCTCAGAAATGGTGATCAAAACTGCCCAGATGGGGATCCCTGTTTTGGCCTCGCGTTCAGGGTTTACCGCTTGGGGGATCGAAATCGCGCAAAAGGTCGGGTTGACTTTGATCGGCCGTATGCGCGGGCAGCGTTTTGTTTGCCTTGCAGGCAATGACCGCTTGATCCGTGACGCAAATCCAGATGGGGCCGGCGAAGAAGCGGGGCAGCATCGTCGCAAGGGGGCACATGACTAATACAACTCAAAAACTGCCAGCTGTGATTTTGGCGGGCGGACGGGCAAAAAGAATGGGTGGTGGTGATAAGGGTCTTCGCTTGGTGGCGGGCCAGCGCTTGATCGATCGGGTGATCTTGCGTTTGTCTGCACAATGCAGCCCTGTGGCCATCAATGCCAATGGCAATGCAGCGCGTTTTTCTGAATTTGGCCTGACAGTTTTGCCAGATCATATTGAAAACTATGCGGGCCCCCTTGCCGGTGTTTTGGCCGGCATGGATTGGGCGGCGAGCCTTGGGGAAAAACAGGTGGTCTCTGCCGCCGCAGATACGCCGTTTTTTCCCACAGATCTTGCAGCGCGCCTCACCTCGGCCGCGGGACCAAGCGGCCTCGCACTTGCCGCCAGCCCCGACAGAGATGGTAAAGTGTGGCAGCATCCAACTTTTGGCCTATGGCCCGTGCATCTACGTGATGATCTGCGCAAGGCTCTTGAAGGTGGCTTACGCAAAATCGTTCATTGGACTGAAAAACACGCCGCAGGCCAAGCTGAATTTTCCGCACAGCCCTTTGATCCGTTTTTCAACATCAACAGCCCAGAAGATGTGGAAACGGCACAGGATCTGGCGCGAGTTTGGGAGTAGAGCCCATGTTTGATGACATTGTTGTCTTCAATTGGTCGACAGCCAGAGGTTCTGGTACTGACAAAAACACTTTTTGGGTAGCCCATTGCAATGCACAAGGCAGCCATGCCCACTGCTATCAATCGGGCCATGCCGCCATAAGTGCGCTCCAAGATTTAGCGAAGGCCAGTCTAAAAAACCAAACCCGCCTTTTGATCGGCGCGGATTTCGCCTTAGGTGCGCCCAGTGGCTTGGCGGCCGCTTTAACGGGGCAGGTAGATGGGCTCGCGCTTTGGGATTGGCTTTTGCGCATTAAGGCAATGCCCCCTTTAACCGGCATAAAGATCGCTCAAACGATAAATAGGGCTTTAGCCGATCGTCGACCCTTTTGGAGCAAGGGGCGGCTAGGGCAGGTTTTAGAAAGCACTGCGCCACAAGCTGCCTTTGCGCCCATACGCCAAACTGCGCAAATCCAGAATAATTTGGGCCGCGCGTCAAAGCCTTTTTGGCGGGTTGATAGCCTCCATTCGAGTGCCTGCCAAAGCCTAGTCGGGATTACGGCCTGTGCGCAAATGCGCGCATCGTTGGGCAAAGACTGCTCAGTTTGGCCTTTTGAGCTAGCCACAAGTGCGGTTGTTTTATTGGAAGTTTGCTGCGACGGGATTGCCCCTGATCTGCGCGCCGCTATTGCCTTGGGAAAAGACGGTATGCCCACCAGATTGTCACTGATGGCGCAGGCCTTGTGGGGACTAGCGCAGGCAGGAACGTTAGAAAATCTTTTTGTGCCTAATGTACCAAAAGATATTTTGGTCGAAGAGGGTTGGGCGCTAGGCTCAGACAGGTCCGCAATTTTGCGCGCAGCCTTGCCAGCCACGCACCTTCCACCGCGCCTACGCAACGATGTATTTGCCATGCCGCAAGGTGTCACTTGGATCCCGGTGGATGAAGCGCTAGCGCGGCTTAAAGCGGTGCTGACCCCCGTCACAACCACGCACGAGTTGCCGACAGCCAAGGCCTTCGGCCGAGTTTTGGCGCAAGACTGCTTGGCGCGCAGGTCTAACCCACCCATGCCTAATTCGGCCGTTGATGGATACGCCTTTCGTCATCAAACAGATCTTATGCAGGGCGTAGTGCGTCTGCCTCTGGCAATGGGGCGCGCAGCCGCCGGGCAACCTTTTGTCGGCCAAGTTCCTGCGGGGTACGCCCTTCGTATTTTGACGGGCGCGATCTTACCTGACAGCATCGACACTGTGGTTCTTGAAGAGGATTGCGTTATTGACGGCGCAAGCGTCACATTTGACGGGCCCGTCAAACCCCACGCCAATACCCGCAAGGCCGGCGAAGATGTGGTTCAAGGTGCGACAGCTTTGCCCAGGGGTCACAAACTGCGCTCACCCGATCTTGCGCTTTTATCGTCGCTTGGCATTGCCAAGGTCACCGTGTATCGCCCCTTGCGTGTAGGGATCCTATCAACTGGGGATGAGATCATCCCCCGACCAGATTTACCCGCATTGCCCCATCAAATCTACGACGCCAATCGTCCCATGTTGTTGGCATTGGCGCAAAATTGGGACTTTGAGGTGGTGGATCTGGGCCATCACCTAGACCAGCCAGCTAAGATTAAGCGCGCACTTGACCGCGCTGCAGCTAAGGTTGATGTGATTTTAACCTCCGGCGGGGCATCAGCGGGTGATGAGGATCATGTATCACGCTTGCTTGCACAAAAGGGTGCGCTGTCTAGTTGGCGAATTGCCATGAAGCCAGGGCGGCCCTTGGCATTGGCCCTTTGGAATGGTGTGCCAGTGATGGGACTGCCTGGTAATCCGGTAGCTGCATTAGTCTGCGCCTTGGTCTTTGGTCGACCTGCACTTTCACTTTTAGCAGGTGGCGCTTGGATCAGCCCACAAGGTTTTGATCTGCCTGCAGCCTTTACCAAGACTAAAAAAGCTGGTCGGCGCGAATATTTGCGAGCAAGGGTGAATGAGGCTGGCGAGATCGAGGTCTTTGCTTCGGAAGGATCGGGACGTATCAGCGGGCTTTCATGGGCCGACGGGCTTGTTGAATTGCCCGATGGCGCGGTTGACATCACCTTGGGTGACAAGGTGCGCTATTGTCCCTATTCGAGTTTCGATCTGACCTAGGCGCGCTTGATCAAAAAAAACAATTTACCATCTGCTTCGCTTTGTTCAAGCAAAATATGCCCTGCGCTCGTGCAATAATGAGGCACGTCAATCGCCGCCATCGGATCGTCGGCCAATAGCCGCAAAACTTGGCCAGGTTGTAACAAAGACAGATTTTTTCGCGCCTTAAGCACCGGCAAAGGACATAAAAGTCCATTGGTGTCTAATTCTTGGTTCCAATTCATAAGGCGAACTTAGCATCTCTCGCGTGCTTGTCCATTGGGGCAAGCCAAAATTTTCAAATAACCCGCAGTGAAGCAATAGAAAAATCCTATCGTTTAACGATAATTCTATATTGAAAAATCCATAAAAACTTTCGATGTTGCGCCAACTCAACTTCGCAATCGCGCCACGCACTTGGCATGATTATTTTGGCATTGGAAAAAATATGGCTCTTGACGATAACAAAGGCGTTTGGAAATCTGGCAAAGGCAAAGGCCGCCTCACGTCAAAGGGTCGCCAACTTGACGACAAGCCCTGGGCCGAAGTGCAAGAGCTGCTGAAGGGTCACCCACGCAGCCGCGATTTGCTGATCGAATTTTTACACCTGATACAAGATAAGTTTGGCCATCTTTCAGCCCCACATCTGCGCGCTTTGGCCGAAGAAATGCGCCTTTCCATGGCCGAGATTTGGGAGGTGGCGACATTCTATGCCCATTTCGACCCCGTGCGCGAAGGCGAAGCAGTCCCTCCAGATCTGACCATTCGGGTTTGTGAGAGCTTGGCTTGCGAATTGGCCGGATCAGAGCAATTAATTGCCGCACTTCAAGATGGAATGGATCCAAGCCGCGTGCGCGTTTTGCGCGCTCCCTGCATGGGGCGCTGCGACACGGCCCCCGTATTGGAAATCGGTCACAATCATATTGACCATGCCACCCCAGCCAAAGTGGAGGCTGCCATTGCTACCCAGGACACCCATGTCCACATGCCGGCCTATGAAGCCCTCTTAGAATACCGCTCGGCAGGTGGTTATGCAAAATTAGAAGCTCTGCGCACATCTGGAAAATGGGAAGAGGTGCAAGAAACGCTCCTTACATCGGGCCTGCGCGGACTGGGCGGCGCGGGTTTTCCATCTGGCCGCAAATGGGGCTTTGTGCGCGCAAATGCCGGCCCGCGCTATTTGGCCGTGAATGGCGACGAGGGCGAACCTGGAACATTCAAAGACAGATATTACCTTGAGCGTACGCCGCATCTGATGCTGGAAGGGATTTTGATCGCCGCTTGGGCAGTAGAAGCAGAAAAATGTTTTATTTACATGCGCGACGAATATCCGGCCATCTTGGAAATTCTGCGCCGCGAAATTGCTGCTCTTGAAGCCGCTGGCCTTGTGACTGCAGGGTATATTGATATGCGCCGCGGTGCTGGCGCATATATTTGCGGTGAAGAAAGCGCGATGATCGAATCGATCGAGGGGAAACGCGGCATTCCACGCCAACGCCCCCCCTATGTGGCGCAAAGCGGTATCTTCAACAAACCTACCTTGGTGCATAATGTGGAAACATTACATTGGATCACGCGCATATGCCGTGAAGGCCCAGAAGTGCTAAACAGTGTCGAAAAAAACGGCCGCAAAGGCCTGAGAAGCTATTCTGTGTCCGGACGCGTGAAAAAGCCTGGTATGCATCTTTTGCCAGCGGGCTCGACCATCATGGATATAATTGTGGCAGCCGGGGGCATGGCCGACGGCCATACATTTAAAGCCTATCAACCTGGGGGGCCTTCGTCAGGACTTTTACCCGCCTCGATGCATGACATCCCGCTCGACTTTGATACTTTGCAACCCCATGGCACCTTCATTGGGTCCGCTGCGGTTGTGGTATTAGGTCATAATGACAGCGCGCGTGATGCCGCACTGAATATGTTACGATTTTTTGAAAGCGAGAGCTGCGGCCAATGCACCCCCTGCCGTGTGGGCTGCGAAAAGGCGGTCAAACTGATGCAAGAGCCTAAATGGGATGCCAATCTATTGGCTGACCTTTGCACGGTGATGACCGATGCTTCGATCTGCGGTTTGGGGCAAGCGGCGCCCAATCCGATCAAACTAACTCTTAAACATTTTGCGGATGAGGTCTGATATGGGCGAACAAATCAAATTCACGCTAGACGGCCTCAAAGTCACGGCCGACCAAGGCGAAACCATTTGGGACGTTGCCAAACGCAATGGCAACGAAATTCCGCATCTGTGCCACAAAGACCAAAAGGGCTATAATCCTGATGGCAACTGTCGCGCCTGTGTGGTCGAGGTTGACGGAGAACGTACTTTGGCCGCTTCTTGCTGCCGAAACGCAACCAATGGCATGGTGGTGAAGACCTCTAGTGAACGGGCCACCAAATCACGCGCGATGGTGATGGAACTGCTGCTGGCAGACCAACCCAAGAAAAATGTCTCTCATGACAAATCCAGCCACCTTTGGGATATGGCCGCGGCTACTGGCGTGGCAGAGAGCCGTTTTCCGTCTGTTAAAAAAGAACATATTCCGCTGCTGGACGACAGCCATGTTGCCATGCGGGTGAATTTAGATGCATGCATCCAATGCGGCCTCTGCGTGCGAGCCTGCCGTGATGTGCAGGTGAATGATGTGATCGGCATGGCAGGTCGTGGCCATGATGCTTATCCAACATTTGACTTGGGCGACCCTATGGGTGACAGCACGTGTGTGGCCTGCGGTGAATGTGTACAAGCCTGCCCAACCGGCGCTTTGATGCCCGCATCAGTTGTGAATGCTGATCAAGTGGGCGACCGGATGGATTTTGATAAAGAAGTGCAATCCATTTGCCCCTTCTGCGGCGTAGGCTGTCAGGTCAATTTGCGAATGAAAGACAATAAAGTCGTTTATGTCGAAGGCATTAATGGCCCCGCGAATGAGGGCCGACTTTGTGTCAAGGGACGTTTTGGCTATGACTACATCCACCACCCCCACCGATTGACCAAGCCGCTGATCCGCAAAGATGGCGCACCCAAAGGTCTGAATGTTGATCCGGCCAATCCCTTTACCCATTTCCGCGAAGCCTCTTGGGAAGAGGCACTTGATGCCGCCGCAGGGGGCATGGCCAATTTAGCGCAAGCCCATGGCGGGCCCACAATTGCGGGTTTTGGTTCGGCTAAATGCACCAATGAAGAGGCCTATACCTTTCAAAAACTGATCCGCCAAGGTTTTGGGCATAACAATGTTGACCATTGCACAAGGCTTTGTCACGCCTCATCTGTGGCAGCCTTAATGGAGAATGTCGGTTCGGCAGCAGTGACTGCCACATTTAACCAAATCGAAAATTCTGATGTTGCCATTGTGATAGGAGCAAATCCAACTGACAATCACCCTGTCGCGGCCACCTACTTCAAACAGTTTACCAAACGTGGTGGAAAGCTGATCATTATGGATCCACGCGGCACGGCTATGAAGCGTCATGCGGAACATATGTTGCAGTTTCGGCCAGGTGGTGACGTGTCTATGCTGAATGCGATCATGCATGTGATCGTTGAAGAAAAGCTTTACGACCAAAACTACATCGATACATATACCGAGAATTGGGACGCCGAAAAAGAACATCTGGCCAATTTTTCACCTGAAAAAATGCAAGATATATGTGGTATTCCTGCAGAGACCCTGCGCGCAGTGGCGCGTTTGTTCGCAAATGCAAAAGCGGGTATGATCTTTTGGGGTATGGGAATTAGTCAACATATCCATGGCACCGACAATTCACGTTGTCTGATCTCTTTGGCTTTGATGACCGGCAATGTGGGCAAGCCGGGCGCAGGTCTGCACCCGCTACGCGGCCAAAACAACGTGCAAGGTGCGTCAGACGCGGGCCTTATTCCGATGTTCTTGCCAGATTATCAAACCGTGACCGATGACACGATCCGTTCCAACTTCACCACTGTTTGGGGATCGGGTGACTTTTCGAGCCAAAAGGGTTTGACTGTGACCGAGATTTTGGAAGCCGTCCATCAGGGTGACATTAAAGGCATGTATATCTTGGGCGAAAACCCAGCTATGTCTGACCCCGACGTTAGTCATGCGCGCCATGCACTGGAAAAATTGGAGCACTTGGTGGTGCAAGATATTTTTATCACCGAAACCGCCAATTATGCTGATGTGATATTACCTGCTGCAGCTTTCTACGAAAAATCGGGCACCGTCACCAATACCAACCGTCAAGTGCAAATGGGGCGTGCAGCAGTCACACCCCCCGGAGACGCACGAGAGGATTGGTTAATCACAACCCAATTGGCCAACCGCCTGGGTCTGGGTTGGACATACGAGACACCTGCCGATATTTTCGCAGAAATGAAGCTAAATATGAAATCCCTTAACAATATAACATGGGATCGCTTGTCAGTTGAAAATGCCGTCACCTACCCAAGCCTAAGCCCGCAAGATCCGGGTCAGCCTATTGTCTTTAGCGACGGTTTCCCAAGGGAAAACAAGCGGGCAAAATTTACCCCTGCATCGATCATTCAGCCCGACGAATTGCCAGATGCTGAATATCCAATGATCGTAACCACGGGGCGCCAACTTGAACATTGGCATACGGGATCTATGACACGACGCTCAGTGGTACTTGACAGTATTGAACCCGAAGCCAACTGTTCGGTGCACCCCGATACGCTCCGGGTACACGGGGTAGCGTTGGGTGGCATGGTGCGGCTAGAAACACGGCGAGGATCGATTGTGATGTTAGCGCGGCCAGACCGCAGTGTGGCGAAAGACATGGTTTTCGTGCCATTCGCCTATGTTGAGGCGGCGGCAAATATCTTAACAAATTCAGCTGTTGATCCTTTTGGAAAAATCCCTGAATTCAAATTTGCTGCCGTGAAAATGTCTTCTGCTTGATTAAGATAACGCCTCCAAGAATTAGCCCTGGGGGCGAATATCTGTTGATTTTAAATAACGGTTGCGGGTACATGTGATCCGTTGATTTTTGTGAACCCGTACCAACAAAAACGATATTAAGGTGGTTCAATATTATGAACGATATCTGGGGAGGATTGACGCAGGCAGCCAAACTGATCGCTACTTTTGACCCAACATTGATTGAAATCACACTTCGTTCATTTCAAGTTACACTTACCGCAACATTTATCTCTGTAGCCATAGGTCTTCCTTTAGGGGCTTGGCTTGCAATATCGCGGTTCAGATCGCGCCGTGTGGTGATTGCGGTTTTGAACGCTTTAATGGGACTGCCCCCGGTTGTGGTTGGCCTTGTGGTTTATGTTATCTTATCGCGATCGGGACCATTGGGGGTCTTGGGTTTGTTGTTTACAACCTCCGCAATGGTAATTGCGCAGACCATTATTATATCACCCATAATTGCCTCGGTAGCGCATCAGGTCATTCGCGAGCTTTGGGCAGAATATCATGACCTTTTAATTTCCTTAAACACCAGTCGCTGGCAGCGCACGTGCACACTGCTTTGGGATAGCAAACGTGGGCTTATAACAGCCAGCCTTGCGGGTTTTGGCCGGGCGATTGGGGAGGTGGGTGCAATTATGATCGTGGGAGGCAATATTGACCATGCCACTCGGGTACTAACGACGGCCATTTCTCTTGAGACAGGTCGGGGTAATTTTTCGTTAGCTTTGGCCTTAGGTTTTGTTCTGATCGCTCTAGCAATATTGATTAATTTGATGATGCACTGGGTTTCAGGCACAGAAAGAGGCAGCCGATGGTAGGATCAATATTACCACTTTGCTTGCGCGATGCTCAAGTCATCAAACGTGGAAAACTCATTTTGGGTCCTTTGACATTTGACCTGAAAGGTAAAGGCCTGACTACATTACTCGGCCCAAATGGCAGTGGAAAAACAACCTTTTTGAGAGCTATCCACGGCCTTGAAAGACTAAGGCATGGCACGATAGAATGGGCGCGCCCAGATCTAGAGGCGCGCCGTCTTCAAGCCTTTGTTTTTCAATCGCCCATTATTTTACGGCGATCAGTAATTGATAACATTGCCTATCCACTGCTTATCGCGGGGATTGAAAAACGTCGCGCCCAAATGCGCGCCGCTGACATGGCCGCAACACTGGGGTTGCAGGACCTTCTAGGAGTTCCGGCTATCGCCATTTCGGGGGGAGAAAAACAAAAACTTTCTCTTGCCCGCGCACTAATTTCTGAGCCACAAGTACTTTTTCTTGACGAGCCATGCGCAAATCTTGATGGGACAGCAACCAAGGAGATCGAGACTATCCTGCAAGCTCAGCGCGAAAAAGGGACCCGTATTATAATGTCGACCCATAACGTCGCGCAGGCCCGCCGCTTAGCCGATGATGTGCTATTTTTATATGAAGGCCTTTTGCACGACCAAGGCCCTGCAGGTTCTTTCTTTACTACTCCAAAAACAGCTGAAGCTTTGGCATTTATATCAGGGGAAATTCTGCCATGAGTAAGAGATTTATTTCTATTCTAGCATATATTTTTGTACCTTTTTGCCTAAGCGCCGAAGAGATGAGGGTGGCAGTGACAACATCTTTCGCCAACTCTGGCTTAGACAAGGTCCTGCTACCCATTATACAAGCAGATATGGACTTGACCGTTCAGTTGCTGATTGTTGGCACAGGTCAGGCGCTTAAACTTGGCGAACAGGGCGATGTTGATGCAGTTCTTGTGCATTCTCGCGCCGCAGAAGAGGCCTTTTTGGCCGCAGGGCACGGTACACATCGCCGCGAAATTATGTATAATGATTTTGTTATTGTTGGCCCGTCATCGGACCCGGCAAATATTCACTTGGCTGCGCAAACATCACACGCGCTGACCAATATTGCGAACATTGAAGCCGATTTTGTTAGCCGCGGCGATGACAGTGGCACCCATAAAATGGAACTCGCTTTGTGGAAAAACGCTTCTATAGTTCCCTACGGTGCATGGTATAATGCTGTAGGCCAAGGCATGGGCGCTTCTCTTAATGCAGCCGCTGGGATGAATGCCTATATCTTGTCAGATCGTGCAAGCTGGTTGAATTTCGGGAACAAACAGGACCTTGCCATCACATTCGAGGGCGACTCACTTTTAATTAACCAATACGCGTTTATCCCTGTCAACCCCACACATCACCCCCATGTTAATAACAACGCGGCAATGGCATTAGAAAGCTGGCTAACAGGCCCTAAAGCGAAAAATTTAATCGACGGCTACAAAATCGATGGACACAGGCTGTTCGTATTTAACGCTCAGTCAGAATGAGTGGGAAATACGTGATCCTGGGTGGCCAAGATCACTTTTTAAGCCGCTTTGCAATTATTCATCCAAGGATCCGTTAATGGTCAGTTGATCAATCCCAACAGCCGCTTCGATAAAGTGGGACTGTTCGTGCACCCCAGATTCAGTTGGTTGCGGCAACACCGTTACTACCGTATTGGGATCATGGTCATCGCAAAGATCTGCCATGTGTTGCAACTTTTCTGCAGCAACGGCAAGGGTGGCTTATTTTATTTCACTTTGCGTGTGCGGGGTGGTGTGAAACGTTTCGATGTGTCATTTGCTGCTGGTCTATTTTTTGCCCCCGAAGGTTTAATATAGGTTTTTGACGCGGCCAGTTTGCCTTCAGATTTACCACCCGATAGGCGACCTTCGGCACTGTGGGTTTTAAAGCCAACAGAACGAGCAGGACGATCATCAATCGCACCACCATGTGATCTAAAGCCTACCGACTTGGGCGCTGCCTTATCGGCGCCAGCCCAACGGGGTTTTTTGTCGCCAGCATCCCGGTTGGCATGGGGTTGAACTGCACCTTCGGAGCGTTTGATAAACGATTTTTTGGCGTAAGGTTTAGTCCCGTCCCGTTTAGCGTAGAGTTTCACAGACGCGCTTTCAGGTTTTTCATAGGGCTTGCGTGAGCCATCATCACGCGCGCCATCGGTTTTAGAAGCGCCATCATTTGACAGATTATAAGCTAATTTACGCTCAGTCGCAGGCGATTCGCCATCTAGAAACCGCGAAGGCTTTGGCGCATAGGCAGGCTTGCCGGCACGAGGCGCACGGTGGGGAGGCTTTTCAGTGCGCACAGGACGAGCTGGTTTGCCTTTAAAGGCAGGCTTATCGACGCGATATGTTAGCTTATCATCGCGCAACCCACGTGGCTCAGCTTTTTTGAAAGATTTTCCTGGGCTGCGTTCGGGGCGGTTCATGTTTGGTTCGCTGTCTAATCGCAACATGGTCACCCCCTCTTCTAGATCAATTCCATCGCCAAATTTCTCAGCAACCGCTTTGCCAATTTGTACAAAGGTTTGGTCTTCTTGGACGCGGATTGCACCAATTTCATTTTTGGTGATATCACCCGCATCACAGATTTTTGGCAAGAGCCACCGAGCTTCGGCTCGGCCTGAACGACCAACCGAAATGCTATACCAAACCGAATCACCAAATTCAGCACGCTCACGCGGTGCAGGCGCCGTCGAGCTAGAGACATCTTGCAGTTCTTCAGGAGCCGAACGCCCTTCTCGCCACAAACGCACAAAAGCCGCGGCGGCTTGCTCAGCTCCGAAGCGCTCAAGAATAGTCGCTGCAATTACCGCGTCATCACCAACGGCCTGCACTAGGCATGGATGCTCAAGCAAACGAAGATCATCCTTGGCCGAAACTTCTTCTGCCGAGGGTGCCTTGGCCCACTCAGCTACAACTTTTGCACCTTGCAACAGGCGTTGGGCTTTACGAAATTCAGGCTGCGTCACAATCAATGCCGAAACGCCTTTTGAACCGGCACGGCCTGTTCGGCCAGAGCGGTGCAGAAGCGTTTCAGAGTTTGAAGGCAAATCGGCATGAATAACTAGATCAAGTCCAGGCAAGTCGATGCCGCGCGCAGCAACGTCGGTCGCTATACAGACCCGTGCGCGTCCGTCACGTAGCGCTTGCAGCGCATGGGTCCGCTCTTGCTGACTTAACTCACCCGAAAGGGCCACAACTTGAAAGCCCCGATTGCCCATACGGGCCAAAAGATGGTTCACTGCCGCACGCGTTTTACAAAAGACGAGCGCTGAACGGGCTTCATAAAAACGCAATAGGTTGAAAATCGCATGTTCGCGGTCGCGCGCTGAAACGTTCAGCGCGCGATATTCAATATCAATGTGCTGTTTCGCATCGCCAGCCGTTTGCAAACGCAAGGCGTTAGTTTGGAAATTCTTTGCCAATTCAGCAATGGCCTTGGGAACGGTAGCCGAAAACATCAAAGTACGGCGATCTTCTGGCGCCTTTTGTAAGATGAATTCCAGATCTTCACGGAAGCCCAGATCCAGCATTTCATCAGCTTCGTCCAAAACGCAAGCGCGCAAACCCGACAGATCCAGCGAACGCCGCTCAATATGGTCGCGCAAACGTCCTGGCGTGCCCACAACGATATGAGCGCCGCGTTCGAGTGCACGTTTTTCTGTACGGTAATCCATGCCGCCCACGCAGGTGGCAATTTTCGAACCAGTTTCGGCATAAAGCCAGTCAAGTTCACGGGCCACTTGTAGAGCCAATTCGCGCGTTGGCGCAATGCAAAGAGCCATTGGCGTATCGGCAAACACAAGCCGATCTGCGCCACGCAAAAGCTCATCAGCGATAGCCATACCAAAGGCTACGGTCTTGCCCGAACCTGTTTGCGCCGAAACCAAAAGGTCACGGCCAGACACACCTTCATCCAAAACGGCATCTTGAACGGGCGTCAAGGTTTCATAACCCTTGGCGGCAAGGGCCGCTGCCAAGGGCGCGGCTATATCAATTTTTTTCATATTCTTTTCCTGATCGGGGCGATTAAATGCCCATGGTGCCAAACATACCGGCACCTATTCCCCAATCGCAAACCAGCCTCCCCGCCGTTTGCTCCAGAATTCTCGGGCCGTGGCGCCAATTTTAGACTATTTTAAACGAGATGTATAGCACCCACCAAAATTCACACTAAAGGCCCAATTTCTGCAGGGCATGCACAAGCGCTTCGTCGTTAGAAAACTCCAAGCGCACAGGCAGTGTCAGCACCTGCCCTAGCCAAGCTTTGGGTAGGCGCACGGCGTCTTTTTCGGTGGTGACCAGCTGTGCTGATGCGGCTTTGGCCCGCACTTGTAGTCGCGCCATCAACGCCTCTGTGAGTAGCTGATGGTCGTCAAGCGCCTGGCTATCAACCACTTCCGCCCCAACGGAGCTTAAGCTAGCAAAGAACTTTTCAGGTTGCCCTATACCAGCAAAGGCCAGGACGCGTGCCCCCACCCAGTCCATACCTGTCGGCAAGGGTTGCAAAGCCCCCTGAAGATGTGGAGTTAAGATGTTATGCGCCTTGACTTGGGCAACCCCGTCTTTGGGCGTGCCAATCATTACCACAAGATCTGCGCGTGCAAGTCCAGCGCTGACCCCTTCGCGCAAAGGGCCTGCGGGCAGACAGAAACCGTTGCCAAAACCACGTTTAGCATCAACCACGAGGATAGACAGATCTTTAACTACGGAAGGATTTTGAAACCCATCGTCCAAAATGATCACTTGCGCGCCCGCACCCTCGGCTGCGCGCACCCCTGCGGCCCGATCTTTGGTCACCCATGTCGACGCAAGGGCCGCCAAAAGTAGTGGCTCATCCCCAACGTCAATCGCACAATGGCGTGCAGGATCGACCTGTACAGGCCCCACAATGTTCCCGCCATAACCGCGAGAAACAATATGTGCGCCCACCAAACGCTGCGCCAGATAGATAACAAGCGGTGTCTTGCCTGTGCCACCCACTGAAAGATTACCCACACAAATAACGGGCACCTTCGCATGGTACCCTAGTTTTTTTTGCCGGGCCTTAGTTGCACGGCCGTAGAGCCAGCCCATGGGGGCTAATATCCAAGCCCGCAAACCTACTTTTTCATACCAAAAGGCTGGCGCTCGCATCAGACTTCTCCCATTGATTTTTGGATCATTTCGACCACCAGATCTGTGACTTCGACACCGCTTGATTCTACAACCCAAGCTGCTTGTGCGCTGAGGGCTGCACGATCAGGCGACAAAAGTTCTGCCAAAGCCTCACATATATCATTGGTTGTCCCAACGGGATGGGCAGCGCGTGCGGCCCCCAATCGGCTGATAATAGTTCCAAAAGCACCATACCTGGGCCCATGGATCAAGGCGGATCCCATTGCAGCAGCTTCAAGCGGGTTTCGCGCGCATCCAATCCCATGAAGGCTCCCTCCCAAAAAAGTGATCGGCGCCAATCGATACCAAAGCCCATAATCTTGTGAGCTACCAATCAATACTTCAGTTTCTTGGCTCGGCTGTTCTTGACGCTCTTGCTGGGCCACAGCCCATTTCTTTTCATACAAAATCCGCGCCTCCAAAGCCAGCGAGCGGTTAGGATCCCGTGGTACGACGATCAAAAGCAAACGGTGTGCCAGCGAAAGCGCGCGCGAATGCGCTTCGATCACAGCATCTTCTTCGGCTTCGTCTAAATCCGCGGCCAACCAGATGGGGCGGGTGTTCAGTATTTTCGCAAAGGCCTGACGTTTTTTTTCATCATAGACCAAGACTGGGGTGGCTTCTTCCATGCGGCCCAAAGACATAACTGCCCCAAACGTTCCCCCCGCTTGACGAAAGCCGAGCATAGCTGTGTCGTCAACTGTAATAATATGACGAAAGTGTCGTAAAAGCCCCTCTTTTAGTCCCGGCCACCAACCTAGAGTCTGCAGCGTGTGATTTGGGTTTTTAGCTTCGGCCATAATCAGTGGCACGAGACGGCCTTGAGCTTCATCAAGAAAAACTGGTCGGAGTTGGTCACCTAAAAACACAGCAACATCCGGCTTCCAGTGGTCAAAAAACGTTTTTATTGTCAGAGGATGCTCGGCGGGCGCTATCATGGTGATCAGCTCATCAAATCCACTCTCGTCAGCCTGCTCAGGCAGCCCTTCGTCAAATGTGATCACAACAGAGGCGCCCAACTCTTCGATTAAGCGCAGCGCCAACGCCAGTAGAATTTTCGTGGAGTCTGTACTTGAAACGTGCAGCAAAATGAGCTTACCTGCTGGGCGCGGCGCAAAGGGCCTCATGTTTTTGTCGGGTCTTGCTTTGGAAAAGAGCCTATAAAGACGAAGTCCAAGCCTATAGGTCATCGTTGCGCTCTATCACCGCCAGATCGGGCTTCAACTTTGATCACCTCAGCCCCCAAATCAGCAAAGGTCTGCCCAGCCCAAGGCCCTGCAAGTATGCTGGCCAGCTCAATAACCTGCAGGCTCGCTAATGGCAAAAACATGGCCTGGCTCATTACTTTACCAATTCGGCGTCAATAATGACCTTTAGATCATCATAGGTCATATTTGTGTATTTCTTGCCATTAACGAAAATCGTGGGGGTGCTTTGAACATCGTCGGCGGTGGTATTTTTCAGATAGGCTGCAACCATAGCCTTAGCCATTGCGCTATCGGCCATGCAGGCGTTAATTTGTGTGTCAGTCATACCCGCAAGACGGCCTTTTTTCTTTAACAAATCCGTTACAACCATCGGCTTGACCTTTTGGGCCCATTCCGCTTGTGTTTCAAACAACAGTGATACAAGGCCAAAGTAGCGATCTGGTCCCGCACAACGCGCCACCATCGAGGCCCAAAGTCCATTACGATCAAAATAGACCTCACGCATAATAAAGCGCACTTTGCCGGTATCAATATAATTGGCTTTCAACGGTTTAAATACATCAGCATGAAATCTTGCGCAATGCGAACAGGTTAGCGAGGCATATTCCATAAGCGTCACTTTAGCCTCAGGCTTGCCCACAGTAAGTTCAGGAACTTCGACTGTGGCGGTGGCATCTTTGCTTTGAGCTTCAGCTGGAGCCACAAGTGCAGTTACACTCAATTGCTGCTCGGTAGAGCGCAAACTGTACAGGCCAAGCCCCACCAGCAAAGCAAGAGCTAGCGCGGCAAGAGAATATTTCTTTGACATTAGTGACCTCATGTTTATTTCGACTGGCTTAGGACATTTTGCGCCATAGCTTCAAGTGCTGAGCGCAGAGATTCGTTTTGAACGCCATTAGCCACTTCAGTAGCTTTGGCCACAACCATGGGGTCGGGCGGCAGTACTTTGGCTTTGAGCGGGGTAGTAAATTCAGCCTGACCTTCTGAAAATCCAACGGGTGCAGTTTGGGTCAGCGTGATACGCGCAATGGCTTTATAGCCGTAAACAGCATTCACCTTTTCTTGCAAGCTTGGCAGTAGCATTTGTACTTGGGGTGCAGTGGCTGAGCGCGTCAAAAGCATGAGCGTGGCTCCCATCCCTTCGCGATTATAGCTAATCTTTAAGGGTTTGGTCATACTGGCCAAGTCTGGGCCAACAATCTCGGCCCAATGGGTCAAAAGACGGGTTACGGCAAAGCCACGCGTCTCGCTTACGGTGCGCAGATCACGCTGCATAAACCCAATGGCAGGCTCAAACCCACGCATTCGGCGGGTTTCGGACGCTTGAGTGGATTTTGATGCTTTTGCCATCTGGTCTCTGCCTTCAATCACGCTACTGTAACCTTTAGGTGGGGCATCTTGCCAGACCTTATGCAGTTCATTTACCATAGGATTGATCAATTTTGCGCGATAATTGTGATTTAAAACAGATAAGTCGACCGCTTTTAGATTGGTATGACACCAACGCCCGGAAGATGGCATGGCGGATATCGCCCAAAGCACGGGCAGAAGGCATAAGACCCAATCCTTACCGAGTTTGGCTGTCTGAGGTAATGCTACAGCAAACCACAGTGGCCGCAGTAAAGGAATACTTTGACCGCTTCACGCGGCGTTGGCCAACAGTCGAAGATCTAGCTTGCGCCTCCGATGCCGAGGTAATCGCCGAATGGGCAGGTCTTGGCTATTATGCACGCGCGCGCAATCTTTTGGCCTGCGCACGTAAAGTGACTCTTGAGTATGGTGGGAAATTTCCAACAAACCGTGTTAATCTATTGGCTTTGCCTGGCATCGGCCCCTATACGGCGGCGGCAATTAGCGCAATAGCCTTTGATCTGCCCGAACCGGTTCTTGATGGTAATGTTGAACGGGTGATGACACGGCTTTATGCGGTGAGGGTGCCACTTCCTACCTCAAAGCCACAGCTTTTAACTCTTGTGGCTGCCGAAACACCGCTCACACGTCCAGGCGATTATGCTCAAGCGGTTATGGATCTGGGCGCTACTATTTGCAGGCCACGCAGTCCTTCTTGCGGAGTTTGTCCCCTACGCGATCTTTGTAATGGCAGAGCACAAGGAATAGCTACTTCATTACCTTTTAAGACCGCAAAAGTACCAAAACCGACGCGCAACGGCACCATGTGGCTGGCACAGCGCAACGACGGCGCTTGGCTTCTGGAACTGCGGAGCCCCAAGGGCCTATTGGGCGGCACTATGGGATGGCCTGGTGATGCTTGGGACAATGTGAGCGGGCCACCGCCCCTTTCGGCCAATTGGCGCGATGCAGGCACTTTGCGCCACACCTTCACCCACTTTCACTTAAATCTGCAGGTGCTTACTGCCACAGTGGGAACCAGTGTGGCTCCCGTGCGGGGCACATTCATACCACCTAACGACTTTAACTCCCAAGACCTGCCGAGCCTGATGCGTAAGGCCTATGGTCAGGCCACATTAAAATAGATCCTGAAACGATTCGAGCTTTGTAGCGGCCTTTGCCATTTCATGTGTCTTTGAATTGGATGCCGCTGGCCACTATCGTGCTTAGCTCACGTTTTTAGCCTGTATCATGAATAAACTTGTAAGAGCTTGGTGGCAGCACTTTTACCTAGATATTACCTATTGGGGCCAATATAATCTTGAGAAGCATCAAGTAAATAAAAAGTCTGCCCAGAAATGCTGGGCAGATGAATTTAGACATAGGTTCGCTTAACTAATTAATGGGTCAATCCGGTAACATCGACTTCCATTTCAGAGCGGATTTGTTGGCGTAAAAGATCGATTGGGATCATCTTTCCATCACGTTTGAAATGCCAATATGTCCATCCATTACACGAAGGCGCACCCTCCAGCGCTGCACCTACCTGGTGAATTGATCCTTTAACATCGTTGCCAACCAAGGTGCCGTCAGCCCGTACTTTAGCTGTATATCGACTGCCAACCGAAAAGAGCTGTTCACCTGGGCGCAACATGCCCCGCTCAACCACTTGACCAAAGGGCACGCGAGGTTCTGAGCGTTTTGAGCCTGTCACCTCTATTGACGAGGCATCGAACTCACGCACTTTCGCCAAACGTTCGGTTGCGACTTTACGGTAAGCTTCTTCGCGCTCGATTCCGATATAATCGCGACCCAGCATCTTGGCCACAGCGCCAGTGGTGCCAGTTCCAAAGAAGGGGTCAAGTACAACATCGCCAGGATTGGTCGTCGAAATAATCACGCGGTGCAATAGGCTTTCGGGCTTTTGCGTAGGATGGGCCTTGTCCCCTTGTTCGTTTTTGATGCGCTCATGCCCCGTGCAAATTGGCAAAACCCAGTCCGATCGCATTTGCAACCCATCATTCATAGCTTTAAGCGCTTCGTAATGGAATGTATATTTACTGGATTCGGACCGACTGGCCCAAATCATGGTTTCATGAGCATTGGTTAGACGGCGGCCTTTGAAATTAGGCATTGGATTGCTTTTACGCCAAACCACATCATTCAAGATCCAAAATCCCTGGTCTTGTAAGGCGGAACCTACACGGAAAATATTATGGTAAGAGCCAATCACCCAGATCGCCCCATTAGGCTTAAGCAAGCGGTGCGCCGCTGCGAGCCAAGCGCGGGTAAATCTGTCATAGGTTTCAAAACTGGTAAATTTATCCCATGCGTCATCGACCGCACCAACTTTTGAATTGTCGGGACGCATTAGAACGCCGCGTAATTGGAGATTATAGGGCGGATCAGCAAAAATTAGATCAACGCTGCCTTCGGGCAATGCATTCATCACATCGATACAATCGCCAGCGATAATTTGATTAAGCGGCAGCGGGGCTGCCGGCTCAAACTTCATTTTCATAATTTCTGCCTCGGTTAGGTCGGCATTTTCGCCGCTTATTGCAAGCAGAATGATTCATTAATAATTCGAGGTCAATTTCTTTTTGAATCAAAAGGTTATTTAAATATCTTGATACAAGATATTGTGTATTGGCTTGAAGGAACGTCTATGATGTGGGGTTACACCTAGATTTTGTAGGCCAGCAAAATGCGCTTTTGTGGGGTATCCAGCATTTTTTGCCCAGCCATAGCCAGGAAACTCCTGTCCCAGATCCACCATGATTTGGTCACGCACCACTTTCGCCACGATCGAAGCCGCGGCAATAGAAAGTGATTTTCCATCCCCCTTAATTACTGCAAGAGCGGGCAGGGTGAGGTCTTGGGGTAGCAAATTGCCATCAATCAACGCATAGTCAGGAGCATATTTCAGACCAGTCAGAGCGCGGCACATGGCCAACTGGCTGGCTCGCAAAATGTTAAGTTCATCAATTTCCGCGACCGAGGCATGCGCCACACACACGTCAGCACTGGCTAAAATTTGACTGTAAAGTGCGTAGCGCTTGGCGGCGCTGAGCTTTTTGCTGTCATTTAGTCCTGGGGGAATGCGCGAAGCGTCAAGACGCACGGCACAGGCAGTCACGGGGCCTGCAAGAGGACCGCGACCCACTTCGTCAACTCCGGAAATTGAGGCATAGCCCCGCACCATAAGAGCAGCTTCAAGCTGAAAGTCTGGAGAATTTTTTGCCATAGTCTCTGTATAAAGCACCAAGTCGGCGCTGACCATAACAAGCATTAAGAGATGCGCGCGCGGCATCTTTGCGCTAAAGCTAGACAAAGGACGAGATATGATGACGATTGATGCTTTGGTGATCGGTGCGGGCCCAGCTGGCCTTATGGCTGCGCAAGAACTTGCGCAGGCCGGCAGGCGCGTAACGGTGATTGACGCCAAGCCAAGCCCCGCACGTAAATTTTTGATGGCCGGCAAGTCAGGCCTGAATATAACCAACACCGAAAGTTCCTATCACTTTAAGGCCCGCCTCAGTACAGACTCACTTTCCCCCATGATAGATGCCTTCGGCCCGTCTGATGCACAAAATTTCTGCCGAGCACTTGGGCAAGAAGTTTTTACTGGTTCATCTGGCAGGGTCTTTCCTGTAGCTATGAAAGCGTCACCACTTTTGCGCGCTTGGCTGGAAAGGTTGCAAAGTTTGGGCGTTGAATTACACAGTGGTTGGCGTTGGACGGGGTTTGACGATGGCTCCCTGACAATCTTAACCCCTCAGGGACCAAAGCTTATCGCACCCAAGGTCTGCGTTTTGGCTTTGGGAGGGGCAAGCTGGGCAAGGCTTGGGTCAGATGGCACTTGGGCAAGCATTCTGGAGAACCATGGGGTCCAAACCACACCCTTTCAGCCAGCTAATATGGGGTTTTTGGTCGATTGGTCTTCCCATATGCATCCGTTTTTTGGCAAGCCACTAAAGTCAGTCGCACTCCACGCAGACCATCACATATCACGTGGAGAAGTTATGTTATCACACACTGGGATCGAAGGTGGTGGCATTTATACGATCAGCGCGGCGTTGCGAGACGGCGCAGAGTTGTCAATTGACCTGATGCCAGACCTCACAAATGCAGTAATTTCCAAACGTCTGGCAAAAATGCGCGCGAGCGAAACCCTTAGCAACCGATTGCGCAAACTGGGCCTTTCTGATGTGGCATCTGCGCTGATTTTGGAATTTGGTCGCACTCTACCCGATCTAACAGGTGCAATCAAAAACCTGCCTATAACGCTCAAGGGCCCTGGCCCGATTACTTACGCTATATCGACTGCGGGGGGTATCGCTTGGTCAAGCTTGAATTCAAACCTTTCCTTAAAATCCCTGCCGCATATTTTTGCCTGCGGCGAAATGCTGGATTGGGAAGCTCCGACTGGCGGTTATTTGCTGACAACCTGTTTGGCGACAGGTCAATGGGCTGGACGCGCCGCGGCGCAATTTGGAGTTTAACAAGCCCTTGCCGATGTTGGTCCAGGAGGCCCAACGACAATAAGGGTCAAAAGACTATTATTCGCCGTCTTTGCCCCCACTTCCTGCAGGCAAGTTAAAGAAGCTTTCTGCATCCGAAAAATTACCTTCAGTTTCTTTGGGTTCAGGGCGTGAAAACTGCCCCAAATTCGCCAAGATTGACTCGGTGTCGTCTTCCAATTTTCCTTTGGTTTCCATGCCAAGCGATTGATCAGTTGAAACCAATTTACGCCGTTCGTCATCAGACATCACAATACCGTCGCCTAATTTTTTATTCGCGGCCACTTGCACGGCAGCGTCAAGCTCATACTGGCGGCACAGGCCCAAAGCAACAGGATCAATTGGCGTGATACCATTAATGTTCCAGTGGGTACGTTCACGAATGGTTAGAATTGTTGGCTTCGTGGTGCCAACCAATTTGCTGATTTGAGCATCCGTCAATTCGGGATGGAATTTCACCAGCCAATAGATCGCAGCAGGGCGGTCTTGGCGTTTTGAGAGAGGTGTATAGCGCGGGCCGCGACGCTGCTCTTCGCCCACTGCGGCAGCGTTGAATTTGAGTTTCAACTTATAGGTTTCATCGGCTTGGCCGTGATCAATTTCTACAGCGTCAAGCTGGTTGTTGGTTATCGGGTCAAAGCCCTTAACGCCTGCGGCTACGTCGCCGTCGGCAATACCTTGCACCTCTAGCTCATGCATTCCGCAAAAATCCGCCACTTGGCGGAAGGTCAGGGTTGTGTTGTCTACCAGCCAAACTGCGGTCGCTTTGGCCATTAATGGTTTTGACATGGAAGTTTCCTTTAATCTTACCAGACAATTATTTTCCGGCCGGCAAATCGGCTGCGAGGGGTCTCGCATCTTCTCAATTTATGGAAGTTGAGGCGATCATAGTCCAGATTTACGGCAAGGAAAAGAGAAAAGAGCGCCCAGTCTTTAGCAAACAAAAAGGCCCCACCTAGTGGCTACCCCCTTTTTTTTATTCAAATTAGCCGTTCAAGGCGTGTTGCGCAGAGATCCAAGGCAAGTTCAAAGCCTCCCCAACCGCGGCAAAGGTCAACTTTCCAGCATGCACGTTCAAGCCGTTCAATAGATGATTGTCATCGGCACAGGCCGTGCGCCAGCCGTTGTTGGCCAATGCCAAAACGAAAGGCAACGTTGCATTGCCCAAGGCCTGCGCCGATGTGCGCGGAACAGCTCCAGGCATATTAGCCACGCAGTAATGCATGATGCCATCAACATTATAGATCGGGTCTTGGTGCGTTGTGGCACGGCTTGTTTCAAAGCAACCGCCTTGGTCAATCGCAACATCCACCAAAACTGCGCCTGGTTTCAGAAGCGACAGTTGCTCTTTAGAAACTAGCTTCGGAGCAGCAGCCCCAGGGATCAAAACGGCACCAATGATCAAATCGGCCTCTTTGGCCAAAGCGATCGTGGCCGCGGCACTTGCATAGGCGTTTTTAAAATGTCTCCCGAAAACATCGTCTAAGTGGCGCAGGCGTGGCAGACAGCGGTCGATAACCGTTACATCAGCACCCATACCCGCCGCTATTTTAGCAGAATGTGTACCCACAATGCCACCACCGATGACTAGAACTTTTGCCGGCAGCACACCTGGTGCTCCACCCAACAAAACACCGCGTCCGCCATTCGCTTTTTGCAATGTCCAAGCGCCAACCTGAGGCGCCAAACGCCCTGCAACTTCAGACATCGGCGCCAAAAGTGGCAAACCACCGCGGTCGTCAGTTACTGTTTCGTAAGCAATCGCCGTAACGCCTGAGGCCAAGAGGTCTTCTGTTTGAGCAGCATCTGCCGCCAAGTGCAAATATGTGAACAAAATCTGACCTTCTCGCAGACGTTTGCGTTCGAGCTCTTGGGGTTCCTTTACTTTAACAATCATATCAGCGGATACGAAAACCTCTTCGGCAGTTGCAATTATTGTAGCCCCAGCAGCAACATAATCTTGGTCTGTAAAGCCTGAACTAACGCCAGCACCGGCTTCAATCATCATGCTGTGGCCATGCGCCACGGCTTCACGTGCAGCATCAGGAGTTAGGCCGACGCGAAATTCTTGTGGCTTAATTTCCTTTGGGCAACCAATCTTCATGTCTCGCTCCAATTAATTTAAGTTATTGGATCATTATGCATCAAAATTCATTAATTTTTTTGAAATTTTGTTTGTTAATCTATATAAATTCGGGATAAGTTTGCATAAATATAAAAAATTTAGGAAAATTTTGCGCAATGGCAAATATCGACGCGACAGATAAGAAAATCCTAAATATTTTACAAGCCAATGCCCGCGTCACCAATTCCGAGCTTTCCGAGCTCGTTCATCTTTCACCATCGGCCTGCCACAGACGTGTTCAACGGCTTGAGGAAGAAGGCGTGATTTCAAGTTTTGTAGCCCTTCTAGACGCGCGCAAAATGGGTCGTCCAACAGTGGTATATGTCGAGATCACCCTGCAAGGCCAAGCCGACGAAGTGCTTGATGCTTTCGAACGTGCCGTGGCCCGGGTGCCAAATCTGCTTGAATGTCACCTGATGGCGGGGACTGCAGATTATCTTTTAAAGATAGTGGTGGCAGATACCGACGATTACGCCCGCCTGCATCGGCAATATCTATCACGCCTGCCCAATGTAGCAAAAATGCAATCAAGCTTTGCCCTACGAACGGTCGTGCAAACCACAGCCCTTACGGCTTAGCAGATCTGGTTAATTTCCATAAATAGGTCAGGCAATTAGTGGCTATTACAGCCATATAGGTTGCCGTCAAAATCAAGACCAACATCCAAAATTGCGTTATAGCCAACCCAGCCAAAAGCGCACCACCAATCAGCACAAAAATTGCGCGGTCGCGCGAAATGCGAATCGCCTTTGATGAAAGCGTCGGCACACTGCTGGCCATCAAAATACCTATAAAGCCCAAATAAATACCATAAGCATAGAAATACTCAGTCAACCAATTCATGCCTTCGAAAGATAGAATCATCGGAAACATCGCTAAAGCAGCGCCACCAGGAGCTGGCACGCCAATGAAATGCGGCTTGGCCGAGATTGATGGCTTGGCGCGATTTACATTAAATCGCGCCAAGCGCAGGCAGGCGCAGATCACGTACATCAACACGAACATCCAATTGGTAGTGTAGCGTTCGGTAAGCGCCACTTGATAGACCATTAATGCTGGCGCTACGCCAAAATTCAAAAAATCCGAAAGCGAGTCAAGTTCAGCCCCAATTGCGCTGGTCGCATTTAGCTTGCGGGCTAACAGGCCATCAAGCCCGTCGATCGCCGCGGCAAAAAAGATCAGCATTGCTGCCATTTCGAAGCGACCCACAATAATGAACCTGATGGCCGTTAACCCCGCACAAAGACCAATGATGGTTACAAAATTCGGCAGCAGCTGCAAGAGTGGCAGAGTTTCTTTACGATCATTTTGCATGGCGAACCTTGGCTTTCTAAAGAACGCTGCCCAAGCAGGCTGGTTCTTTGCTGGAAAGGTCAGCTAAAACCGTTTCACCTGCAATAGTTGATTGACCAATGGTGACCATGGGCTGCACATCTTTTGGCAAATAAATGTCTAGGCGCGATCCGAATCGGATCATGCCAAAACGCTCTCCCGTTTTGATATGACGGCCCTCATTGACTTCGCACAAAATCCGCCGCGCGACCAAGCCCGCTATTTGTACCAGGGCCAGATTGCGCCCATCTACCATTTGAATGACCAAAGCGTTGCGCTCATTGTCGACGCTGGCCTTATCAAGCGAAGCGTTGAAAAATCTGCCCGGTCGATAGGCGATTTTGGTAATCACTCCGGCAATTGGTGCACGGTTCACATGGCAGTTGAACACATTCATAAAAACCGAAATGCGGGTCATTGGATCTGGCCCAAGCCCCAGTTCCAGTGGCGGCACGGCGGGTTCTAACAGCGAAACCACCCCGTCAGCTGGGCTGATGATCAGCCCAGCGCGTGTTGGCGTCACACGAATTGGATCGCGAAAAAAATAATAGCACCAAACCGTCAGTCCCAGCCCAACCCAGCCCAAGGGCTGCCAGAACCAAAACAGAACGGCAGAAATCGCGGCGAAAATCGAAACAAACTTATAGCCCTCGCGGTGCATGGGTTTAATAAAGGTTGATATCATGCTTACAGACATTGGGCTGCTTATTCCTTTGGTTGCTTGAGCAAGTCGTTAGGGGCTTTGGGAGCCAAAAACAATACTTTAGCACATTTTGCCACAAAAAAAGCGTGGAAATGACAGGAAAGTGCCTCAAATCATAAATTTACAATGAAGTTGATACAAATTCTAAATAAAAAGAATGTTCAATTTAGGGGTTTTGAATGCAAAATAATCAAAAAACTGTGTTTTTGTGCGCAGGCAATTCGGCGCGGTCAATTTTGGCCGAAGGGCTGTTAAATTTTAGTGTAAAAGGCCGATTTTTTTCATATTTGGCAGGGTCAAAACCCACCGGCACCCCGTGGCCCCTGCGCTTGATCTTATTTTCACGGTTTGCGAGCCTGCTGCAGCAGAGACCTCACCCTATTGGCTGGGCCATCCGATGACGGCACATTGGGGCATTCTTGATCCTACGTCGGCAACTTGGGTGCTCATAGAAGACGAAGCGGCATTTGACCGCCTGTCGCGCCGTATTGATGCTTTTTTGATTTTGGATTTAACTAGCCTAGCAGGAGTAGATCTAGAGGCGGCACTGATCAAAATTGGGAAAGAAACGGCATGATCACCACGGGGCAAAAACTACTAGCCAAAACTTTGGACGCCGCACTTTTGATTGTGGGCGTTGTGGGTTTGGGTGTTATGGCGCAAAATCTGACGCAGGACATAGCCCTTGCGCTTTTGGCCAATACTATTGCCACAGGGGCGGCGCTTTTCGTCCTGATCACCATTTTGGCGCCACTCTCTGGCGCGCATTTTAATCCAGCGGTCACTTTGGTGATGATGATGCGTGGCAATTTAAGCCTGTCTTTGGCAGCAACTTAGGCCTTAGTTCTGGCATTTGGTGGGATTTTAGCTGCTGTGATCGAGCCTACGATGTTTGATCTTCCGCTTTTGCAAACCTCGACCCATCTGCGCACAGGTGGGGCGCAGTGCTTCGCCGAAGTTGTTGCAACCCTTGGCTTGGTCCTACAATTTTTGGGGCCTTGCGCGGGTATTCAGCCGGTGAACGCCCCCGACTTTATTCTGGCGCGAGTTGCGGACGCGCTTTTGGCGCTCGTTTTATCAAATTGCCTATTCAAATCCCAAGACGGGCATTCCACCGTATAATAAAAAAAACCCCCAGCACAGAGCGCGGGGGGTTGATCAAACGGGGGCTAGCCCCTTATTTTTGGGCAGAAAACGTCTTAAAGACCGTTTTCACGTTGCATTTTTTTGCGTGCTAGTTTGCGCGCACGTCGTACGGCTTCAGCTGACTCGCGCGCTTTTTTGACGGAGGGTTTCTCAAAATGTTGCTTAAGCTTCATTTCGCGAAACACGCCTTCGCGCTGGAGTTTCTTTTTGAGAGCCCTTAAGGCTTGCTCAACGTTGTTATCACGAACACTGACCTGCATGTGGTTGTCACCACCTTCCTAAGTTAGAGTTGCACTAAAGTGCAGGCGATGTTCCTGTAACAAGAGGAAAGGCTGATGTCCACCATGCTAAACACAAAGACGCCAATGGAACCACAAAACACTATGGAAAACGCAAAATCTGCGCTTTTAGCTGCTGCACTGCCCCATGTTCCCTTTGATGGCTGGTCGCAAACCACATTTGACGCAGCAGTAAGTGATTCGGGTATTAAGAGGGAATTAGCCCTGGCACTTTTCGCCCGCGGTGGACTTGATATGGCTTTAGCCTTTCATGGGGCCGGAGATCGCACCATGTCAGATGCCTTTTTTCGAGAAAATTTAGCAGGCTTGCGCTACCGAGATAAGGTGGCCTTGGCAGTGCGTTTGCGCCTACACGCCAGCCGTGACAAAGAGCTCGTGCGCCGCGCCACCGTTATTTTAGCCCTGCCTCAACATGCGCCAGAAGGAGCCCGCGCCCTCTGGGGTACCGCGGATGCTATTTGGCAGGCCTTAGGTGATCAGTCGGATGATATTAACTGGTACACAAAGCGCCTAACCCTGTCGGCAGTTTATGGAGCGACGGTAATGTTTTGGCTTGGTGATACTAGCGAGGACCACGCCAACACCAGGGCCTTTTTAGACCGAAGGCTTGACAATGTAATGAATATTGAAAAAGCAAAGGCAAGTTTACGCGAAAATAACTTGGCTGCAGCTTTGTTATCTGGCCCATTGAGATTTTTGGGAAAAATTTCCAAACCTCAACCCCGCAATGACCTGCCTGGTCAAACAAAGGTTTAAGATTATGTCCCTACCAGATATGATGAATGTGATTGAAATCAGTCAAGCCGGCGGCCCCGAGGTATTAAAACCCGCTGAAGCCTCCGTGCCTGTGGCGCACCACGGGCAGATCATCATTAAGGTAGCATTTGCTGGGGTGAACCGGCCAGATGCCCTGCAACGCGCGGGACTCTATGCGCCACCAGCAAGCGCCTCACCCTTGCCAGGTTTGGAGTGTTCGGGCACTGTAGCCGCAGTTGGTCAAGGTGTGACTCGCTGGGCAATAGGCGATAAGGTCTGTGCGTTATTACCCGGGGGAGGTTATGCTGAATATGTCGCGACCGCTGGAGATCATGCCTTGCCTGTTCCAGATAATCTCAGCATGGCTGAAGCAGCCTGCCTGCCTGAAACCTGTTTTACAGTTTGGTCGAACGTGGTTTTACGTGGTGGGTTGCGGGCGGACGAACGATTTTTGGTGCATGGTGGATCAAGCGGCATTGGCACTACGGCCATTCAAATAGCGAAGGCCTTGGGCGCCCGGGTTTTTACCACTGCCGGCTCAGCTGAAAAATGCAAAGCCTGCCTGACCTTAGGGGCTGAACGTGCAATTAATTACCACGACGAAGACTTTGTTAAAATCTTAAAAGACGAAGGTGGCGCAGATCTGATCTTAGACATGGTGGGCGGATCTTATCTGCCGCGCAATGTAAAGGCTCTCGCCGATGATGGGCGCTTAGTGCAGATCGCTTTTCTGACCGGCGCCAAGGTTGAACTTAACTTTTCCGAAGTGATGATGCGCCGCCTGAATATTACCGGATCGACCCTACGTCCGCAGTCAGATCTGATCAAGAGCAGTTATGCGCACGACCTTAAAACCCATGTTTGGCCTATGATCGCCCGCGGCGTGTTGCGGCCCATGATGGACAGTGAATATACGATGGACAAAGCCTGCAACGCTCATATACGCATGGAAAGCTCAGAACATATTGGAAAAATAGTACTGAAGGTCGCCGGATGACGTCATGTGTTCAAGGCTTTTAGCCCCCTGAGCGGCGATCATGCACGCCACTTTCTAGTCTTCCACAGGATCCCAGCCAGAAATGGCTTTCACCTCCAAAAACTCTTCAAGTCCAAACATTCCTCCTTCGCGCGCACGACCTGATGATTTCATACCCCCAAAGGGGCTACCTGCCCCCCGAGAGGTCATGTTCATCTGCACCATCCCCGATCGCAGAGCCCGTGCCAACCGGTTACGCCGTGCACCGTCGGCTGTTTGCACATAATTGGCCAGTCCGTAGGGTGTGTCATTGGCAATGCGCAGGGCGTCAGCTTCATTTTCAAATGGGATCATTGCCATCACGGGGCCAAAAATTTCTTCGCGCTCGATAGTCATTCCGGGCTTAACATCAGCAAAGATGGTGGGTTTCACATAATAACCGTTTACTAAGCCCTCAGGTCGGCCTAGACCGCCAGCAACAAGTCTTGCGCCCTCATCTATACCTTTTTGGATATAGGCTTGTATCTGGTCAAACTGGCGCTGATTGACAACAGGACCAATATGCCGACCAGTCAAGTTGGCGGGCCCAACTGCGATGCTGTTGGCAGTTTTTGCTGCTAGTTCAACTGCCGAGTCATAGATTGAGCGTTCAACCAACATACGCGAAGGTGCGTTGCAAGACTGACCAGAATTGTTCATCATAAACCGAACCGAGCGAACAATCGCCTTTTCATCAGCATCAGCGAAAATCAAATTAGCGCCCTTGCCACCCAATTCCAGACAGACCCGCTTCAAAGTCCCAGCAGCCGCGGCTGAAATTGCCTTGCCGGCACGGGTTGATCCTGTGAATGAGATCATTTCAACATCATCGTGGGAAGAAAGCTGTGAACCAACGCCAAAGCCATCACCATTCACCAGATTAAAAACACCCGCTGGCACGCCTGCATCATTGACAAATTGGGCAAAAAGTAGAGACGACAGTGGTGCTTCTTCCGAAGGTTTCAGCACACAAGTGCAGCCGGCTAAGAGGGCCGGAATGACTTTAAGCGTGACTTGATTCATCGGCCAGTTCCAAGGTGTAATTAGGCCCACTACGCCGATGGGCTCGTACGACAAGCGATCGTTGGGCGCGTGGGTGCCTAACGGTGTGATCCATTGTATTTGCTTGAAAGCGGTGATAAAATTCTCCACATGCCAAGGCAAGCAAGGCGCTTGATGGTCGCGCGACATATCGATGGGCGCGCCCATTTCAAGGCTGATTGCGTGCGCCATTTCTTCGACATGTTTGTGATATTCCGCTAAAATCGCCTCTACATAAGCCAAACGCTGATTGGGCGAGGTGGCTGCCCAAGCAGGAAAGGCGGCTTTGGCCGCAGCAACAGCGGCATGGGTGTCCTCCGCATCACCTAGGCTAATGATAGCACAGGGTTCAGCGGTGGACGGATCAATCACCGCATAGTCTCGGGTGGCTAATGGCGCCACCCATTTGCCATCAATATAAAATTCACGCCGCTCGATCATTATTGAGTTCCTTTAATCCGATTTAGGGCCAGCACGGGGCAGGTCGTTAGGAACGACAATAAAGAGCCTGTAAAAATCGGCAACTATGCTTCAGTGGTGATAATAAATAAATAGAAATACCCTTCATGACACTTCGTATCAATAAATGCCTCCCCCCAGCTTTACACCCCGGTCCACCACAGAAACAATCAACTTTCACGACTGACTGAGCGGGGATTGTGCTATCAAATTTTTGCATCCACGCAATTTTACCCCCGTTTGCGCCGTGTTCATCATTGGGCACGATGAAAAGACTCATCTGATCATATCTTACCCCATGACCGTAGGCCACAACTTTACCAAGATTTTGAGCGCCGTGCAGGTCAACACCTGGTTTGGCGCGCTTGAAATAAAACTGCCATATTTGCACTTTGCTAAAGCACCAAAATAATAAGCAAAAGCCCCACTTTTTCTAGCAGGGCTTTTCAATTTTCTTTTGGCCCAATCCTTATTCTTAAGAAGTACCTTCGGCGATTTCAAGGCCAGTTACTTGATCAACCATTTTCATGCCCAAACGCACTTTTCCGCGATCGTCAAAGCCTAAGAGTTTGACCTTCACTTCTTGGCCTTCTTTGAGCGCTTCATTAGGATGCGACAGGCGTGTGTTCGCAATTTGCGACACATGCACCAGACCGTCACGTTTGCCAAAGAAGTTCACGAAAGCCCCAAAGTCGACCAGTTTCACAACGCGGCCCGTGTAGACCATGCCTTCTTCTGGTTCTGCTACGATCGACCAAATCATGTCATAGGCGCGTTTAATCGCTGCTGCATCATTGGACGCTATTTTGATCATGCCGTCGTCATTGATGTCGACTTTTGCGCCTGAAGTTTCCACAATTTCGCGAATCACTTTACCACCCGACCCTATCACTTCACGGATTTTATCGGTTGGAATGGTTAGGGTTTCAATTTTTGGAGCATAAGCGCTAAAGCTTTGTGGGGCGCTGATCGCCTTGGCCATTTCAGCCAAGATATGCAAACGGCCATCTTTGGCTTGGGCAAGCGCTTGCTCCATAATGGCGGGCGTAATGCCTGCCACTTTGATGTCCATTTGTAGTGACGTGATACCTGCCTCAGTACCAGCAACTTTAAAGTCCATATCCCCCAAGTGATCTTCGTCACCCAAAATATCGGTCAAAACGGCATATTTACCATCTTCTTCTAAAATTAAACCCATAGCAACGCCAGCCACGGGGGCTTTAAGCGGAACGCCCGCATCCAACATCGACAACGAGCCACCGCAAACTGACGCCATCGAAGACGAGCCGTTTGACTCGGTAATCTCAGACACAAGGCGGATTGTGTAGGGGAAGTCTGTTGCTGCAGGCAAAACGGCTTGAAGCGCACGCCAAGCCAGTTTTCCATGGCCGATCTCACGCCGTCCGGGGGGGCCAAAGCGACCAACTTCGCCCACCGAATAGGGTGGGAAGTTATAATGCAGCAAAAAATTAGAACGACTGTTACCATGCAAAGCATCGGTGATTTGCTCATCTTCGCCCGTGCCTAATGTAGTCACAACCAGACCTTGGGTTTCGCCGCGCGTAAACAGGGCTGAGCCATGTGTACGAGGCAAAAGCCCTGTTTCGCTTACGATCGGACGCACCGTTTTATTGTCTCGGCCATCAATACGGACACCGCCGTTGATGATATCACCACGCAAAATCGAACTTTCCAATTTTTTGACAGCCGAACCAAAGTTCTCGTCTGCCAAATCAGCTTCTGAGGTGGCAGTTTTGATCGCAGCGACAGCTACAGAAATCGCTGTTGTGCGTTCTTGCTTATCGCGCAACGCGAAAGCGGCACGCATTTGGTTTTCACCAGCTAGCTTCACACGAGCGTAAAGCTCAGCATAGTCGGGGGCCTGGAAGTTAAAGGGCTCTTTAGCTGCATCTTCAGCAAAATCCATGATTAAGTTGATCACTGGCTGCATCGCAGCATGGCCAAATTTAACTGCTCCAAGCATTTCAGCTTCGGTCAGCTCATAGGCTTCAGATTCAACCATCATCACTGCGTCTTTTGTGCCCGCAATCACCAAATCAAGGCGCTCTTCCATATTATTGCGGAGCTTTTGCATCGCGTCAACATCGGGGTTGAGCACATATTCGCCATTTGTAAAGGCAACACGCGCCGCACCGATGGGGCCCATGAAGGGCACGCCAGAAATAGTCAAAGCGGCAGAGGCAGCGATCAGTGCCAAAACATCAGGCTCATTGACCAAGTCATGCGACAGCACAGTCAAGATCAATAAAACTTCATTTTTGAAACCATCAACAAACAGGGGACGGATTGGCCGGTCGATCAAGCGCGACGTCAGAGTTTCTTTTTCTGATGGACGCGCTTCACGCTTAAAAAAGCCACCAGGCACTTTACCCGCGGCATAATAGCGTTCTTGATAATGCACAGTCAGCGGGAAGAAGTCTTGCCCTGGCTTGGCCGATTTTGCGAATGTGACATTGGCCATCACGCTGGTTTCACCCAAAGTGGCGATCACCGATCCATCAGCCTGACGAGCAACTTTTCCCGTTTCCAAGGTCAGTGCTTCACCGCCCCATTCAATTGATTTTTTTGTTACTTTAAACATTTCGTTTCCTATCTAGGTTGGGGGACCCTCCGCCCAACCGGTTATTTGCGAGCCGCTGCTCAAGCTTTTTAAATTAAAGCCTCCAAAAGCCAAGAGGCCCCCTGCCTCAAAGAGGCCGAAAGAAAACGCGCCTACGGGGGTCCCGTGGGCGCGCTAAGATTTAGCGACGAAGTCCCAAGCGCACGATCAATGACGCGTAACGCTCTTGGCTCTTGCTTTTAACATAATCAAGCAACTTACGACGCAGTGCAACCATCATCAAAAGACCGCGACGTGAGTGGTTGTCTTTTTTGTGACTTTTAAAATGCTCGGTCAAAGTCGCGATCCGCGACGACAAAATAGCAACCTGAACTTCAGGCGAACCTGTGTCACCTTCTTTGGTTGCATATTCTTTGATCAAGCGGGCTTTTTCTTCTATAGTAATCGACATCGGATTCTCCTTAAGTTGAATGTGACGGCACAGGCCAGGATGTCGTCCAGCAGGGCCCTTTGTCATCCACGGGTCTATGCCCAGAGATGATGCGCGCGTATAAGTTAATTCCGCAGAAAAGAAAAGCTAAAACGAACGCCGTCTACAGTTGGAGCGACAAAGCCGCCCTTTGGGATCGTTCAAGTTTGATCTAAAGGCCCGGTGATCAGACCAATGCGCTCGAACGACCAGAACTTTCCAGTCTAGGGAACGGCTTTGTTTGATAAAATTCTCTCGCGGGATCAGGTTAGTATTTGATCAAACTTAGCAAGCAAAAAGCCTGTTTTAAGTTTTATCAATTTGTTCATAGTTCATGCCAAATCCTGAATTTTAATTAGCGTGACCTGAATACAATCGCGTTATAGCAACGTGACTAAAGGCTTAAACCGCCTGCCAAATCAGGTATATCCAGCGCAGAAAAGCCATAGTGTTTAAGCCAGCGCAGATCGCTTTCAAAGAAAGCACGCAGGTCTGGAATGCCGTATTTCAGCATCGCCAAGCGGTCGATCCCCATGCCAAAGGCAAAGCCCTGAAATTCGTTAGGATCAACGCCCGCTGCAGCAAGCACTTTTGGATGCACCATACCGCTGCCTAAAATCTCCATCCATTTATCGCCTTGGCCAATTTTAAGCTGATCCCCGACATTGGAATAGCGAATATCAACTTCAGCCGAAGGTTCGGTGAAGGGAAAATGACTTGCTCGAAAACGCAATTCGACCTGATCAATCTCAAAAAAGGCACGGCAAAATTCCTCTAAAACCCATTTCAAATTGGCCATTGAAATATCCCGGCCAATCGCCAGGCCTTCGACCTGGTGAAACATCGGCGTATGGGTTTGGTCCATATCCATACGGTAAACGCGGCCCGGCGCAATCACGCGAATGGGCGCGCCACGATCCACCATCGCACGAATTTGTACAGGACTGGTGTGTGTGCGCAGAACATGGGGCGGGCGATCGTCGCCCTTAGCACGATTTATGAAAAATGTGTCATGTTCTTGGCGAGCCGGATGCTCTGGCGGGATGTTGAGCGCATCAAAATTATACCAATCAGATTCCACCTGCGGGCCTTCGGATACAGAAAATCCCATATCGGCAAAAATCGCGGTTAGTTCTTCCATCACCTGACTGACGGGATGGATCGAGCCGCGCCACAAGGGGCGCGCTGGCAAAGTAACGTCAAGCCATTCTTCCTTGAGCCGTACATCCAAGGCTGCATCCACAAGCCCAGCCTTGCGCGCACGCAAAGCGGTATCAATTTCATTTTTTAAAACGTTTAGACTTGCGCCTGTAATTTGGCGTTCTTGAGGGTCCATGCCGCCCAGGGCGCGCATCATTAAAGAAATCTCGCCTTTCTTTCCCAAAGCTGCCAAACGCACATCTTCCAAAGATGCTTCGTCTTGGGCGGCAGCGATATGGGTAATATATTTGCCTCGAATACTGTCCATTTCAGTCATTTTCGTCTCCAGTTTGAGACCGTGCTACCCAGAGGCGGGCCAAAATGCAAGGGAGACAAAGAAAAACCCCGCGCAAAGCGCGGGGTTTTTAAATTATCAAAAACGCGCACGATTAAGCAGCAGGCACAGCTGCTTTAGCTTGCGCGGCAATTGTGTTAAACGATTCTGGCTCATGCACAGCCAAATCTGCTAAAACTTTACGATCCACTTCAATGCCAGCTAAAGCCAATCCATTGATGAAGCGCGAATAGGTAAAGGCTGGATCAAACAAACGCACAGCAGCGTTTATCCGTTGAATCCACAAAGCGCGGAAGTTGCGCTTGCGGTTTTTACGGTCACGAGTAGCGTATTGGTTTGCCTTATCAACCGCTTGGGTTGCCGTGCGGAAGTTGGTGCTGCGGGCGGCATAATAGCCCTTTGCAGCTTTAATTACTTTGCGGTGGCGGGCGTGTGTTACAACACCTGATTTTACGCGGGACATGTGCTGCTCTCCTTACCGGTTATACGGCATGTATTTCTTGACGATTTTTTCATCTGATGCGCACAAAATCATTGTTCCTGTTACATCGCGAATAAATTTCGTCGAGCGTTTGATCATGCCGTGGCGTTTGCCAGCGGGGGCTGCTTTTACTCTGCCTGATGCTGTAAAGCTAAATCGCTTTTTAGCAGCAGACTTTGTCTTCATCTTGGGCATTTCCATCTCCTTGATCGGGCGGTGAAACGCACGACTCGGCATGCCACATTGGCCGGTCCCGCGATAATTGAGCCTGCCGTATAGGCAAGGCAGATAGCGCTGGCAAGCGAAAACCAACACTATATGAAGGAATTATAAATATTCTGCCATTCGGACAAGATAAAGTCCCTCTAATTTATGATCAGGAAAATTTCTAAGTTATTTTTCATAATCAGAAATTATCAAGGCTTCATCGCAGTGGGCTACACGCAAAATATTAGTCGAACCCACTACGTTAAAGGGCACACCGGCCGTAACCACAATCTGATCAGTCTCTGTGGTAAACCCATAACCCCTTGCCGCACGTGCCGCTGAAATCACCGCTTCAATGAATTGGTGATGCGCTTCAGTAACCACACAATGCGCGCCCCACGTCATCACCATGCGCCGCGCTGTTTTAACCAAGGGCGTCAAGGCCAAAATTGGCACACGGGGCCGTTCGCGCGCAACCAAAGCCGCGGTCGTGCCCGACTGAGTAAAACAGCAAATTGCTTTAATATCGGTAGTTTCCGCAATTTCACGCGCGGCAGCCACGATCCCATCGGCCACCGTTTTGCGATTGACCGACCGCGAAGATTCGATCACTTGCCGATACGTCGGATCAGATTCGACGCTGATGGCCACATTGTTCATAGTGGTCACCGCTTCAATTGGATAGGCGCCTGCAGCAGATTCGGCCGACAGCATTACGCCGTCAGCGCCCTCATAAATTGCAGTAGCAACGTCAGACACTTCAGCCCGTGTGGGCATCGGTGAATCGATCATGGATTCAAGCATTTGCGTCGCCACGATCACCGGCTTTGCCACCGCACGCGCTGCGCGAATCATACGTTTTTGCAATGGCGGCACGGTATAAATCGGCAGCTCTACTCCCAAATCACCACGCGCAACCATGATACCGTCAGAAACAGCCAAGATCGCATCATAATTATCAACAGCCATCGGTTTTTCGATTTTAGTCATAATCAAGGCACGACCTTTGATTAATTCGCGCGCTTCAGTCACATCTTCTTCGCGCTGCACGAAAGATAGTGCAATCCAATCGACGCCAATTTCACACGCAAACTCTAGGTCTTTGAGGTCCTTGGGTGACAGCGCAGTAAGAGGCAGCATCACATCAGGCACATTCACACCTTTGCGGTTTGAAATTATGCCACCAATGGCCACAATACAATTTGCGTGGTCTTTCCCACAGTGTTTAACTTTTAGACGAATTTTACCGTCATTCACCAACAGCATGGCGTCAGGGCGCAGGGCGGCGAAAATTTCGGGGTGACCAAGATAAACACGGTTCACATCACCAGGGGTTTGGTCCAGATCAAGGCGGAAAGGTGCGCCTGCTACAAGCTCTTCCTCACTATTGGCAAAAACACCTACGCGCAGTTTAGGCCCCTGCAGGTCGGCTAAAATACAGATCGGGCGGCCAGTATCAAGTTCGATTTTGCGAATGATGGCGTGGCGTGCGGCCATATCATCATGAGTACCATGACTCATATTAAGGCGAAAAACATCCGCGCCTGAATCAAATAAAGCTCGAATGGTTTTTGCATCACTAGATGCAGGCCCTAAAGTAGCCACAATTTTTACATTCCGCAGACGTCTCATACTGCCAGGTTCCTCTTATAAGCGTTTATCTTATTTAGGTGAGCCAGCGCCCTTATTGCCTAGATTATGCGCAGAGGCAATGAATGGTTACAGGCACCAAGTGACAGGACCCAAATAGATGAAATTTTTGCAAATTAAGCGTCTTTTTTTGCGCTTGGGGCGAAAATCGGATAATAAAGCCAATCTGGCATAAATTGCGACAAACGAAAGAGCCAAGAAAAGACGGTTGGAAAGCTCACTTTAAAAGTGCGGCTTTCCATCAGGTCAACTATATGGGCAGCGGCTTCTGGTGCAGTCATCATGAAGGGCATGGCAAAATCATTCTTGTCGGTCAGGCGCGTTTTAATAAAACCTGGATTGGCCAACTGTACGCGAATGGGGCTGTCGCGCAAATCGCAGTAAAGCGATTCTGCCAATGCCATGACGCCAGATTTTGACGCGGCGTAACCAATGGCGCCAGGCAAGCCACGAAAACCAGACAGGCTGCCCGTGATCACAATATGGCCTTGGTTGCGAGCGATCATGCCCGGAAGCACGGCGCCAATCACCCGCGCACAGCCCGTGAAATTAATATCACACATAGCTTCTACCTGATCGGCTTGCCACTCTTGTGCTCTCATAGGCCAATAGACACCCGCTAGATAAACAACGCCATCTATCGGCCCCAAGTGTTGGGCCGCCCTCCTGACTGCTGCGCCATCAGCGACATCAAGCGCAAGAACATGGGCCTTGTTCGGCAATAGATCAGCGGCCCTTTCCAGCGCAGAAAGCGAGCGCGCCGAAAGAACTACCTCGGCCCCTTTAGTTGAAAGCACTTGTGCAAGTGCCAAGCCAAGCCCATCGGAAGCACCAACCAACCAATATTTTTTACCCTGCCACTCCATAAAAAGCCCTATCTGTTAAAGTCTGCCATTTGGTTCTCTGATCCTTGTGACTGTCAAAAGCACCAGCGCGGCACATTTCAAAAAACAAGGGAATAGCGTGTAAAGAGCGCTTAATGCCCAAAGCGATTGGGCCGAGTTTTCTCGGCCTGCACCATAGCCAACGTGGTCAAGTGCGGGCAGCAAAATTACTGCTGCTAAAGCCAACGAAAACTTTGAAACAAACGCCCAAAGCCCAAAGCCCAGCGCTGAAGCATCGCGCCCCCATGTGGCTTCAAGATGGCGGGCGAAGATGGCGGGTAAGAGCGTCATATCAGCTCCAAGCGCCATACCCGAGACTAAGCAAATTAGCGCAAAGCCCATCACCTGCCCCGCACTAACCAGCAGAGCACAACCAAAGGTAAGGATCGCCAAAATCATGCCCACTTGCAACATCAGCTTGGACCCATAACTCCCCGCCAGGCGCGCCCAAAGAGGAGCGGACAGAGCCGCGGCCAAAAAGAACAAAAGCAAAAGCGGTCCCGCCGCCGCTTGGCTTTGCAAACGGCTTTCAACAAAAAACAAAAAGAGGGTCGAAGTCACGGCCACAGGCGCACCATTTAAAAGCGCCAAGATCAAATAGCGTCTCGTGGTCTTTTGCCTCAACAATGCCAAAAGTGAAATTGGCTTAAGTGGTACTGGCATACCCGAATGCCATTCATCTCGCATGAACCAAAGTGCCAAAAGCACCAACGGGCCAAATCCAAGAGCAAGGCCCGCGAAGGGTGCCTCTATCATACCCGACAAAGCTAGGGGAATCACTGCAGCCAAAGACACGCCCAGCAAGGCGCCGCCCTCGCGCCACCCTGCTAAGCGAACATGGCCCAACGGCCCAAGAGTTTGCGCTTTACCAATGCCTTGGGCATAAAAGCAAATGCTCGCCATAGAAAAGGCAGAAAAAAGCATTATCAAACAAAGCCCAAACCACAAAAGTGGCGCGAAGGACGGGGTAACAGCAAACAGCCCCACCATGCCAAGTGCCATAGCGCTACCCGAAACACTGACGATCAAGCCGCGCCGGTTTTGATAGTGCTGTGCGACCCAACCCAAAAGTGGGTCTTGCACCACATCGATCAAGCGCACAACAAAAAGTGTCGCCCCCAACGCACTGAGGCTGATCTGATAGGTATCAACATAATATTTGGGGGCATGCATATAGATAGGCAATCCCGCCATCGAAATCATGGCCGAAAAAAGCGCCCAGGCTGGCAGTTTTTGGCGTGTGATGCTCACTACTTCGACACGTCATGTGCGGGAGGTTGGGGGTTCGATCGAAACCGCGCGCCTTTAAAAAGCAACTTCATCGCTTGCCAATAAATCAAGACCAACACACGGCGCGACCCAAAGGGGCGGCGCATGGCCGCGCAAAAAAGGCTAAAATTAGTAAGCAAGCGTCTTTTTCCCGTCAGCGTCGCCAAAAGCCCACCTTCAGGGCCTGCGTAATCAATCCAAATGCCTATTTGATTAGATCTAATATCAAAACGGAATTTATAGCCACCCGCAACCGGCAAAAAGGGCGAGACGTGAAAGGTTTTTTGCGCGCTCAGCACGTCCTCGCGACTGATGGGTGCGGCATCTGGCTTGGCGCATAGGTAGGAATGCCTATCACCAGAAGTGTTTGACACTTCGGCAATCACTGCCGTTAAATTCTGCTCCACATCATAGCAAAGCCAAAAGCTGACGGGGTTAAACACATGGCCCAAAATTCGCGGCTGCGCCAAAAGCAAAATCTGAGCCGCAGCTGGGTGATTGTGGGCGGCTAAAACATCGTGCGCCCACGCACTGCCACGCCCCATATTAGGGGGGCCGCCGTGATCTTGGTCGTAAATCGCCGCGAAATTAGCACGGTTAAGCGAAAAAAAGGCAGGCCCTTTGGCGTGGTCCGGATCAAGCAAAACATAGTCGATCCCATAACGAAAGCTGTTGTCCAGGCCACCCTTGCGGCTATGAAAGGTGACGCCTGCGATATGGTCAATCTGAGCGGTCATAATGCCACAGAATGGCGGGCAAGCAGGTGCTGGGCCACCTCGAGCGCGCTAGCGAAACCGTCTTCGTGAAAGCCATGGCGCATCCAGGCCCCACAAAACCAGGTATTGCGCGCCCCGTTCATGGCGCGCACCTTACCTTGCGCTTCCAATGCGGCCAGATCATAGACTGGGTGGCGAAAACTGCTGATGTCATAAATAAGCGCATCATCAATCGGCTGATTAGGGTTAAGAGTGACAAACAAAGGATCCTCTTGCGGGATGGCTTGCAAATTGTTCATCCAATAGGTCAGATCAATGCGTTCAGGTCTTTGGCCTTCGGGTTGACAGTAAACCCAGCTAGACCAGGCTGCTTTTCGTTTAGGCATCAACCTTGCGTCGGCATGAAGTACAATATCATTAGTTTGATAACGCACGGCTGATAGGGCGGCAGCCTCGGCACTGCTTTTATCTTGCAAAAGCGCCAAACTATCATCGGCATGGGTGGCAAAAATCACATCATCAAAAGCTTCCCATGTGCCGCCCAAGGCGCGCATCTGGGCCCCAGCATCAGTCCGGCGCACTGCTTTTATTGGGCAGGAAAGACGAATTTCAACACCAGCCTTTTGCAAGGCGTTACTTAGGCGCTTGACATATTCGATCGACCCACCTGAAATAGTATACCATTGATGCTGCCCTGAAACCTGCATCAGGTTGTGGTTTTGAAAAAAATTAATCATTGCCTGCGCCGGAAAATCCAAAATCCCCTGCACCGGCGTTGACCAAATCGCCCCAGAAAGCGGCAATATATAATAATCACAAAACCAGGCGCCAGTGTTGAGCTTTTCTAAATAATCCCCAATGGTCAAAGTTGGATCAGAGGCTGCGGCCGCGCCATGTTTGTTGAAATAGACAATGTCACGCAGCATCTGCAAATAACTTGGATTAAACAAATTGCGCTTTTGCGCGAAAACTCCCTTTAAGCTGGACAGGCTAAATTCCAAAGCACCACCGTTGATCGAGGCACCAAAGCTCATATCACTTTTTACCACCGGCACATTAAGCTCTTGAAATAGGGCAACCAAATTGGGGTAATTCACATTATTATAAACGATAAAACCCGTATCTACAGGCTGATCGCCATTTTTACCGGCTATCACCGTACGCGCATGCCCGCCCAATCGCGGCCCCGCTTCAAACAAAGTCACCCGATGATAGCGCGCCAATAGATGTGCAGCGGCCATTCCCGAAATGCCGCCACCCACAATGGCAATGGAGCGTGATAGATGTGTCGGATTCTCGAATGGCATGAAACATCTTTCAATAGGGCAACTGCTTAATATACGAAGTCAAAGGTCAATTAGATCAGCCCAATTCCTAATCGAAATGATCCAAACCCCTTAATGTCCCGTATCTTGTACATGATAAAGTCTTATGAATATAAAAATAAACATCTTTCAGTGCCTTTCCAAGGGCATGAAAATGGTGTTTCATTACAGACTGATAGATATAGGGACCCAAATAACGTGCCGATGGCTTTGATCAACCAAGATTGGACAGCCCTTCTAATTCGTGTGCGCGACAACCAAGACAGCAAAGCATTTGCTGCACTTTTCTCACACTTTGCGCCGCGAATTAAGGGGTTTTTGATGAAGTCTGGCTCATCTGCAAGCTTGGCAGAAGAATGCGTGCAAGATGTAATGGCAACCCTTTGGCTGAAGGCACATTTGTTTGACCCAAGTCGCGCCTCGGTCGCTACTTGGATTTTCACCATTGCTCGCAACCGCCGCATTGATGTGATCCGCAAGGAGCACCGCCCTGAACCCGAAGATCTGCCGTGGGGACCTGAAGCGGCACCCGACCAAGACGAAGCGATGGTAATTGCTGAAGACAATGAACGCTTAAGCGCCGCGATTGCAACTTTGCCGCAAAACCAGCGCGCCTTGATCGAGCGGGCTTATTTCGCCGACCTATCCCATTCACAATTGACGCAAGAAACAGGTCTACCTTTGGGTACGATCAAATCTAGAATTAGATTGGCGCTTGAAAGATTACGCCACAAAATGATGCAGTAGGATTAACATCATGATCAAACACCATCTTTCCGAAACCTTTATTATGGCCTATGCAGCAGGCACCCTTCCCGAAGCCTATGGTTTGGCTGCAGCTGTTCACATCTCCATGTGCGATGATTGCCGAGCTTCTGCCGCCGCATACGAGGCTTTGGGAGGCATAATGGTAGATGAAATGCACGAGGTGAATGTGAATACCGACAGTTTGCAAAAGACCTTGAACCTTATCACAAACCCTAATGATCGCGCACTGGTGCACGTACGCAAAGTAGTGTCCCCGTCGGTTTTGCCCGCCCCTCTGCATGACTATGTGGGCGGCGGGCTTGACAACGTGAAATGGCGTGCGCTTGGGATGGGTGTACGCCAATGTATTTTGAAAACTAAAGGCCGCCAAACTGCGCGCCTGCTTTATATTCCTGCAGGAATGAAAGTGCCCGATCACGGGCATGGTGGGCTTGAGCTTACTTTGGTTTTGCAAGGCGCCTTTGCCGACAGTACGGGTCAATTTGGCGTCGGTGATGTTGAAATTGCTGATGAATCGTTACAACATACGCCAATCGCAGACACAGCTATAAATTGTATTTGCTTGGCCGTGACCGATGCGCCGTTACAATTTAAATCGATTTTACGGCGTATGTTGCAACCCTTTTTTAATATTTAGATTTTGTTACTCAAAACTTTTGGTGCGATGGGTGCGATCACGGGAATATCTGCGCCCTGTGACAGTTCTTCAAAATCAAAGTTATCTAAGCGGCGCGCACGTTTTGCAGCCTTTTCGGTTGAGATTTTGATCTCGTCAATATCTTTGGCAGCTTGACCGAAATGGCGGTCAAGATTTTCAACGCGGGCGACCATACGTTCAAGGTCTTTGTAAAGCTCGCCTAATTCTCGCCTAATTGCCCCCGCCTGTTCGCGCATGCGCGCATCTTTCAAAACTGCCCGCATCGTGTTGAGCGTGGCCATACAGGTAGTGGGCGACACGATCCAAACCCGCGCCGCAAAGCCTTCTCGCACCAATTCGGGGAAGTTCGAGTGAAGCTCTGCATAAACAGATTCTGACGGCAAAAACATCAAAGCGCCGTCGGCAGTTTCACCTTCGAGTATATATTTTTCAGAAATCACGCGAATATGGCTGCGCACCGAAGTGCGGAAAGCACGCTGCGCGTCAAGTGTTTCAGGGGCTGTTTGAGCGCGGCGCAGGGCCTCAAAACCTTCTAGTGGGAATTTGCTGTCGATCACGATCGGGCCAGGGGGATTGGGCAAATGAATCAAGCAGTCCGGCCTTTTGCCGTTCGAAAGCGTGGCTTGCATAGTATAGCTGTCCGACGGCAGTGCTTTAAGAACAATGTCATGCAGCTGGATTTCGCCAAAAGCCCCCCGCGTTTGCTTGTTGGACAAAATATCCTGCAACGACAATACGTTGCCCGAAAGCTTTTCAATATTGGCCTGCGCCTTATCGATAGTTTCAAGCCTTTGATTTAGTTCGCCCAAGGATTGGGCGGTTTTGGTTGAACTGCCCATCAGATTTTCTGTCATCGCAGCTTGCACTTCAGAAAGGCGCTTTTCCATCATTTTCAACATAGCAGTTTGGGACATACTTTGGTTTTCAGAAACATGGTGCAAACCACCCGCCAAACGCTCTTGCCCCTCAGACAAGGATTGCACACGTTGCGACATCCAGCCCATTTCATTCATCATGGGTTGCGCCAAACTCGCGGCTCGTGCCGCTGCGCGCGCAGTGCTGACCAGTAAAAATATCACCACCAGAATCACTGCCGAAACGCCCCAAAAGATGGGGTCATTAAGCGGAAAATTTTGTCCCATAATCTTGATCATCTTCGCCCAAACAATCTTTCTATATCGGTTAATTTCAGCGCAACATAGGTCGGGCGGCCATGGTTACATTGGCCAGAGTTTGGCGTGGCTTCCATTTCCCGCAACAGCGCATTCATCTCAGCAGCCCTCATATGGCGCCCCGAGCGCACCGAACCATGGCAGGCCATGCGCGACAAAACAGCATCCATCAAGGCCTGAAGCCTTTCAGAATGGCCGAGATCCGACAGATCGTCCAAAATATCGTGCAGCAATCCAGCCCCATTAGTTGCACCAAGTATTGCCGGGGTTTCACGTACCACGATCGCACTACCACCGAAGGCTTCGATCACGAGGCCCAAGCTGGCTAGTTCAGGAGCAATCTCAAGTAGGCGCTCAGCTTCTTGGGCGCTCAGCTCGACAATTTCTGGAATCAAAAGGGCTTGGGCGGTGATGCCGACCGTGTCACGTGCGGTTTTTAAGCGTTCATAAACCAGCCGCTCATGGGCAGCATGTTGGTCCACGATCACCATGCCTGTTTCAGTTTGGGCGACGATGTAGTTTTCGTGCAATTGGGCGCGTGCCGCACCTAAGGGTTTGGAAAGATCAGCCTCTGAGTCAGTGTGATTTTCAAAACGTCCCGATGGCACATCTTCAAACCCTGCCAAAGTTACTGGTGTGGGCGCCTGCATGTGAAAGGCGTAGGACAGGCTTTGCCTCGAGGGGCGTTCCAGGTGATAAGGGCGCGGTGTAAAGTCGGGCGCTTGAAAGGCAGCGCAGGTTTCATCACCCACCGTGCTTGACGCGCGGTGGCCCGCTTGCGCCAATGCTTGGCGCAAGCCCGAAACGATCAGCCCACGCACCGCAACAGGATCGCGAAAGCGCACTTCAGATTTGGCAGGATGCACATTCACATCAACTGATTGCGGATCGCAACAAATATTCAAGACCGCAGCAGGGTGGCGGTTGCGCGATAAAACATCCATATAGGCGGCGCGCAAAGCCCCAAAAAGCATGCGATCAAGCACGGGACGGCCATTTACAAACATATATTGCGCCACCGATGAGCCGCGCGAATAGGTGGGCAAGGCTGCATAGCCCATCAACCGAAGGCCCTGATTTTCAAGATCAATACGCAAAGCATTATCGGAAAAGTCCGCCCCAACCACGCGGGTCAGGCGGTGATAAAGCGCGTCAAAAAAATCACCGTTCTCAGGGTCAGCGCGAAAAATTATCCGCCCTTCGCCCGTGCCCGAAAGATCACGCAGGGTAAAGCCAATATAAGGTTCAGCCATGGCCAATCGACGGATGGTTTCTAAAATGGCCTGGGATTCGCTTCGGTCAGTGCGCATGAATTTAAGCCGAGCAGGCGTCGCAAAAAATAGATCGCGCAAACTGACAACTGTGCCGGATGTCAGGGCAGCTGGCGTCACAGGATGAAGCCGCCCACCCTCGAGCAATATCGAGGCTGCGTCAAACCCCATGGCGCGCGAAGTGATCTTTAAGCGCCCCACAGCGCCCAGGCTTGGCAACGCTTCACCGCGAAATCCAAAGCATTGGATGTTTAAAAGGTCAGATCCATCAATCTTTGACGTGGCATGACGCGAAAGCGCTAAGTTTAGTTCCTCTGGGACCATGCCGCAACCATCATCGCTGACACGAATCAGGCTTTTGCCACCATCAGCATAGTCAATCACAATGCGGTTAGCGCCCGCATCAATAGCATTTTCGACGAGCTCTTTCACCGCCGAGGCGGGGCGTTCGACAACCTCACCTGCAGCAATCTGGTTGATAGCAGTTTCGTCAAGCTGACGGATCACTGGCCTTTCAGAGCCTTGGCGCGGCCGCATATGGGGGGTGTCGATCATCATACCCCAATATTTAGCATAGCAAAGTGAGTAAATCCATCACTGAGATGAGATACTATAGCCAGATTCTTTGGTTGACCCCCCACAATAAATTGTGACTCTTGGGCTAGTCAGTCGCCACGCCGATCATCTGCTCCATAGTTGGGGCGAGGAGATCTTCAATCACTACAATATAAAAAAATATAAAAACCATTTTTAAGAGCAAATTCGTTATGCAGCTCCACCCATAAGTATAGGGCCCCAAGACAACCATTGCCTGGGGTGCATCAAGCACACCTCATTTAGGCCAAAGTCCACCTAACGCAGAATTGATTGTTTTTCCGGCGGTGCCGACACATTTGCCAAACCAAGGGCACGCCAACGGGACAGTTCGCTATACTGATCCAGAGACATGGCCTCATACGCGCGAAAATAAGTATTAACAGAAAAAAGCTGCTCAAGCATGAGGCCTTTATTTTTCTTACGAAATTCCGCATCATCAGCGGCCATAAGGTTGCGAATATTAGCGTCAGATCCAACCCGTGCCACCAAAGAATTAAGCGCCAGGTCAGCTTTGCCCACCGCCTTAACAGACCCACCTAAAGCTAGGATCGCATCCCGGTTAGGGGTTGGATCAGTTAAATTTCCGCCGCCAGGCGTGGGAACTAGCAAAGTCGCCAAACTGAGTGGCATTTCCAAGGATTTGTTCGGCAAAATACTAAATTCATCTGGTCCAGAAGAGGTCTTGCGCAAATTCAACAATTTCGGGTCTTTGCTTGCACAAGCCCCTAAAAGCAGCATTGCGCTTAAAGCAGAAGCGAGAAGCTGTGGTGCTGATGGCATGGGGCCTCCTTGAATCTAACTGGCTCTTTCTAACCTAAACCTGCGACCTCGTCACGGGGTCTTGTCAATTGGTGTTTTCTACGGTTTAGGGGGCTTGGATTTTGGCTTTTCTTTATCTCTGACTTGGGGTTTTGGACTATCGGGACCAGTGGCCGCAAGCCCAATCGCGCCAATAAAAATCGCGCCGTCGGCAATGTTAAAGGCATAGGGGTTATCAATACCGCAACAGGTTACATTCAAAAAGTCGGCTACCGCCCCATAAACCAATCGGTCAATTATATTGCCCAAGGCTCCACCCACCAAAAGACCTGCAAAGGCCTTGGTTAGATTCGAAATCTGAGGGCCGCGAACCCAATATAAAACCCCAATGCAGACAACAAAGGCGATAGCGACCAGAAAAAATCGGCCCAATTCCGAATGATTAGAGAAAATGCCAAAATTTATGCCACGGTTCCAGGCCATATGAAACCGCAAAAGTGGGGGAAACACTTCAATTACACCACGTTCGGCAAGATTAAGCCCCCAAATCACAGCAAGCTTTGTGGCTTGATCAAGCACAAGAGCGAAGGCTGCATAGGCCACAATTAGGCGCACGTTAATGCTTAAAATGGCGTTGGCCGGTAAAGACCATGGCCAAGCCCACTTCATCGGCCGCAGCAATCACATCAGCGTCGCGCAAAGATCCACCTGGTTGAATAAGAGCTGTGGCTCCGGCTGCCGCTGCGGCCAAGAGTCCATCCGCAAAGGGTAAGAATGCGTCAGAGGCCACGGCCGCCCCAACCGTTAAAGGCTGCGTCAAGGCCAGCGCTTCAGCCATATCTTGGCTTTTGCGCGCGGCAATATGTGTGGAATCAATCCTGCTCATCTGCCCTGCACCAATGCCTACGGTAGCCCCATTTTTGGCATATACAACGGCGTTTGACTTTACATGTTTGGCCACGTTCCAAGCAAACAATAAATCGGCGATTTCTTGGACTGTAGGTGCACGCTTAGTTACAACTTTTAGGTCCTTGGCACTGATATGACCACAGTCGCGATCTTGCACCAAAAAGCCACCTGCGATTTGACGAAAATTTAGGCTCGGCGCAAATGGATCTGGCAGGCCATTTGTGGTCAGCAAACGCAAGTTTTTTTTGCCTGCAAAAATTTTCCTCGCAGAATCATCAGCCCCGGGCGCAATGACCACTTCAGTAAAGGTTTCAATAATTTTTTTGGCTGTTGGCCCATCAAGAGTTTGATTAAGAGCAATAATTCCTCCAAATGCCGAAATGCGATCGCAGTCATAAGCATGCATATAGGCCTCAGCCAAAGTGGCGCCTCTGGCCACACCACAGGGATTGGCATGTTTGATAATGGCCACAGCAGGACCATGGGCAGGGTTAAATTCTGCTACCAACTCAAAGGCTGCGTCCGTGTCATTGATATTGTTATAAGACAGCTCTTTGCCCTGCCATTGCTTGGCCGAGCCAACACCTTCACGCTGCTGTCCATCAGTATAAACTGCGGCCGTTTGATGTGGATTTTCACCATAACGCAAAGTTTGCGCCAATGTACCTGCAAATGCTCGCCAACGCGGCGCAGGCTCACCCGAGGCCCCCGCCATCCAGGTCGAAACCGCCACATCATAAGCCGCGGTGCGCGCATAGGCGATCTGCGCCAGGTTTTGGCGAAAAGCCAAAGTCGTGCCACCCAAGTGTGCGCACATTTGTTCTATCACCGCACTATAGTCTTTTGGATCAGTGACGACAGTCACAAACTGATGGTTTTTTGCGGCAGCGCGGATCATTGCAGGACCACCGATGTCGATATTTTCGATACAATCTTCATAAGTGCCGCCGCGCGCCACTGTTTCTTCAAACGGGTAAAGATTAACCACTAACAGATCGATCGGGACTATGCCATGTTCAGCCATAGCACTTTGATGCTTTTCATTATCACGCAGAGCTAACAAGCCCCCATACACATTGGGATGCAGTGTCTTGACTCGGCCATCCATAATTTCGACAAAACCCGTCACATCAGCCACATCCCGCACTGGGAGACTTTCCGCCCTCAACGCCTCAGCTGTGCCGCCGGTTGACAAAATCTCAACGCCAGAAGCATGCAAGAATCGACCAAGTTCAATTAAGCCCACCTTATCAGAAACCGACAGCAGCGCGCGCGCGATAGGGAGTTTTTGAGTCATATATCGCCTTTTAAAAGTGAGGCTTGGCCTCTGTTTCATAATCACGGATGGCCAAAGGATTATCCGTTGCTTTCGCGAAGGTCCAGTCGATCTCGTCCTTAAACGTATTAATGGGGTACAGTCTAAGTAATTAGCTATGTAGACGCGCGCTGACAAACAATAGGGTTTCAGATAGAATTCGGCCCTAAACAACAAACTGTATAGCCTATTATGATGAAAATCATTAATTTTGCCGTAGCTTAATGCCACAAAAACTGACACGCCTAAATTTTTGTTAGGCTAAATTAAAGACTATCAGAACACCTCTGATCGCGACCGTGGGGTTCGAGAGGCCCATTCTTTCATCGCAGTCT
>JASDRS010000013.1:0-71096 GCA_041441915.1 Paracoccaceae bacterium | reverse complement strand
AGGAACCTGAGCACATCTCAGCAGAAAAATCTAAGGTCACGACATAAGGCTTAAGCTGAAAGCATGCACATGCTTATATGGATTAGGTCTCATTGCTGGGTAAGTCTTCAAGGCGCTGATATAACCTATTGTGGGGCTGTCTTCGCAGTTTGTACAGGAGCTACATTCGAACGCGCATAAATGACATTTTTCATAATTTGTCTTTTGAAAATTTTACCTACTGCGGCGCTAGTTTCATACTAAAGCAAAAAGCCCCAGAATTTCTGGGGCTTTTTAATTATTAGACGATGTCGCTTATCCTTGCAATAGTTGCAATACACCTTGTTTGGCAGCATTGGCCTGTGCAAGCATCGCAGTAGCAGCCTGACTTAGGATTTGCTGTTTGGCCAGGTTTGTGCTTTCAGATGCAAAATCTGCATCTTCAATTCGACCGCGACTTGACGCAACGTTTGTGGCTACATTAGTCAAGTTTGAGATCGTGCTGTCTAAACGATTGGAGACAGCACCTAGGTCTGATCGCTGACTATTAACGGTCAGGAGTGCGGCATCTAATTTTGCTATTGTAGCAGTTGAGTTAGCCGTACTTGTAACCGAAAGGTCAGTTGTAGAAGAGTTGGTAGTAGTTGCGACCTTATCTCTGACCAGAGTATCTGTGACAACAGTAGAGTTGGTGCCACCGCCTGTTACCCCAGTCAAAGCTCGGGTTACGCTTACGCCCGCAGCGGTGCCCTTGGATTCAGCAACGGCGTAATGTGCACCTAATCCAGCCTTAAGCATGTCTACCATTTGAGCGGTTATACCGTCTATGTCATCCTCATACCCATCCGCACCAACGGTTAGGGTAAAGTCTTTCCCTCCAACATTAAAACTATATGCGTCACCTGTATCATAAGCACCAGCGGCAGCAACTACTGTTTGGTCGCCACTGATATTAATTGTAGCCGCCGCATTAAAGCCAGTAGTGGTGAAAATATAGTTATTAGTGGAAGTAGAACTAAGTGTTACACCATCTTTAGCCTCCACCTTAGACACAAGATCCACTGTATCACCAGTACCCTTTACAGCAGTAATGCCATGAACACCCGCGTTGTTTATAGCTGTCGCCAGCTGGGATGCTACGCCTGCTTTTGTGTCCGCAAAGGAGTCTGAGGTTGAGGTATCAATAGAAACCTCCTGCCCATAAACTTTCATGGAAAAGGTTTTATCTGCAACAAAACTACCAGTTATAGAAATCACGCTAACGTCATCATAGGCAACCACGGACTCTTGGACAGCGGCTAAAGCTACCTGAGCAGACTCAATTACTGGTGCAGTTGTCTGCGTTATAGTCAATGTGCCGTTGGAATCGTCACTAACTATAATGTTGTCTAGCGCGATACTATCACGGATTGCTCTAGCTAAACCTGAAGCCGCACCTGCGGGGGTGGCAAGGGCAAAACCGTCGGTGACCGCATTCGTATAGCTAGTGACGGTGCCATTAATGCTTGCCGTGACAATATCGCCAGCAGTGAAGGTGCCACCAATCGTGAGTGTACTCGCTGTAGCATCATAAGCCACCGTTGAGGCAGTCAGTGACTTTTTAACCAAACTAATTTCTGGTTTGACTGATTCCGAAAGCGTAAGAGAGCCGTCCTTATTATCAACAGTTACCATATTAGATAGGTTGGTTCCTGCGGTCCCAGACAAAGCGTCAATCACATCTTTCATCTGAGCGGCCGCACCGGCAAGATCATTGCTATATTCATCTGTAGTGCTGTATGTCATCGAGACTAGGACATCATTGACATCTACGTTAAATACGTCACCACTCACCAGTGTACCTTCAATTGATATTTTACCCCCGTCAATAGTCATGCGACCAGGCCCCGTAGTATCTAGTGCATTTGCGGCGACTGAGGCTCCTGTTAGGCCGAGTGCCGCAGAAGTCATAGCGCTGATCTCAGTGGTAATAACATTAGCTCCGGCGCCGCTAGAACCTACCTGAAAATTAAATGAAGATTTATCAGAAGTTGAAGTTGCTAAAGTTGAACCAGCAGTTCCATTTAGTAGCTTTTCAGTTCCCCAAGAAGATGTTTGGGCAATTCTGTCAATTTCAGTAACCAAGGCATCAATTTCGCTCTGAATGGAGGCCCGGTCACTAGTTGAGTTCGTGTCATTGGCCGCCTGTACCGCCAACTCACGCATCCGCTGAAGCATATTCGAAATTTCTCCGTGAGCACCTTCAGCAGTATCGATTAATGATTGTGCGTCGCCTGCGTTACGAATTGCTTGATTGGTGCCTTTGAGTTCCGAGGTTAATCGGCTTGCAATTGCCAAACCAGCAGCATCATCTGACGCTGAGTTAATGCGTTTACCTGAAGCCAAACGCTCCATCGATTTTTCCAAAGCTTGACTTGTGGAGGTCGCTGACGCCAGTGCGTTCAAAGCGCCAACATTCGTATTGACTGAGATTGCCATGTTTATTCTCCTAAGCTGATGTCATGCGCCTGAGCGCACATTGATATTCTGCTTGAACCTATCTAAACTGCTGCTGTGAGTTATTTCACCAAACAGGTTCAAACTTCCTTCTTGTGCGCCATCAGACGCCCAACAGAACAAACGACCGAAATCCGAAAAGTTTAAACGATATGGCTAATTATTTTGATTAAGGTACAAAAAACCTATTTTGAGCGCTTATAGTCGCGCACAAGGCGCACGGCCAAAGCCTGACTACGCAAAAACCGGCTATAACTATAGCCTGTCCTGAAGTTAACAGATACTTGATGGCGGGATGAAAGACTATTGGCGTCGCTAGTCCAATAGGAACCACCGAAAGTGTTTGGAAAAAAATTTGTGTCAATCGTGGGTCCTACCAAGTAAATGCCGCAGTTAATACACACGAGCGCCACCAATTCATCTTGCGTGGGCAAACGCCAGCCTTGACCTAATTGTTCATTCGCTTGTTTTATGGCCTGAGCGATCAAGTCATGATCTAGGGGTATCACTTCACCCACACAGCTTTTCGTATCCTCAGACCATCGCTGCCCCACGGAACAGCGCAACCACTCAAGGCGCCCAGTCAAATCCAACACAAATTGACCGCGCGCGAAAAACTGCGCTGAAGCAGGTGGGCTGCCGAGGCCCGCAATAAATACAATGAAGATCAAAAGGCTGCGCATAATGCTCCTAGGCTTATTAGTTTTCCCCATCTGGCCCTATCACCTGACCTAGGTCAACAGACTAGAACCGATCTCAGACACTTCGTCAAATTTTCGACGCATTAAAACACGATCACTTCTTCTTATTAATAGCAATAAGATGGTATGGTTCTTGAAAGAACGCGCTGTTGCGTCTGAATTATAAGGAAGAACGTATGGATATCGCATCTTTAGTAGGCATGATTGGCGCCATTGGATTTATCATCTCAGCGATGCTCTCGGGAGGTGGCATTGGACCATTCATCGACACGCCGTCACTGTTGATCGTTTTTGGCGGTACATTCTTTGCTGTTATGTATTCGGCACCCCTACCCATATTTTTAGGCAGCTTTGGCGCAATGGCAAAAGCCTTCTTGCCGCCCGTTAAAAAAATGGATGTTTTAGTCAAACGCATGGTTGATCTAGCCACTGTCGCGCGTAAAGACGGCATGATGGCCCTTGAGGGTCAGGTCGTTCCTGATAAATTTTTTAGCCGCGGCTTGCAGCTTTTGGTTGATGGAGCTGACGAAAAGAAAATAGTCGCCCAACTCACGCAAGAGATCAAGGCCATGAAAGACCGCCACGCCGCCAATCAAGGCTGTATTAAAGCTTGGATCGACATTGGACCTGCGATGGGCATGATCGGCACACTCGTTGGTCTGGTTTTGATGCTCGGCAACATGGGCGACCCCAAATCGATTGGTCCCGCCATGGCTGTTGCACTTTTAACGACCCTTTACGGGGCCTTTATTGCCAACGTGTTGTTCGCCCCTATGCATACGAAACTTGAAGGTTATACAGCCTATGAGGTCACCTACCGTAACATGGTAATCGAAGGCCTGCGTGGGATTGCCCGCGGCGAAAGCCCAAGGAACATCCAAGACCAAATGGCTGCCAATCTGACGCCAAAAATGCAAGCCCAACTCGAAGCCGCAGCATAGCCGCGCGTTGATTAACCATTAAGGATTAGATTGTGGCAAAAGCCCCAGAAGTAGAAGAAGAAGAAGAAGAGCCCGTCGAAGAAGAATGTCCTAAGTGCCCCCCCGTGGGCGCTCCGGCATGGATGGCTACTTTCGCCGATATGGCCACACTGCTGATGGCTTTCTTCGTGTTAATTTTATCTTTCGCAGAATTTAACTCGCCAAAATTCAAACAGGTAGCTGGGTCTCTGAAAAACTCATTTGGGGTGCAGCAGCTTATTCCAGTTATGGAACAGCCACGCGGAACTACGGTGCTATCTTTAGACTTTAGCCCATCCCCTGCGCCGTCTGTCAGCAATAATATGACGCAGCAAACCACGGACGAAGCGTTACCGGACATTGAGGTGCAAACAAAATCTGAGGATGCCATCAGCGGCGACAGCAAGGACCAAGCGGGCGATGCCGAGGGTACGGGAGGCAAAGCAGGCCAAACTGGATCCGATGGGGCCGACGGCGAAATGGATGCAAAAGCCTTGGGCAACGCCCTGCAAAAAGCGATTTCGAATGGTGAAGTGACAGTAGAAATGGCTGGGCAAAACGTTGTGGTAAATTTTCCATCAGAAAACACTGATCAACGTGATTTGCCAAGTCTAATAAAAGAAACGCTCGCCGCGCTATCTGAGGCGCGTCAGACCTCGGGTGTAACTGACAGCGAAGTGTTGTTCGGCGGTATAGAATCAGATTTGAATGCTTTGGCAAACGCGGCTGAGCTTGCCTCAGGTGAAAAAGCCAATGCAGCGGATAAAGCGCTGGAAACTGCACAAGCGGCTTTGGCCAGCACTAAAGCGGGTGCGGCAGTTGATCAGCTGTCTGTTGCCCTGATGAATGAGATAGAAAAGGGTCTAGTTCAAATTGAGCAGCGTGACGGGAAGGTCTTTGTGACTTTGGGCGAAGGAGGCTCTTTCCCCTCAGGAAATGCCCTCTTAACGGCAGAAGCAGAAGAAATTCTGAGCCGCATTGCCTTTGCTACTATGGAGCCAAACAGCACCATTTCCGTGGCAGGCCACACAGATGATGTGCCCATTTTTGGTGGGCTTTATCGGGACAACTGGGACTTGGCGGCGGCCAGAGCCTCAAGTGTTGTTCAGGCCATTCAAAATACTGGCCTCGTTTCTGCTGATCGAATGAAAGCAATTAGCTTCGGGGAGACCAAACCCAAGGACGACAATATGACCCAAGAGGGGCGCGAAAAAAATCGCCGCATAGAAATAGAGATAGATTTTTGAACTAAAATTTAAATTCACTCAACAAAAGGCTAATTACGCCGTTGAGAATTAAGGAACTAGGGAAAAACAATGGCGGTCGATTATCTAAGCACTCTCAACACCAAGGGATCTGGGATAAATATCACCCAGTTGGTTGACAGCTTAGTTCAAGCCGAAACTGAGCCCAAAAAAGCCTTAGTTCAGGACAAACTCGACAAAGAAACAGTTTCCATTTCAGAGATGACAAAATTACGCTCAGAGCTTGTTGCGCTTTCAACAGTCCTGAGCACAGGAGATACTGGGCAATCTTACTCACTCACTTCATCAGATTCCTCCGTCGGCGTTGCAGTCACTGATTATACAAAAGTAACCGCGGTGACCTCTTCGGTAGACGTAAACACCCTTGCGAGTTCGCAAGTTCTTGAGTTTGGAAACTTTACAAGTTCAACTGCAGTCCTGAGCCCACCTGCCAATACTAACTTAAGTGCAGCGTATGCGTCTGGCGGCACTAATTCGACCCAGCCCACGTTTGCGGTTTCTGGCGGGGGAACAACTGCAGCATCACTTGCAGTTTCTGGAGCGGACAGTACTTTCGAAGTTGGCGACGTGCACAACATCACCGTCGATGGGGTAACCATACCCGTGACTATGACATCGAGTGAGACTAACGCAACTACAGCAGCCACAAAAATTAGAGATACTATCAATACCTGGGCAGCTGCCCACTCAGATGCGACATCCCTATATGTTGCCACAACTGATGGAAGCACAATAAATTTGGTTAAAAAAGATGCTATAACCTTATCCTTTGGTACTTGGTCAGGTTCAGGCTTTGCTAGAAAGGCGACCACCGCCTCTGGAGCTGCATCTAATACTACCCGCTACACGGCAAGCTTAGGGAATTCTGTGGCTGGCGATACAATAACGGTTGTCACTGGAGGCCTTACAGTCGCAGCAACGGTCGGGGCAACAGATTCAGCAACTTTAAGTAATTTGCAAACGGCACTGGCGACGGCAGCTGCCGCGGCCAGCACTCCGATCACAACTTACTCAGTTGCGGCGACCAGCACAGCCGGCAGCTTTGAATTCACAGATTCTGGCAGCACAAATATGTCAGCAAGTGCGACAGCTAGCGGTGTGACTGCGACCAAGGCTATTACCCTGGCTGCGAGTGCGACAGTGAGTGACTTTGCAACGGCGCTTAACGCCCTTACTGGTGTCAGTGCGAGCATAGTGAATAAGGGATCAGGAACTTACTCCTTGGTAGTTAAGTCTAGCACAGGGGTCAGCAACGCACTTTCTATTGCATCAACCAGTGGTAATTTCACGACCACGGCACAGTCAAGCGGCCTGGCTTCACAGCAAATAGTCGCCGCGTCTGATGCGGCATTTACGGTGGACGGCGTATCTCTCACAAGAGAGATTAATGTCGTATCTGATTTGTTTGACGGAGCGACCATTACTCTAAATTCAGTTACGGCTGCGGGATCGGTCGTAAGTATATCGGGAACAGAAAAAGTAGCCCTTGCCCAAGTCGAAATAACAGCGTTTGTCGCCTACATAAACGAAGTGCGTTCAACACTTACAGAGCTTACCAAGCGCGGATTAAATGGCGCGGATCCGGGCGCTTTAGCGGGCGACTTAACTGCTAATACTATAAAGCAGAAACTTTCACGGTTAACGACAGAACCAATAGTGGGATTTGGAGATACAGCAATTTATCTTTCAGACTTAGGGGTTGAGACTGAAAGAGATGGCAGCTTATCGTTAGATGCAACAACATTTAAAAATTCATTTGCTTTGGATCCGTCAAAATACAAAGCTATTTTCCAATCAAAAATCGCCACTTCCATTTCAGGCTTCACAGGCAAGACAACCAGCTATGCAAACATAACACCTGGAGTTTACGATTTAACTTACAATTCGGCAACCGATGCTGTGAGCATTGGCGACGTCAATTTTATTACGTCTGCAAGCACTGGCTTTGACACAAATTATTACAGTACAAATGCGGCTTACCTAGGACTTACTTTAAGTGCTGGCGTGGGAGATGCGGCAACGGCAAAGCTCTACGTAGGAAAAAGTTTAAAAGACAAAGTCACTGCCTATATTGATAAATTAATGGCAACTACTGGTGACTTTACGACAAGAGAAACAAAACTTGTATCCGAAAAAACTAAATATGAGACTGAAATTACAGATTTAGAAGCAGCTGCACTCGTCATCGAGGCACGCTATATTGAAAAATTCACCGCAATGGAGCAAATGGTAACGAAGTTTAAGAATACTGGAGAATATCTAACAACCATGATGGATGCCTGGGTTAACCAGAAATAACACTAAGGCGTTATAAGTTCGGTCCGATGGGCCTCTCACCTACCCCCGCTTAAGTTCATTTAAGTGCTGCTTTCGTCATAAAACAACCCTCCTAGTCAGAGACTTTTGTAGCCCCACTTAATGCAGCATACAATTTTCAACAGCTTTCGTTAAAAATTCATCAAATGTTAAATCCATAAATCAGTTTAATCCGCCAAGATATTTTTGGGATAACGACAATTATCATCCCATTAAAACAAACAGTAAAAGTGTCTTAATCGCCTATGCATATAGTGTGAAATATTCTGATAGGATCACCAATTGCCTAATAAGTAGGGTATTTTATCTACTTAAGATTAAATTTTTTTGCCACCAGACATTTATTCAAAACTAACCCATTTTCAAAAATTATAGCCTCAACCTCTCATGATTTAACGCCCTGAGCGTCTTCGCTCAGCTCTGTTACAAGTCAAGTTTACAGCTATAGATTGGGCCCGGTTGGCCGCTCAATCATGAGTTTTTTCATCTTCTCAATCAAAGTCGTTCGCCTCAACTTTAAAACTTCGGCCGCTCTACTTACAAGGCCATCATGCTTTTCAAGTGCGGCCTCTATCAAGACGACCTCGATATCGCGAATAAGCCTGCGCAAATCAATGTCGTCAAAATGTTCAAACCAAGTACGATATGCCTCAGGTTTGGGCAGATCAGCGACGGGTTCAAGATCACTCAACCCTTCCAACGCGTCCATTTCTTGCCAGATGACATCTTGATCATCAATCTGTGATGCATCTGGCACGCGCATATGCAAAAGATTTTCTCGTACGTGCCGGCCAGAGACGTCAAGCCCTGCAAACAAAATAAAGGCGCGGTCAACCACATTGCGCAATTCACGCACATTCCCTGGCCAATCATATGTGCAAAGAGCGTGTAACGCTGACGGGTCAAAGTCGGGCGCTGGTATTTCTGCATCTTCACATTGCCGAGCTGCCGCAAGAGCTGCCAATATTTCTGGAATATCCGAACTACGGTCCGCCAAGGATGGCACTTCAATCGGAAACACATTTAAGCGATAAAATAAATCTTCGCGAAAATCGCCAACTTCAACCTTTTTAGCTAAAAATTGATGCGTTGCACAAACTAAGCGAAAGTTTAATTTGATATCTTCGCGCCCACCCACGCGCTGCACTGTTCGGGACTCGAGAACACGCAAGAGCTTTGTTTGCAGGTTAAGCGGCAGGTCGCCAATTTCATCTAAAAACAACGTACCATTTTCGGCCTGCTCAAACCGCCCCAGTCTTTGCCTATCAGCACCCGTGAAAGCGCCTTTTTCGTAACCAAAAAGCTCACTTTCCAGAAGTTCGGAAGGAATAGCCGCGCAATTTAATGAAATAAGCTTTCCACGCCGCCGACTTTCACGATGAATGGCTTCGGCGACCAACTCTTTGCCAGCACCTGTAGGGCCCAATACTAAAACGCTGCCAGAGGTCGGGGCCACCAAAGAAATCAGCTGCCGCATACTTATAACTGCCTGCGACGATCCCACAATCGCAGTCTTGGTAAAGTGTTCACCCGTCAATCGCGCTTTCGCGCCCTGAGTGCTATTAGGTTCCTGAAGCGCCATTTATAAAAATGCCTTGTTAATCTATGATCTTATATTCATATATTTTCAAAAAATTCAACTCATCTGTCAGCAAATTGACAATTATTTATTTTTAAAAAAATTTCATGACGAGAAGGACATCAATATTAAATTAATTACATTATTAAATTGTTTATAATGAATATTTTTCGTATTCCTCGATCGTCAAAATCATGACAAGTGTAAAATCTTATGAAATCCAAACACTATTGCTCCGATTCAAAATTCGATGCAATTTTGTGAGAGCTTTTGCGGAAATACGGTTTGCCCTCAAAACACACAACATTCTGCTAAGCCCCATCCACGCATCAGGTGATTAACGTCATCATCCTCAAATTCTGCCAGACTAGTAAAACTGCCACACGGTCACTTCTAAAACCAACTACTTAAAACTCTTATTCTTGTGATATCGCCTGATGCCAGACGGCATGCCCCATCTCATCAAATTCAAGGTCACACTGCAACCTCTTAAACCTAACCTATCACCCTTACTGACGCCTCTAGAATAGCCGAATTTTCTGGCGTGACACGAAACTTGTGCTTAAACTTCACTAGAAGCGCTAAACAAGAACTGCAACAGGAGTGCCCGTGACAACGGCTTTTTATTGGGACGAAAAATGCTTCTGGCATGGGGGTGGAAATTATGCATTTACCCTGCCCGTCGGTGGTTTGGTACAGCCTTTGGCGGGCGGATTGCCTGAAAATCCTGAGACCAAGCGACGCCTTAAAAACCTGTTGGATGTCACGGGCCTTATCCATGATCTTGACGCCAAGCAAGCCGAACCCGCTCATTGGGACGATTTGGCGCGCGTGCATCCGCAATCTTTTTTGCGTCGATTTAAAGAGCTTTCGGATGGGCCGGGCGGCGAACTTGGTCTGCGAACCCCATTTTCGCATGGTGGCTTTGAGATAGCTGCTCTTTCAGCTGGCTTGGCGCAGTCAGCGTTTTATGATGTTTTAACTGGCAGTGCAAAAAACTCTTATGCCTTGTCGCGCCCCCCAGGGCATCATTGCTTGCCCGAATTTCCAAATGGCTTTTGCTTGCTTAATAACATCGCAATCGCCATTGAATCCGCCTTGGCTAGGGGCATGACGGAGCGTATTGCAGTTGTGGATTGGGATGTGCACCATGGAAACGGCACCGAAGCGGTCTTTTATGACCGTGATGATGTCCTAACCATCAGCCTACATCAAGAACGCAACTACCCAATGGATACGGGCGACTGCGAAGACCGCGGCGCGGGTGCTGGGTTCGGCGCCAATATTAATATTCCTCTGCCCCCCGGCAGTGGTCATAGTAACTATATTGAAGTAATTGAACGCCTTGTGATCCCCGCCTTGCAGGCTTACGGGCCAGATGCAATCATTGTGGCCTGCGGCTATGATGCGGCGGCGGTTGATCCGTTGTCGCGCACCCTAGCCACCGCCGAGACTTTTCGCCAAATGACACAACTGATGATGGAGGCCGCCCACGACCTGTGCGAAGGGCGTCTTACCCTTGTTCATGAGGGCGGCTATTCTGAGGTCTACGTACCCTTTTGTGGCCATGGGGTCTTGCAAGAACTGTCGCGAAGCGCCGTCTGTGCGCCAGACCCAATGGCACAAACTCTAGCCCAGCGCCAACCCAGCGCACGGTTTGACAATTTCGTAAGCACATTGATTGACGAAATGGAAAACCTTTTTTTATAAAAAATAATTGGCTTGTGACCAATGTGAGCCTCACCCGCACTACCCAAAAGAGAGAAGCTAATGCCGAACTTTAACCCAGAAGTGCTAGATTTTTTAAGTGACCGCCACTCCTATCCAGCCCGCTCATTAAGCCTGCCTGTGCCAGACGACGTGCTCCTTGCTAAACTTTTGACGATAGCCGCCCGCAGCCCAGATCACGGCAAATTGGTGCCTTGGCGGTTTCTTGTTTTGAAAAAACCTGCCCTGACCCGCATTTCGTGCATGGCCAAGCTCTATGCCCAAGACCTTGGGGTAGATGCGGTAAAGACAGCTAAGGCTCATGGCCAGTTTGACTTTAGCAATCTGGCGGTGGTGGTGGTATCTAGCCCTAGGGAAATAGAAAAAGTCCCGTTAATTGAACAGGTTCTATCTGCTGGTGCCGTTTGCATTGGTCTGGCCAATGCCGCCCAAGCCGCTGGCTTTGGGGCATGTTGGCTTTCAGGGTGGGTATCGCATGAACCCAACTTTGCCCAAAGCGCATTTGGCCTTAAGCCACTTGAAACCATTTCGGGCATTGTTCATTTGGGGTCAGTCACGGCCACTCCACCCAAAACCGCCCGCCCTGATATTGCTCAAATTACCGACTGGCTAGAGAGGTAGGCCCACAGGGCGTACCAATTCTTTGCTCGTCCAAGTCACTCAGCTTAATTTTCAACTGCCGGTGGCCCCATGCGTCCCATAAAATCAAGGTCTCGCACGGTGATGAAATCAGAGGTGATAATAGCCACCAAGAGCCCCCAAACGATGATCGCGATCAACGTGGCCAGACGCGCCTTTTGCGCCACGACATCACCCGCGGGCGCCGAGCGTGGCGTTCCAGGCTCTACATTGCCAGCTTCGGCCTGCGACGTCACTCGGAGCGGCAGAATAATGAAAAACACCATAAACCACGCGACAGCAAAGAGGACGAGTGCGGCTGTAATGGTCATGTGGCTTGCTCCAATTCAATAAGGCATCCGTTAAAGTCTTTGGGGTTTAAAAACAACACAGGTTTTCCATGGGCCCCAACATTAGGTTCGGTTGGCCCCAAAATCCGTGCGCCACGGGCGATCAGGTGATCACGGGTGGCCAAGATATCGTCAACCTCGTAGCATATATGATGAATCCCGCCCAAGGGGTTCTTGTCTAAAAATTCCGCAATGGGCGAGGCGGCCCCCAGTGGATGTAAGAGTTCTATTTTGGTATTGGGCAATTCAATAAAGACCACGCGAACCCCATGGTCTGGCATATCCATGGGCGCCCCCACTGTTGCCCCTAACATGTCCCTATAAAGTGCGCGGGCCACGTCAAGATCGGGCACAGCTATGGCTAAATGGTTCAACCTTCCAATCATTTACGCTCCTATCCATCACTTCTTATGCTTTCCAAAGTGGGTCAAATCAAGGGTCCAGTTTTCCCAAAAAAATGCAAAACTTTCCTGGGATTTAATTCGATTAAACAATAGCCTATTTTATCAGCACATGCTCCATTAAATGAAGATCATGGGTAATATGCCGCACTGTCACTCTAATTTCTAGGGTTGGCACTCTTTGCGAAAGCGCAATAATATTCTTTAGTCCAATCAAAACTATTAGCACGCCTCAAGTTCATAGAACAATTATTAACAGCCTAGAAAATTGGTTATCTAATCCCGCGTAAGCACCTATTTTACTTATAAAAAAGTTGGGTTGTTAAGTGATAAAATATTCTTAGTGAGGTTGGAAAGTAACGTTATCTTACGCCATTGAAGTTAAAATTTGTGTCTGTTAACCAGGCACTAAAAGTAACCTCTAGCCTTGGCCATTCGCAATCTATCGCAGCAAACCGAGCCGTGTCACGGTTACGGCCTTTGGCGATCGACATCTGCCTAAACACGCCCTCATAAGGCAATTCCAATCGTGCTGCCGCACGCTAAGAAGGCAGCTTTAAAGCATCGCTTCCATACACAGCGCCGATAGCCATTACTAAGGGTCCACTGCGTCATCAAAAACATCGCCTCTATCACCGCTTTGGGTTTTTGAAAAATGGGCGTTAGGCGGAAATGGCATGCCTCGATCGAGCCAACACTTGAGCTTACATTCAAATAGCAGGCTACACCCACCGTTTTTGGCTGCTCTGGTCAATAATTGCAAAAAACTGGGTGATCTATGGCGGTATTTTGGCCTATCCAATCACCATAATCGGCAGAATTGGCAAGGGGGCCATAAGACAAGTAGATCCAAAGGTAGGGCGCTTGGCCAAAGGCGGCACAAAGTTCAGCCGCGTGGTCGGTGCGCTTTAAAGGGCACAAGATAACATGGCCCCCTTTAATAATGATACCCGAAGGAATAGGCAGTGGCGACTAACTTGAAAAGAGAGTGCCCAGTTCAAGCACTTGATCTTTTTTTCCATAGCCCCGCCTTTCGACTAATCGCGAGAAATGACCCGTAAGCTTAAGTCGCGAAGTTGTTCATTCATCGGTTCCGAAGGCGCGCCCATCAATAAATCTTCGGCACGTTGGTTCATTGGAAACATGATCACTTCTCGGATATTAGCCTCATCAGCTAACAGCATCACGATGCGGTCAATCCCAGCAGCACACCCGCCATGCGGAGGCGCGCCATATTTGAACGCCTTAACCATACCACCAAATCGTTTTTCAACTTCGGAATCAGGATAGCCCGCCAATTCAAAAGCTTTGAACATAATTTCAGGTTTGTGATTGCGAATTCCGCCTGAAATCAACTCATAACCATTACAAGCCAGATCATATTGATAAGCATAAACCTGCAGTGGATCTCCCATCAATGCATCAAATCCACCTTGCGGCATTGAAAAGGGATTATGCGAGAAGTCAATTTTGCCTTCGGCAGTTTTCTCATACATCGGGAAATCGACGATCCAAGCAAAGCGGAATGTATCCGTTTCTGTCAGACCCAATTCACGGCCAATTTCATTGCGCGCGCGCCCGGCAACAGCTTCAAAAGCATCAGGCATCCCACCCAAGAAAAATGCCGCATCGCCTACGCCCAAGCCTAGTTGCTGACGAATCGCTTCAGTGCGCTCGGGGCCAATATTCTTGGCCAAAGGTCCGGCCGCTTCCAGGCCAGAGCTATCTTCCGCATTGCGCCACAAGATATAGCCCATACCAGGCAGACCTTCTTTTTGTGCAAATGTATTCATGCGGTCACAAAACTTGCGCGACCCACCGGTTGGGGCAGGAATGGCACGAATTTGCGTACCTTCTTGCTCGAGCAAATTTGCAAAGATGGCAAAGCCGCCACCAAAGAAATGCTCAGACACGATCTGCATTTTTATTGGATTGCGCAGGTCGGGCTTGTCAGACCCATACATCAGCAGACTGTCGCGGTAAGGAATGCGCGGCCACTCGGTCGAAACTGTCCTACCTTTACCAAATTCTTCGAAGATGCCCTGAACAACCGGCTGAACCGTGTTGAAAATATCTTCCTGTTCAACAAAAGACATCTCAATATCTAGCTGATAAAAATCGGTTGGGCTCCGGTCGGCGCGGGGGTCTTCGTCACGAAAGCAAGGAGCAATTTGGAAATATCGGTCAAAGCCTGCAACCATGATCAATTGTTTAAACTGTTGGGGTGCCTGAGGCAGCGCATAGAATTTTCCCGGATGCAGACGGCTCGGCACTAAAAAGTCGCGCGCTCCTTCTGGCGACGAAGCCGTCATGATTGGGGTTTGAAATTCGTTAAACCCTTGATCCCACATGCGATTGCGAATTGAACGCACCACATTAGACCGGAGCGTCATATTTGCGTGCAATTTTTCGCGGCGCAAATCTAAAAAGCGGTAAGTCAGGCGGGTTTCTTCTGGATAATCCACCTCACCGAAAACCGGCATCGGCAGTTCTTCAGCCATGCCCAAAAGCTCAAAACTGGACGCATAAACCTCGATATCGCCAGTGGGAAGTTTAGAATTTACTAGGCTTTCATCACGCACTTTTACCTTGCCAACTATCGATATCACCCATTCGGCTCGGCATTTTTCGATGTCAACAAAGGCGGGGCTATCGCTATCGGCTATCACTTGGGTGATGCCGTAATGGTCACGCAGATCAACAAACAAAACGCCGCCATGATCTCGCACGCGGTGCACCCAACCCGAAAGCCGTACCTCGTTGCCCACATGGGCTTTGTTTAACTCTGTACAATTATGACTGCGATACGCGTTCATGTTTGGCCCTTCCCAAGGCGAATTAATGGCCCGATACACCCTTTGGCAACGATAAAGTCAAGAGGCGGCTAATTATCCGTAGTGATTCACTGGCGTGCCAGCCAAGGCGCACATGTTTAAAAGTCCGCGCGGCGTGATCGCGGGCGTCACAATATGGGCACGGTTGGCCATGCCCATAAGGATTGGCCCAATCTCCAGCCCATCGGCTTTGTATTTCAGCATATTACGCGCAACATTAGCTGCATCGGTATATGCAAACACCAAAATATTAGCAGCGCCCGCCAATCGCGTTGCAGGAAACACCCTTTGGCGCAAGGTTGGGTCAAGCGCCGCATCGGCCGACATTTCGCCTTCATACTCAAAGTCGACGCAGCGATTATCTAGAATTTCTAGGGCTGCACGCATGCGTCGGCCTGAATCCGTGTCAAGATTACCAAAGTTGGAATGTGAACACATGGCCACTTTTGGTTCCACACCAAAGCGCCGGGCATGGCGCGCGGCACCGCAGATAGTATCAGCAATTTGTAGCGGCGTGGGCACTGCATTGACCTGCGTGTCAGCAATGAAAAGTGGGCCATCTTCTTGGATCATCAAAGACAGTGCGCCGACGGGCAGCTTTTCGTCACCACCGAGCACTTGATTAACATAGTTTAGATGCCATAAATATTGTCCAAAGGTGCCGCAAATCATACTATCTGCATCACTGCGGTGGACCGCAACCGCGGCAATGGCGGTCGAGTTGGTGCGCATGATCGCGCGCGCAATGTCGGGTGTAACACCATTGCGTTCCAGCAATTGGTGATAGCTTTGCCAGTAATCCCGGTAGCGACTGTCTGACTGCGGGTTAACCACTTCGAAATCACGGTCTGGACGGATGGACAAGCCAGCCCTTTGGCAGCGCTGCGCAATCACCTCAGGGCGGCCGATTAAAATCGGCTTATCAGTCATTTCTTCTAAAATAGCACTGGTTGCGCGCAACACGCGTTCATCCTCGCCTTCGGCAAAGATAATGCGGCGACTGCTGGTGCGCGCCACTTCAAAAACGGGCCGCATGATCATGGCAGACTTAAAGACCGACCCGTCGAGGCTATCACGATAGGCTTCCAAATCTTCAATGGGGCGTGTGGCCACGCCTGTTTCCATCGCGGCCTTTGCGACAGCGCAGGCAACAACACCCATTAATCGCGGATCAAAAGGTTTTGGGATCAGATAAGTTGGGCCAAAACTCATGGGTTCGCCCTGATAGGCAGCTGCGGCTTCGGCACTGGTGGTGGCCCGGGCCAGGGCGGCAATCTCCGAAATACAGGCTAATTTCATTGCATCATTTATCTTAGTCGCCCCAACGTCTAACGCACCCCGGAATATAAATGGGAAGCACAGCACATTATTGACCTGATTGGGATAATCTGAACGCCCTGTAGCCATAATTGCGTCGGGCACGGCTTCGACCATCTCAAGGGGCGAGATCTCTGGCTCAGGATTTGCCAACGCAAAGATGATTGGCTTTGGCGCCATGCGTGTAACCATCTCAATGGTTAAGATCCCAGGCGCTGACAGGCCCAAAAATAAATCAGCCCCGTCGATCACCTCTTCTAAACCGCGTTTATCAGTTTTTTGGGCGTAGGCGACTTTTTCAGGATTCATATCCTCGCGACGGCCCTCATAGACCAGACCGTGGATGTCACAAAGCCAGATATTTTCACGCTTAACACCCATTTTCACCAGCATATTCAAACAGGCTATCCCCGCTGATCCACCGCCGGTGCTAACTATTTTAATATCCTCAAATTTCTTTTTGCTAACCAATAAAGCATTAATTGTAGCCGCTCCCACAACAATGGCAGTGCCATGCTGGTCATCATGAAAGACTGGGATTTGCATACGTTCGTGACAGATTGCCTCAACAATGAAACAGTCAGGGGCCTTGATGTCTTCTAGATTGATGGCACCAAAGGTGGGTTCCAACGCGCAGACAATATCAGCCAATTTATAGGGGTCGGGCTCATTCAGTTCGATATCAAAGCAATCAATATTCGCAAATTTCTTAAATAAAACTGCCTTACCCTCCATGACAGGCTTCGATGCTAACGCGCCAATATTTCCCAGCCCTAACACGGCTGAACCATTGGTGACCACAGCCACCAAATTACCGCGCGATGTATAGCGACTAGCATTCGCAGGATCGGCTTTGATTTCCAAACAGGCCTCAGCCACGCCGGGTGAATAGGCGCGAGCAAGATCTCGGCCATTGGCCAAGGGTTTGGTGGCCCGTATTTCTAATTTTCCAGGTTTTGGAAATTCATGATAATCAAGAGCCGCTTTGCGCGCAGCATCATTTTTTTGGTCGCTCATGATATTTCCCTCACGCCTGATAAGATTTTTTTAATATTAAACTACTTTAATTTAACCGCCAAGCACCGAAGCACTAACCTTTTAATTTCTCTTGTAATTCACTTTTATGCCAATGAAAATAGTCTTGAAATTGAGATAACTTCGTAGCAAATTAACTCCAAAAGCAATCGGACCCAAGATGACAAAGCCGCGTGGCTAAATTCGTCTTCCCAAGGGAAATCTTATAGAAGATGTGGCTTTTTATGCCTAACGCTTGGGCTTCATGTTTGATATAATTTATCTGGCTGGTAATCCACTGATTACGGTTATATCAGTTCATGGTCTTTGTATTAGGCTTGAACGCGCTGCCGTCTTAGCGGTAGGAACTTTGCGCATCTTAACTGAAATTCCTAATGATTTAGCCCAAGGCGCACGGCTGTTGATTGCCCCAATGGTACGCGCATTGAAATTTGCCCCCCTAGACCCTCCCCTGGGTTTGTCTCCGACCGACCACGCCTTTTGGTGCGCAGACTGGCCACCCAAGCCCCTTGGGTGATTGGGCGTCCTGCATGCATTTCCGTGATTTGATCTCGACGCGCTTGGGCGGCTCTATTATCGCCAGACATATTTGCTTACCCGACCGCGGCCCTGTACAAGACATGCTACATTATCACAAAGTGGGTTTTCAGCTGGTCTTTTTTATCAAGGACTGGGCCGATGTGGTCTATGAGGACCAAGGTTCCCAGCACCGGCATGCGGGCGATTGCACCATTCAGGAACCCAAAATCCGCCATCCCGCGCTAGAGGCATCGGACGCGATCGAAGTGATTGATGTAGACGTGCTGGCTGACAATATCACGATGTTTGACCGCGAGAAGCCCCTGCCCAAACCGAGCGCCTATGGCAAGGTCAGTGTTTCGTCTTTAGCCAAGGCAAAGGCGGCAATTTCGTCCCTTTTCGCATTCTGGGCTTTGAGGCCCGCGACACCACCATCAAAAGTAACACAAAAGATTTGGCATCCGTTGTTTCAGCGCTGCCCCTTGCTGGCCAAACCGCACCTTGGATCAGCCATGATGGCGATATTTTAATTAGCTTTGTAATATCAAGGACAAATGCTTCTTGAAAGCGAAGATAAAATCCGTTCTTTTTGTCTGCCGTTGACGCTTTTGTGACCCCACCCCATATGGCCACGAGCTACAGTCAAACCAGCACAAAATTGGAGCTTTTGGAAGTGAACCTTCCGGGAAGCTTTAAAACAATATCTGTTGGCACATTTGGCAATTAAAAATGGTGGGGCTTGCATCGGGCTAAGGTTTACCTATGTTGAAATAAATGGTCGGAGGTTGATATGACCCTGTTAAAAGCCGCACGGGACGTTCGCAAAAATGCCTATGTTCCCTACTCAAAGTTCAAAGTTGGCGCCGCGATTTTCTCGACCCAAGGCAATTTATATGTGGGCTGTAACGTTGAAAACGTAGCCTATCCCGAAGGCATCTGTGCCGAAGCGGGAGCCATAGCCGCCATGATTGCGGCAGGCGACACAAGTATAGGCGAGGTGCTGGTGATCGCCGACAGCCCCACTCCCGTGCCCCCCTGCGGTGGCTGCCGCCAAAAAATCTCTGAATTTGCCAATCGCAATGTAAAAGTCACACTTTGCACCACCGCGGGCGCAGAAGAGGTCACATCTGTTGGCGCGTTGTTGCCTGGGCGATTTGACGCGTCACATATGGAAAAAACGGTTCCATAGTGGACGCACGTTCCATCATCGCAATGCTGCGCGCAGGCGACAAGTTGTCGTCTGCTCAGCTCAGTTGGTTTGCACAGGGATTGGCTAATGGCCAAGTTTCCGACGCACAAGCGGGCGCTTTTGCGATGGCCGTATGCTTTAACGGCTTGGGGGAAAAGGGGCGTGTGGCGCTCACAAAAGCTATGCGCGATTCAGGGCAGCTGCTACAGTGGGATTTTCCCGGCCCTGTGATTGACAAACATTCAACAGGCGGAATCGGCGATTGCACATCTTTATTGCTGGCGCCAGCTTTGGCGGCCTGCGGGGCTTATGTGCCGATGATTTCGGGCAAAGGCTTGGGCCATACGGGCGGCACACTTGATAAGCTTGAATCCATTCCAGGCTTTCGCATTCATCTTACAGCCGAACAGTTACAGCAACAAATGAAGTCGGTGCATTGCGCTATTGTGGCGGCCAATAAAAACATAGCCCCAGCCGATGCCCGTCTTTATGCGGTGCGTGACGTCACGGCTACAGTAGATAGCATTGATCTGATTACCGCATCTATTTTGTCGAAAAAGCTGGCTGCTGGGCTCGAGGCCTTGGTTTTGGATGTGAAGGTCGGCTCTGGTGCCTTTATGAAAGCCCTGCCCGAGGCCGAAGCCTTAGCTTACTCTTTGGTTAAAACCGCCCAAGGTGCTGGCTGCATGACTACAGCCCTTATTACGGACATGTCGCAGCCCCTGATCGCAGCTGCAGGCAATGCACTTGAAGTGATCGAAGTCATGGAAACGTTAACAGGCACCTCTGTCAATGTTGCGCTTTGGGATTTAACTTTGGCCCTTGGTGGAGAGGCGTTGGCCCTAGGAGGGCTCGCAGCCGATGCTGAAGACGGAGCATCGCGCATCGCAACTGCCCTTGAAAGTGGTGCTGCGGCCGAACTTTTTGGCCGTATGATTGCCGCCCAAGGCGGCCCTTCTGATTTTGTTGAATGTTGGCCAGATCGACTACCTGCCGCCCCTGTTATTCTTGACGTGCCCTGCCCAAAATCAGGATTTGTTACCGCCATCAATGGCCAAGCATTGGGTCTTGCAGTGGTACATTTAGGCGGTGGGAGGATGGTTGGCGGCGATAGAATCAACCCCTCGGTGGGCCTTTCAGACTTGGCCGCATTGGGCGAGGAATGCGCTAATGACATGTCGCTTTGTCAAATTCACGCTGCCAGCCAAGCCGATGCGGAAGCAGCAATTTTAGACGTGCAAGCAGCATTTGAGGTTTCAGATCACCCCATTTATGAACCCAAACTTATCCTAAAAAGAATTGTGAAATGAAGGGGCGCGCCTTTCTAATTGTGATGGATTCTGTGGGTTGTGGAGCAGCGCCTGACGCGGCAGAATTTGGCGATTCCGGGTCAAACACTTTGGGCCACATAGCGGGTTTATGCGCCCAAGGCCGCGCAGATGGGGGGCGGTCAGGTCCGCTCAACCTACCCCATCTGGCGCGCCTTGGCCTTTGGAATGCAGCAAGGCTTGCTTCGTCTGAACCACTTCCAGAACCCCACCCTTCCCCTATGGGCCTTTGGGGCGTAGCAACCGAGCAATCACGCGGCAAAGATACTCCTTCGGGCCATTGGGAACTTGCAGGCGTGCCCGTGCCTTGGGATTGGACCTATTTTCCTCTTCAAACGCCCTGTTTCCCAGCGAACCTAACCGACAAGGTTGCAGCCCTAGCCAGAACCACGGGTATTTTGGGCAATTGCCACGCAGCGGGTGTTCAAATCATGAATAACTTGGGCGCCAAACATCTGCAGACTGGCTTTCCAATTTGTTACACTTCGGCAGATTCAGTATTTCAAATTGCTGCCCATGAACAGTATTTTGGTCTTGAGCGCCTGCTGCAACTCTGCCGCGACATCGCCCCCGAACTGCACGCGATGAAAGTTGGCCGCGTCATAGCACGGCCTTTTGTCGGCCCCATAGGAGGCTTTGAGCGCAGCCCAAATCGGCGCGACTTTGCCATTCCACCCCCAGCACCAACCCTGCTTGATTGGGCACAAGCTAGCGGGTATACCACCCATGCAATCGGCAAGATTAGTGATATTTTTTCCGGTCAGGGCATTGATCATTCGTACCATGGCAAAAGCGACCGAGATCTGTCCGAGCATTTGTTAAATTTGACCGATAGCCCCCAAGATGGCACTTTGATTTTTGCTAACTTTGTGGAATTTGACAGTCTTTATGGCCATCCACGCGATGTTGCAGGCTATGCGCGCGCTCTTGAATGGTTTGACCCCATCGTAGGGCAATTTTTGGCAAAACTTCGACCAAATGATCTGGCCATTTTTACCGCAGATCATGGAAATGATCCTAGTTTTAGAGGAAGTGATCATACGCGTGAACGGGTTCCATTGTTGGTCGCTGGCGCGAAGTCCGGTACGATTGGCCATTGCTGCTTTCAAGATGTTGCAACTTCTATAGCGACGCATTTGGACCTCCGGCAGAAGGGTTTTGGCCGAAGTTTTATATAGGCACCTAAGGGGGTTCAAAATCTTACTCGCCCTCGTTATGCTTATATCAGTGTTCATAGTAGATTACCTAAGTAGACTTTTACTTAATCTGAAAATTGAATGAGCTACAGCCAAAATACTATATCAAAAGTGGAGCAAAAATGACCCAATCAGCAACAAACCCACATTTGACTGTGGTACGCCATCCACTCGTTCAGCACAAATTGACTATTATGCGCCAAAAAGACACGTCGACATCGTCTTTTCGCCAGTTGTTACGTGAAATCAGCCTATTACTTGCTTATGAGGTCACACGCGAACTCGTTATGACCACGGTACAAATTGAAACGCCACTTCAAGTGATGCAAGCGCCAACGCTTGATGGTAAGAAATTGGCGCTGATATCAATTTTGCGCGCTGGAAACGGCCTTCTTGACGGAATTTTAGAGCTGGTCCCTGCCGCGCGCGTAGGGTTTGTGGGGCTGTACCGAGACCCTGAAACGCTTAAGCCCGTGCAGTATTATTGCAAATTGCCTGACCTATTGGACGAGCGTATCTCGATAGTGGTTGATCCTATGTTGGCCACGGGAAATTCCTCGGTCGCGGCGATTGATCTTTTAAAACAAAAGGGGGCGAAGAATATTCGCTTTTTATGCCTGTTAGCTGCTCCAGAAGGAATAGCCCGTATGAAAGAAGCGCATCCCGATGTACCTATTGTAACCGCCGCACTCGACAGCCACCTGAATCTCCATGGGTATATCGTACCAGGGCTTGGCGATGCTGGCGACAGGATGTATGGAACAAAGTAACAAACCAGAAGGGTTTAAGTCAATGCTGCTGCAAGTTAGATTAAAGAGTTTGCTTTTGTGTTCGGTGCTGACTTTGGTGGTTTGGGGGCCGAATTACGGCCAAACGCAAAGTCAAATAGCTTTAGCGCATCCTGACGAATGGCCCAATCCAAAATATCTTAGTGGAATTTATGTTGATACAAAGGGTTGCATCTATTTGCGCGCGCTAACGGCTGACGGCCTGACATGGGAACCACGCCTATCGCCCGCCGGCGTTCATATGTGCGGCTATAGCCCGACTGGAGCAGCAGCAATGCCTTTTGTCGATACGCCAATTGCCAAAAAAGCTCAGGCAGAAGAAACCATGATAACTCCACAAGAGCGCCCCATTGCCAAAGCAGAAACACCTCAACCCGCAGTAATGCCCGAGCCTGTTGCTGAAGCTGAAATAGTCAAAGTGGCACCAGTTGCGGTGCACATACCACAAGCCGCTCCGACTGCTAAGGTGCAAAATGTTGCGACGCTTGTTAAAAAATCCGAAGCCACAAGGGGACTTTTCGTGCAAGTGGGACTTTACCGCAAACCAAACAACGCCAAAACGACCAAAACAAAAATCACAAAACTTGGTCTAACCGCCATTGCACACTCCATTATCTTAAAAAACATACCCATGACCAGCATTGCCGCAGGGCCTTATAGCAGTAAATTCCAAGCACAGGAGGCGCTAATTCTGGTCAAAAAACAGGGCTATGAAGACGCCTATTTACGCTAGGCAGTACGACAGAAAGTTGGTTTTACCAAGTTAGTCTGTACAAATATCTTGTAGACTAATCCATTCCCCATCGGTCATAATGGATAACTCTGATCCTCGTGCATAGGGATCATGTGCGCTCAAGTAAAGTTCTGACTTGCCGAGGGACTTTTGAGATTTCACATAGGCTGCGGTCGATATATTAGCAGCAGAAAAAAGCGGCAACACCACCACATCTGCGACATCAGGCTCTTTTTGGCGCAGAAAGGCTTCCCCATAACCAGTAAGCGCTTTTTGGGGAAGATTACTTGTAGTGAGTAGTTTAAAACTTGGGACCACTCCCACATATCGTAACAACAACACCAAAGGATCTTGCACCTGGGCTTTGGCAAATTCTGCCAAAAGATAACCGGCCAGCGCTTCGGGTCCAATGCTGCTTTCCAGCATGGCGCGCTCAACCACGAACAAAGGGCCGGGCAACGTGCGGATCCGATCGACCCCAGTGCGCACCACAACCAAATTTGCGCCCTGTGCCGCAAAAAGACGGCTCATGAAAGTTTGAACCGCCGCTTGCCCCACTTCCGACGTGCAGGTCGATCCAGTCAAACGGGTTAAATCGGCCAAAGCCAAGGCCCCTATATCGCGCCGCACCATGCTTGGCACTACCGAGGCCGTGTGTGAGATCAAAACCGACGGGCCCACAATCAGCGCCAGCCCAACAATCCCCAAAGTAGCCACTGTCACCACAAAACCCCGCAACCTGCCCGGCTTTGGCCGCGAGGCAGTCATTAGATCAATCATCTCAGTCAGCTTATTGGCTGTGACGCCCAAAGTCAGTTCAAGGCTTTCATCATCTTGGGCGCTCGGGGACAACACTACAATATCTGGTGCAGATTTGCGCCGTACCAGTGCATCTAATGCCCAATGGGCCAATGTGGTTTTGCTGCGCGGATCAAGAAAAACCAAACTACGCCCCTGCAAGACGAGTTCGACATCGCGCAAAGGTACTTCAGCACTTTCACGCCACAGCCCATAGAACCCTTCTCTCAAATTTTCTTGCTCAACCTGCATTGGTAAATCGGCCTTGACCTAAGAGATGATCCTGTGACTTTAACGCAGGCATGCTTTGTTCACAATCACTCAATCAGGAGGCCAAATGAAGCCCCACCATCAAGCGCAAATGACCGGATCATCTTAGCGTTCAGTGCCGTTTTAGGATAGCTTTCACGGCCACCTATGTTGACAATTATGTACGTGTTTTAACCGAAGAAGGTGGCCTCTGACAATTTCAAGTGATCCAATCAGCCTTAGCCTTGGTGTTTATGCTCCGACCTGGCCTTATATTTGGCAAAAGACTTTGGCCAAATAATTTTTACGCAGTGGCTCTGCGCAGCGCTTTGCATGTGGGCAGTATTATGATTTACTTTGGGGCATTGGCCTATTTGCCTGTGGCCGACGTTGCAGCGGGCCTTTTTATACCGCACCTATTTTTGTGCTGTTAATTTAGCATATTGCCTTCGGTCAAAAATCGTCCCCTTACAGATTATGGCTGTGACCATTGGCTTTTGCGGAGTTATTGCTCGCGTTAGGTCCGCAGGCTCTTGGGGGCACCAGCCTTGCCGCGGCACTGCCAATCGTAGCGGCTGTACTTTACGCGATGGGCAATGTTGACAAGATTTTTTGTAGTAATTGGAATGTTGGGGCTGGCTGTGCTGTTGGGGCTTACGCTCGCCCAGTTGGATGTTTCTCATGGGACCAAAGAATTTATTGCCTGAGGTGGCATATGGCCAAGTGCCAGTTTTCTTTTTTGAACCATGATGCAGGCGGTTCTTCAAATCTTTTGTGTAGGGCTAATGATCCAAGTCAATCGGTTGGCAGAAGCCCACCGCGTGTCGATATTTGAATATATATTTCTGCCAGTCTCTGCTTTTTTCGGCTATATGCTTTGGGGCGAGGTTTTGACACTTCCCACATTGGCAGGTATGGTCTTAATTGCGCTTTCTGGAATATTCATAAGCCTTTTTTGGGTAGGATAAGCCTCAGACCCTAGGCTCGATTGCGGCGCGCCAATGTCGGCGACATAGGGAAACATAGGTTTCATTGCCCCCTATCAGCACCTGATCGCCATTGGACACTACCTTTCCATCGGGGCCATTGCGCACCACCATCGTGGCTTTTTTTCCGCAGTGGCAAATTGTCCGCACTTCGCGCATTTCGTCAGCCCAAGCCAACAAAGCGGCAGATCCAGGAAAAAGTACGCCGCTGAAATCAACCCGCAGCCCATAGCACATGATAGGCACACCCAAATCATCAACCGCTCGGGCCAATTGCCAGACTTGTAATCTCGACAAAAACTGTGCCTCATCAATGAAAACACAGGCCACGCTGTCTTGAGCAAAACGTGCCTTTAATTTGGCAAAAAGATCTTCACTAGGTACAAATGTATCGGCATCTTCACCAATACCAATGCGGCTTGCAATGCGTGCTTGACCAGCACGATTGTCAAATCCAGCTGTCAGCAGATAGGTCTGCATCCCACCTTCGCGGTAGTTATGCGAAGCTTGCAAAAGCGCGGTAGATTTACCCGCATTCATAGTAGAATAATGAAAGTAAAGTTTGGCCATAGCTTGAATTAACCAAGGCCAAACTGTCGTGCAAGCCCATTTTGAGAATGGGCTTGATTATTTCGAAGCGCCGTTGCGCCCCTGATTGGGTCGCCCACCTGCAGATTTACGCGGTGTGGCCATGCCACCCGCATGCGAAGGACGGCCCCCAACATATTTGGTTTTGGCTGGTCTTGCCGCAGGCCGATCTGCAGCCAAAGTAACAGCACCCGCGTCAGACGATGCCGCGAACGACCGACCCCCACTCGATTTTTGTACCTGACCAGAACGCCCAGGCTTTGCATAACCTGGTCTGCCACCCATATAACCGCCACGACCCTGCGGTTTTTTCGCTGGACTCATATCCATCGCCCAAGGTGCACCACCCAAAACGGGGATCTTATTTTTTAACAATTTTTCAATTGCTTGCAACTCTTCCATTTCAGCTGGAGCGCAAAAGGCAATGGCAGTACCTTCAGCACCAGCGCGCGCAGTGCGGCCAATGCGATGTACATAGTTTTCTGGTACATTAGGCATGTCAAAATTATAAACATGACGCACGCTTGAAATATCAATGCCCCGCGCAGCCACATCGGTAGCCACCAAAACGTCAAGATCGCCTGCACGGAATTCACTTAATGTGCGCTCCCGTTGGTTTTGGCTTTTGTTGCCGTGAATGGATCCAGCCCGAATGCCCCATGTGTTCAAAAGCTTCATCAGTTTTTCTGATCCATGTTTGGTGCGGCCAAAAACCAGCGCAGCTTCGCCCAGATGCTGCTTAATATAGGTTTCCAGCAACCGCGCCTTATCACCTTGGGGTGTATAATAAACACCTTGCACAATTTTCTCGATCGGCTTTCCGGGTGGGGCCACCTGCACCTTAATTGGATCGCGCAGATAGGTTTGGGCCAAATCTTCGATCAATTTAGGCATGGTGGCTGAAAAGAGCATTGTTTGGCGCTTCAGCGGAATATGGCGAGCAATTTTGCGCAACGCATGGATAAAGCCCATGTCCAGCATCTGATCGGCTTCATCCAGCACCAAATAGCCACACTGCTCGAGGCTCAGGGCGTTGCGATCAAGTAAATCGATCAAGCGGCCTGGCGTCGCCACCAAAACATCAGACCCGCGGGCCAAACGTTCAGTTTGGCGAAATAGGGAAGCACCGCCAGTCACTGTGGTGACTTTTACTGGAGTGCCCTTGGTGAACACTTCAATATTAGCAGAAATTTGATTTACCAATTCACGCGTGGGGGCCATGATTAGCGCACGCACATTACGCGGCCCGGGCGGGTGGCCAATGTCAAGCAAACGGTGGAGTAACGGAAGGCCAAAGGCCGCCGTTTTGCCCGTGCCTGTTTGGGCAAGTCCCATCAAATCGCGGCCAGCCATAATAAGGGGAATTGCTTGGGTTTGAATAGGGGTAGGGGATGTGTAGCCGGCTAGTTCCAGGCCTTTGGTCAGCTTTTCGCTGAGACCTAAATCTAAAAATGTCGTCATAATTTAATCCAATCAATAGGTTATGACCTCTGCCACTGCAGAGGTTTGGCCCATGGGGCCGAGCAAGAGAAGCGACTAGCTCCTGACGCAATGGGCCGAATGCCACACGCGCCGATCTGGTCGCGGTGCCCCTGCGTGACGATGGGAACCTAAGGTTAAACCTACCCCTTAGCCGATATGGCAGCTGCGCACGCGGCAGCGGGTATAGACAAAACCCTAGTGAGGCCTTTTTCTCATAAAGTCAATACCTTATTGGTTCTTGCAATAGGTTCCCCTAGGCCGCCTATTGCAATGTGCGCACCCCGAAGCCCTCACCACGTGCTTTCATTGCGGCAACAGCCGCAATGCTCGCTGCGGCAGTGGTGAAATAAGGGATCTTATCCATCAAAGCCACTCGACGAATTTCGCGGCTATCAGCCACTGCTTGCACTCCTTCGGTAGTGTTCAGAACCAGAGCGACTTCACCGTTTTTCAACATATCAGCAATATTGGGGCGGCCTTCATAGACTTTGTTCACTGAACCTGCAGCCACGCCTGCTTCTGACAAAAAGGCAGCCGTACCCTTGGTGGCCACAATCTTAAAGCCCATCGCAATCAGGTCTTTGGCAGCTTCGATCAAATCTGACCTCTTGTCCATATTTTTGATCGACACGAACACTGTGCCCACAGACGGCAGAACAGTGCCCGCACCCAATTGAGCTTTCAAAAATGCCAAAGCAAAGCTGCGATCCCAGCCCATGACTTCACCAGTCGAGCGCATTTCTGGCCCCAAAACAGGGTCAACGCCGGGGAAGCGAGCAAAGGGCAAGACCGCCTCTTTCACCGAGAACCAAGGCGTGATTGGATCGGCCAAAGTATTTGCGTCAGCCAAAGGCAAAGTTGTATCGGGGCCGGTGTCACTGGCATATGCAGGGCGCAGCGGGAAGTTTGACATAGGCTCGCCCGCCATCAAGCGCGCGGCAATACTGGCAATGGCGCTGTCGGTGGCTTTAGCTACGAATGGCACCGTGCGGGAGGCGCGCGGGTTCACTTCAAGTACATAGATATCATGACCCTTTATGGCAAATTGTACATTCATCAGCCCCACAACATTCAAAGCCAAAGCCATTTGTACAGTTTGCTTTTTCAGTTCAGCAATAATGTGAGGCGAAAGCGAATGGGGAGGCAAGCAGCAAGCAGAGTCGCCCGAATGCACGCCAGCCTCTTCAATATGCTCCATAATTCCTGCAACGTGCACCGTTTTTCCGTCTGACAAAGCATCAACATCTACTTCGATCGCACCAGAAAGATAGCTATCTAGTAGCACCGGACTATCACCCGAAACTTGGACGGCTTCGCGAATATAACGTTCAAGTTGCGCATCATCGCGCACAATCTCCATCGCGCGGCCACCCAGAACAAAGCTTGGGCGTATCACCAAGGGATAGCCAACGCGCGCGGCGATCAAAAAGGCCTCGTCACGCGACCGCGCCGTGCCATTCACTGGCTGTTTTAGACCCAGATTTTGCAACAATTTTTGAAAGCGTTCACGGTCTTCAGCCAGGTCGATCGCATCGGGCGTGGTACCCAAAATGGCAATTCCTTCTTCGAAAAGGGCATTAGCAAGTTTAAGCGGCGTTTGCCCGCCAAATTGGACAATCACCCCGTGAATGGTGCCATATTCTTGCTCGACCCGTAGAATTTCCAGCACATGCTCAAGCGTGAGCGGTTCAAAGTATAGACGATCCGACGTATCATAGTCAGTCGACACCGTTTCGGGATTACAGTTGATCATGATTGTTTCATAACCCGCTGCGGTCAGCGCATAGCAGGCGTGAACGCAGCAATAGTCAAATTCTATTCCTTGGCCAATGCGGTTCGGCCCACCACCCAAGATGATCACTTTTTTGGCATTCGACGGGCGCGCTTCGCACTCAACATCACCAAAGGCGGGAACTTCATAGGTCGAATACATATAGGGCGTTTGCGCTTCAAATTCTGCGGCACACGTATCAATGCGTTTAAATACGGCATGAACCCCTAAATTGCGGCGCGCGCGGCGCACTTCGGCTTCGTCGCGACCCGTCAATTTGGCCAGACGCGCATCGCTAAAGCCCAACATTTTAAGATCGCGCAGGCCTTCGGTTGTTACAGGCAAACCTTTAGCTCGTATATCGGCCTCGGACTCGATTATTTCACGAATACGACCCAAAAACCATGGGTCAAAGGCAGTGGCTTGGTTGATATCATCATCTGAAAAGCCAAAGCGCATGGCTTGGGCAATCACCCGAATACGATCGGGCGTTTGCAAGGATAGGGCCTTAAAAATCACCGCGCGATCGGGCGCACCAGGGATGTGAATCTCATCAAAACCCGTTAACCCTGTTTCCAACGAGGCAAGCGCTTTTTGCAAAGATTCGTGGATAGTGCGGCCGATGGCCATCACTTCGCCAACCGATTTCATGGAGGTGGTCAAATAGGGCAGAGAACCTGGAAATTTTTCAAAGGCGAACCGAGGGATCTTGATGACAACATAATCGATCGAAGGCTCGAAAGACGCAGGTGTGATCCGGGTGATGTCATTATCAAGCTCGTCAAGCGTATAGCCCACAGCGAGTTTGGCCGCTATTTTCGCAATTGGGAAACCTGTGGCTTTTGATGCCAAAGCAGACGAACGCGACACGCGCGGGTTCATTTCAATCACGACTATGCGGCCATCTGCTGGATTGACCGACCATTGCACGTTTGATCCGCCAGTTTCGACCCCTATTTCACGCAATACAGCAATCGAGCCATTGCGCATGATTTGATATTCTTTATCAGTTAGCGTCAGCGCTGGAGCCACGGTGATTGAATCACCCGTATGCACGCCCATTGGGTCAATATTCTCGATGGCGCAGACGATGATCGCATTGTCTTTGCAATCGCGCACAACCTCCATTTCAAATTCCTTCCAGCCGAGCAAAGATTCATCAACCAGAATCTGCGCCATGGGCGAAGCTTCAAGTCCCGACCTACAGATGGCTTCATAGTCGTCACGGTTATAAGCCACACCACCGCCCGTACCGCCCAAAGTAAAGGCTGGGCGAATGATCGCAGGCAAACCCACATATTCAATGGCGGACATGGCTTCCGCCACGCCAGCAGAAATGTCATATTTTCCGTTAGGCAGTTTTGGTGCATCAATGATTGTGGCTTTGGGGTTTTCAAGACCAATACGGTCCATCGCTTCGCGAAACAATTTGCGATCTTCAGCCATTTCAATGGCGTTACGGTTCGCGCCTATCAGTTCTACATTAAATTTTTCAAGCACACCCATATCGGCCAACGCCAATGATGTGTTCAATCCCGTTTGCCCACCCATTGTGGGCAACAAAGCGTCTGGGCGTTCTTGTTCGATGATGCGCGCCACAACTTCGGGAGTGATGGGTTCGATATAGGTAGCATCAGCCAATCCAGGATCAGTCATGATAGTGGCTGGATTCGAATTTACTAAGATCACTCGATATCCTTCTTCGCGCAGCGCTTTACAAGCTTGGGCTCCAGAATAATCGAACTCGCAGGCTTGGCCAATCACGATGGGCCCAGCACCGATAATCATAATTGAATTGATATCGGTTCTCTTTGGCATCGTAGCCTCCATCTGCGCAAAACTTTTGAGTTTATATCTCAGCGTGACTTGGGCGCAAGTCCTATTGCGCATGCTTTGGCAAGACTCTTAACGGTTTTTTACATACCATAGCTCAAATACCACCTAATTTGACAAAATGGTCTGGAAGGAGCACGCCAAAAGCCCTATGTCTCCGCAGAGGTTGCGCCAAACGCAGGTCTATCTGGCAAGGGTGATTCAGTGATCATTTACGAAAATGGCCCAAATGGTCAAGCGGCATATTTTGACCAACCGCGCGATATGATCGTGGCTCAAGAGACAGGCGAAGTGGCCAGCGCCTTAATCAAACTGGATGAAGCGCGCGCTTCTGGGTGTTATGTAGCTGGATACCTAAGCTATGAGGCAGGGTACGCACTTGAACCCGCTTTAGCAGCACTTATGCCGGCCGTGCGCGAAGCGCCTCTGTTGGCCTTTGGCATTTATGACGCAGTGCAACGGGCCGATGATATTTTTGTGCGGGCAAGTGCCCTTGCCCATGACGTCACACTTTCAAACTTTGAGCCAATGATCAGCCGTGCCAATTATGAAACAGCTTTTGACAAAGTGGCCTCCTTTATAACGGCGGGTGATTGTTATCAGATCAATCTGACTTTTCCCCTTGAAGCCACTTTGCGCCAAGGCACGGGGCTTGGGGTATACGGAGCCTTGCGCGCGCACCAAACCGTGGGCCAAGGTGGTTATATCAATTTTGGCGATGGGCTCGAAATCATCTCACGCTCCCCTGAACTGTTCTTTGCTGTTGATGGCACAGGTAAAATCACAGCGCGGCCAATGAAAGGAACGGCGCCCCGGCATGCTGACCCAGAGCAGGATGCCGCCATTGCTTTTGCACTGGGTAATTCGGCCAAAGACCGCGCCGAAAACCTGATGATTGTTGATCTGCTGCGCAATGACATAGCGCGCATAACCAAAATGGGCAGCGTCAGAGTCCCCGAACTTTACGCACTCGAGGCCTTTGCCACGGTGCATCAAATGTCGAGCCGCGTGATAGGCCAATTGGAAAGGCCTGCAGCTTTGGCCGATGTGATGGCCGCCCTTTTCCCCTGTGGGTCAGTCACAGGTGCGCCAAAGATTCGTGCGATGCAAATAATAGCCCAAGTCGAGACCCATCCACGAGGGCTTTATTGCGGGGCGATGGGCTGGATGAGCCCTGATGGGCGCGCCAGTTTTAATGTAGGCATCCGCACATTGCGCTTATTTCAAAATGCCAGAGTGGCGTTAAATGTTGGGGGTGGTGTGGTTTACGACAGCACCGCCGCTGGAGAATATGAGGAAGCCCTATGGAAAGCCCGTTTCGCGCAACTGACGTAACCCTGCAAGGACCTAACTTCGCCCTGATCGAAACCCTTAGGTGGACAGGACAAGAGTTGTCACGCCTTGATCTGCATCTGGCGCGCTTGCAGCGCGGCGTGCAGGCTCTGGGCTGGCAAGTTGATATACGCCATGCAGAAAATCTACTGAAAAATGCGGTCTCACCGCAAAAGCCCGCAAGGTTGCGTTTAACCTGCTTGGCCACCGGCGAACTTAAAGTATCGGCCAGTGAAATGCCCGCCGCCAAGGCAAAATGGCGCTGCGCCCTTTCTCCGCTGGTGCTAGATGAGAGCGATCCTTTCCTAACTATCAAATCCACCCACCGCCCGCTTTATGAGGCTGCCCGTCAAAATATGCCCGCCGACCTGGATGAGGTAATTTTGACCAACACTCGGGGTGAGGTCTGCGATGGCACAATAACGACATTGTTTTTTGATCACGGCGCGGGTATGTGCACTCCCCCGCTAACCTCAGGCCTGTTACCGGGAATTTTGCGCCAAGATCTGCTGAATCAGGGGCTTTGCAGTGAAGCAGTGCTTTTAGCCCAAGACTTACCCCATGTCCTACTTTGGTTAGGAAATGCTCTGCGCGGATTGATTACTGCTGAATTTAACTAAAATACCGCACTACAAATTGTAGCAAATGCTTTCAACGCGTATCAATTCGCTAAAAAAGGGGCGCAATGGCATATCAACGGATATTTCAAAGCTAGCAATCAAATCCTGAGCGTTATTGGCTTGATGCAGCCAAGGCTATTGATTGGATTAAGGTGCCTAAAAAAGCACTTAATGACCAAAATATGCCCCTTTATGAATGGTCCACCGATGCACAGGTGAACGCCTGTTATAATGCAGTCAACCGGCATGTTTTAGCGGGGCGCGCAGGCCAAGCAGCAGTCATTCACGACAGCCCTATCACTGGGTCAAAACGCGTTATTAGCTACGGCCAATTGCAAGACAATGTCGCACGCCTTGCTGGCGCATTATCCACCAAAGGAGTGTGTATGGGCGACCGTGTAGTCATCTATATACCGATGTTGCCAGGAGCGCTAGAAGCGATGCTTGCCTGCATGCGTATTGGCGCCATCCACTCGGTGGTTTTTGGCGGTTTTGCAGCGGCTGAACTTGCTATGCTAATTGATGATTGCACACCCAAGGCTGTGATCGCCACTTCTTTTGGGTTAGAACCATCCTGCGTGGTCAACTATAAACCGCTACTCGACGGGGCCATTGAAATAGCCAAACATAAACTAGATTTCTGCATCATTTTACAGCGCCCTCAGGGTGAACCTCAGATGGTTTAGGGACGCGATTTTGATTGGCATTATGCCCAAAAAGGCGCTACCCCAGCCGAATTCGTAGCCGTTTCAGGCGACCACCCTGCTTATACCTTTTACACTTCGGGAACGACCGGGGCGCCTAAGGGCGTGGTGCGGCCTGCGGGGCGGGTCACTTGGTGGGTCTTAACTGGACCATGCGCACAATCTACAACGTGGGCGTGGGTGATATTTTTTGGCAGCTTCCGATGTGGGGTGGGTCGTCGGACATAGCTATATTTGCTATGCACCGTGAATCGCGGGCTGCGCCACGATCGTTTACGGTGGCAAGCCCGTCGGCACGCCGGATGCGGTGGCTTTTGGCGGGCAATCAACGAACACACGATGCGCTCATTCTTCACGGCTCCTACGGCTCTGCGCGCAATTAGGCGCGATGACCCCAAAGGACTTATGGTGGGCCTCCATGCCATGGAAAATCTACAAGTCATTTATTCAGCAGGCGAACACGCCGACCCTGACACTATGAGAATGGGCGCAACGGCACACAAGAAAGTCCTTATTTAGGCCATTGGTGGCGAACGGAAACGGGCTATGCAATTGCGGCCAACCCCTTAAGCTTAGGAGCTTTGCCTGTCAAAACAGGTAGCCCTGCAGTGCCTATGCCCGGTTATGACATTCAGCTCTTAGACAAAGACGGCCACAAGGTGGCCCCAAACATACTTGACGCAATTTCCGTAAAACTGCCATTGCAGCCCGGCTGTTGGCCAACGCTTTGGAATGCGCTCGAGCGTTTCTAAAAAAGCTATCTTGCACATTTCCCCGGCTATTAGGAAACAGGTGATGCGGGCTACATTGATGATGACGGCTATATTCACATAATGGCGCGTACCGATGACGTGATAAATATTGTTGGCCATCCTGATGTTGCCGAATGTGCGGTCGCAGGCATTGTCGACGCGCTAAAAGGGCAATCCTCCACTTGGTTTTATTTGCTTAAACAAAGGCATAAATCAGCCACATAAAGTAATTTTAGCCGAATGTGTTAGCCTTATACGCAAAAAAATTGGTCCAATCTCCGACTTTAAACGCGCCCTGGTGATCGAGCTTTTCCAAAAAACCGTTTCAGAAAAATCTTACGAGTCATCATGATTAAATTAGCCGATAGGCTGCCTTATAAGAAGCACGCAACCATCAATGATCCCAACATCTTAGATCAACTGCGCGCGGCCTTACAAGAGATCAGTCTGGCGGGCCAAGGACTTTAAACTAGAAAATTCAAGCATGCCATAGTGTTGAAAATGTGTTGCCGCCGAAAAAACTGTCGCTTATTATTCAAATTGTTCACCAAGCATTCGCTCTTCCAGCGAATGGCCCACATCAAATAAAATCCGATACTCCACATCAGGTGAAGACTGCACCTCAACGCTAACCACATCGAGCACTGAGCGACTATCGGCATCAGCCATAACAGGGCGTTTTCCAGGATCGATCACATCAAACCGTACGACCGAGGTTTTGCGCAGCAAAGCCCCCCGCCAACCTCTAGGTCGAAAAGGGGCAATAGCGGTTAAAGCTAAAACGTCCGATCCAATTGGCAGAATAGGGCCATGAGCAGAATAATTATAAGCCGTTGATCCAGCAGGCGTCGCCACCAAGGCACCATCGCAAGTCAATTCGGCCAGTCTTTCACGCCCATCGACTGACAGGCGCAATTTTGCGGCTTGAGGGCCTGCGCGTAATATTGAAACTTCATTAATTGCCAATTCTGTTACGACTGTGCCCGACATGGTCATGGCAGTCATCGTCAGGGGATTAATCACCTCCACTAACGCCGCTTTAAGGCGCGGTACCAAATTTTCGGAACTATAACTGTTCATCAAAAAGCCAATGGTACCACAGTTCATACCGTAAACAGGCGCATCAAGCCCAACATAGTCATGCAACGTCTGCAACATAAAACCATCGCCACCCAAGGCCACAATGACCTTGGCCAAATGAGGCTTTGTTTGACCATACTGTGCCGTCAGATTAGCCAGCGCCTCTTGTGCCGTTCCACTCTTTGAAGCCAAAAAGGCAATATGCATATCATTTCCTTCACGCAACAAGGCCCAGAAAAACTTTGATCGCAAAGCCTACAATACTCAAGCCCTTTTCAACAACAAACCTACCTGATTTACTGCTGCAAATGACACATCCATCGTTTCTCCTCTTTTTAATACGAAATCTTTGAATTAGACTAATGTGACAGATTATATAAGGAGTTTCTATGTCCGCATCGCATCAAGTTTTTGGATTTTTCACGGACACCCTCGCCCAACGCGACCCCGCTTTATTCAAAGTGGTGTCGCAAGAGCTTGGCCGCCAACGAAAAGAAGTCGAGCTGATCGCCTCAGAAAATATAGTCTCGCGCGCGGTTATGGAAGCCCAAGGCTCCGTAATGACCAATAAATATGCTGAGGGATACCCAGGTCGGCGCTATTATGGTGGTTGTGAATATGTAGATATAGCTGAAAATCTCGCAATTGAGCGTGCCTGTGCACTTTTCGATTGCGCCTTTGCAAATGTGCAGCCCAATTCAGGTAGCCAAGCCAATCAAGGGGTTTTTCAGGCGCTGTTGCAACCAGGCGATACAATTTTGGGTATGAGCCTTGATGCTGGCGGTCACTTGACGCATGGGGCGGCCCCAAATCAATCAGGAAAGTGGTTTAACGCAGTGCAATATGGCGTACGCAAACAAGACAGCTTACTCGACTATGACCAAGTGGCCTCACTCGCAGCCGAACATCATCCCAAAATGATCATCGCCGGTGGTTCAGCTATTCCTCGCATCATTGATTTCAAGAAAATGCGCGAAATCGCCGATTCAGTTGGGGCATATTTGCTCGTTGATATGGCCCATTTTGCAGGTTTAGTGGCAGCCGGCCTTTATCCTTCACCATTCCCCTATGCCCATGTTGCAACCACAACCACCCACAAAACACTTCGTGGCCCACGTGGTGGTATGATCGTGACCAATGACAGGGCGCTGGCCAAAAAATTCAACTCTGCCATTTTTCCTGGCATTCAGGGTGGCCCCTTGATGCACGTGATTGCAGCCAAAGCCGTCGCCTTTGGCGAAGCACAGCGCCCTGAATTCAAAGCCTATCAGAAAGCTGTGATCACCAATGCGCAAGCCTTGGCCGATCAATTGATGAAGGGCGGGCTTGATATCGTGACCAGTGGGACCGACACACATGTGATGCTGGTTGACCTGCGCCCCGCAGGCGTTAAGGGCAATGATACGGAAAAAGCCTTGGGTCGCGCCCATATCACCTGCAATAAAAACGGTATTCCGTTTGATCCTGAAAAACCAACCGTCACTTCGGGCGTGCGCCTAGGCACGCCTGCTGGGACGACGCGCGGTTTTGGCGCAGCCGAGTTTCGTCAAATTGGAGATTGGATTGTTGAGGTAGTTAACGGCTTGGCCAAAAACGGCTCCGAAGGCAACGGTGCGGCCGAAGAGAGCGTGAAATCAAAAGTCGAAGCCCTGTGCGACGCATTTCCGATCTATCCAACCCTATAAGTACTCAGGGGGCACCCAGCTCCCCACTTTTTACCGCAGCGGCATTCTGTAATTTTTTTAGGACTGCATATGCTTAACACAGTTCTTTATCCAAGCCAAAATCCAAGTGGCACGCCCCCGCTTTTGATCGTGCATGGTCTGTTCGGTTCGGCCCGCAATTGGGGTGTAATGGCGCGCCGCATGTCGGATCACCGCACGGTTCTGGTGGTGGATATGCGCAATCACGGCGCCAGTTTTTGGAGCGATGAACATTCCTATGGAGCGATGGCCAATGATCTGGCGGAAGTGATCGCAGCCCATGGTGGATTGGCCGATGTGGTGGGCCATTCGATGGGTGGCAAGGCTGCCATGGTCTTGGCACTGCAATCGCCACAAAGCCTGCGCCACTTGCTTGTGGGAGATATTGCGCCAGTCACCTATGAACATAACCCGAATAGCAACATTTCGGCGATGAAATCACTTAATTTTGCACTTATAAAAAACCGCGCTGATGCCGACGTCCAGCTGGCAAAAGTGATGGACGACGCACCACTACGGGCCTTTTTGCTGCAGTCTTTGAATTTCAAAGCTGATCCAGTCGGCTGGCGCATCAATCTGTTGGTTTTAGAAAAATATATGCCAAATATTGTCGGCTGGCCCACCATCATGGGGGAATTTTCTGGACCGGTTTTATTTTTATCTGGGGGACTTTCACATTATGTAAAGCCCGAATATCGATCGGTTATTCGCAGGTTATTCCCACAAGCGCGCTTTGCCAAAATTCCCAATGTTGGTCATTGGCTGCACGCGGAAAATCCGCGTTCATTTGAGGATACACTACGTATTTTTTTGGACACATAGCTACAAATCCTAGTCAAGCGGACGGAACCTTCACGCAATAAGCCCATCTTTGAGCCAAAAATGATGTCATAACGTGGCTATTACATGAAACAGACCCAAGAAAATCAAAATGGGCTTGGCCCATTCCATGTAATTCTGCGGCCAAAGGCATGCGCCCGTATCACGCCATAGCCCCAGAAACCAGAGAAATGAACATCGCCGCATAAAGCACAATATGTGTCAGTCGGGCTGCCAATCGAAAATATGCGGGCGCAGTCTTTGGGCTAGGTGTGGCACCACGGCGCAGGCGCAGAACTAAACGACATGCGAAAAAATCCAACGCCTTAATTTTATTAATTATATTATTTGCTGACTGCATATTAATAGAGCAAATATTGGTTTGTAATGGGGGGGGCTGGCCAAACTTAAAGTGCAGGCCTTAGGTTGAAAACCCTGCTTTCGCATGAGAGCTTAGCGGGCGCGGATCACTTGTAATAAGGGCAGAATATCACGCATATCAGGCCCATGTTCTCGCCCAGTGAGGGCTTTTCGCAGCGGCATAAACAAGCCCTTGCCTTTACGCCCTGTGGCCTCTTTTACAGCCGCCGTCCAACTGCCCCAAGTATCTGCATCCAGCTGGCCTTCGGGCAAGAGCACCATCGCTCGAGCCACAAATTCTTTATCTTCAGGGTCGATCAAAGGGTCTACCCCTTGCGAGAACAGCTGCCACCAGCCGGTAAGGTCAGACAAGACCATTATGTTTTCGCGAGCAACTTTCCAAAAGCCCACTGCCAAATCATCTGGCACGCCCAACGCTTTGATCCGCTGAGCGACCACGTCAAAAGGCAGGCCTTGCAGATATTGGCGCGTCAGCGGGAAAAGATCTTCGGCGTCAAACTTAGTTGGTGCCGCCCCAAAGGTCGAAGGCTCGAAATTAGTTGCAATTTCTTCAAGGTCAGACATCACCTCAATGGGCTGCGACGAGCCCAAGCGCGCCATCATCGACAAAAGCGCCGCAGGCTCGACCCCACGCTCGCGCAAATCTCGCAGCGACAAGGTGCCAAACCGTTTTGACAAAGCCTCGCCCTGCGGACCAGTTAGAAGTGAATGGTGCGCAAAAGACGGGGGCGTACCGCCCATAGCTTGCATGATCTGAATTTGCGTGGCGGTATTGGTGACATGGTCAGCGCCACGCACAATGCTGGTCACGTCCATATCAATATCATCGACAGACGAAGCGAATGTATAAAGCACCTGCCCGTCAGTTCTGATCAACACTGGGTCAGAAACAGAAGCCGCATCAATAGAAGTGGCCCCTAAAATTCCGTCAACCCATTCGATACGATTTTGATCTAGTTCAAAGCGCCAATAGCCCTCTTTGCCTTGCGCGCGCGCGCTGTCCTTATCAACTACACTTAGGCCAAGCGCGCTACGATCATAGACGGGTGGTTTTCCCATGTTGAGCTGTTTTTTGCGTTTCAGGTCAAGCTCGACAGGAGTTTCAAAACATTCGTAAAAGCGACCTTTTTCTCGCAGATCGGCTGCCGCTTCACGGTAACGGTCAAGACGCAAAGATTGGCGTTCAACCCTATCCCAATGCAGCCCCATCCATTCCAGGTCAAACATCAAAGCATCTACATATTCTTGGCGCGAGCGTTCCCGATCTGTGTCATCCAAACGCAAAATAAATGTTCCGCCACTTTTGCGCGCAATCAGATAGTTCATCAATGCGGTACGCAGGTTTCCAACATGAATGTAACCTGTGGGCGAAGGGGCAAAACGAGTGATGGTTGTCATGGGGATCTCCTGAAGCGCCTCGTTTTCCATATGGCAGGCCAAATGTCCATATCAGGTGCACGTTAGCCCCCATTTGGTTTCGGAAAAGTTCAGTTTTTCAACTTACCCACATTTTCAATCATAGGTTGGTTTGTAGCGTAAGTCGAATAGAATAATTTTACGAATTTAACGTTTGACGTGATCAACCACTTGGTTCGCACAAATCTAACCTATGCCTTTTCCAAAGAAAATTACCCAAAAAATCAAATTTTTTAGTTTCTATGAGGTTTTCTAATTTTCCTGAACGTGTTGTATTAAACGCCTAGGGAACGCTCTCTAAAAAAAATGTAGCAACTTGACATCACAATGATTAACGCACCAATAATAAACTTAATCGTAATGATATCTCCAAATAAAATTATTCCAAAAATAACGCTTAGTGGAATAGATAAATAGTGAAGTGGCGCAAGTGCTGATGCATCTGCATACCGATGGCTTTCGGCCAGAAAAAACTGTTGGAAACTTGCCATAATGCCTATTGCAATCAGTAGGGTCCAAGGATGCAGGTCAATAGTTTTACTGTAGTTCACCAATTGAAAATCAGTAGAAATTGTACAAATAATACCTGATGCCAAAGCACCGAAAGCGTTATACCATATAGCGGTTGAAATAGAGGCGTCGCTTTTCCCAAGCATGCGTATAAATACAAACATTAGACCTGCGAACAATGCGCCTAACAAAGCATAAAATGCGCCGATTAAGCTAAAGTCTGCCTTTAATGGCAGAAGAATTAACAATACGCCGCCAAAGCCAAAGATGACCGCAAACATGCGACGCATTCCCACGCTCTCATGTGCTATTAGGGCGGATAATAATGTTATAAAAAGTGGCATTGTGTTTAGTAGAACGGTTGCTGAACTTATGTTTATAGTTGCTATGGCTAGATACCAAAATGATAGCCCCATAAATCCGCAAAAAGTTCTTAGTAAAAGGATGCGAGTATTAGTGACTTTTAGGAATTGTCGACCAAGCGACATGCGGCCGTAAATCACTAGCAATGGAAGACAAAACAGATAGCGGCATAATAGTATTTGGAAGATGGGTATTTGCGGTTCCAGTAGTTTAACAATGCTTGCTATTACGATGGCTAGAACGAGCTCACCGGTAAGTAAGCTGGCGCCAAGAACAAGGCTTTGGGTTGTTATAGTTTTCATTTCTTCCTTAAGGTGGCTAGAAAATTGAATTTAAATTTCTCCTTGTGCCATATGTAAACAGGAATCGCTGTGTTGAACACAGTGTTAGCTCCAAGTATAAAATCTGAGGTTTAGGTTGGGCGACCCAACTCTTCCAGAATATATTTTCAATGAGATCAGCAATAATTTCATACAATGTGCGTCTTGCAGCATGAAAATACAATCTCAGCTTAGCTTAGCTGTCGTTTGCGTCTCGAAACAGATTGGCAATAGGATAACGCCTGTCGAGCCAAAAAGCCTTGCGGGTAAGTTTTGTGCCTGGCGCGGATTGAAAGCGCTTATATTCGCTGATCATGATCAGATTTTCGACCCGTTTGATCGTTTGAGGATCAAATCCTAAGGCACAAATCTCATCCAGCGATTTTTCGTCTTCAATAATGGCTTCTAGAATGGGGTCCAAAACCTCATAGGGGGGCAAGTTATCATCATCGCGGTGATCTGGACGAAGTTCGGCACTTGGCGGTTTTTCGATAATGCGTTCAGGGATCACCGCGCCTTGCGACCCCTGCATCCATACTAAATGATGCACATTACGCCAACGGCACATATCAAAAACGCGTGTTTTATAAAGGTCTTTGATCGGGTTGAAACCACCATTCATATCGCCATAGATGGTGCAATAGCCCACAGCCACTTCAGATTTATTGCCCGTAGTCAAAACCATAGCACCGGTCGCATTTGACAGGGCCATCAACAACAAGCCGCGCAAGCGCGATTGGATGTTTTCATGAGTAACTGCGGGGGCTTGATCAGGTAAAAACGGTGCAATCAACGTCTCAATGACCACCTGTGACTTGGATATGGACAAAGTTTCAAGCCCTACGCCCAGATTTTGCGTGAGTTCGTCTGCGTCTTGAAGCGATTCCACTGACGTGTAGATAGATGGAAGCATATAGCATTGCACATTTTGTGGCCCTATCGCATCGGCAGCGATGGTCGCGACCAAAGAGCTGTCGATTCCACCAGAAAGGCCAAGCACGACTTTCGAAAACCCGGTTTTTGCCAAATAGTCGCGGAGGCTTAGCACCATTGCATGATAATCAGCTTGATATTCGCTTGGCTGCAAAGCTAACGCTTGGGCAACAATGCGCCAGCCTTGGGGTTCTTCGACTAGATCTATAACGGCCAGTTGCTCTTCAAAAGCGAGCAATTGCACAGCCAGCTCACCCTTTGGATTAAGCGCGAAAGAGGCGCCATCAAACAGCTGATCATCTTGCCCACCAACCATATTCAAATAGATAGCAGGCAAACCAGTTTCGATTACCCGCGCCACCATAAGATTTTGGCGTAAACCTAACTTACCTCGGTGATAGGGCGACCCATTAGGCACCAACAAAAGTGCAGCGCCTGATTCTGCCAAGGTTTCCGTAACATCACTGTTCCAGGCGTCTTCACAAATGGGCGAACCAATACGCAGGGGGCCTATACGGTAGGGGCCGCAAATATCAGCCGCCACAAAAATTCGCTTTTCGTCAAACACTTCGTTATTGGGCAAATGATGCTTTAGGATGACTGCATCTATCTTGCCACCTTGCAAAATATAATAAGCGTTATAGAGGCACCCATTTTTTTGATGCGGCCCCCCAATTGCAATTGCAGGTCCATCCGCTGTCAATACAGCTAATTTGGCTATTTCCGCAGTAGCCTTCAGAACAAAACTTTTTTTTAAAATAAGGTCTTGAGCCTGATAACCCGTTATAAACATTTCGGGAAAGGCCAAAAGATCTGCGCCTTGGGCTTTGGCCTTTTCCCATGCTTCACGCGCCATTATGCCGTTAGCCATAAGGGCTCCAACGCTGGGATTAAACTGGGCCAAGATCAAACGAAAGGTAGCGCTCATAATTTTCCTATTCGCCTTTTGGGCATTGCAAGTAACATAGCCTTGTTTAGCACAAAGGCTGCTAAGGAAAAGCCGTTAAGCACCCTTATACTTGTCAGATTGTTTTTGCAAAGCTAGGAATGGAGCTAGATAGAATCTATCGCGGTCAGAGTTAGGGGATGATCATGATCACCATTAAGCTTTTTCATCCCATAAGGGGTGGCCTAAATTCTCTTGTAACCTTAGCAATTGTTTTTGGGCTGGCAAGTACGTCATCAATCTGGGCAGAAACAGCTTCTCCCGTCCAAAAAATCACACCAGATAGTTTAGGCCTAAACCAAGACCAAAGCGGCATTATTACCAAGCAATATGATGATGGCTCTGTCTACAAGGGCACGTTTCGCTATGGAAAGCCGCATGGGGTTGGCTCTTTTCAACTGACAAACGGCTATAACTATACTGGTGATTGGGTAGATGGCGTGATCTCTGGGATGGGAGAAGCGCGTTATACCAATGGTGCTGTTTACAGTGGTATGTTCTCAGAGGGCAAACCCAATGGTAAAGGCCTAATCAACTATGCCGACGGTTCAAGCTATGAGGGCGGCTGGATCTTGGGTGCGATGACCGGACTAGGGCTTGCCTATTATGCCGATGGGTCAAACTATACAGGCGGCTTTTTGAATGGTCAAATGAACGGCCAAGGCGCGATGACGTCAGATGATGGCGCGCGTTACGAGGGCACTTGGCTTGCGGGCATCAAACAAGGCATAGGTATTTTAACCTTTTCTGACGGAGCGATTTATGCAGGTAATTTCGACCAAGGCCAGCGCTCAGGTCAAGGAAAGTTAACTTTACCCGACGGCCTGATTTATGAAGGCCTCTGGGTGGACGGGCAAATGAACGGTGAGGGTGTATTGACCCAACCCAACGGAGATATTTACAAAGGCACATTGATTAATGGCACGCGCCAAGGCGAGGGCCGCGTCGAAAGCCCAAACGGCGATGCGTATAGCGGCAAATTTGTCGCCGACAAGCGCCATGGAAAAGGCATTTTTACAACCGTGTCTGGCTATAAATATGACGGCATTTGGGTAGAAGGGCGCATGAACGGTTTGGCCGTTGTGACATATACAGATGGTACAATCTATCGGGGTAGCTTTGCCGATGACCGCCCCAACGGACAGGGTAAAATCGAGTATTCTAACGGCTCGATGCATAAAGGCATTTGGGTCGATGGCGTGATCCAAGGTAAGGGCAGCGCGATTTATTCTGATCAGGTGATCTATGAGGGTGACTTTAAAGATGCGCTGCCCAATGGCAGCGGTTTGATGACATATCCTGACGGCTATCGCTATGAAGGCGGCTGGCTAGCGGGAAAGCGCCACGGCCGCGCCATAGTTGATTATGCCGATGGCACCAGTTTCTCTGGAAATTTTGTGGATGGTGCACGCGAAGGGCAAGGCGAAATAGTCATGCCCGACGGTTTTCGTTATTCAGGCGACTGGAAATCTGGCGAGATCGACGGCAAGGGCACCGCCACCTATGGCAATGGCGACGTCTATGAAGGCAGCTTTAGCGTGGGCTTGCGCCAAGGTGAGGGCCTAATGCGTTATACCTCGGGTCAGATTCTGGATGGGAATTGGGATAAGGGCGTCTATATTGCCAAAGAGGCCCAGCTTTCTGGACCGAAATCAACTATCATCGAGCCGGCTAATCCGGCGCTCTCTAGCCGGTAATTCTCTACCCTAAGCAAGATTCTATGCAGCAACATTTTCTATAATTTTTTGACCCTTATCGATGATGGCCTCACGTCGATTAAGGAGCCCATAACCCCAAAGACGATACATTTTCGCCATACCGGGATTGGGCTTAAAGGTCTCGCGGGAGCGGTTTGAAAAATGCCAGTAAAGCAAATTAAAGTGACAATCCTGCGACCCAAGCTTATCTTAGACAACGCAATGGCAGTCTTTGTGATAATCAGACATGTGCGCGATTTAGGCGCCAGACGAAACATACGGATTTGACGCAGTCACTTCTCGATCGGCCCCTTGTGACATGCCTATAATATTTGGTGTCTCGACGTATTCAAAAGCATCAATATAGACAGATAAATACCATTGCTGAACTTCTTGCGTTGATATTCCTGCCAATAGCGCAAAGTGACTAGTCATCATAAGCGTTTGCTTGATGGCCACATCCATACAGGTCGCCTTTGTTGGCGCGCCTAAATAAAGAGGCGACAAAGGAGCGCTTTCATCCAAGCCATTTGATAATAGATATGAGGGCCTTTTACAAATGCGCACCACGCATAAATTCGTGTCAACCGATCATTTTCCGTATATCGCCTTCGACCGAATTCAGCGGAATTTTTCCAGCTTTGTCAGATGTTTCTACAGCATTACAAACCTCCCTTGGCGACAACAGTCCAATATCCATATACGGTGAAAAAAATGAATGCGATAATATCGGATCCGATTCCAGCATCGGATCTTGTTCGTCTCCGAAACGTAGCAACGCGTATTCAATGAAATGCACTAAGGCCTGCAAAGCACCAATCCAGCTGGTTGCCCAATCAAAATAATCAATATCGCCAAAGTGGCAACCAAAGTTATTACCAACTAAAGCCATGATCTTTTAGGTTTTTGTACTGGCGCAAAGCGAAGTAGGCTTATTCAAAAAAGATCAGGGTTGCCGGCTTTTTGATTTTCGAAGTCATAATTTCACTAGCCACCTTTGGGCTGATTATGATAGAAGCACTCCATCCAAAACGACTTTTGGTCCTGTGCCCAAATTTGAAAAGTGTCATCACTACATAAAAATTGGTTATCCTCTAACAGAGTTTTGTCCAGCACCGAGCGAGAAAGTTCGGTACCCACCCGCCACTCGTCCGCCCGCGTCATAACAAGCTGATCACACATCCAAAGTGAGAACGTGGCGCATGATTTTTCTAGCCAATGTTTGAGTATTGTCTGAATCATCAAAGAAGCTGTAAGCAACCTGTCACCCTAAATCGCGTAATTGCTGCTCAAAGCCGCGCATTGCAGCAAATATCAGAACTATTTTTTGTGTATGATGCGCAAAAGCTGCAGGTTCTCCTACAACTTTTGCCATTAAGATCACATCACGCACCCGATCCGCAACGCGCCGAAAGGTCAGGGATTAGCTGATCGCCTAGAACACTGATTAAAACGCTCTACCAAACGACGGGTGCCCCTCTATAATCATAGAAGCTCCCCGTGTTTTGGGGTTTCAGACTTTCTAGGGTTTCAATCAACATGGCCGCAGATTTATCAGCCGTAATAGTCGGATGCGACCCGTGATAAGCGGCACTAAAGCCTGTTTGCACCGTGCCGGGGTGCAGCAACGCCAAAACCGATAAAGGATTGCGCCGCGCCCATTCAATGGCGGCAGTATGCACCAATTGATTGAGCGCCGTTTTGGCAGCGCGGTAAGAATACCAGCCCCCCAACGCATTATCGCCAATAGATCCAACCCGTGCTGACAAAACTCCAATTTTAATTGCGCGATCGCGGGGGACCAGCGGAATCAGATGTTTTAAAATCAAGGCTGGCCCAAAGGCGTTCACAGTGAATTGGTCTGCGAGGGCTTCCAACGTTAGGGCCGAGAGCGCCTTTTCAGGGCCCTGTCCAGCGCCATTCAAAACGCCCGTAGCGATGATGACACGGTCAAAACCGCCCCCTACGGCCGCGATATTTTTTTGAATGCTGGCCTCGTCCCTGATATCAAAGTTGCCTGTTCGTCGCGACAGCCCGGTGACGCTATACCCTATGTCAGCAAAGCGCGCAGATAGGGCCTGTCCCAACCCGCCCGATTGGCCAATGATCAATGCTTTCATGGGCACTCCTTTTAAATCCTACTCATCGATCTAGCTTGGGAAGGCGTGAATTCAAGTCCAACCTTGTCATGGCACTCTGCCAAATTTTGCACTTTTCTTTTTAAAATTACGCCTTATGATTGACTGGATGATGACACGGGCCAATCAGGTTAATATTGCTTTCAAGGGCGCGTTCGCCCTAAAATTCTGTGCGTTTCTGCTCCTTACCTTGCTCTGAGCGTGCCTTGGGCGCCACCGCTCAGAATTATGCGGCCAGATGTGATGTTGCAGCAAAGACAGACAAAGGACACTTTAATGATAACGAATATCGCTCAACCCCGCGTATTGATATTCGACACTACCTTACGCGACGGAGAACAATCTCCAGGGGCCACTATGACTTATTCTGAAAAGCTGGAAATCGCAGCACTTTTAGATGAGATGGGGGTCGATATTATCGAAGCAGGCTTTCCCATAGCATCAGAAGGTGATTTTGAAGCCGTAAGAGCCGTTGCCAAACAGTCACAAAATTCTACCATTTGCGGCCTAGCCCGCGCCAATTACAAAGATATAGACCGCTGCTGGGAGGCGGTAAAACACGCCCGCTCTCCGCGTATTCACACATTCATTGGTACCTCGCCCTTGCACCGCACTATTCCAAATTTAACGATGGACGAAATGGCAGAGCGCATCGCAGACACTGTTACCCACGCTCGCAATCTGTGTGACAATGTGCAATGGTCGCCGATGGACGCAACCCGAACCGAACATGATTATCTGTGCCGCGTCGTTGAAATAGCCATCAAGGCCGGTGCGACCACGATCAATATTCCTGACACTGTAGGGTATACCGCCCCTTCGGAAAGCGCCAATTTGATCACGATGTTGCTTAATCACGTGCCTGGCGCCGACGATATCATTTTTGCAACTCACTGCCACAATGACCTTGGTATGGCCACCGCCAACGCTTTGGCTGCCGTAGTTGCAGGCGCACGCCAGATTGAATGCACGATCAATGGGTTAGGCGAACGCGCGGGCAACACAGCATTGGAGGAGGTCGTCATGGCAATGAAAGTGCGTAATGATATATTACCCTTTCAAACCCGTATTGATTCCACAAAAATTATGAATATTAGCCGCAAAGTGGCCACAGTATCAGGTTTTTCAGTACAGTTTAACAAGGCCATCGTGGGAAAGAATGCTTTTGCACATGAAAGCGGTATCCACCAAGATGGAATGTTAAAAAACGCCGAAACATTCGAAATCATGTGCCCAACAGACATTGGCCTTTCGGAAACCAACCTTGTCATGGGTAAACATTCGGGTCGCGCCGCGTTGCGGGCAAAGTTGTCTGATCTGGGCCATGACTTGGCCGACAATCAACTGGCAGATGTTTTCGTGCGCTTCAAGGCTTTGGCCGATCGCAAGAAAGAAGTCTATGACGACGATCTGATTGCGTTGATGCAAGACACCACTACAAGTGCAGAGCATGACACGTTGCAAATTAAACGCCTGCGCGTAGTTTGCGGCACCGAAGGTCCACAAGAAGCCAAATTGACGCTGACTATCGAAGGGGTAGATCATTCGATTGATGCCACCGGCGACGGTCCTGTAGATGCGGCGTTTAACGCGGTGAAAATACTATTCACACATTCAGCACGCCTTCAGCTTTATCAAGTCCACGCTGTGACCGAGGGGACCGATGCGCAAGCTACGGTCTCCGTCCGCTTGGAAGAAGACGGGAAAATTGCGACTGGCCAGTCTGCAGACACTGATACGGTGGTCGCTTCTGTAAAAGCCTATTTGAATGCGCTTAATAAATTAATCCAGCGCCGCAGCAAATCTGCGCCAGATCACGATTTAAAAACAGTCCACTACAAAGATATATCCTAACCCCCCCCCCAAGCCCTAGGCTTGGGGGGGGTACGCAGACCTTTCGGCAAGATGAAGCAAAGCTCTTTCCCTTACGCGAAGAGACACTTATAATAGACTGAAACATCGCGATTAGACTCGCCAATTTTGAACAAGGTTTTTCTCCGCATGCCGATATTTTCAAGACTTCTTTCGTCAGATATGGCCATTGACTTGGGCACAGCCAATACGTTGGTCTATGTGCGTGGCAAGGGTATTGTTTTGAATGAACCCTCAGTTGTGGCCTATCATGTGAAAGACGGGCGTAAGCAAGTTTTGGCCGTAGGCGAAGACGCCAAGTTGATGCTTGGGCGCACCCCCGGCAGCATCGAGGCCATTCGCCCAATGCGTGACGGCGTGATAGCAGATTTCGACACTGCTGAAGAAATGATCAAACACTTCATTCGTAAAGTGCACCGTCGCACATCCTTTTCGAAGCCAAAAATTATTGTTTGCGTGCCTTATGGTGCAACACCAGTGGAAAAACGCGCCATTCGTCAGTCGGTTCTTTCTGCTGGCGCGCGCCGCGCGGGTTTGATTGCCGAACCGATTGCTGCGGCTATTGGCGCGGGCATGCCAATAACTGATCCGACTGGCAATATGGTAGTTGATATTGGCGGCGGCACGACTGAGGTCGCGGTTTTGTCATTAGGAGATATCGTTTATGCGCGTTCTGTGCGTGTGGGCGGCGACCGTATGGATGAAGCAATAATTAGCTATTTGCGCCGCCATCAAAATCTTTTGATAGGCGAGGCCACAGCCGAACGCATAAAAACTTCGATCGGAACAGCCCGCATGCCTGACGATGGGCGTGGCGCTTCGATGCAGATACGCGGTCGCGATCTGCTCAATGGTGTGCCCAAAGAAACCGAGATCAACCAAGCCCAAGTGGCCGAGGCCTTAGCCGAACCCGTACAGCAAATTTGCGATGCAGTGATGCAGGCCTTGGAAACAACACCGCCAGATTTGGCCGCCGACATTGTTGATCGCGGCGTCATGCTGACTGGCGGCGGTGCTTTGCTTGGAGATTTAGATCTGGCACTGCGCGAGCAAACTGGCCTGTCAATTTCAGTCGCCAATGAGTCTTTGAATTGCGTGGCACTTGGTACAGGCAAAGCGCTTGAATATGAAAAACAATTGCGCCACGTGATTGATTATGACAGCTAAGAAAAGGGCCGGTTCCGCCCAATCTAAATAAGAGGCATGCGTGGCGAAAGCACCCATATCGCCTGACTATTATAAAAGACCCGTCCGGCGTATTTTGTTGGGTGGGATTTTATTCTTGTTACTTGGAGTTTTTTCCCTGTGGCGCATTGATGGCCCCCGGGTAGATCAATTTCGCGCTGCTCTGATTGACCGTTTCGTGCCCAATATGGAATGGGCGATTTTACCAATCCGATCGCTCAGCGCGATGGTAAAGAACTTTCAGTCCTACGCCCGCGTCTATGAACAAAACCAAGAATTACGCCGCGAACTGCAGAAAATGAAAGCTTGGAAGGAAGCAGCGCTGCAGCTTGAACTTAAAAACGTACGGCTTTTGGATTTAAATCGCGTGCGGCTTGACAGCCAACTGACCCATATAAGTGGTGTTGTTTTGGCAGACAGTGGCTCGCCTTTTCGCCAATCAGTCTTGCTCAATGTGGGGGCCCGTGATGGCATTCAAGACGGCTGGGCCGCAATGGATGGTCTTGGGCTAGTGGGTCGAATTTCTGGGGTCGGGCGACGCACAGCGCGAGTCATTTTGCTGACGGATTCGAACAGTCAAATTCCAATAACTGTGCAGCCATCCGGGCAACATGCAATTTTGATTGGCGATAACAGCAAGCTTCCGACTTTGGCTTTTTTGGAAAAACCAGAAATGGTTCGGCCAGGGGATCAGGTGTTGTCCTCGGGGGATGGGGGCGTCTTTCCGGCAGGTCTTTTGGTTGGATCAGTGGCCACTGGACCAGACCGTCGCCTGAGGTTGCGCCTGTCTGCGGATTATGAACGGCTCGAGTTCCTGCGAGTATTGCGGAGCTACGCCGTTAAAGCCATTACTGACCCTGGTGGCTTAGTTTCTGCTACTAATTTAAATATCAACGATATAAACGACCCTCTCGAAGCGCCTTTGCCCCAGACAGGGGGCATCAGTGCAGAGTGAACTGCGCAGCGATGTGTGGTTGCACCGTGGGCTTTATTTTTTGCTTGGGTATGTTTTTATTTTTATCAAAATCTTGCCTCTTGGACAATCAGCAGGCGACTGGCCTGGCCCCGATCTATTGCTTTGCCTTACTATGGCTTGGGTGATCCGCCGGCCTGATTATCTACCGGCCTTTTTAATCGCTCTAGTGATACTACTGACAGATCTCATTTTGATGCGTCCTCCTGGTCTTTTTGCCTTTGCAGTTGTTCTTGGGACTGAGTTTCTGCGCAATCGTATTCATTTTGTGCGGGAACTGTCGTTATTTGCCGAATGGATGATGATTGCAGTTCTGATGATGTCAATTTTAATGACGACGCAGATCATTGCCTTTTTAACCATTACTCCAGTAGAAAATTTTGGGTTTGAAGTAATTGGGGTCTTGGCATCCATTGCCGCCTACCCAATAGTAGTTTGGATGTCGAATTTGCTGTTTAAGGTACACAAGCCCGCCATGGGTGAGGTTGATGCCCTAGGGCGACGGTTATGAAACACACTAAACGCGAAATTGAAGAAGCCGCAGGCCAGGTAAACCGACGCGCCCTAATTTTGAGCGCTGGCATGGTGGGCATTGTTGCGATTTTGGGCGCGCGCATGCGCTACTTGCAGGTTGATCAGGCTAATCAGTTTCTCCTTTTAGCCGAAGAAAACCGCGTAAACATTCGTCTTTTGGCTCCAGAGCGGGGTCTTATTCACGATCGTTTAGGGCGGCTGCTCGCAGGTAACAAGCAAAGCTACCGCGTCATCATCACCCGGGAAGATGCGGGGAATGTGGAAGAGACACTAACCCGCCTCACACACCTCTTGCCGCTGCGACCTTTTGATGTTGAACGCATGCTTAAAGAGATCAAGCGGCGACGCTCATTCGTTCCTGTAACGATTTTAGATCAGTTGGAATGGGGTGATTTGGCAAAAATTTCGGTAAATGCACCGGCACTGCCTGGGATTTCAGTTGAAGTAGGTCTTAGCCGCTCTTATCCTTTGGCAGAAGATTTCGCCCATATTATAGGATATGTCGGCCCCGTTTCAGAGCGTGATCTGACCAAGATAACAGACCCAGACCCTGTATTGCAAATTCCAAAATTTCAGATTGGCAAAATTGGCGTGGAGCGCTGGAGCGAAAATATTTTGCGCGGCCAGGCTGGCAGTAAGAGGATCGAGGTTAATGCCCTTGGCCGAGTGATGCGTGAGCTTGAACGCACCGAATCCATGCCAGGCGCTGATATTCGCCTGACCATCGATGCGGCCTTGCAAAACTTCACCCAAGCACGTTTGGTCGATAAAAGTGCAGCTGCTGTAGTCATTGATGTGACCAATGGTGATATTTTGGCGATATCCTCAGCGCCGAGTTTTGATCCTAATTTTTTAGTGGATGGTATTTCGCAAGTCAACTACAATATTTTGACCCAAGACGAACATCGTCCTTTGGCTAATAAAGCGGTACAAGGGGCCTATCCGCCAGGTTCTACCTTTAAAATGGTTACGGCTTTAGCGGCGCTTGATGCAGGTGTCATTAGGCCTGAAGATAAAATATTTTGTCCTGGCTATTACGAATTGGGCGGTCGGCGTTTTCACTGCTGGCAACATGGTGGCCATGGCACTGTGAACCTAACGGATGCATTGGAGAAAAGCTGTGATGTGTTCTTTTACGAAGTGGCGCAAAAAGTTGGCATTGATAAAATAGCCAAAGTTGGCCATCGCCTCGGCCTTGGGCAACGCCACGAACTGTCAATGTCGTCAATTTCCAACGGAGTTATGCCAGACAAAGATTGGAAAAAAGCCAAATATCAGCAAGAATGGCGGGTGGGAGACACGATCAATGCGTCAATCGGTCAGGGCTATGTCTTGACCACACCTTTGCAATTGGCCGTGATGACCGCGCGCCTTTCCACAGGAAAAAATATAGTGCCGCGCTTAATCATGAGAGTTAACGAGGGGCCCCAGCGCGAACCAGAAAAAAGCGATTTAGGCTTTCAGCTTCATCATATTAAGGCCATGCGAAAAGGTATGTTTGACGCGGTGAATTCTGAACGCGGCACCGCGCGCGGATCACGCATTCAAGATCCAGCCATGAAAATGGCAGGAAAAACGGGCACCTCTCAGGTACGGAATATTTCAGCCGCCGAGCACGAAAGCGGCGTCATTGCAAATGAAGATCTGCCATGGCTAAGCCGCGACCATTCTTTGTTCGTGGGTTTTGCGCCTTACGATGACCCCAAAGTTGCGGTGAGTGTTGTGGTTGAACATGGCGGTGGCGGCTCGGCCGTTGCGGCTCCCATTGCACGTGATATTTTGCTTAGTGCTTTGACCCAAGGGGTGCCCCCGCTTTCAGCCTATCCACCTTCGCAGCGTGACGGTATGGAAGAATTTTTTAAAAATATGAAACTGCGCCATTTTGAAAAAGACAGTCGTAGCAGGTCTAAAGCCTAACCAGGGACACCATGAGTTTTTTAGAATATAACATCAAAACAGTGCCTACGGGTTTTAATAAAATCCTTTATTTTAATTGGGCCCTTCTTTTGCTGATTTGCGCCGTGGCAGCGGCAGGCTTTTTGATGCTTTATTCTGTAGCTGGCGGTAGTATGCAGCCTTGGGCTGCACCGCAAATGATTCGATTTATCTTGGGCTTAGGCATCTTGATTGTGGTTGGGATCGTACCAATTTGGTTTTGGCAATCAATGTCGGGTCTGGCCTATTCTACGGCCTTTATCTTGCTTTTGGCGGTTGAATTTTTTGGCCATGTCGGCATGGGAGCCCAGCGCTGGATTGATATTGGTCCGATCAAGTTGCAACCCTCCGAGATGATGAAATTTACGCTAGTCATGGCCCTAGCAACTTATTATGACGCCCTAGATCCAAAAAAGGTCTCAAAACCTCTTTGGGTCTTGATTCCTGTGATCATAACCGTGGCTCCAGCAGTTTTGGTCCTAATGCAACCAAATTTAGGCACCAGCCTGATGCTGATATTGGGCGGTGCGGCCGTGATGTTTTGCGCTGGCGTATCAATTTGGTATTTCGCTGGAGTTATTGGCGCTGGCGTGGGATTGGTTGTGGCAGTCTTTATCGGACGCGGTACCTCGTGGCAGATGCTCCATGATTATCAATATCGTCGTATTGATACATTTTTAGACCCCACCGCCGACCCGCTAGGTGCGGGCTATAATATAATTCAAGCCAAAATTGCGTTAGGATCAGGCGGATGGTCTGGCAAAGGCTATATGCAGGGCACACAAAGCCGTTTGAATTTTTTACCCGAAAAACATACCGATTTTATTTTTACCACCTTGGCTGAAGAGTTTGGTTTCATCGGTGCCTTTTCACTACTAATGCTTTATGCATTGATAGTCGCTTTTTGCATCAGTTCAGCTTTGCAAAATAAAAATCGTTTTGCGTCACTCTTGACCTTAGGGGTGGCTGCGAATTTCTTTTTCTATTTAGCAGTCAATCTGTCTATGGTTATGGGAATGGTACCTGTGGTTGGCGTGCCTCTACCTTTGCTCTCATACGGGGGTTCGGCCATGTTGGTGCTTCTAACGGCTTTTGGGCTGGTGCAAAGCGCACACATTCATAGGCCGCGGTGAACGGAGTATAAATGCTAAATATTTTCTTTGCTGCTGGCCAGAAAAATTGGGTGTCGTATGAAGCCCCCTTAAAACAGGCCTTAACCGAGGCGCGAATTTCCGCACGGATCATGACCGAAACGCCAAGCTCGCCTGAAACGGTAGATTACATTATTTTTGCCCCAAATGGTGTAATCAGTGACTTTACGCCTTATAGCGGTACCCGCGCGGTCTTAAGTCTTTGGGCAGGCGTTGAAAAACTGGTCACCAACAAAACTCTAAGCCAGCCTTTGTGCCGTATGGTTGATCCCGGACTCACCGAAGGCATGGTCGAATATGTGGTGGGTCATGTGCTGCGCCACCATCTGGGAATGGACCTACATATAGTTAATCGTACGCACCGATGGGACCCAACGTGTCCACCACTTGCGCGCGAAAGGCCTGTTGGGGTTATGGGAATGGGTGCCTTGGGCGCCGCGGTGATTAAAGCCCTAAAGGCACTTAATTTTCCAGTGTCAGCCTGGGGCCGGAGCCCTAAAGATGGCTTGGATATTCCCTATTATTACGGTAATGATGGGCTTAAGACGCTGCTAAATGGCACACAAATTTTGGTGACGCTCTTGCCTGATACAGCGCAAACCATAGGACTTTTGAACGCTGAACGTTTTGGCTTTTTGCCGAAGGGAGCAGTGCTTATCAACCCTGGACGTGGTACATTGATTGTCGACGCAGCCCTGATTGCGGCCCTAGACAAAGGGGTGCTATCGCACGCAACTTTGGATGTCTTTCATCAAGAACCTTTAGTACAAGATCACCCTTTTTGGCGCCATCCGAAAGTCACCATCACGCCTCATGTTGCTGCGGACACAAGATCAGAATCCGCAAGCCGCGTTGTGGTGGAAAATATTTGGCGCTCTGAAACAGGCTTGCCTTTACTCCACCGCGTCGACCTTGCGCGCGGTTATTAGGGCTTTGACGTCGGGCCTTACCCCAAAGGGGTACTAGCAAAATCTGATCGGGCAGCCAGAGCCCATTGGGAAAATTTTAAGTATTCAAAATCACGCGGTCTCTCATGTCAAGCCCCGCGCCACCATTTGATCCAGAGGCCCCCAATAGATTGTATGCAGATCAGTTTTGATGTCTGAATGCATCAGTTTGCACTTGTGATAATTGATCTGCGTGCCAAAGACACGCGGGCTACGGCTTGGCCAATGCCTCCCATCTCCAAGTCACCTAAGCGTCGGTCTACTAGAACGTGCACGAAGCAGTTCATCAGTGAGCAGCACTGCCATACTCCACTTTGCATCTACACCATGCTTTCTGACGCGCGCAGCGCCACAGCCAGGATAAGGTACATAATTATATCACTGATATTATCAGCGACAACGCTCGGGGTATTGGACATAACAACCTCATTTCACGCACATAGCCGATGTCGATATGGTCTGTGCACACACCTTAATTTGCTAGCAGTTTCAGTTGCTCGCCCGCTTGGACCAAAACTGCGCATTCAAGCATGTCACTTGCAAGGAGGCGGCCAATTCTTCTGGGGTCATTTTCATGTTATTCTCACGCAAGATCGCATCAAAAAGCCCGCAAATGCGTGCCTAACTCTTTCGGGAAATCACCGCTTAACGATCATGCACAGTTTTTTAGACGATATAAGTTCGCTCATCTCCTGCAAATACTTCCATACCTACAAATTTCATGTCAAAGTGATACAAGCAAAGAATTCCGTAAGCCCTTTCACGGGGCAAAGTTAAGAAGCCGACCAAAGGATCAGCCCCCACATGCTCAGGGCAAAAATCACAAACTTCCCATTGCGGCTAAGGCCACATTCCCTTGCCTGCATACGGCAAGGGTTTTTGACAGCAGTCTCTGTGACGGCAATACTTGCCTTTGTTCCTAAGGAGGCATTGGCCGAAGATTCGGCGCCAGTCGCAACTGTGCAAGTCAGAACGGTTGGGCCTGTGACCTCTTTTCCCCTGCCACGGTTTGTATCGCTCAAATCATCCGAGGGCAACGCACGCCGAGGCCCAAGCTTTAAGCACCGCATCGACTGGGTATTTTCACGTGTGGACATGCCACTTAAAATCACAGCCGAATATGGAAACTGGCGCCGTGTGGAAGATTCGGAGGCCATGGGTGGCTGGATGTATTACACGCTTTTATCAGGCATGCGCACAGGACTGATCACAGCTGAAATGGCAGACCTGCGTCAGCAACCTGATCTTAGATCGTCCGTCGTGATGAATGCTGGGGTGGGCGTTGTAGCAAAGCTGACCACCTGCAATCTTGATTGGTGCAAGCTCACACTAGAGGGTCAAAATGCTTGGGCCAAAAAAACCGCGCTCTGGGGGATATTTGTCGACGAGATATTTGACTAAAGCGCGACCCATCGGCCTCCTTTCGGTACGCCTTTGGGGCGCATCATAATGTCAGCTCCGTATAGCCATTTAAAAATGAACCTGTCTGCGGGAGCCGCTTCGATTTTTGTGGCCTTAATTTTAGTGAGACTAAAGTTTCAGGCTTTTTTTGAAACAGGATCTTTGTCTGTGGCCGTATCGCTTGCTGACAGCGGATTAGATTGGATTATTTCTTTAGGCGCTGTAGCGATGGTGATCTATGCCGTGCATCCACCAGACGAGGACAATAGTTTTAGCCATTCCTCTGTCGAAAATTTGACCACCCTTGCACAGGCCTTTATCATCCTTTGTTCTGCACTTGTGATCCTTCCTGCTGTAATTTTGCGCCTGTCCGCGGGTCATACGGTGAGCATTAAGGCCAAAAATCACGGTATTTGGGTTATGGTCACCTCTATAATGCTGACGGGTGGGTTAATTTTGTGACAAAGCCTTGTTGCGCACAAAACTGGATCGCGGGTGATGGCGGCCGACCAGCTGCACTATTTGGAGGATTTCCTGCCCAATTTAGGGGCCGTTACGTCGCTTTGGGCTGCTAAAAACTATGGGCTAGGCCAACCTGACAGTATCGTGGGCCTTGGGGCTGCAGGCATGCTGATTTATAGTGCAGGAAGAACTGGGCCTGGGGCTTGAGGCTTGGGCTGCATTGATGGATAGGCGCGCTGATCTCGCCATAGAGGAAGAGATCGCTGCAATTGCGCACGACTAGTCTTGGGCTATCATAGGTTGAAAAATCGTACCGCCAGAAGCCGTGTTTTCGTGCATATCCATATTAAATTAGAGGGCATCCAAACGCTTCGCGAAGCCCATGACATAGGCGTAAGTTTGCGCCGTGCTATCTTTACCTACTATCCGCAAGCCGATGTGATCGTACATAAAGATGTGGCCTATAGGCCAATAGATTGATCGCAGGGGCCCGGCGGATCTACTTGCTTTTTGCATAGAAAGCCTTCACTTTTATCAGCTCAAAAGGCATAAAAATCGAAATGAAAGTTCAAAAATGCGTTACGCTTCAATTACAGATCGTTTGGCTGACCTTGCGGGGGCCAAATGGGCCATCCATGCGCGCGGACGCACCATGAAAAAAGCAGGTGCAGATGTGATTGAATTGACCATCGGCGAACCTGATGTGCCCACTCCCAAAACCCTGATTGATCAGGCCACCCAATCCATGACCTCAGGCCGAACGGGATATTCGAGCGGGCGTGGAGAACCAGATTTGGTTAAAACCATCGCCTCACGTTATAGTCAGAGACGTGGACGCCCCATTTCAGCCGAACAGGTAATGTGTTTTCCTGGCACCCAAACTACGATTTTTTCCATTTTTATGGGCCTTGTTGATAGCGGTGATGAGGTTCTGGTTGGTGACCCAATGTATGCAACTTATGAGGCTGTCATTCGCGCCTCTGGGGCCCAAGTCGTGCCCGTCACATTGCGGCCCGAACATGGATTTCGTATGCAGGCGTCCGATCTTTCCGAAAAAATAACAGCGCGTTCACGGGTGGTTTTTCTAAATTCACCACATAACCCCACGGGTTCAATCCTGACGAGCGAGGATATTGTCGCGATCGGTGCCTTGGCAAAGGCCCATAACTTGTGGATCGTTTGCGATGAGGTTTATGAAGATTTGATTTTTGACGGCACCATGTTCGCGTCACCGCTTGATGACCCGTCTTTGGACGATCGTGTGATTGTTGCTTGTTCCATTTCAAAATCCCATGCCGCAGCGGGCTTTCGGTCGGGCTGGTGCATAGGACCTAAGGAATTTACCCAAAGGCTGTTGCCCCTATCTGAGACTATGCTGTTTGGCAATCAGCCCTTTATCGCAGATATGACGGCACTTGCGCTTTCCGCCCCGTCTGAAGTTGCAAAGGGAATGCGCGAACGCTTTGCGCGACGCGCTGATCTATTGGTGACGCGCCTGCATGGAGTGGCGGGGCTCAAGGTGCACCGGCCCCAAGCGGGGATGTTTGCTTTGGTGAACATCCGTGCCACCGGTCTTTCAGGCGAGGCCTTCGCCGAGCGACTTTTGGATGAAGCCTTAGTCGCAGTGATGCCTGGCGAGTCGTTTGGGCCGGCCCTATCAGGCTGGTTGCGATTAGCGCTCAGCACTACAGACACAGAGATTGACCGCGCGTGCGATCGCATCATTGCCTTTACCCAAGACCTTTTGACGGGTGACAAATGAAAGTAACAGTCGGAGAAGCACTTGTCGCGGTCCTTGCCGCGCGCGGCGTCGAGGTGGTCTTTGGCATTCCAGGTGTACATACGGTGGAACTTTACCGAGGCTTACCAAATTCTGGAATTCGACATGTGACCGCCCGCCATGAACAGGGGGCGGCCTTTATGGCAGATGGCTATGCCCGCGCTAGCGGAAAGGTGGGCGTAGCCTTCGTAATCACGGGGCCAGGCCTGACCAATGCCTTAACAGCTATGGCGCAAGCGCGTGCCGACAGCGTGCCTATTTTGGTAATCTCGGGGGTCAATCAGCGCGCAAGCTTGGGCCTTGGCATGGGCCTTTTGCATGAATTGCCCAATCAGAGCGCGATGGTAGCGGCCCTTTGTCCAAGCTTTCAAATCACCTCGGCTGAGGCGTTAGAACCTGTCTTAGCGCAAGCTTTCGCAGCGCTTTTGTCAGGCCGCCCGGGCCCCGTTCATATCGAAGTGCCAACTGATGTGATGCGCCTGCCCAGCCTTGATCTAAACGCCATTGCGGAGCCGTTGCCCCCCACTGCCAACGCAGCCGCGATGAGGGATGCTGTCACAAAGCTGAACGCGGCTAAAAATGTGGTCATTTTGGCTGGGGGTGGCGCCAAGAATACAGGGCAGCCATTAGCGGCTTTGGCCGCACGCTTAGATGCGCCGGTAATTCAAACTACCAACGCGCGTGGCCTTATGGCGGGCCACCCGTTAAATGTACCAGCGAGCCCTAGTTTGGCGGCTGTGCGCGACTTAATCATCAGCGCCGATCAAATTCTAGCCATCGGAACCGAGCTTGGGCAGACTGATTATGACATGTATGCACAAAATGATTTTCCCGACATTTCAGGTATGATCCGAATCGATCTTTGCCTACAACAACTGGCGCGCCATGCCGCAGGAGTCAGGCTGCATGGCGACGCTTCGGGGATCTTAGAACTTTTGTTGCCGCATCTTGACCAAAAATCAGCTCAAGGCGCAGCCCGTGCAGTGCAGACCCGCGACACTGCTTGGGCAGAGTTGCCCCAGGGAGTAAAAGAGCAAGTTGCAATGCTGCGCGCCATGCAAAGGGCCCTGCCCCAAGCCATGATCGTGGGCGACAGCACGCAGCCCGTTTATGCAGGAAATTTATATTACGACCACGACATTGCCGGTGGGTGGTTTAATGCTGCCACGGGCTACGGTGCCTTGGGCTTTAGCCTAGGGGCTGCAGTTGGCGCAGCCTTAGGCGCCCCTAATCGCCCTGTTATTTGTTTGGTTGGTGATGGCGGCCTGCAGTTTAGCCCAGGTGAATTGCGCACCGCGCTTGATGAAAATTTGCCCATTCGATTTGTCGTTTGGAACAATTCTGGCTTCAGAGAAATAGCCACGGCAATGGCTGATGCGGGGGCAGAGGTGCTCGGCTGTGATCCAAGCCCCTTGGATATGAAAGCCTTTGCCGCGGCGTGCGGTTTGCCGTTTACTTCGGTTGCAAAAGAACCAAAGGCCCTACAAGCGGCTCTTGAACAAAGTCCAAGTGGCCCAAGCTTTATTGAAATTCGTGCCCTTTAGGCGACCTTGTCTCAGAAAAGCGTCATGCCAAAATAAAACTACCCGAGGCCCTGAGGCTCCAGGCAGTTTCCAACTGATGAGAATATCAGCCTTTGGTAAATTCCGGGTATGCTTCCATCCCGAGTTCGGATTTGTCTAAACCAATTATCTCGTCTTCCGCCGATACGCGAATACCAAAAACCATCTTTAATATTAGCCAAACGACACCGGATGCGACGAAAGTGAAAGTTCCTATTACCAGGATCGAGTAGAGCTGGGTTCCAGACGACGCATCATTGTTGGTGAAGCAAACCGCTAAAGTACCCCAAATACCGCAGACCAAATGCACGGGGATGGCGCCCACTACGTCGTCGATTTTCAACTTGTCCAGAAGAGGAACAGCCAACGCTGCCAAAACACCACCTGCGGCACCAATCGCTGTGGCAGCGCCAAGCGAAGGTGTCAAAGGCTCGGCAGTGATAGAAACCAAGCCAGCCAAAGCGCCGTTAAGCACCATGGTCAAGTCTGGACGCCCGTAAAGTAATTGGGTCAATATCAAAGCGCCCAACGCACCACCTGCTGCACCTGCATTGGTGTTTGCGAAGATACGGCTGATGTCAGCGATGTTTGACGCGGTATCCATGTACAGCTGCGAACCGCCGTTAAAGCCAAACCAACCAAGCCAAAGAATAAATGTTCCTAGAGTTGCCAAGGGTAGATTAGAACCAACCATTGGAATAACTTTGCCTTCTTTGTATTTACCCAGACGTGGACCCAAGATTAAGGCGCCCGCCAACGCAGCCCATCCACCAACCGAGTGAACGACAGTCGAACCGGCAAAGTCCAAGAAGCCCATTTCGTTCAAGAAACCGCCGCCCCATTTCCATGAAGCTTGAATTGGATATATAAAGGCAGTTAAAATAGCACAGAAGGCCAAGAAAGGCCAAAGTTTAATACGTTCGGCCAAAGCACCCGAAACGATCGAACATGTAGCACCGCAGAACATCAATTGGAAGAAGAAGTCTGAACCGACAGAGGCGTAGGTTAGATCTGGATCCGTATCAGTAAGTCCAACGGGGTCCAAAGATGCTGGAGCAAACATACCCAATACATTGCTTGCAATCCAGCCATCACCTGGATACATCAAATTATAACCAACGGCATAATACATGATGGCCGCAAGGCTAAACAGCGCAATATTCTTCGTTAACTGCATGGTCACGTTCTTTTGGCGCACAAGGCCCGCCTCCAACATAGTGAAGCCAGCTGCCATAAACATCACCAGAAACCCAGTGACCAGAAACATAAACGAGTTCAATATATAACCAATTTCTGCCATAGGTGGGGTTTCTTCGATAATGGCTGCGTCTTGCGCAAAGCTTGGCATGGCAAGGATAAGACTTACCGAAGCCAAAATAGAAATTTTTAACAACTTATTCATAATTTTATCCCTTTTTTGGATCTGAATCAAAGCGCGTCGTCGTCAGTTTCGCCAGGGCGCACCCGCACGGCATTTTCAACGTTCAGCACAAATATTTTTCCATCACCGATTTTGTCAATTTTTGCGGTAGTTGCAATTATGGCTACGGCCTGTTCGGCCAAAGCAGCAGAAAATACAATTTTCAGGCGAATTTTTGGTACAAAATTTACAACATATTAAGCACCACGGTAGATTTCTGTGTGGCCTGATTGTGAGCCAAAGCCTTTGATCTCTGTTGCCATCATTCCACGCACACCGAGTTCTGTTAAGGCTTCGCAGACCTCTTTAAGCTTGAATGGCTTGATAGCCGCTATGATTATTTGCATAAGTCTTCCCTGCTATTTCAGACACTCCACGTCAGAGCAATGAGCCCACAGATGACAGGCCTGTCCCAACCTCAAGGCTAACGGGGGGTAATTAAGTATCCAAAACTTGAAACATAGCACAATTTTTGCACTTTTCGGGGTGAATGATTAAATATTACGCGATAGCTAAATTAGCATCGCAGCATCAGCCCCTTTACGTCTGACCAATAAAGACGCTAAAGACACATATGACCCTAAATAAACGCTGACGTGATATGAGTGGCCCAAACAAACCACGCCCCCCTTTAGTAGCCGATCGGCGCTTTGCCCCACCGCGGGCCAACGCGCCTAAAGCACCAACTTTTGCAAAGCCAAAAGCCAAGCGGCGTAATATCTTATTCAGAATTTCTGCATGGTTTTTCGGCCTGCTTTGGGCGGTGATCTGGGCTGTGACTTGGCGGGCGTGTTTGATTGTGAGTGTTGTGCTTGGAGCATCGACCTTTTATTTTTACTCTGGCATGCCCGCACTTGGGACTTTACTTGATGCACGCGCGCGCGGCTCAGTCACATTGCTTGACCGCAAAGATAAAGTCTTTGCCTGGCGTGGAGAAACCTTTGGTGGCCAGGTCACATCTGGTTCAGTGTCGCCCTACTTGCGCAACGCGATTGTGGCAACCGAGGATAAGCGCTTCTACCGCCATTTTGGCATCAGCCTACGCGGAATTGCTGGAGCGGTACGGATCAATCTCTCACAAGGGCGCGGCCCACTTGAGGGTAATGGCGGCTCTACCATTAGCCAGCAAGTGGCAAAACTTTTATGTTTGGGCACACTTTATGATCCTAAAAAATGGAAAAATGAAATCGAATATGAACAAGATTGCCGCACGGGGGGAGTTTGGCGGAAACTTAAAGAAGTGCCGTTCGCCCTGGCGCTTGAGCTGCGATACACAAAGGCTGAAGTGCTAACAATCTACATCAACCGAGCCTATTTGGGCGCGGGCGCGCGAGGATTTGAAGCGGCTAGCCAAAGATATTTTGGCAAGTCATCCAATCTGGTCACTCCCGCCGAAGCGGCGATGTTGGCAGGCCTTCTTAAAGCGCCTTCTTATTATGCGCCAACCAATAATTTGGAACGAGCCCGCGACCGCGCCGCCGTGATTGTGGGATTGCTGGAAGATCAAGGATATCTTACAGCCGAAGAAGCGCGCGTGGCACGCGAAAGCCCCGCCCATTTATCACAAGCCGCCGCCAAACAATCAGGGGGATTTTTTGCCGACTGGGTAATGGAAACGGGGCCGGCCTTTCTGACCAAAGACACCACTGAAGATGTCATCGTAAAAACCACGATGGATCAATACATTCAAAAAGCTGCTGAAAATGGATTGGCTAATATTTTTAATAATCGGTTGAAAGAGGGTTCGACTGCGCAAGCCGCTGTGGTGGTCATGTCGTCAGACGGAGCGGTTCGTGCCATGGTGGGCGGACGAAATACCGTTGCGGCAGGCTCGTTTAACCGCGCCACCCAGGCCCTGCGCCAAACAGGTTCGGCCTTTAAACCCTTTGTCTATGCGGCTGCACTAGACATGGGTTTTAACCCCTATGACGAAATTGATGACATCACCCTTACCATGAATATCCCTGGCTCTGGCCTTTGGACGCCTGATAATTATGATCATGAATTCAAGGGTCGCATCACGCTGACCCAAGCACTTTCCGAAAGCCGCAATATTCCAGCCGTGCGTGTGTCGGAAGCAGTGGGGCGCGATCAAGTTCGTAAAGTCGCCCAGGGTTTTGGCATTTTTAACAAATTAGCTGCTGGGCCAGCCTTGGCACTCGGGGCTTCAGAATCCACCTTACTTGAAATGACGGGCGCCTATGCGGGAATTTTAAACGGTGGCACTTCGGTCAAGCCTTATGGATTGATTGAGCTGCGATTGCAGGGCGAAAATACAATTCTCATCGGGCAAGGAGGCGGCCTTGGCGAGCGCGTAATTTCACAAAAAGCGGCCCAATATCTGATCTATATGATGGCGCAGGTCGTGAGCAAAGGCACTGGCGGCCGCGCCGCACTTCCCGAACGTCAAATCGCTGGCAAGACCGGCACGACGCAAGGCGCAAGAGATGCTTGGTTTATTGGCTTTAGCGCTGATTATGTTACAGGCGTATGGATGGGCAAGGATGACAATAGCCGCCTTAACGGCGTGACGGGCGGCGGGCTTCCCGCAGAAATTTGGCATGAAGTAATGAAGCAGGTACATGAGGGCACACCAATTCACGAGCTTCCCATGCTTATTCCATATGAAGGGTCTGGGCCACGCATCATTTCCGACACACCCGTTAGAGACAGCTACTCTGACAAAAGTTCTGCTGATTCAATTCTGACTGACATTTTAAAAATGTTGTCACTCCAGAGCCGTTAATCAAGCCCACGGAACTTCAAAGACGGTTAGAAAGTGCAGTTATATATTTTTTAAACTTTCAATCAAAGCATCTAAATCGCCTTTGTCCTTATCAAGCAAAGCGCCAATTTCGACCCTTTCAACCGACAAAAGATTAACACCTTCGATCAGCAGGTTAAAAAAACGATCTTGTCCAGATCTGCTTGATACATGCCAGCGCAGATCAAAAGGGGCCGAGCCTTTTAAAATTCCAACTGATACAACTTCATAATAACTTTTGAGCGGTTGCGCGTCCTTTACTTCGATGCTACCGCCTATGAACTCGCGAAATCTACGGCCATATTTGCGGCTGATATAGCCTTGAAACGCCTTGGTAAAAGCGGTCATTTGCGCAGGGCTTGCCGTACGAGAGGCAGCGCCCAGCGCCGACCGGGCAATGATCGGGACATCGGCATAGCGCACAAACAACGATTCAAAAGCTGCCAGCAGCTTAGGCTCTGGGTCACCAGAGATGATAATTTTGTTGACATCTAAAACGACTTTTTCGATCAGGATTCGCGCGGTGACTACGTCGAATGCCAAAGCCACAGATGGCCAAGTGCCCACGGTCAAACTTGCAGCCAAAGCCAAGGACATACCCCGGCGCGAAAAAGTGAACCCTTTAGTTTCCATTGCCAAACTCTTCATAAGGGTCATATGCATCATTCACGTTAACCTCCCCGGGAGCCAAAGAAAAGCGGCGATTTTGCATGTAAAGCAAACGCGTTTGGGCGTAGCTGTCGGCGCTTTCGTAAAGCAACGAATCAAATGTGTCGGAGTAGCGATCACGCTCATTTAAAATATTAGCCACTTTCGCGACAAAGATTACATTGGGATCAAGTTCAGGCATAAGGCTGCTGATCGGATTAAACACAATATCAACAGCCAAACCCACAGCCGCTCGATCGGTCGAAGGACCAAATGCAGGCAACATCACGAACTTACCCTCGGGCAGCGCCCAAGCAGCCAGTGTGGCGCCAAAGTCATTTGGCTTGGCCGCAAGACCCATTTGAGTTGCAGGATCAAAAAGGCCACCCAAACCGATGGTTGAATTCACTAAAAAGCGCAGGCTGTTCATAGTTGCATCGCTAATTTCGGCCTGTAGAAAATCATTTACGACATTACTGGGCCCATCTAGATTGGCCGCAAAGTTTGAAAAACTGGATTTGACCGGATCGGGAATAATAGCCCCATAGGCCGAAGCGGTAGGCCTTAACAGGTTCTTATCAAGCAAAATGTTAAAACTATGTACTTTGCGATTAAACTTTTCATTTGGGTCATAAAATTCTGAGCTATCGGGCGCAGGCGCGCAGGCCGCGATAAACCCTACCAACCCCAAGCACAAAAAGACCCTCGGCCGCGTCACTCCCCTTAAGCAGCGCACCGGTGCAATCATTTTTTTGACCCATATTTGCCTGTTTTTAATCAAGTTATAGCCACCCAAATATTTTATTAAGAAATGCAGGTTAGCATATTCATCACACAAGAGCCCAGCATAAATCTAAATGAACACAGTAATTTCTTACTTAAAATACATTCATTTGACAACCGATTGGAGCGCGATTGTTCGCATAAAATTTTGCGTCACTGAGATTAAGTTCAAAAACCACGGCATGATCACAGTTTTGCGCGGCGCGAATTTCTCCTTAGGCCACCGTCTGGCCTCACTCAGGGTGTCTACAGTTAGCCTTAATATACCAGCGCTGACGGGTACTTTGTTAATGCTCCTGATTTGGATTCGAGCCTAGCCCACGCATTCTTCAGCACTTTTGCTTATTATGTTTTGGCCATCCCGTTTTTCTCCAGTCGTATGGGTTGGCTTGATTATCTGCGCTCTGCCATCGCCACGCACCTTTTGCCAATTAATCATTAGAGGCTTTTTAAAATTCACACTGTCACAGATACTTGGCTTGTTATTTTACTCTTTAGCGAGCTTATTTCAGGTGAGCTTTTCGCGAAAGTTAAGCCAGCCCCTTGCGAGATTGCGCCCTCGAAGATAGCCTATCCAAAAGTCTTTGCAGTCACATCCTTTGGAAAGAGAAAATGTCAGATATAGAAACTCGACTAGCGTCCATGGGCATTACTTTGCCTCAAGCTCCAGCTCCAGCCGCCAATTATGTGCCATTTGTGATGGTTGAGACAATGCTTCATATTTCTGGTCAAATAAGCATGGATGCTAACGGTCTAATTTTGGGTCGATTGGGCGACACATTCACCACCACCCAAGGCGCCCAAGCCGCCAAGGCCTGCGCAATCAGCCTATTGGCGCAATTGCACTCAGCCTGTGAGGGCGATTTTTCGCGCGTCAAGCGGGCTGTTAAATTGGTTGGCTTTGTCAATTCAACGCCTGATTTCATCGAACAGCCCAAAGTAATAAACGGGGCATCCGATTTTCTAGTCGAGGCGATGGGTCCAGCAGGGCGACACGCACGCTCGGCCGTTTCAGCCGCAAGCTTGCCTTTTGGTGTTGCAGTTGAAATCGAAGGATTATTTGAGCTCCATTCATGATAACAAAGTGCGTTTTACCTCCGCCTTTTTTGGCACGCCCCTTGGCGCATCGGGGCTTGCACCGACGCAGCGAGGGGCGGATCGAAAATTCGCTTAGCGCAATAGATGCGGCGGTTCAAGCAGGCTATGGAATCGAAATTGATGTGCAGATGTCAAAAGATGGGCAAGCCATTGTTTTTCACGATGAAAACCTTGACCGGCTAACCAATGAAACAGGGCCAGTTGTTGCGTGCGACGCAGCTGCTTTAACCTTGTTCACACTGAAAGATGGCCAAGATCAGATCGCAACTTTGCCGCAGGTATTAAGGCATATCGCTGGACGATGTGCGCTTTTGATCGAGATTAAAGACCAATCTGGCGTCTTGGGACCAAGTGATGGCCGCCTTGAAACGGCGATTTTTCACGCGATCAGCGCCTATCTTGGGCCTTTAGCGCTCATGTCTTTTAACCCGCATTCGGTTTTTCATATGGCTTGCCTTTGCCCGCAGATTGCTCGAGGCCTGACTACCGAGGCTTTTGTAGCTCAAGATTGGCCCAGCTTAACCGCAAAACGTGCGGAAAAACTGTGTCAAATTTCGGATTATGAGGCCAGCGGATCCAGCTTTATCAGCCATGATTGGAGAGATTTGGGGCGGCCGCGCGTGGCGGCACTCCGTGCGGCGAGCGCCGATATTCTTTGTTGGACGGTCAGGTCACGTGCGGAAGAAGCTAAGGCACGCAAGAATGCGCAGAATGTCACTTTTGAAAACTACCTCCCAGGACCTAAAGCGTGAACATACCCTGGGACCAAGAAGGGCCATCCACGCAGGATATTTCCATCACCCTGCATGCGGGCCTATCAGAGATTTCAGCTCAAGCTTGGGATCGCCTAGCTTGCCCCGAGGCAGCATTCACTCGACCCATGGATCCTTTTACCACCTATCGTTTTTTTAAAGCCCTGGAGAATTCCGGCTCGATTGGCGCAGGCACCGGATGGGAAATGCGCCCAATGAGCGCAAGTCTGAACGGGACGCTGATTGGAATTATGCCGTTGTTTTTAAAGCTTAATTCTCAAGGTGAATATATTTTTGACCATAATTGGGCTCAAGCTTATGAACGCGCTGGCGGCCAATATTACCCAAAACTGCAGGTCGCGGTACCCTTTACACCCGCAACAGGCCGTCGCTTTTTGACAGATCCAGCACATCAGCAGATGGCACAAATCGCCTTGATCCAGGGCGCGCAGTCGATTGCTGTGCAAAATGGACTTTCCTCGTTTCACGTGACCTTTTGCACGGGGGTCGAGGCAAAAGCTCTGGAAAAAACCAATTTGGGTATGATGCACCGCGTAACCCAGCAGTTTCATTGGCAGAATCAGGGCTACAAGAATTTTGACGATTTTCTCGCCCAACTATCGTCGCGTAAACGTAAGGCCATTCGCAAAGAACGCGCAATGGCTGTTAGCTTTGGCGGCACTATCCAAAGTTTTACAGGAGACAAAATTCTTCCCTGCCATTGGGATTATTTTTGGCAATTTTATCAAGATACGAGTGCGCGCAAGTGGGGCACGCCCTACCTCACGCGCGCATGTTTTGATGAATTTCACATCACAATGCGCCAAGATATATTGCTGGTCTTGGCCTTTGAGGGCGACAGACCTATCGCAGGAGCTTTAAACTTCATCGGCCGCGATAGGCTTTTTGGTCGCTATTGGGGCGCGACTGTGAGCCACCCCTGTTTGCACTTTGAGCTTTGCTATTATCAGGCCATCGACTGGGCTATAGCCCACGGCCTGAGTTATGTGGAAGCAGGCGCACAGGGAGAACATAAATTGGCGCGTGGCTATTTGCCTAGCACCGTCCATTCGCTGCATTGGCTGCGCGAAGACAGTTTTGCTGCCGCAATTTCACAATATTTAAAAGCCGAACGCCATGCTGTAGACGAAGAGATTAACATTCTAACAAACTATGGCCCCTTTCGGAAGATTGTGGACGATTTGGACCCCGACTAAACTCAGGCTAATAGCACTGCCCTCGAGGTAGCATCCATCGCAATTACAGCCAAATTCGTGCGATTGAGAACTCCAAATTTGCGATAGCGATTTTTGACATGCAGCTTTAACATCACCTACTGTCTCTCCAACTGCCACGCTATTTTTTACTGCTGCCACAAGAAATTCGAGCCTATAAAATGTATTTCTTACGGAGAGTTAAATTTAATTTCAAATGGCTGCATTAAGGCATGTGCGGCATGCAGCGGTTATTCATTCGGTAAATAATTAGCCTCACTTCATGAGAACACCAGAAAGTTCTGCCAAAGCGAAAAAAGTCATATTTCTTTAATTTTGAACTTGTTGATCCCTGCGCACGCAGTTAAACCCACCGATGGAGCTGTGGCCGAGCGGTCGAAGGCACGCCCCTGCTAAGGGCGCAGGCGGGAGACCGCCTCGAGGGTTCGAATCCCTTCGGCTCTGCCACTTACGCTCATCAAATCATTGATAAAAAAGACTATTTATTGTGCTTGGCTATTTCTGTCCCCTATTTTGTCCCCTATTCAATGTTGGTCTGTGGTTATTCTAAGAAACGGCCGCCCCCTTATAAATATAGCCCGTTTATCGAACCCCACCCGGGTGGCGCCCCCCTAAATCGACCATCGCCGACCAGAAACCCAACATGCGCTGTTGCTCAAGCGGACATCAAGCAGTGTACAATCCAAGATCAAGCTGCAATTATATCGAATGACCCGTGCAAGGCAGGGAATGTTTATCTTCATTCCCAACGGCGATCCCGATGACCCAACTAGATCGCCTGCGTTCTATGATCCTATTTGGGAATTTTTTAAAGCCTGCGGGATAGATGAAATCAGCGGTTAACAATACATAACTCGTACAATAAATGCAGAAGAAGCATCCTGTATTCGATTAAAAAATAAAAGTTTTTAATCTAGATTAAGGTTCCAAGTCCCAATTGGATTTCCCTCATCGTCTTGTATGTTGCCGTAATCGGCACCAAGCTTCAGACGATCAACCAGTTCACGTTGTAAAATGTGAGCCAGCTGTCCCAACGGATTTTTAAGGGTTTCCTTATTTGTTGTTGTTAAGGACAACTTTAAAGAAACCTGCTCGATCATTTTTTAAAAACTCCTTTCATAAAGTTAAGTAGAAACTTCTTTGTTTGCTCCTCAGAAGCTCCAACTCTTTTCGCTCGTCGCTCCATCACACGCAAAGCCGCATTCTGCGACTGTCTAAGCGTTCCGAGATCTTCATAGGCTTGAAGTTCAGCCAAGTCACAGCGCCTCAAAAACTCTCCAAGCCCCTCTTTCGAAACTTGTGGTAACCTTCCGACGACTTGGGAAGCCCAGTCAATATACTCGAGCCTCCGTGCTAATGGCCAATCTGCCGGAGGTGAATTTGCGATAGCTCCCACATTTGAACTCTTATCCGCGAGCTTTAATATTGCGGCCTCACGGCTTTTCTTCGGTGCATAGATTAACTGCAACTGCTTGCGATCAGCCTTTTCAAGGGTATTGTCAGACAAACTTGACGTCCCTTTGGTTGCCCTCTAATTTTTCTGAATGACAACCCAAAACGCCTTCAAATATTTCAATACTTCGCCGAAAATCATCCGCTTGGCGGTTATGTATTACATTCTCTATCCGCTAAGCTTCCGCAAAGTTGAAAATATCTTGCATGAACGTGGAATTGATATTTGCCACGAAACTGTACGATTTTGGGTAAATCGGTTTGGTGCAAAATTTGCTAAGGAAATCCGAAAGAAGAGGCTGGGGCGCCACTCAAATTGGCAGTGGCATTTAGACGAAGTCTTCGTCAAAATAAACGGTGAGAGATTTTACCTTTGGCGCGCCGTTGATC
>JASDRS010000012.1:0-1324 GCA_041441915.1 Paracoccaceae bacterium | reverse complement strand
ATGAACGGCTAGAAAATGGGGATGAAATCTCTGATGAAGAGAGCGCACTTATGGCCCGCGCTCTTGAAGAAAACTCGGTGGTTGTTGCGCAAATGACCCCGTTTTTTAAATGATGACGCGAATCAAAAGGTGACCTATGCCCCAAAGCTCAATTGATCCCGTAGCGCTTTGTGCTGATCTTGTGCGCTGTCCTTCGGTGACACCCGTGGAAGGTGGCGCTTTGCTGCTGCTGGAGAACCTGTTGCAAGGGGCTGGTTTTGAATGTGTGCGGGTCAACCGCGAAGGTATATCAAACCTATTTGCGCGCTGGGGTAGGGCGGGGGCCAATAAATCCTTTGGGTTTAATGGCCATACCGATGTGGTGCCGGTGGGCGATCTGGCGGCTTGGACGCATGATCCTTTTAGCGGCGTGATCGAAGACGGTTGGCTTTGGGGGCGTGGCGCGACTGATATGAAATCAGGCGTGGCGGCCTTTGCGGCGGCGGCGATTGATTTCGTGCTCCAAACTCCACCTGACGGCGCGGTGATTTTGACCATCACCGGCGATGAAGAGGCCGATGCCTTGCATGGCACCTTGGCCATATTGGACTATATGGCTCAAAATGGCGAAGCCATGACCCATTGTTTGGTAGGCGAACCAACCTGCCCTGATACTCTAGGCGATGCGATGAAAATTGGTCGACGCGGATCTATGACCGCCTATATCACGGCGCGCGGAGTGCAGGGCCATTCAGCTTATCCGCATCGTGCCAAGAACCCTGTCACCGCCACTGTACAATTGATGGCTGTCTTAACTGCGGAACCGCTTGATGCGGGCACCACGCATTTTGACGGGTCGACCCTTGCTATCACCACGATCGACACGGGGAATTTGGCCAATAATGTTATTCCAGCGCTATGTCATGCCACAGTCAATATTCGGTTTAATGACAGACATTCGGGGCAAAGCCTGACCACGTGGATGCAAAATCACCTTTCTGATATTGAGGCCAAGACTGGCGTTCAAATGACGATGCGTGTGCGCATTTCGGGAGAAAGTTTTTTGACCCCTCCTGGGGCGTTTTCGGATTTGATCGCAAAAGCGGTTCAGGCCGAGACAGGAATTTTTCCCCAAGCCTCGACCACGGGTGGCACGTCAGACGCGCGCTTTGTGAAAAACCATTGCCCTGTGGTGGAATTTGGGTTGGTCGGAAAGACCATGCATCAGGTGAATGAACGGGTCGAAATAGCACAAATTCATGCACTTAAAGCGATTTATGGCCGAATTTTGCAGGATTATTTTGCATGACACTACACATAGCCCCGACGAAAAATATTGCCATTT
>JASDRS010000011.1:0-87054 GCA_041441915.1 Paracoccaceae bacterium | reverse complement strand
AGACTGCGATGAAAGAATGGGCCTCTCGAACCCCACGGTCGCGATCAGAGGTGTTACGCAAGGTTTGGGAATTAATGACTGCCCAACTTGAGCATTTTGCTCATCTCATTACCCTAGAAAATGGCAAGGCTCGCACCGATGCGATGGGAGAAGCGACCTATGCCGCTGAGTTTTTTCGTTGGTTTTCCGAGGAGGCTGTACGTGCAGACGGTATGATCACGCATGCCCCTGCCTCTGGCGCACGGATTATTGTGCAGCATAAACCGGCAGGGCTTGCTGTTTTGGTGACGCCTTGGAACTATCCCGCTGCGATGGGAACCCGAAAAATTGCACCTGCGCTAGCAGCTGGCTGTGCTGTAATCATCAAGCCCGCTTCAGAAACTCCCCTGACCATGTTAGCCTTGATGCCCCTACTAGAGCAGGCAGGCGTACCCAAGGGGTTAGTGAATGTCTTGCCATCAAAACGGTCGGGTACAATAGTTGAGCACATGTTGCGAGACCCCCGTGTTCGGGTAGTGTCGTTCACTGGTTCGACGGGAGTGGGTAAAAAGCTTCTGCAGTCCGCGGCTGATCAGGTGCTGAAGCCTGCAATGGAGTTGGGTGGCAATGCACCTTTGATCGTGTTTGAAGACGCCAATATAGACGTCGCAGTGCAGGGGGCTATGCTAGCCAAAATGCGCAATCTAGGCGAAGCATGTACTGCAGCCAATAGGATTTATGTGCATGAAGCGGTCTCTGACCAATTCATAAGTCAATTTACTAAAGCAATGGGCAGCCTAAAAGTTGGTGATGGGAGCGATCCAAGTGTTGATGTTGGCCCCCTTGTTAATGCGAGCACTCGTGACAAAGTGGCGGCCTTCGTAGCAGATGCGGTAGATAAGGGAGCCAAGATCGAGCTTGGTGGCAAGACCCCCAGTGGGAAAGGTTTTTTCTATCCGCCTACAGTGCTGTCCAATGTTTCGGAAATGGCAGATTGTGTTCACGATGAAATATTCGGGCCGGTTGCAGCTATCCAAACCTTTGCGGATCAAGCGGACGTTATCCGCCGCGCAAACGATACTGAATACGGGCTTGTTGCCTATGTATTTACCGAAAACATGAAGCGTGGCCTTCAAGTTTGCGAACGCCTTGAATACGGAATGGTAGGGCTAAACCGTGGACTTGTCAGCGACCCTGCGGCGCCTTTTGGTGGCGTCAAGCAATCAGGACTAGGTCGTGAAGGCGGGCACGAGGGAATGCTCGAATTCATGGAGACTCAATATATTTCAACAAGTTGGTGATAAACTATGACAGATGTAACAGCCTATGAATGAGAGCCTAATATAACGGATCGAGGCAAGAGAGGCCGACAGTCACACCATTTTAACCATATAATTATCGGGTTATTAATTGGGTAGAAGCTGCTATACCCCCCGCCAGTTTTACTAAAAAAATCTAATATACCAACGCCGTTTTGTTGTAATTTTATAAACGCTCAACCTTATAATAAACAGGTCACAGATTTGAAAAACCTCACTTATAAGCAAATATTCATATCCAAAAAGTGGCTGCCAAATGCTTTCATGAAATCCATAAAGAAAGCGAGTAATTTGAGATGTTAGAGACAAAAACAAAGTCGCTATCGGTAACCATCAATGGAAACGAGCATCGGGTTGAAATTGATCCCAAAATGCCGTTGCTTTATGCGCTACGTGACTATTTTGGGCTGCGTGCAACGCGCTTTGGTTGCGGTGAGGCAACTTGCGGAGCCTGCACCGTGATTGTCAACGGGCGGGCCGTCATGTCGTGTGACTTACCGATCGGTGAGCTTGAAGGAGCCACAATAGAGACAGCCGAGGTTTTAAATACAGAGCCTCCGCATCCAATTTTGGCTGAACTTCTAAGCTTTCAAGCGGGTCAGTGCGGGTATTGCCTGCCTGGTATTGCAAATAGAGCCAAATTTTTGCTTGGACAGGAGAAGAAATTAGATCGGGCAGAGATTGCCACTGCACTCGACGATCACCTATGCCGTTGCGGATCGCACAACCGAGTTCTTGATGCCATAGAGTCTCTCTTCAACAAAAAAGAAGGGTAGTTGTATGAAAAATAACCCGCCTGCACCAATTTTGTCCGGTCCACGTATAGGAGACTGGTTTAGTGTGACAACAGAAGGACGCCTAGTGGTCAAAACTGGCCGTGTCGAGTTAGGCCAAGGAAATCAAACCGCTTTACTGATAATGGCTGCTGATGAGTTGGGGGTGCCGTCCGAAGATCTTAATATCGAGATGGCCCGCACTGACCGAACCGTTAATGAGGGTTATACAGCAGGCAGTATGTCAATTTCAGAAGGTGGGCTTGCATTACGATATGCTGCATCCGCAATGCGCCAACTTTTGGTTGAGGCCGCGGCCACAAGACTTGGCCTGGATAGCGCAACTCTTGATCTACGTGCTGGTGCAATTTCACAAGGTGGCGTCGAAACTGGCATTACAGTCTACGATTTGGTGTGCGACGTTTCGTTCGATATGCGCGTAGAAGATTATGCGGCACCGCATGCTCCAGATCAAAGACGCCACCAATTTAGCACCATGGACCGCATCGACCTGAAGGATCGAATTGTAGGGTCTCCATTTGTTCACGATATTAACGAAGATGGAATGCTCTTTGGAGCTCCGTTACACCCACCAAGTATGACGTCTCGTCTAGAAGAAATTGACCTCGATGCGTTGCTGACTTGCCCTGGCGTTGTCGAAGTTGTTCGTGATGGTTCCTTCATTGGGGTAATAGCTCGCACCCCGTTTGAGGCGGCGAAGGCGGTAAAGTTTGCTCAGAAAATTGCAACATGGGCTGAAACTGTGATTTCTCCAAACGACCCGATGGAATCTATCGCCGGGTCAGAGGCCGACGCTCCAGTGGTCTTTTCGCAAGGCAGTGAGGATAATGTCGAGGGCACTATTTATCGTGTGGAAGTATCTCGACCGTTCTTAATGCACGCCTCTATAGGTCCCTCAGCAGGGCTGGCTAAATGGGATAATGACAAGGTAACAGTTTGGACGCACAGTCAGGGGGTGTTCCAACTTCGCAAGGCCATTGCTATGGCACTCAACACTGACGAGGGGAAAATAACTGTTGTCCACCAACCGGGAGCGGGTTGTTATGGGCACAACGGAGCTGATGACGCGGCATTTGATGCTGTTCTCATGGCACGAAAGGTTCCGGGGAAACTTGTTAAGGTTGTTTGGTCTCGACAGAACGAATTTCAAGCTTCACCACTTGGACCTGGAATGGTCACTATAGCAGAGGCTACACTCGGCTCAGACGGTCATATCAAACAGATGAATGTAGATGTGAATTCAGCGCCACATGCTAACCGCCCAAGTGCAAATGGTACACCAAACCTACGCGCTGCCTCTTATTTGGCAAAACCAATTCTTTCCGCCCCTTCCACTGACTTACCGCTTGTACGTGGGGGTGGGGCGGACCGGAATGCAGTTCCTGGTTATGATATTCCGAACATTAAGGTTAGAAAACGCCTAGTACATCTCCCTTATAGAACGTCTTCGCTTAGAGCGCTTGGAGCCTTTAACAATGTCTTTGCCATAGAGAGTTTAATTGATGATATCGCGTCTGATTGCGGGGAAGATCCCGTTTCGTTTCGGCTAAGGCACCTTTCTGATGTAAGATCACGCCATGTGATTGAAAAAGTTTTAGAATCTAGTGAAGCCGCAAGAAGCTTGCCAAAGTCGGATGGAATAGGTTGGGGTTTTGCATATGCTAGATACAAAAACACTTCGGGGTATTGTGCTATCTTCGCACGTGTAGATCTACAGGAAGGTGTGCGCGTTACGGATATGTACTGTGCAGTGGATGTTGGAGAAGTCATTAGCCTAGATGGAGTTCGCAATCAGATTGAGGGTGGCATAGTCCAGAGTACCAGTTGGACGCTCAAAGAATCCGCCTTTTTTGAGGGAGTAAGCGTACAGGCGGAAAGTTGGTTGGACTATCCCATCCTTCGCTTCAGCGAGGTGCCGCGCGTATACATAGATGTCATTGAGAGGCCGGAGTTGCCTCCCTTGGGATGTGGGGAGGTGTCGCAAGCGCCGACGGCTGCTGCTATTGGAAATGCGGTAAAAGATGCCCTTGGCGTGCGTGTGAGTAGCCTTCCTATCACGCGGAATTCTATTATCGAAGCTATTTAAGATAGTCTGGCCTAGCCCCATGTTCTCGCAAAACTGAATTATGTCCATCGGGAAACAAGGTCCCCATGAACGGGCTTTTCATACTGACTTATTCATTAGTGATGGCAAGTTTTACGATACTGCATATTACTACGAGACTACTCGCACACAGACGAAAAATTTAACTGCCCCAGAAACCTATAGAATATAGAGGCATCTGCCACTCAAGCACCAGAAATACATTTTTCACTTACGTAATTATTTAAATATGTCACCTGCCCCGTCGCGCGCAAGACAGAATGGACATTTATGTGTAACTATATGTGTTTATTCTCAGTTAAGGCGGCCATCGAACCGAAAGAGCAAGATTGAGCCCATGTTCCCACCCAATCGCACACCAAAGCTTAAAGTTTAGGCATACTTCACCCCTTCAAGACACCGAGCCAACTTTGAGTAAGGCAGCCAGATCACTGCCACCACCGACAAAGGTTTGCTCCACGAAGACCATGGGAAAGGTCGGCCAACCCGTCCACATCTTAAGTGTCAAGCGGTGGTGCCACCCAGAGGTATAGCTACCATATTCCATATATTTAAAATCCAACCCCGCTTTGGTCAGGGCGCGGCGTGCCCTCCATACAGAATCATTATAGCGCATGCCAACGACGACGATGCGGTTGCCTGCGACAGCATCTTGCACCTCGGCCACAATATTTTGGTGGAAGTTTGCAACCTTGTCTTTTACGGCGGGATGTATTTTTTCAAGCGAAAAAATTGATCGGGTCATGGCAAACCTTTATGAAACAGCTGTTATTAATCACAAACTCTTATACCTAAACACTTCTGCTACCAAGGCTAAACACAAAGAAAATCACCTGTGAAATTTATTTATCAATATTATATTAATGTGGTCCTTGACCGCACCCCTTCCGTTAACCAAGGTATTCAAACCGATGACTGTAAAGTCATCTAACCCACAGGAGTGTATAAATGAAGAAAATCATTCTAAGCGCCGTATTAGCCACAACGTTATCCCTGCCCGCATTTGCTGCCGATTTGGGCGGACGTGTACTAAATATTGGCTCAGACACCACCTACCCACCGCATGAATTCATAGAAGACGGTATTGTTAAAGGCTTTGACGTCGATGTTGTTGCCGCCATTTGCGAAAAAATTAATTGCTCGGCCAATTGGGTCACCACAGCATGGGATGGCATTTTTGCAGCCCTTGCCGATGGTCAATTTGAAATGGTTGTATCTGGCGTTTCGATTACAGACGAGCGCGATAAAATCGTAGACTTTTCGGACCCCTATATTGTGGTTCAACAAGGTATTTTGATGCGCGTTTCTGATTCTGGAAAAACTATCGACGATTTCAAATCAGGTGATATGCGCTTAGCGTCGCAAAACGGCACAACCAACGCCCAACTGGGTGAAGAGTTAGTTGGACGCGACAATATCCAACTGTTTGACAGCTTCAACAACGCTGTTGTAGCCGTTCGCAACGGTGATGTTGACGGTGTGATTATCGACTCAACCTCTGCTGCGGCATATGAGCAAGAGTTTGCTGGCGAATTGGCCGTTGAAATCACTGGTCTTTCATCTGACCCACTGGGTCTAGTTTTCCAAGAAGGCGATTCCCTGCAAGATGCCTTCAACGACGGTTTGGCTGCGATCAAGGCTGACGGCACTATGGCTAAACTGGTAGTCAAATGGTGGCCTAAATAAGACCTACTTTGGCCAAAGGACAAAGTCCTTTGGCCATTTTTTTGAAAGCACTCAATGATACTCATGTTTAATTGGTTTCGAAATATGCGCGCCAGTAATCTGGTGTTTATTTCGATTTCGCCTTTTGTCATTTATGCCTTGCTCACAGCCCGAAATTATGGTGCCGCCCTGCGTGCCGTTTTGGGGATTGAGGATAATGCGCCTCAGCTTTTGGGATCGTTTGCGCTTTTTTCCATTACCGCAGCCTTGGGATCTTGGGGAGCTTTACAGCTAATTAAAACTTCGGGGCCTGATCAAGACCCTGGCATTTCTCGCAAAAAGCGCAAATTTGCTCTGATCGCCTTTGCACTACAAGCTATTGCGCTTTTGGCTTTGGCCAATTTAAGCTATGTTCATCCCTATATTTTGTCTTTGTTGGTCAATAGTTTTGATCCGCGCACAACTGAATGGATCGTGATAGTAAATCAGTCTTTTACCTTGGCGCCAGGTTATGATGTCTATTTTCTGACCCAAATTTCTAGCTGGCTAACTTATGGGGCAGGTCTAAGTGCCGCGAGCGCTTTATTAGCCTTGGTACCACTTGGCGCCTTTCACACAGGGTGGGCTTTTTTCTTACTCTGTGCTCTTTTTCTAGTGCAATTCGCCTTTGCTTTTTACATCATCATGGTCGCACATGCGGGTTTCTCTGTGGGACTAATGGTGACCTTACGCGCTGCTGTCTTTGCCTATTTGGGGGCTTCAATCTTAGGGCTTATTTGGACCTATTTGGGAAAGCTAGATTACTCAGAACTGGCTATTAAGATATTCATCGCCTTAGGTGTGGGGCTGATTGTAATTGGAGTTTTCTTTGCTAATAAACAGCATGACAGGGCTGTTTTAGCGGGCTCCCTAGATGGCCCCATTGGGATCATTACAGGCACGCCTGCTTCGATCATTGACACTGTGCGCTTTGGTGAATTTCTAGACGTGGCGCCTGAAAAACCGTTCAAAGTACGCTCTTTGCAAAGCAACGAAGCTGCGCTTGCAGCTCTAGATTCTGGGCGCATTTCTGCGGCAGTGTTGCCAGCCGATTTGGCGGGTGATTTCACTGTGATTTGGCAAAAAACTTATCTGCCGCCGATCGACAAGACCACCGCAACCATTGCCTTTGTTGCTGGGGTAATGCTCACCCTTCTTGGCGTCATTGGGATCATCACAGCTACCCATCCGTTAGTGGTATTTTCAAACTTCTTTGTTGATACTATCCGCGGAATTCCGATGCTAGTTATCATTCTTTACGTAGGCCTGCCCTTAGCAGGTGCTCTGAAGTCTGCGTCTAACGGTTATTTAGATTTGCAGATGATGACACGCGGAATCATTGCTATTGCTATAGGCTACTCTGCCTATATGGCCGAAATTTTTCGCGCCGGCATCGAAGCTATTCCCAAAGGCCAAATTGAGGCCGCGCGCACAATGGGCCTACGCGAATGGCACGTCGCCCGCTTTATCGTCGTGCCACAAGCCATAGCAATCGTTCTGCCCGCCTTGGGTAATGAATTTATTGCCATGCTGAAAGACACGTCGCTTGTATCGATCCTATCGGTACGCGATCTCACTCAGCGTATGCGTGAATTTCAGGCGCAAAGCTTTTTGGCCTTTGAGCCTTTCAACTCAGCGGCCTTGGTCTATGTCTTGCTGACCTTGATCGCGGCCTCAGGCATCAAGGCACTTGACCGGGTTGTCAATAAATCGCGCGGAAATGCAAAAGACTAAGGCATCCCAAGTGAAATGGTACGGCACGTGGTATGAGGCCACTGCCCTACCAGAACCCCAAACCCACGACTTGTCAGCCATAAGTGCCGACTATGACGTGGCCGTCATGGGAGCAGGACTTGCGGGCCTGTCGGCCGCCCTGCATTTGGCTGAACTTGGTGCTAAAACCATTGTGATCGACACCAGCAGCATCGGTGAGGGCGCCTCAGGGCGCAATGGTGGCTTTTGCAGCGGCGGTTGGGCTGCGCCAGAAGATAAAATTCTAAAGGCGGTCGGCCCGCTGCATGCCCAAACGCTTGAACATTTGGCCAATGAAGGGCGTGAGGCTATGCGTGCACGCGCCTTTAGCCCACCCTATCAGGCCGCCACACCGGTAGCCGGTATTCTTAACCTTACACTGAGCGCCAAGACTGAACATGAGCTTGGAGCCAAAGAGCTAAAGCGTTTCATCAAAGGGCCGCGGTATCGTGGTGGCTACATTGACCCTGTGGGCTTTCATTTTCATCCATTAAATTTTATGCGCCTTTTGGCACAAGACTGTATGGACGCAGGCGTGACTATCATCGAACGGCACGAAGCCTCATGCAATCTTAGCCCCAAGGCAGGTTTTGTGAATATCACGTTGAATGACGGGCAGGCACGGTTACGTGCCCTTAACACGGTTTGGGCCACAGGGGGATACGGTGGAAACGGCGTTCCAGACTTGGCACGTATTTTACTACCTATTCAAACGTTTATTGCGGTTACATCACCTATGGAAGCTATATTGGATCAACATATTCCAACCTACCTAGCCGTTGGCGATGACAGACGCGCAGGCAATTACTTCCGACGTTTACCAGATGGGCGTTTGCTTTGGGGGATGGGTATCTCGGCGCTCGGAGAGCTCTACTCAGGGAAGATCGCGCGCAAGGCGCAACTCGACATCAAATCCCATATGCCGCACATGGCAGCTCAGATGCAAACTGCAGGAGTTGGAATAGATTTTGCCTGGTCGGGCAATATGGCCTATGCACGCCACTTCCTGCCGTATGTTGGAAAACTTGGAGCTCGGAGCTTTGCTCTGGCTGGATTTGGCGGACATGGTATGAACACAGCCTTTGTCGCCGGACGAGTTCTGGCGCAGCATCTGTGTGGATTACCAAGTGAAATTGCGGCTTTTGACGCTATTGCGCGAAAACCCGTCTTTGGGAACTGGGGACTTATGGCGGCAGAAAGCCATTATCAACTTAGCCGCTGGAAAGACCGCCTAGCCGAATTCAGCTTGGGCCGAGGTTAGAGTTTTTGGATTTTGGCAAAAGGCACAAGTTATCCGTCTAAATCACAAAACCAAGCCAAGTATCGCGAGCACTAAGCTATAGTTTGGGCCAAACCCATAACCCATAACCCAAGATTAAATGAAATGCCTAACTTAGACCCGCACTAAACGTTCATTTTGCGGCTTTCATACCAGATATTAGCGTAATTGGCAGCAAAGATGATAACCGCCCCTAGATAAACCGAAAATGCTATCGTTTCGTGGTACACAAGCGCGCCTATTACAGCAATAAATGGCAATCGGATAAAGTCGATCGGAAGAACCACGATAGCAGGCGCAATTGAGAGGGCTTTTGTCAAACAAAAATGCGCCAATAGACCTGAACAGCCGATCAAGAATAGCCAAGGCAGCGTGACGACTGAAGGCATAGAAAAGTCGCCGTCATAACCCGCACAGATGAGACCAAAAAAAAGCTGCATAAAAGTCAGCCAAAACAAGATGCAAGTAACTGTATGATTGCGCGTCAAAAGCGTGGTAAATAACGCTGACCCAGCAAAGCAGACAGCTGACAAAGCTGCAAATATGACACCCATATTTATCACCACTGAGTCAGGGCGTGCCACAATCACTATACCTACAAAACCCATAATGGCGGCAAAGACCCGCATTTTTGTAAGCTTCTCTCCGAGTAACAGGGGCGCAAAAAGCGTCACCCAAAGAGGAGAGGTGAACTCTAACGCGAACACTTGCGCTAAGGGAATGACCGTGACAGCAAAAAACCACATGTTTTGACCGGCAAAATGCGAAACATTGCGCAAAATATGAATGCCCAAAGATTTGTTATTAATCTGCACCAAAGTGCCCGCAAATTTGCCTATGATGAGCACCAAGATCAGTCCTATAATTGAGCGAAAGGTCATAAGCTCAAAGGTATCTAACTCAAGGCTCACCGCGCGGCCCGCCACCGCCATCGAGCAAAAGGACACAATCGCCCCCGTCATCCAAAATGCTGCTTCAAAAATTGCCGGTCGTTGCCGCATCATCCCTCCTAAAGCCTAAAAGGCCAATGCGCATCCATCTGATCGCGGGTCACTTGCGGCTTCGGTCAACCCATTTGGATGCAACACAACTGCCCCCGCATGGCCCGCCAAATCTGAAAAATCGTCAATTATTTCAATATTATGGCCCGCCCGCAAAAGCTCCTTGACAACACCAGGAGCAATCCGCCCTTCAAGCTTGAGCGAGGTGGTATTATCGCCCCAAGTGCGACCTAAAAGCCAACGCGGCGCTGTAACGGCCATTTGCAGTGACTGCCCAAATTGCGCATAGCGGCTAAAGACCGCCGCCTGTGTTTGTGGTTGGCCCTCGCCACCCATCGTGCCGTAAGCAATAATGCGCCCGTCAGACAGCTCGGCCAATGCGGGATTGAGCGTGTGAAAAGGGTAATGTCCAGGCGTTAACTGATTGGGACCAGGTGCCAGCGAAAAGCCAGCCCCGCGATTTTGAAAAAATACGCCGGTCTCTGGGCATGTCAGGCCCGACCCAAATTCCCAAAAGACCGATTGGATAAAGCTTACAACCGTGCCTTCGGCGTCGGTTGCCCCCATCCAGATAGTATCGCCCTTGGCCGGCACATGGGGCCAAGCCAGAGCCTTATCACGATTGATTTTTGCTACCATAGGATCGAGATTTGAATCCAAAAGCCAGTCCTGGGCTTGCACCTTCATATGCCTAGGATCACCCAATTTAGCGTTTCGTTGGATGAAGGCCTGTTTTGTGGCCTCGATTAAACCATGCAAATGGTCGAAACCTTCGGCCTTTTCTACTGTCAAACGGTCAAAGAGTGCCAAGATCATCAGTGACGACACGCCTTGGGTCGGCGCGGCCATGTTATATAGCTGACCAAGAGAAGTTTTCACCTGTAACGGGATTGCAAGGCGCGCCGCATAAGCCGCAAAATCCGCCAAACGCAAGGGGCTGCCATTAGCTTCCAGATAAGCGGCATGGTGTGCAGCTATGGGCCCTTGATAAAAGCTCATGAGCCCATGTTCGGCCAAATCGGCCAAGCTGTCGCCCAAAGCGACCTGCAGCATTTTCTCACCAGCTTTAGGAGGGCGGTTGTCTATCAGAAAAGTCTGGGCAAAGCCCGGAACTTGGACCAAGCTATCTAGCTTTTGCGTTGTGCAGGCCGCTTGATTGCCAGACACGGCGATTCCGTTGTGGGCATAACTAATAGCGGGTCCAAGTAGTTCGGTAAGACTGAGAGCACGGGCCCGATCAACTAAACCCAAGGCCGCTTGCCAGCCACCAATGGTTCCAGGGACTGTCAGCGCAGCCAATCCGCCGCGTGTTGGTATTATATTGTGATGACCTTGAGCGGCGTACCATTCGGGCGTGGCAACGCCTGCCGCCTGCCCGCAGGCCTCAATCGCGATGGGTTCTTGGCCCTTGCGTTTGATGATCCAAAAGCCGTCACCACCAATACCATTCATATGCGGATAAACCACTGCAATCGTGGCCGCAGCGGCCACCATCGCTTCAATGGCACTTCCACCTTTGGCCAAAATATTTTGTCCAGTCAAAGTTGCTAAGCGATGTGGCGCCGTAAAGGCGCCCTGATATCCATAAGCGGTGTTAAGCATGCTGTCCTCTCATCTCGGGCCTGCCTCAAAAGTAGGGGCGCTTTCTTGCAAAAGCGCCCTATTGTTAGAAGTTAAGCGACACGTCTCGATGATGCGAAGAACAAGCGGCAATCGACAAAGCCTGATCCCGGGTCAATTTTTCTTGTTTTCTAGACCCGATTGATTCTGCAAGCAAAGGCATGACTACGTCCAAGGTCCGTTGCAGTTGAGCCCCAGAACTAGCCTGAAACGCTGTAACTATTTCATAAGCACTCATAGCTGCTGCATATTCTTTTTCCGCAGCATCTAGTTTTATCTTCGACTTGTTCATGGTTTTTCGCAACTTGTCTAACGCCATTTTGACATCACCACCGCCTGTAACTTTACCAAATTCCGAAGCCAAATCTTTTATTTCCTTGGCCAGATCTTTCGGAGTGTCAGTTCCAAGGTTCAACCCAACAGCTTTAAGTTGGTCTGCAAGTGCGTCTAAATCCGCAGCCGAGTTCACAAATTCATTAAACTCATCAAAGGCGTCATAGGTGCTATCAGCAGAACGACGATAGTCTTTTCTGGCTTTTGCTTCTCGATCCAAAATTTCGTGAAAAGCGCCAAATGTCGTCTCCCAGTCGCTTGGAATTTGCAACCGCAACTCAGCGATGATGGCATTATTTCCCGCTATAGAACCCTCAAACTCTACGCGACGCACAGCATTAGATTCCGCATTCGTCATGCGAGACATGGTTGTTTTGTCGCGTTTATTTTCGCCTTCAAGCCTGCGGATCTCTTTTTCTACTCTACGCACAGCGTTTAGGACAGGTCGATATACCCCAGCGGCCTCATCAATAGAACCTTCTGCGGCATAGATCGCATCAAGTAAAACATAGGTTTTGTCCACGCCCTTAAGTCCATCTTGTAAAAGCGAAGCTGCCTTTTTTGGAAAGTCATCTCTATCGAATAATGCCAAAGGCTGAAGCGCTCCGCGCAAATCATCGCCGTAGTCATTAGCATAGCCATAGTTATAGGCATCCATACAATATTGGAGTTTAGGGTTGCGCGGAGGCGGCGAAGATTCTGCCAAAAGGCTGGATCGATTTGGCAAATAGTTCACTAGAGGCGGCGCATAGGCCACAACAGCCAAAGCCAAAAGCTGCAAAAATATAAAGGGCACGACGCCCCTATAAATCTCTATCGTGCGAACAGCCGCTGGGGCTACACCACGCAGATAGAAAAGCGCAAAGCCAAAAGGCGGAGTCAAGAATGAGGTTTGAATATTCAAACCAATCATAACGCCCAGCCAAACCGCGGTGACGTTCGCTTCCGGATTTGCAAGTAAAATGGGAGCGACAATTGGCACAACTACAACCGCGATCTCAATAAAATCGAGAAAGAAACCTAGAACAAATATGACAATCATCACGACAAAGAATTGAAACCAAAACCCGCCCGGTAAGGTAACCAAGAAGTGGCGCACGATTTCTTCTCCGCCAAAGGCGCGAAAGGCCGCGGTCAGCATCGCGGCACCCAAAAGAATTATAAACACCAAAGATGTAGTTTTTGCAGTTTCAAGCATGACCATCCGCAGGCTATCTTCGACACGGAAGGCGCGCACACCGCTCCAAATCAAAGACGAAACCAGCATTAAAGTGGCAAATGTACCAAGACAAATTCCAACCAGATCAGCGCCAGAATTGATATTTTTAGCATTCATGTCAAAATTCATCAAACAAAACGTCAAAATTACCAAAGAGACTAATGCTAGAGCAACTGGGTGATAGGTATTTTTATGGCCTTTGTGTAACCTATAACCAGCCATAGTCATCGCACCGGCAGCCCCAATTGCGCCTGCCTGGTTTACCGTCGCAATGCCTGTAATTATCGAACCAAGCACCATAAAGATAAGCGCCAAAGGTGGCACTAGTGTGGCAAATACATTGATCCAGAATCTTTTATCGTAATCACCCTCATAGGGCACCGATGGCGCTTTTGAAGGATTAAAAAAAGCATAACCCAATATATAAAGCATATAAATGGCCACAAGCAACAAGCCGGGAACCATAGCTCCAAGAAACATCTCGCCCGCCGAAGTCGAGGTCACATCAAAGAACGAAGGCATCGAAATTTCGCCCGTCGCATCTTTATACAATGTCTTGCGGATTGAGCCTGCCTGATCAGCAGCCGAAGATAACTGGTCGGCCAATATTATCAAAACAATGGAAGGCGGGATAATTTGCCCTAACGTGCCTGATGCCGCGATCGTGCCTGATGCAAGGCTAGGAGAGTATTTGTTGCGCAACATCGCAGGCAACGAAATCAGCCCCATCGCCACAACAGTCGCCCCCACAATCCCCGTGGTTGCCGCTAAAATTGCGCCCACAAACACAACTGAAATACCCAAACCGCCCGGAACACGACCAAAAAGTTGGGCCATTGTCATTAAAAGATCTTCGGCGATCTTTGATCTTTGCAGCATGATCCCCATGAAAATAAACAAAGGAATAGCTATCAGCGTATCACGCTCGACCTCCCAATAAGTGCCGCGCAGATTAGTCACGCCAGCCGAAAGCCATTGATAAGGCCCACCGCTATGAAAATAGGCGTCAGGATTGCCCGTTAAAACCATGCCTGTCGCCGCGGCAAGACCAACCGACATAACGGCGGCGCCGGGCAAGGCGAATGCAACAGGAAACCCAGAACCCAGGGCGGAAATCATCAAAACAACCAGGACAAGAAGAAAGAAAAGTTCCATAATTTACCTCACTGGACAACGGCATGTGTGTCGCGCGCACCAGGCTCATTTTTTAAGTCTGCCACAGATTCAAGAAAATAAGACACGAATTGAATAAGCATCGTACCAGCAAATATAGCCAAGAAAGCGGCCATTTGGTATTTGATAAACATTCCAATATTGCCTGCCTGCGAAACTTCAAAAACAGAGATAGGGCTGTTAATTATTGATTGCTTCGATCCCATGCCAATGACTAAAATCACGGCACACGTGGCACCTCCCCACAAAACACAACCAATGGAGTTTGTGCGCCCTTTAGCTCGGCGCGAGAAAGTTGTGTAAAGCAAGTCAACGCGCACATGGCCTTCATCGTAAAGCGTATAAGCGGAGGCAAATAGAAACAAAGCCGCATACCAATATCGCACTAAATCCCCCATCAAAGCTTGTTCATAAGAAAACACAAAGCGCGTAATAACGATCATGAGTTCTGCAGAAACAATAAGGAGTGCGAGCCAGCTAAAGCCTAAAGTACGTGTAAATATACCGAGTAAGATACCAATGATAAGCAAAGGTGCATGTACGTAAGGCACAACAAAATTTGGATAGCCCATGCTTGCGGCGGTAGACTTATCCATAAAATATATCAAAAGGTTTTCGACACGCATAAAGCTCAATAGCCCGTCCACGGTTCCGGTTAACAAAACAATCCAGAAACAGCTGCGAATAATGAAAAGGTTAATCAGATGGATTTGGGCTGCATCTTGGCGTAGTGTGGTTTCTGGGCGAGAAAGCACAAAGGAAACGGCAAATACGAGACCCACCATGTAAATAGCGATCTGAATAAAATTGGCGCTTTGAATGCCATCCGCAAAAGTGATGCTAGGAAAATCAAAGGCAACCATCAAAATATTGTTGATCAAAAAAGCCAACAAAGTGGCCAAGACTGCCCATCCGAATAGACGTGCTGATATTGTGGTCGGCCACGACAAGCCTCGATCACTCATGATTTAGCTCCAAAGAATTAGTAGAAATAAAAATGGAGAGCAAAAAAACCTGCTCTCCACCTTCTAGCCAGAAAAAATTAATCCAAGCCCATTACGCGGTTGCGCTGTTTGACGAATTGGGTCTCGAATTTAGCAAGGAAACCGCCTTCGCTTATGATCGCTGCAGTATACGCATCAGCAATTTCAGCAGCCAATGGCGAATGAGCCCTGGTTTCTTCGAGAACTTCTTCCCAAGCACCATAGAATGCATCCCAAGTTTCGTCGTTGAACGATCTAACTTGAACGCCTTCCTCTTCTACCAATTTGGTCAGGTAAGGTCCGTTCAATGCAATGGCTTCTTCATACATTGCTGATGCTTCTTGGTCCGCAGCCGCATTGATGATTGATTGCTCCCATTCAGAAAGAGAATCCCACCAAGCTTTATTCATGCCCAAAGTTAAATCAGAACCAGGCTCGTGCATACCGCCAGTGTAGTAGTACTTAGCGGCTTCATAAAACTTCATGAAGTAGTCATTGTATGGGCCAACCCACTCGGTCGCGTCAATCGAACCCGAAACAAGGTTTTCATAAATCTGACCACCTGGCAAAGATACCGTCGAGGCACCCAATTTCACCAGAACGTTACCGCCCAGGCCTGGAATACGCATTTTCAGACCTTTGAAGTCGTCTCCGGAGTTGATTTCTTTATTGAACCAGCCGCCAGCTTGCGTACCAGTGGCACCAACCAACAATGGCTTTATGCCAAAGTCGCCCGAGAGTTTATCCCACAGAGCTTGACCGCCACCAAATTTGATCCAGGCAGAATGCTCTGAGTGGGTCATACCAAATGGCACTGACGTAAAGAACGCGTAGGCAGGGTGCTTGCCTGTCCAGTAATAGTCAGCCCCAATGTAAGCTTGCGAATTTCCTGAAGCAACTTCGTCAAACGAATCAAACGCCTGCACACGTTCGCCAGCGGCGAAGTACTCAGTTGTGATGGCACCATTTGAAAGATTGGTAACGCGCTCCGCAAAGCGTTGTGCCGACGTACCTAAACCTGGAAAGTCGCGCGGCCAAGTAGAAACAATTGTCATCGTTTTTGTTTCACCGTGGCTGCCTGCCAAAGCTGGTGTTGCCAAAGCAGCTGCCGTTGTGCCGAGCGCCGCTTTTGTTATGAAATCACGTCTTTTCATTATTTCCTCCACTAAATTTTTCCATAAAGTCTAATGATATACCAAAAGACTAAATCCGTAAGAGTTTATTAATCGTTTCCCTGCCGCAAGCAAGGATGATTGGTTATACTTATTTACCAAAAGACCAAAATAAGCTGTGACTGCACAAAAGTGGAGCTATTTTGGGCCAAAATATATATAGAATAGGCAGACAAATTTGTTAAATGGCCAAATACCACACTAGGGCGGCGTAGAGAATCAGGCTCCTAGTCAATTTCTATGAAAGCCTGAGCCTTTCCTTTGCAAAAAACAGAGTATATGAAAATTCAACCCAACTTGCTCAAAATACCAATTTACCTCTTCTTTTCTTAAAATTTAAGGAACAGCGCATGACCGTTACTCATCTGAAATCTGGCAGATCAGAAGCTGATAAAGCCATTGATGATGCCCTCATTCGCGAAACTGTCGAAGCCACATTGTCGCGAATCAAAAACGACGGCGATATAGCGGTGCGTTCTTTGTCACTTCAATTTGACAAATTTGAACGCCCAAATTTCCAGCTTGGGACATCAGAAATCGAAGCTTTGATGCAAAAAGTGTCCACCCGAGATATGGAAGACATTAAATTTGCCCAAACGCAAATCAAAAATTTCGCGAAAGTCCAGCGAGGCTCCATGATAGATGTAGAAGTCGAAACCATGCCTGGAGTGATCCTTGGGCATCGAAACATTCCGGTACAGTCTGTGGGCTGCTATGTGCCGGGGGGGAAATTTCCAATGGTGGCATCGGCACATATGTCAGTGCTAAGCGCCACCGTAGCTGGCGTGCCGCGCATTGTGGCATCTGCCCCACCCGTGAATGGCGAACCCCACCCAGCCATTGTAGCGGCCATGCATTTAGGCGGGGCCCATGAGATTTACGTCTTAGGCGGCATGCAAGCAGTGGGCGCAATGGCCCTTGGCACCGAAACAATAGAGCCCGTGCATATGCTGGTAGGCCCAGGTAATGCCTATGTCGCCGAAGCCAAACGCCAGCTTTATGGGCGCGTAGGTATTGATCTTTTCGCAGGACCTACCGAAACAATGTTGCTTTGTGATGACACAGCAGACGGCGAACTTTGTGCCACTGACCTTTTGGGGCAAGCAGAACATGGCTATAATTCGCCTGCCTGCCTGATCACCAACTCCCGCCGCTTGGCCGAAGCAACACTGGTAGAAATTGAACGCTTACTTAAAATTCTTCCCACAGCTGACACCGCTTCTGTAAGTTGGCGAGATTATGGCGACGTAATCCTATGTGAAAGCTACGAAGAAATGTTACTGGTCGCCAATGAAATGGCCTATGAACATGTGCAGGTCATGACAAAATGTGATGATTGGTTTTTAGAGCATATGCAGTCTTATGGTGCTTTGTTCATGGGCATGCGCACCAATGTCGCAAATGGCGATAAAGTCATTGGCACTAATCACACCCTGCCCACCAAAAAGGCAGGGCGTTATACAGGTGGGCTTTGGGTAGGTAAATTCCTAAAAACCCACAGCTATCAGCGCATCACTACCGATGCTGCGGCTACTATGATTGGCGAATACGGATCACGGCTTTGTATGCTGGAAGGCTTTGTGGGCCATGCCGAGCAATGCAATATCCGCCTGCGCCGCTATGGCGGGCGCAACATTCCTTATGGCACTGCCGCCCAACCGCTTGAGGAGAACTGATTTGCCCCTGCCCAAAACTCCCTCTTTTCGCCTAGAAGGGCGGCGCGCTCTGGTTGCGGGTGCGTCAAGCGGCATCGGGCGAGCCTGCGCGGTGGCGCTGGCCCAAGCAGGAGCCAAAGTGACCCTACTAGCCCGCCAAGCTCACAATCTCGCCATTTTGCAAGCAGAACTGCAGGCCGAGGGGCTTAATGCCGAGTGTCTGGCCCTAGACATCTGCGAGACTGAAGCTTTAGAAACCGCGCTTGACACGTTGGAACCCTTTGACATTTTGGTAAACTCCGCAGGTCTGGCGCGCCACAGCCCAGCGCTGCAAACTAGCACCACCGATTATGACGCAGTGACCAATGTCAACGTCAAGGCCGCCTATTTCCTAACCCGCGCCGTGGCCAAGGGCCTAATGGACGCGCAAAGACCCGGTTCCTTGATAAATATTTCCTCGCAAATGGGCCATGTAGGCGGCATTGACAGAGCGGTTTACTGCGCGACAAAACATGCGCTTGAGGGCATGACTAAAGCCATGGCCGTTGAGTGGGGGCCCCGCAAGATACGCGTGAATACCTTATGCCCGACCTTTACCCGAACCCCGCTGGCCGAACAAACCCTGTCCATTCCCGAACGGCGCAAATGGATTGAAGATCAGATCAAACTAGGCAGGATTGCCGAGGTCGAAGATCTGATGGGGGCCGTAGTCTTCATGGCTTCGGACGCTGCGGCTATGATGACGGGCACCTCGTTATTGATTGATGGAGGTTGGACCGCGTCGTGACAAGCTGACTTGACTAAGGCAGCATAATCAATTGCAAGCGCCGGCCCCGGCCGTTAGCCTTTACACGAGATGGTCCCCTGCGAGCTAAAATGCCAACAGATGTTTTAAGCGGCGAAAAACCTACAATGGCGGCTAGCTTGGCCGCAGATCTTGTTCACACCCATTGGGGGATCGCGGTGGATGATGTTGCTCCCTTGAATGCCGAGCGTGACTTGAATTTTTATATGCGTGGAACTGATGTTGAATTTGTATTTAAATGTGCAAATGCCGCCGAGAGCTTTGAAACCACACTTTTGCAAACCCAAGCGCTTTTACATTTGGCAACGACAGACCTGACGGTGCAGGTTCCTCGTGTACTGCTTACCGTTCAGGGTAAGACTGAAATAATCTTCAAAGGTCAAACTGTACGGCTTTTATCATGGGTGGCGGGCCAGCCTTGGCATGAAACCGCGCCAAGCGCCAAACAGCGGTCCACAATTGCAGAGGCACATGGAAAGATGGTGCTCGCTTTGGCAGACTTTCACACCACCTGCCCGCCTCCCTATCTACAATGGGACGTACAAAATGCCGCAGCCCTTCAACAAAAATTTGATCACCTACCACCCGATCTAAAGGGCACAGTAACCCAAGCGCTGGCGCGGTTTGAAATCGAGGTGGCGCCCCTTTTGGCAAACCTGCCGCGCCAATGGGGGCATAATGATATCCAGCCCCATAATGTGGTCATGCGCCCCAACGACCCCGATCAGTTCGCAGGTTTTTTGGATTTTGGCGATATGGTCTACACGCCAGTGGCCTGTGATCTGGCGGTGGCTTCGGCTTACTGTGTGACCTCTGGCGCCCATGCATTTGAAAGTGTTGGCCAATATGTGGTGGCCTTTCATCGGCTACGCCCCTTAAGCGATATAGAACTTGCCACCCTGCCCGCTTTGATCATGGCACGGCTTTGCACGACTTTGGTCATCACGTCCTGGCGGGCCGCACTCTATCCTGAAAATTCAGCCTATATTTTGCGCAATCAGCCTATGGCGCGCAAAGGTCTTTTACAGTTGATCAATATCTCGCACTCCGACGCGATAGTCTATTTAAGGAACCAAATTAATGAGTGCTAATGGATCGACAATGCTTAACGCTTATGTACTTGGTGCTGTAGACTTGCCAAAGGTCGATCAAGACCTGATCAATCGGCGCGCCAAAGTTATGGGACCCGCTTATAGGCTGTTTTACCAGAGACCACTTCATCTGGTGCGCGGAGAAGATGTTTGGCTTTATGGTGCCGATGGTACTAAATATTTGGACGTTTATAACAATGTGGCCTCAGTCGGGCATAGCCATCCTCATGTGGTCCACGCCATTGCTGATCAGGCGGGGCGACTTTGCACCCATACGCGCTATTTAACGGCCGAACCCATTGACTTCGCCGAACGGCTTGTGGCCAGCTTTCCTTCTGAAATTGGCCATGTAATGTTTACGAATTCTGGATCCGAAGCCAATGACTTGGCACTACGATTGGCCTTTGATGCCACAGGCGGCACTGGGGTGATCATTTCCAGCAATGCCTATCACGGAACCACACATCTGATTGCGGGGCTATCGCCATCCTTGGGTGCAGGCGTTCCAGCTTATAAAAATACTTGGTACGTTGCCCCCCCCATTGATGGTGACGGTCTGGCCTTTGGGGAACGCATCACGTCGGCCCTCAAAGAGATGCAAGCCAAGGGAGTGAAACCAGCGGCCTTGCTGATAGACAGTATTTTTACCTCGGACGGGGTCGCAGCCGAACCCGCGGGCTTTTTGGCCACAGCCTTTAACGTCATGCATAAAGCTAAAGCCCTTGTAATCGCAGATGAGGTTCAACCCGGCTTTGGGCGCACGGGGAGTGGTATGTGGTGTTTCGCGCGCCATGGGGTTGTACCCGATATGGTCACAATGGGCAAACCTATGGGCAATGGCTACCCCATTGCGGCGCTCGCTTTACGGCCGGAGGTAATTGCCAATTTCGGCATGAAGGCGCGCTATTTCAACACATTTGCTGGCAACAGCGTGGCTATAGCCGCCGCAAATGCGGTGTTTGACGTGATAGAAAATCAAGACCTGATTGCCAATTCCAAAAAGGTTGGTAGCGCCATGGCCGAAGCTTTGCGCCAAACCATGGGCTTTGGCGTGGTGCGGGCAGCCGGATTGATGGTGGCGGTCGATATAGTCAACCAAAATGGCGCGGCAGACCCCGAAAGGGCAACGCGCCTGGTTAATCAGTTGGCGCAACATGGTGTTCTGATCTCAACCAGTCGCAAAGACGGCTCTGCGCTTAAAATCCGACCACCTTTAACATTTTCGATGGCGCATTTGGACCTATTCCTAGACAAATTAACACTTTGCTTGAAAAACGAACGAAACGGTGATTCTTAAAATGAGCCTAACAGAATTTGATCTGTGAAAGGAGGCTTATCCTAGATCATTCCTCGGCCGGTAAAGGCCCAATGCGCCGCACGAATTAATAGGGATACCCCTCGCGGTCAGGCTTCATCACGGTGTGGCAATAGTGCAACATAGACCACATAGAACAATAAAAAAATTGACGCCAAAAGCCCTGCACGCAAGGCGCGTGGCGTGGTGGCCGATTTGGAAAATGTGGTCAAAAGATCACCCGAATAAGGGGAAGCCTCATGCACCAATATGAAAAAAAGCGTCAATGATAGGCCCAATGCACCCACCAACGCAAACCAGCCCGCGCTAAAGACCGCCGATGTCAGCGTAGTCGTACGGTCGAAACTTGTATGAAAAGGCAAAAATGCTAGCATGAATACAAAAAACATTAGTGCGTTTTCAATATCAAATCCATTTAAAAGTGACGCTATGGCCCCGCTGCCAAGAGCAAGAACACTGAGCCAAAAGGCTGCTGAAATACGTCGAATAAGGGCATTCGAAAGAATCAAAAGCAAAACCCCACCCACAGCCAGAACGATTGAGCCTCCTTCGCGCATTATCGTCGCTATGAGGTCGCCTTCGCCAATTTGCGTCACTTGCTCCGCTGGACTGATCGAAACAAACAAAAAATATGCCCCTAGACCAAAGGCCAAGAGTGAAATCAACACTGGCGAAAGGTCAGTCATTGCGTCGAAAAGCGGCTGCAAGCGCGCGGGCGTTTTGCCAAAGGCTTTGGCAAAAAAACTGCCTGCACGGCGAGCTTCAACGAAAGAGACCAGCAAAAAGGCCAAGCCGAAGGGCAACAGATAATATACAAACCGAAAGATCACCAAGGCCGCTGCCGTTTCACCTAAGGAGGTGCCACTGGGCATGGCGGCAACAACCACTGTTTCAAAAACCCCAACGCCTCCGGGCACATGGCTCAGCACGCCAATCATGACGGCGGCAGCATAAATTGCTAAAAAGGCCGAAAAATCAGGCGCACCCTGCGGCAACAAAATCCAAAGAGCAAAGGCGGCCATCGCGACATCAATAGTCGTGATCACAATCTGGCCTAACAAGACCGTGGGACTCGGCATTTTTAGTTTGAAGCGCCCAAGTTTGAAAACCCTTCCCAAAAATGAAAGGCCAAAAATTGCAGCAATCATGGCGACAGTTAATATGACCGAACCAGTTTGCACCAATTGGGGTGAAAAAGCCAAAAATCCAGCCAGGGAGGAAGGATATAGCGCAAGTGCTGCAACGCCAATCACGGTCGTTCCAAGGCCCATGGCCACAGCAATATAAGAGGAAATGGCTGCAACGTCATAAACATCAAGTCCAAAGGCAGAATAGACACGGTAGCGCACTGCCCCACCGGAAACAGCGCTGATCCCGATCGAGTTTCCAATCGAATAGCCCAAAAAGCCACCCAAAATGATCACTTCTTTTGGTAACTTTTTACCAATAAAGCGTAGACCCCACCAGTCATAGCCAATCAGCGCCAAATAGGCCACCAAGGTGGCTGTTAAAGACAGGGCAAGCGTGGCAGTCGGGGTTGCTCCAATTTGCGCCAAGATATCGGCCCCCTCTATCGGGCCCAATAGCCGGTAAAGCGCCAAGACACCAAGAGAAAACAGTAAAAATCCTAAAAAAATAGGAGCAATTTGGCGCAATTTTGCCAACAACGCATTATACTGTAGATCCATCATATGGCCCCGAGCATCAAACGATGGCACAGCATTCAGTTTGCCGCACCATGGCCCACCTATTGCTTGAAGGGCACGCCGAAAACAAGCCCCATTGCAAACCTAGCCAATCATCAGGAGCAAACCTTTCTCATCGTAGAAACTATTAAATGAGCGCCTAGTCGGCGCAAATCTACGGATCAATGCCAGATCGATGGTAAAGTCTATCACTTCGCCGTTTTGCTCCATCGGGAGCTTATCGAGTTTCACGATAAGTTAAACACCCCTTCCAGTGATAAAATATACAAGAACACATGCACGCAAATGTTCAGAGCAAGTGCCTAAAAATTGCTCCAAGCCTTGGTTTGTGAGGCCTGCATTAGGAAAATCCGTCACCGTACAAAAGTTCAACTTTGGGCTTCCAATTAATTAGGCCACAAATTTACTTTCAGGACGTTCATAACGTTCAAACAGCGACCCCACTTGTTCAGTTGTACCAGCGCACCTCAGACGGGGGGTATTGCTTCGATGAGAGGCAACGATTGTAACTTTTAACCTTTACTATAAAGTGCGAATTCTCATCACTTAGTGCCCAGGAAAGAGACCGCCTTTGCCCTTATCTTCTTTTGACCATGCAACTATCAATCATTATGCTCACGTCAAACGTGAAGGATCTGCTAAAGACAGCGTGATCACGCGACAAAATTTTTCTGATGCCATCACCGAGATCACGACTTGGGAAAATTATGCGCCAACCTCTCTTTACGAGCTCAACGCCCTAGCCAAAGACATTGGGGTGCAGGCGGTCTATTATAAAGACGAGGCCCCACGGTTCAATTTAGCCAGCTTTAAAGCACTAGGCGGCGCTTATGCAGCGCTCCGGGTCTTGGGGGATCAACTAACAACCCAACTTGGCCAAGCCGTCACCTTGCGCGATATACGCGCTGGTCACTACAAGGCCGAGGCAGCGTTAATGACCATGGTCTCGGCAACCGACGGCAATCATGGCCGCTCTTTGGCATGGGGCTGTCAGCGTTTTGGCATTCCCTGCCGCATCTATATTCACACCGAGGTCAGCGAAGCTCGCGCCAAGGCCATGCGCGCCCTTGGAGCCGCAGTAATTCGCATTCAGGGCGACTACGACGCCTCAGTCACGTTTGCCCGACAGGAGGCAGAGAAAAACGGCTGGTTCATCATTTCAGACACGAGCTGGCCAGGGTATCAGGATACACCGCGCCATGTGATGGCTGGCTACGGGGTGATGGTGAATGAACTGTGCCAAAAGTTAGACCAAGCACCAAGTCATGTATTTTTACAAGGCGGCGTGGGTGGTATGGCAGCATCTATAGCAGCGTTTTTGCGCCAATATTGGCCAGATGCTCAGATGCGAATTTGCGTCGTCGAGCCCGACTTGGCAGCATGCCTGTATGAAAGTGCTATAAACGGCCATGCAACGACCGTTGAAATCAAAAAAGAAACTGTCATGGCTGGGTTGTCTTGTGGTGCTCCCTCTCCTTTAGCTTGGCACATCCTTGAAGCTGAAGTCGACGACTTTTTAACTATAACGGACGCCTTGGTTGGCCCCACGATGCGGCTTTTGGCCCGCCCCTTACTGGATGATCCAAAAATTACCGCTGGCGAAAGTGCGGTTGCGGGTCTGGCAGTGGCGATTGCAGCGTGCCGGCGAGTTGATCTTCGCCAAGATTTAGGACTTGAGAGAAGTTCGCGTATTTTGGTCTTTGGCTCTGAAGGTATCACCGACCCTGAAATTTATGACCAAATGATGGCTGAAGCCTAGATGAATTCACCTGAATTTGGCTTTTCCAAGAACGAATATGAAAAGCGCACAGCGCTTTTCCAAGCCCACATGGCTCAAGAAAAGATTGCTGGCACGCTATTCACAACAGAGGCAGAGCTACGCTATTTTAGCGGATTTCAAACGTTATTTTGGCAAAGCCCAACGCGGCCCTGGTTTTTGTTCATTCCCCAAAGTGGCAAGCCCATCGCCGTAATTCCAGAAATTGGCGCGGCACTAATGCGCCAAACTTGGGTGACCGATATTCGCACCTGGCCAGCCCCCTCGCCCGAGGATGACGGAATCAGCCTTTTGGTTGATCTGTTGGCTCCCTTGGCACAAAAGCGGAAAAAGCTGGGCTTGCTAAAGGGTTCTGAAACCTATCTGCGCATGCCCTTGGCATATTATGAAACATTAGTGGGTCAGCTTGATGGACTGGAGATATGCGACATCACTCCTCAAGTGCGCGCCCAGCGCATGGTTAAATCAGCTGCGGAAATTGAAAAAATATCTTATATTTGCGCGGTTGCATCAAACAGCTTTGATGCAATGCCGCACTTGGCCTTCATCGGGCAACCTTTTTGTGAAACGTTCCGTGCATTTCGCAAAGAATGCCTGACCCAAGGGGCCGATGATGTGCCCTATTTGGTTGGTGGGGCCGATCAAGGCGGATATATAGACGTGATCTCGCCTCCAAGTCAAAGGCCGTTGCAAATGGGTGATATAGTGATGCTTGACACAGGTGCTACTTTTGACGGCTACTTTTGTGACTTTGATCGCAATTTTGCCATGGGCAAAAGCGACGATAACGCGCGCCGTGCTTATGATGTGCTTTGGCGCGCAACAGAGGCGGGCATTGAGGCCGCCGTAGCAGGTGCGAAGGCCTGCGATCTTTTCTACTCTATGCATAGGGTAATAGCCGAGCTTAACGCCTTGGTCGGCAGTGTTGGCCGTTTGGGCCATGGGCTGGGCATGCAACTGACAGAATGGCCTTCCAACAGCGCTTGGGACAAAACTATTCTGCAAGAGGGCATGGTCCTTACGCTTGAGCCTTCTTTGTCTTATGGCGCCGACAAAATCATGGTACATGAAGAAAATATTGTTATTGAAAACGGCAAGGCTAGACTTTTGTCACGCCGAGCGTTGCCACATCTGCCTATCATTTAGGAGTTTAGTATGAAACTTGATTTCGATACGGATGCTGGGATTGGTACGGTAGCCCGAATGGGCTTGATCGTTTTAGAAGCCGATGAAACGATTGAACCGGAATTCGCCCTGCTTAATAAGCGCTCAGACGTGGCAATTTATCACAACCGCATCAAAATGGCGGCCCATGTCACTCCCCAAACACTCGCACAGATGGAGGCCGAATTGCCTTTGGCCGCACATATGTTTCCGCAGTCAGGAATGGATGTGATCGGCTATTGCTGCACCTCTGCGGCGACGGTTATTGGGCCTGAACGAGTAGCACGCGCCATTCAAAAAAGCCAAAGCCAAGCGAAAGTGAGTGAACCCCTTTCCGCATTAATCGCCGCCTGCCACCATTTGCGGCTCAAAAATATAGGGTTTTTAACTCCCTACATCCCAGAAATATCGCAACTGATGATCCAACGTTTGAGAGAGGCTGACATCACTGTGGCAGGCTTCGCCTCTTTCGAGGAGACTGATGACCGCGTTGTCGCTCGCATCAGCCCCAACGCTATTCTTGCAGGAATTAAATCTGTGGCGCAGGCCGCCCCTTGTGACGGGGTGATTGCTGCGTGCACCAATTTGCGCGTGGCGCAGATCGCGGCACAGGCCGAGGCCGAGATAGGTCTGCCTGTCCTTTCATCAAACCTTGCCTTAGCGTGGCACATGATGCATTTAATTGGCCTTAAAGCTAATTCCCCAGAGTTTGGGACATTAATGTCCATGCCTTCCCACGCGCCCAGCGCTCCTTTCACCTAAGGCGGTTTTACAACTTTGTTCACCTTACAAAACTTGGGATGGTCAGACCATTTCTCCGATCAAATCGATGCCAGAGAAACTCCAGCGCGGGTCACAGGCGTGGCGCGAAATGGCATTACAGCCCTTGGTCCAGAAGGCTCAATGGAGCTTACCACTCCCAACCCTACTGGCAATTATGCCGTTGGCGATTGGATCATTTTCGAAGGACTTTTGGTCACCCGCTTACTTGAGCGTACGACTACTATTGCTAGGCGCGCTGTGGGCGACACCACTGCGCGCCAATTGATCGCCGCCAATGTTGACACTTTGGCTATTGTGACCAGTTGCAATGCAGATTTTAATCCCGCGCGGCTAGAACGCTATTTGGCGCTTTGCGCCTCAGCAGGTGCGCGGCCATTGGTGATTTTAACCAAGGCCGATCTGGCGACAGACAGTGTAGACCCAGAAGCATTGCGCCTCATGGCAGAAACTTTGGCACCGAACGTCACAGCACTGACCTTGAATGCCAAAGATCCAGGTGATGTAGAGCGCTTGGCGCAGTTTTGCCAATTGGGGCAGACCTTGGCGCTGATTGGTTCCTCTGGCGTGGGCAAAACCACTTTGCAAAATGGTCTGACAGGTTTGAATGAAGCCACCGCCGCCATTAGAGACGATGATGCCAAAGGCCGTCACACCACCACCGCACGCTCTTTGCGCCAAACCCAGTCAGGCGGCTGGTTGATTGACACGCCCGGAATCCGCGAATTACGCTTAAGCGATGCCTATGATGGGATCGAAACTGTTTTTTCTGATCTGATTGCCCTGAGCTACGACTGTAAATTTTCTGACTGCAGTCATGAACATGAACCTGATTGCACCCTGCAGATGGCGGTTGCATCGGGGCAGCTTGATCCTTTGCGCATCGCGCGTTGGAAGAAACTTGTGGCAGAAGACAGGGAAAATCATGCCTCAACACTCCGGCTACAAAAGCGGCAAGCGCGCAAGGGGCCCAAAAGTAAAAATGGGCGTAAATAGCCCGTTGCCAAAACCTATTTTATAAAGGGTAAGAGGGCTTTGAAAGCGGGCGTTCCGGCTTTTCCCAGCCATTCGAACACCACCATTTCCGTAGTTACAATGCTAACGCCCACCGCACTTAAGCGTGCAAGGCAGGCAAGTTCGCTTTCATGTGTGCGCGAGGCGGTCGCGTCCGAAACAACAAACACTTCGAACCCATCTTCGACCATTGAGGCGGCGGTTTGCATCACACAGATATGTGCCTCCATCCCAGCAATAATCGCTTGCTTGCGCTCAAGCGCGTGAAAGCTTGCATTAAAGCCCGCATCTTCCATGCAAGAAAAATGCATCTTTGGAAGGATCGGCGCATCCTTCGCCGCTTTTTTGATTTCAGCAACAGTGGGGCCTAGGCCTTGGGGATATTGCTCAGTCAAAAGGGTGGGAACGCCTGTTTCTTGCGCGGCTTGCAACAAAAGGCGGGTATTTGCGATGGTGCGGGCCGGCGCCATCATGGCGGGTACCAGACGTTCTTGCATATCAATGATGATCAATGCAGAATCTTGAGAGCGAATGAGCATAGCTTACCTTTCTGGCAAAATACCTTTTAAAATTATGGTCCCATAGTCCGTTTTTTGGCAAGCGCGTCTACTGGTTAGGGAGCCTTTAGAAAAATCTTGGTTTAAGATGCCATTTTGGGGAAGTAATCTTCACAATTTCCTTCACGATAAACATCAGCCGTGCAGCAATGCAATCCGCCACCAAAGGCATAGGCATCGCGCAACTCAACCGGGATTACGTTCATGCCCAATTTGTCCATCTGCTCCATCTGATAGATTTCAGATTTTTCAACGCAGACAGTTTTAGGGTCAAGCACAAGTACATTCATCGACAACCAAGTTGACGAATAGCAAAGTGGAGGGGGCGCATTATGCGCCGGCTGTGCGCTATCAACAATATCCCAACCATTATCGTTGAACATTTTATGTTGCTCTTCAGGCAAGCGGCGCTGCGGATTGTTAAGGATCAGCCCAGGGCGCAAGGGCGTGAAGGTAGCGTCAATGTGAATAGGATACGGATCACCTGGGAAGTTCACCGCATGAACGCGGTGATCTTTATAATGGCGGCGCAACCATTCGATGCCCTTTAGATTGGTGGTAAAGCCATGCTGTACCACCAAGTCACGGCCGAAGCGCAACACATCTGCCGCGTCAAACAGCGGCTCTTCTTCAGTGGTTACAAAGAATTTCTCAGCAGCCCATTGCAACCGTTTTTCAACTCCAATTTTATCTGAAAGGTAATCGGGGTGGTAATCTTCATTCGTCAGGCGCGGCTTTGGTGCGGCCTCGTGGCGAAAATTTGGATCTTCATCCCAATAGCGCTGCATCAAAGGGCGATAGTTCAAATATTCAAACCAACGGCAACGGTATGACATAGTGGCTTCAAGAATTTCATTGCCGACGGTCAACAATACATCGCGCGGAGGCATACAGCCAAATTGACTTTCGGCATGAAAATCAGGGGTTGTGGCGGGCAAGGAATGATCGATCGAGGTTGGGCGGTCGACCCTCACGCCACGGTTTTGCAGCATATAGGCAAAAGCGTCTAACAGTTCATTGGCGCGGTCGATCATGTCTTGCGGTCTGCGACCCCATTGCCCGCGCATATCGCTGTCCTCTGGCACTTTAGCATCTAACGCAGGTTCTGCAGGAGGAATGTGGCAATTATCAGCACGACCCACGATCACATGCTTAAGCGGGTCCCATTCGTTCCAGCTGTTCACAACAGTTTTTTGGATCATTATTCGGTGTTCCAGAGATTAATGGTTGTAAGATTGCGGCATTGCTAAAGCTAAATTTTGTAGCAATCAAGGGCAGATCGCTCAACACCAAAGCAGGCACTATTCCTCGAGCCTGATCTGCTACTAATGGGGCACAAAGATTATTTTACCTACACCCTTAAATCGCAGGCCCTTTGTGCCATCAAGCAGCCTTAAAGTAAGAGACAACTGATAGCACGTTAGTTCTTGTAGCGTCTTTGATGCCAGCGTAACGTAGCCTTTCCCGCGATAGAAGTAATGGTGGTCCCTATAATTTTGATTACGAGAGTGATTACGGCCGCGATCATGGGACCAAACTTGCAATGAAATGATGACTTCATTGCTCAGGTGCGATGCCAATATCGGAGTGACAAAAAATCCCAAAAGACATGGCTCTGTCAGGTTGTCCAGATTTTGGATATTTTCCTCGTTTTTGAAGTGAACGCCTTCAAAAGATCCAAGTAGGGGGTAGCACGAAAAAACGAGAATTTCGACAGACTTGGTTATTGAATAACAGATCATAAACTGCTGATAGTAGCCCATGATGACATATACAAAATTGATCCCACTTATTTTTGTGACATTGGTTTTCAGTGCAAACATAGCGCGAGCCGAGTGCTATTATGCCTATAAGGCCAAAAAAGATAATCCTTTGCAGCTTCATGTCGGTGTGATCGAGGTTGTCGGCTCTTGTGCAGAAGCGCTTAATAAAGAAGCCCTGCAACAGCGGCTGTTGGGGGGAGGGTGGTCTTTATTGGTTGTTTTGGGGCAAGTGCCGCAAAACGAATTATTGACCAGAAAGGAACAGGTCGGTGAATTTTTCCTTCGCTACTAAACAAAACCATTCACTTAAAGCCCTGATGGTCGTTTTGATTGGCTTTGTGCTTGGGCTTTTTGCGTGGCTCTTTTTTAAACTGCCTGATCCTTCAATCTTTAACGCTAATGTTGAACGTATTTTTATTGAAACTGACTTCATCTCACAAACCGAGATTAAACTTTTAGAAGTGTTGGCTTCATCTGGGTCGCTGTTTGAATCCTCGTTACAGTTGCAATCGCAAATCATATTTACGCTCATGACACTGACCTTTGCACTGGCGATTGTAAGCGCGGGGCTCTTATTTTCAAATCTAAGTATTCGCCAACAGTTTCAAGAGTTCAAAAGCCATGCGCTGATGGCATCATCCATAGCACTTAATCGTGATGAAAATATGGTGGTGATTAACGAAGACCGCTTTACGCTCACGCGGTCGAATATTGATACTTTGGCACTATTTATGGAGGCGCGAATGGACGCCGACTATCTGTCAGGGGTTGATTTAGAGGCGATGATTTCCGGAAAATCCCCCCAAGATTGCGAAGAAGCGGCAGGCGTCATGCGGATCAAACGGCTGCGCGATGCATTGGGCAATCAAATCATCAGCGAGCTATTGGTCAGACATGTGCCCGGAAAGGGCTATTTTCTAGATATTCCAAAAGACCGAATCAAGCTTGATTAGGCTTATAACAACTTTTCCTTTGGTGGCACATATGAGCTTTCAACGCCATTATTTTTATGACCTCCAGTCATTCGCGTTTCCAACCATTTCTTAAAGTGGGTGGCATTCCTAAGGCATAAGAAGTTTAATTCTTTTATTTAGTCTGGGTCAAACAATGGGCTGTGAGGCCTATGCTTGTAAACAGTTTAAACTACGATAAAAAATACTGAAAGGTGTAATATTTTAGTTTTAAGCGTGATGCGACTCCCAAAACAGGCTCAGCGTTTTACGCCTCTTGGACGTGCCCTTTCCACTTACTATCATCTTTGGCATTCCAATTTATGCCGATGTGGACTGTTTGGGTTTACGCACGCTTTAAAAGCAAAGCAGAACCACTTAGGATGCACCAGAAATCAATTTTAGTTTAAATAAAACCATCCAACGCTACCGACCACATCTTGCCCTACAAGGTTTTCACTTAAAGCTGCTTAAACAGAACTGAGGATAACGAGATATGTATTACGCAGTCAAATTTCCTGACCCTCATTGAACCAATTTTAGGCATTTATAGCCAAAGCCTTTGTACACTCTGGTAACGATGCAATGTCCGTTTTTTTGTTTGGCTAAGGAGCCTGTGTAGAATTTCCTGAACCAAAATTAACTGATACTCCCTTATCAAATAATCCTATTTTGACCTTTAGGTACTGACGTCAGACATCCAAATTCTTTTGCATGATCTGCAAACAGCGTTTGAACCAAAGAAAAAGTGCGTTTTAAAGCAACATCGCGTGAATAGCTTTCGGGGAAAAGGTGTAGCTTTTGCCAATAGCCATCAGTGGCAGAGTCTATCCAATCGCTGGCAAGGCGAGCTCTTTCTGGGTTGGACGGTAGTAATTGTAGGCAAATTTCTTCAATCGCATTGGCACGCTTTTGGTCATATTGGCTGGTAATCTCGGAATATTGCGGAGTGAATTTCTGCTCACCCCAAAAGGCGAACCAGACCGCCAGCGTATCTGGGTTGCATACCACGGGGTCGAAGTCGGCTGCAATAATCGCCCGCAACCGAGCTGTAGGGGTCGGGGCCGCATTGGCCAAGGCCACTTCCCAAGTGTCTTCATAACTTTGATAAAGTTCACGAAGAGCTGCGCTTAAGAGACCATTTTTTGATTTAAAATAAAACACCGCCACACCTTGGGACAGCCCTGACTCGGCCGCTACAGTTGCCAAAGTAGTCTTCGCCAAGCCGCTTCTAATGATAGAACGCAATGTTGCGTCTAAAATTTGGCGGCGGCGCATATCAGCATTGTCTTTACGCTCTTTGCGTTCCTTGGTCGGCCTTGGACTTGCTCTAAAAATCTGCGGCATTTAGGAATCTTGAAATTATCATAATGCTTTTATTCCATACTTTCTTGTTATTGTCAGCTTATAGTTTTTGTTTGAGCGCTCAAAAAAACTTTACCTCCTTTCACAACTCCCTTAGTCTGATCTCAATAAGGGAGAATTCCATGGGTCGGCACGACACTTACGATGCAATAATTGCTGGCGCAGGCCATAATGGCCTGACCACCGCCTGCTATCTAGCTAAAGCGGGCCTGAAGATTTTGGTTGTTGAGAAGAACGACTGGATTGGAGGGGCGGCTGTCAGCCGATCGCTTATTGACGGTTGGACTTATTCGAATTGCTCGTATGTTTGCTCACTTTTGCGCCGTGAAATCGTGCGCGATTTGGAATTGCCACGCTTTGGCTTACAGGTCATTCCATATGAGGGGGGGGCCACCTTTACCCGCGAAGGCGGATATTTCGCTTATATGTCAGACCATGATGCGCTGCGCCGCGAAATAGCCCGCCATAGCGCCCATGATGTTGATGCCTATGACCGGTTCAGCCAAACCGTGATCCGCCAATGCCGATTTATTCGGCCCTTTTTGCTACGCAATGCGCCAGATCCAACGTCACTTAAGCCCCGCGACTTAAGTGAGCTTTTGTTCTTAGCTAAAAAGGCCTACGGGTTGGGTGGTAAAGAACTGAACGAAACGCTACGCTTTTGGTCGATGTCCATCGGTGATTTTCTTGACGAGCATTTCGAAAGTGAGCTGATCAAAGCGCACCTAGCAGGATCGGGTATCATTGGCACGGGTCTTGGCGTCTATTCGCCCGGCACGGCCTATGTTTTATTACACCATTATATGGGAGATGTTGACGGCACAATCGGCGCTTGGGGTTTTGCTCGCGGCGGGATGGGGGCCATTTCGAACGCTTTGGGCGCCTGCCTTGCGGAAGAGGGTGGTGAAATTATTGTAGGGTCAGGCGTTGATCAGTTCATCAGCGTGAACGGTAAAATTAAAGGCGTAACTCTTGAGAATGGCAACACCTATCACGCGCCCATTGTTGCTTCCAACATGGACGTAAAACGCACTTTTCTTAAACACACCAATCCAAACGATCTGCCCAACGATTTCACAAAAGCGGTTGAACGCTTCAAAATCCGCGGGTCATCTGGCAAGATCAATATAGCACTTGACGCATTGCCAACATTTAAAGCTGCCCCCAAAAATGCGCCGTTTCTACGCGGAGACTTGCATTGCTCTACCTCGTTAACCGAACTTGAGCGCGCCTATGACGATTGGAAAGAGGGGCTTTGGTCATCAGAACCATATTTCGACATGCTAATCCCAAGCCAAATTGACCCAACTATGGCGCCTAAGGGAAAACATATGATGACGGTATTTGTACAATATGCGCCCTATGACCTTAAGGTAGACGGGGTGCGCTTGGGCGCAAATTGGACCGATGCAAAACGCCAGGAATTTGGCAATTGTGTGATTGATAAGATCGAGTTGGCCTGCCCAGATATTCGCGACAAGATGGTACATGCCGAAATTCGGACACCATGGGACATCGAAAATGAAGTGGGCTTGACCGAGGGCAATATTTTTCAAGGCGAGCTGACATTTGATCAACTGCTCTTCAACCGCCCAGTTCCAGGCTATGCGCAATATGAAACCCCAATTAAGGGCATGTATCTTGTGGGCTCTTCTAGCCACCCAGGCGGTGGCGTGATGGCAGCACCCGGTGCCAATGCGGCCAAAGAAATTTTACGGGCCATAGGCAAATCCAGTAGGATGACCGGCTATGCAAGCTAAAGAAAACGTGATGCTCCGTTCGACATATGATGCAATAGTTATTGGCGCGGGCCATAATGGGCTTGCGGCTGCCACCACATTGTCGCGCAAAGGTCATTCAGTTTTGGTGCTTGAACAGCATGAAGCGGTGGGCGGTATGGCCAAAAACATCGAACTTTCCAAGGGCGTATTTGCGCCCGAAGTCTCCCACTTACTTTATAATTTAAACTCCACCGTGGCCAAAGAATTAGGCATTGGCACCAAAGTGGCTCCACTTGACACGATAAGCCTGCCCACCGTGTCCTTGGCAGAAGATGGGGCCCATATTGTGATTAAAAGTGGCCAGGCCCAATATACGAACGGCACCGCTCATCCAGAGGCGACTAAATTTAGTGAAATCAATACGCGTTTGATAAAATTTGCAGAATTACTGGGACAACTATCAACAAGAACACCACCTTTTATTGAGGGGGGCATAGGTAGCCTTGCCGACTTGGGCGAAGCTACGGCCCTGGCCAAGATTGGCCTAAATTTAAAACTGATGGGCAAAAAGAACATGCGCGAATTTTTGCGGGTGCTTTTGTCCAATATCTTCGATCATTTGCTTGATGATCTAGCGGATTCCCCGCTTTCGGGAGCCTTGGCCGCGGATGCCGTGCGGGGTGCCTATGCAGGCCCACGCGCGCCGGGAACAGTTTTCACTCTGATGTATCGGTTGGGTAATGGCGGACATGTCACCTTGCCCAAAGGGGGCATGGGGGCCGTTGCTCAAGCATTTAGTGCAGCTGCTGTTGGGGCTGGCGTTAAAATTCGCACCCAAGCTAAAGTAGCCAAAGTGCTCGTGGATGGTGACCGCGCAACGGGGATCGAACTTTCAACGGGCGAAGTGATCACCGCCAGAGCTGTGCTTTCAAACTTAGGGCCCAAATCGACCATGATGCTGGCTGGGGTTCAGAATTACGACGTTGAAGCCACGCGCCGCTTACGCAATCACCGCGCCAAAGGTACCACTGCAAAGGTCAATCTGGTACTGAGCCGAGCTCCCACCATCTCGGGTTTGAGCAGCGACCTGACCGCCGCGCGTCTGATTATTGCCCCCAGCGCCACCTATGTTGAACGCGCTTTTAATCCAGTAAAATATGGCGAATTAACGGAAAATCCTGTGATCGAAGCGGTGGTTCCTACTTTGAGCGATCCAACAATCACGGCCGATGGCAAACATATTCTATCCGCCATTGTAAGCTTTGTTCCGCATAATTTGGTGGGTGGATGGACGGATACAGCACATGAACATCTGGCACAAATTACCATAAAAACATTGGAAAAATACGCGCCCAACCTTGGATCATTAGTGCTGAACTCTCAAGTTCTTTCGCCCAAAGATATCGAAGCGCTTTCAGGCGCACCAGGTGGCCATTGGCACCACGGCGAAATGGGGATTGATCAAATATTGACCAACCGACCTGCCAACCAATTGGCCCATTACCGCTTTGGGCCCGAGGGGTATTACCTTTGCGGTGCAAGTGCGCATCCAGGCGGCGATGTCATGGGGGCCGCAGGGCGTAATGCCGCGCTGCAAGTGATGAAAGACGGGGTTTTAAAATGACCAAACATGTTCCCATCGGGCTAGTCGAGACCCCCTTTCATACCAGATTAGAGCCCTTAAGCCGAGCCAAGCACTGGACCAATTGGGCTGGCTATATTTCAGCAGGGGTAATGGACACACTGGAATTCGAATATTTTGCGATCCGCAATCAAACTACGCTTTTTGACATTAGCCCCATGCACAAATATCGCATTAAGGGTAACGATGCTTTGCAAGTGGTTAATCGCTTGGTCACCCGCGACATTAATAAAATCCGCGACGGTCGTGTGAGCTATGTGCTTTGGTGCGACGAAGAGGGAAGTCTTATCGATGACGGCACACTGTTTCGCTATAATTCTTCCGACTTTCGGCTTTGCTGCCAAGAATCCATGCTTACTTGGCTCATTGACACGGCCTGGGGTTTTGACGTGATAATCGAAGATGAAAGCCATGTGGTTGCAGCCCTGTCCCTGCAAGGGCCAACCTCTTATTCCTTGCTGTGTGACGCAGGCTTGGATGTGGGGGATATGAAGCCTTTCGATTGGCGCGAAGTAGAACCTGACCTTTGGGTGTCGCGCACAGGCTTTACTGGCGATTTGGGATATGAGCTCTGGACACCCAACGACAAGGCCCTGACCCTTTGGGATCGCCTCTGGGGTGCTGGGCATCATTGGGGCGTCCGCGCCATTGGGTTTGAAGCCTTAAACATCTGCCGTATAGAAGCGGGCTTTATGGCTGTAGGCTTTGACTTTCAACCAGTACATCAGTCTATGCGGCTCGGGCGAGGTAGATCTCCGATTGCTCTTGGGGCATCGAAGATGCTTGATTTTGACAAGGGCCATTTCAATGGCCGACGCGCACTTGCTCAGCAAATGCAAACTGGTCCAAGCCACCATTTGCGCAAAATCGATATTGGCGGCTTTAAACCTGCTGACGGTGCTTTGATCTATTATAAGAAAAAGATCGAAGTCGGTCATGTCACCTCAGGCGTATGGTCGCCCACCACCAAGCGCAATATCGCGCTTGCTGAATTCAAAGCCCCATATGGTAGAGAAATTCAAAATGACCTTTGGGCCGAGATTTACATCAATCAAGAAGGCCAATGGGACAAGCGTCTGGTGCATGTAACTATTGAGGACAAACCGTTCTTCAGCAATGACCGCACACGCGCGACCCCCCCACGGCCATTTTAAGTTAGGAAAACTCATGAACCAGCTTTCACAAAACCCTCACTCAAATCATCCAGATACAGCTACTTTGGTGGAATGGGACCGTACCCATCAGATTCACCCATGGGCGGCGATGGATGATTGGCGCGGGTCTGAAACGATGCTGGTCAGCTCTGCTGCGGGCATTTATATTTGGGACGCTGAGGGAAAACGCTATCTTGATGGCCCAGGCGGCATGTGGTGTACGCAAATCGGCTATGGCCGCAAAGAAATGGCTGATGCGATTGCAGCGCAAGTTTTAAAAATACCCTACAGCTCTCCTTTTACTTCGGCCACCGAGCCTTCAGTACTTTTGTGCAAAAAACTAGCCGAAATGGCTCCAGGCGATTTGAACAATGTGTTTTTGACAACGGGAGGATCTACGGCTGTGGATACGGCCCTGCGCACGATGCAATATATGAACAACCGCCGTGGAAAACCGCAAAAGAAAATCATCCTGGCACGTGAAAAAGGTTATCATGGGTCAACCTATCTGGCCCATTCTGTTACGGGAAAAGAGCGTGACAAAAGCCATTTTGACTTCGAAACGAGGCTCGTACATTTTCTGCCCGACGTAAACCCCTATCGGCGCCCCGACGGCATGACCGTTGAGGACTGGTGTGATGAAAAAGTTGCCGATTTGGAGAAGATCATTGCCACTCTAGGCCCTGAAAAAATTGGTGCCTTCATTGCGGAACCCATTTTGGCATCAGGCGGGGTGATTGTGCCCGCACCAGGCTACCATAAGCGGACCTTCGATCTGTGCCGTAGCAATGATATTCTTTACATCTCGGACGAGGTTGTCACCGGCTTTGGTCGCCTTGGGCATTGGTTCGCGTCAAGCGAGGTGTTCGGAATAGAACCTGATATGATCACCTGCGCTAAGGGCCTGACCTCCGGCTATTTGCCGCTAGGGGCATGCATCATCTCGGATCGGGTGATGGAGAAAATGAGTCATCTGGGGACGTCTTCTTCCTATGCTAATGGGTACACTTATTCTGGCCATCCAGTCAGTTGCGCCGCGGCACTAAAAAATATCGAAATCATTGAGAATGAAGGGTTGTTACAACATGTCCGCGATATCACTCCCCACTTTCAAGAGCGTCTACGCGCATTAAAAAAATTCCCTCTTGTGGGCGACGCGCGTGGAATGGGGCTTTTGGGCTGCATTGAATGCCGCGCCGAAGATTTGGAATCTGAGCGGTCGCTTGGCGAACGCATTGATGTTGCCTGCGAAGAAATGGGCCTCCTGGTGCGCCCACTGATCAATATGGCGGTCTTTTCGCCGCCCCTGATCATTACCCGTGCACAGATCGACGAAATGTTTGACATTTTGGAAAAAGCATTGGAAATCGTGTCAGCAGAACTTGTGCTAAAAACAGCATGAGTGTGGGCCTGATCATCCGGCCACTTTTGCTCACAGACCGAGTTCAGTGGAGTAAACTTTGGGCGGACTATCTGGCCTTCTACAAAACCACCCTGCCCGACGCGATCGTCGAAACAGCTTTTGGGCGGATTATGGACCAAAATCCTGCTGAGTTCAACGGCCTGATAGCGCAACAAAACGGCAAACTCATCGGGCTTGCCCATTATCTATTTCATCGCAATCTTTGGACCATAGAAAACACCTGCTATTTAATGGATCTTTTTGTTAGCCCAAACTTACGAGGGCAAGGCGTGGGGCGGGCATTGATAAAATCAGTGCAGGAACAAGCCCATGAAGCTTCAGCGTCCAGCGTCTATTGGCTCACAGAAGAGCACAATTATCCTGGACGCACACTTTACGACAAAGTGGCGCAAAAGACGGATTTCATTGTTTACGAAATAAACACTTGATCTCGAGGCACTCTCAACTGATCATTTTAAGTCAAATGTGATATATTACTTCTATTATATTGCTGAAATAGCAGAATTAATTAGTTAATTTTGACTTAATCTCCCATTAAAATAACCCTGAGTGGAAATTTAGTGTTGACAGCAAATTTTATCATCTAGTTTTTCAGCGACTTCCTGGCCTGAGAGATAGGCGCCATGAACTGTTGCAAAGTAATTGGGAGATGTAGCTTCTCCAGCAAACACCAAGCGCTCTTCCCAATCAAATCCACCCAAATCCACTCGACAAGCCGAAGACGTGCCTACGGGATTAAAAGAATAGGAGCCAAAGCTCAAAGGATCCTGGCGCCAACGAGTAATTTGTACCCCCTCAGGGCTAGGAATGTCGTGGCCAAACATCTCGCGAAGTGCTCGCATTGCCGATTCAACGGTTTCTATATCAGACATATTTTCGATCCTGGCAGCAATTTTTCCGGCATTAAAACCGAGTAAAATAGGAACTTCACTATACGGTGCAAAGTTCATCCACTCTGCCCAAAGGCCATCTTCATCGGAAAGCCATTGCATCCAATCTACATCTCTTGGCCAAAATATTTTGTCAAACCGTAGCCATATTTTATTTAAAAGTCCCATTTCGAGGCTTGCTATCGCCCGACGTCGGGATAACTCAAGAGGAGGAAAAAACTCTATTTTTGATCTTTTTAATACGCCCAATGGCACTGTTACAATTGCGTGTGATCCGAAGATAACATTATCCTCAGTTAGAGAAATTGAAACGCCCTCCTCTAGTAGGTCTAAACGTTTAACTTCGTGATTGAACCGGATATCTAGGCCATGAGCCAAAAACTTAGAAATTTGTTCGTACCCGTTTGCAAACCACATATCACCCCCCGGTAACTCGGAATGATCGTCAAAATATTTTGCAGAATTCCATGACCAGTCAGCCCCATATTCCTGCTCGGTGGTGTCATTCACAACATGACGCAAAACGCGGCGATCAGAATCATTTGCATTTTTCCAATAGCCTGAGGTCTCAATAACCTCCTTTAAGCTAAAATCTTTAGCCAAGCCTTGGGCTTTTCTGCAGATAGCCTCTATCTGAAACTCAGCATCCTTCATGAGTGGCGCAATTTGGAGATCTTGGCCATTTGGGCCATAAATTCGGGAATTCAAATAATCAGTCTGGAACCTTTTGGCTCCGATTTTGTCAGCTAAATCTGAAATTGGATTACCTGTGATGCCGTGTATCCAATTTGCTCCCATTTCGGCGGGGCTATCGGGCCAAAGTCTTGATGTCCACAAACGTCCACCGATGCGGTCACGGGCTTCCAATACGGTTACTGCATACCCTAGCTCGACCAAAGAGCGTGCCGCTTTTAGTCCCGAAATTCCGGCACCTATCACAATTATTGGAGTTTGGGCGCCGGCAACAATACCTGGGCTTCTATTCATTAAAAAATCCTATTGAACTCTAAATGGCTGGCCCTTTATGAGGCTAAGTTGTTTAGTTTAAAACTGGTTTTTAGAAAACCCTCGTAATAATTCAAGGCAGTTTTGATTCAGTCAAATTATTAGTTTTTGCAAAAATTTACTTAGGACATTGTCCACGGATATGCGTAGGGCAATGTTCGCCACTAGCAAGAACTGTGATCATTTTTTCCCATATCCCGATGTTGTGTGTTACGAATTCTTCACCCAAAGTCTCAGCCACTCGATGCCTCCATGGGCCTTTCATTCGAGCCAATTCATTTTTTGCTACGATATGATACCAGTCATTTCTATTGACCAAATCAATTTGAAAAAAGCCAGCTTGCTCCATTGCCAACTTGTAAACAGCTGGTGAGCCCATTCCAAAGTCAAGCCCTTCAGCAGTCACATACTCACGCATATCATCAGACATTGGACCGTCGTGTCCTATCATCCAGTCAGATGCAACAAACCATCCCCCAGGACGCAGAACTCTTACTACTTCCCGCATTAAGGCGTTTTTGTTGGGAATGTGAACAATCGAATCCTTAGAAAAAACTATGTCAAAACTTTGGGGTGGAAAAGGCAAAGATCCTGCCACTACTTTTAGTAGTCCAATGTGCTGATCACAGCCGGCAGTTAAAATGCACTTTCGAGCTGCTGCAAGGACGCCATCTTCAACATCAACTCCAGTGATGTAAGCGGCGCCATGGTCACGAACAAGTGCAATATCGGCTCCACCCGTACCGCAGCCTATATCTAAGACGGTCTTACCACGGAAATCAACATCTCCAACCATGCGGGAAATTTCATCCCGACCGCCTGGGGACAAAAATCCTGCCCCCCAAACTTCTTCCAAAAGAGCAACCAGTTTTTCATGGTATAAAATATCTGTCATTTTATAACCTGTTTTCATTTAGCATATTTTTGATCAACAGCCCCGATTGATCAAAATGTTTTGGAAAAAACGCTGTAAGGCTTGCATAGGCTGTCCCCATTGCTTCCTCTCTTGAATACGGCCGTGTTTGAGTTGCCAAATCCATCCAAACCCCTTCCACAGTACACCTAATTACTCTGGCTATACGTTCAGGTATTCCGCTATAGCCACCTTCGGTCAGCAAATTGGTACAAATACTTTCTAACATGAGAACATATTCGTCATCATTCGTCCCACACTTGGCTTGATACATTGGACGGGACTGAGCTTCCCCCCAAAACGCGCACCAAGCGGCTAGCTTTCGCGTTTCGCAAATTCTGGGAACAAAATCAGCTTTAATTAGTGCATCAAGCTGCATGGAGGCGTTGGTTGGCACAGCCTCCAAAGCACTTTGCCAATTTTCTCGATATTCATTCGACAGATACGATAGGGTTTCACTCAGCAGTAATTCCTTGGTTTTAAAATGAAAATTAACTAACCCGTGTGAAAGACCTGCACGTCGAGCCACATCGGTTAAGGTGGTGCGCGCATATCCTCTGTCTGCCAAGAGGTCGATTGTGGCCTCGATAAATTGTTGGCGTCGAACTTCCCGTGACAACTTACGTGGCGCAATTTTTGTATTTTGAATTGATTGGATCATCAACTTTTTCATACCTACTCTGATTTGCAATCATGTCGTTGATTAAGAAAAATGTCAATTTTTTTGATTGACAGTTCAGTCAAAACCTGGCGAAGCTTTGTGATAATAGAAGGTATAAATGAGACACCCTTATTCGCATCCAGAAACCCACTCCAAAAGGAATGAAAAAGTGAAATTCATGAACTTGAAATTTCAAATATTCCACAAAAACCAACCATGGTTGGTTCAATTTCTCTAAAATTCTATGAATAAAATCAACAAAATGCGGCTAAAGGCATTAACTGGATCCGCCCGAAAATTATTAAGTATCACGCAACAAATATATTTAGCTTATGACTTTCATAAATCACCAATATAACTTTTCGACCAAGGAGAAATATGATGCATTTTGTTTCAGTCCCTGAGCAATGGGATCGCCGCGGCCTGCCCGCGTGGGCCTATCATTCTCAGGCACAATATCAATTGGAATGTGAAGAGCTTTTTCTAAGGCATTGGCAAATTGTTGGCCATGTGAATGATATTCCTGAGATAGGCGACTGGCTGAGCTTTGACCTTATTAATGAACGTGCAGTAATCATGCGCGGTAAAGACAACACAGTACGAGCTTTCCACAATATCTGCCGTCATCGAGGCGGTCGAGTTGTGGCAGGCAAAAAGGGTAACTGCAAAGCTGCTATTGTTTGCCCATTTCACGGTTGGGTATACAATCTCGATGGAACATTGCGTGGCCCGGCTCGCCCCGAAACGTTCGGCGAAATGAATAGAGACGATTTTGGCCTTAAGCCACTAGAGATGGATGTTTTCCACGGCTTTATATTTCTTCGTTTCAACCCAGGTCCACAACCTTGTGTGAGCGAATGGCTTTCGGCCTTTGACGCGGACTTTTCGGCTTATGGAGTGGCTAATTGGATGCCAGCAGCGCTCCAAAGTTGGTCAACTACCCTGCCTGTCAATTGGAAATCCGTGCGAGACGTCGACAATGAAGGATATCATGTACCCTTAGCCCATCCGGGCCTGCAAGACCTTTATGGGCGAAGCTATTATGACAAAAGCCTCGAGGAAGCTCTTTCATTCTCCGAGGCTACATTTGGCGACCAACCTGGCCGGCTGTGGTCTGTTCGCCATTACATCAAGCTGTCATCAGGACCAAAACCATTACCAGATCGATTGAAAAATAAGTGGAACTATTATGGCATGTTCCCAAATGCGGTTATTGCAACAACTCCTGAAGCCATACAATTTTATCATGAATTTCCCTTATCCCCTTCACTGACCAAGTTGACAGGTAGAGTGTACCGCAGCCCAGACGAGACCCGGGAAATGCGCGCGGCACGATATCTGGCGGCGCGTATCGATCGTGAAACGGGCCAAGAAGATCAACAGCTTTCTATTTGGTCCGATGAATCTATGCGATCAAAATCATTCGAAAGTTTTTATCTCTCAGATTTAGAGTATGGCCTGCGTTGCCATCACGACCAATTGAGAAAAATCATGCCCGTTTTAAATTTAGAAGACGCGCCTGATGGAGAGACATATGCAGAATTAAATAAAAAAATGTTAGCAGAGGTTTAGAGAGCGCCCCTAGATCAGTTGTACCAAGTAGCCCAAAAACTATCTGCATTTATCTTGGGCGTTTTTTTGCAAGACTTAAATGCTTCAGACACGTAATCTTCTATGGAAGATTTTTTGAATTTCCAAAATCCCACCAAAATGCAAATTTTTAAATTTTTAGTATATTTAACTAAAAAAATACTTTTTAATAAAATGACAAAATAATAGTAATAGGAAAGTACGTATGATGGAATTGAAGAAATTTAGACTTTCTGCTGTAATAGCGTCACTATTCATAACAAGCGCGGCTATGGCGGCCGACGACCAAATCATAGTTTTTGACTGGGGCGGATATGAAGATCCTGCTTTTTTTACGGCGTATGTAGAGAAGTATGGAGCCAGCCCTGAATATAGTTTCTTTTCCGATGAAGAAGAAGCGTTCCAAAAAGTTCGGGCTGGATTTAAAGCTGACTTAGGGCACCCATGCTCTCAATCGATTGTAAAATGGCGTGACGCTGGTATCATCGAGCCCATTGATACATCTCGATTGAAAAACTGGAGCAAGGTTATGCCTAACTTCGCTCAAATGGAAGGTTTTCAGGTAAACGGCGAGCAGTGGGCTATACCTATTGACTGGGGGTCAACAGCATTAACATATCACACAGATGCTTTGACTGAAAAGGAAGCCTCAACGCTTATGACTTTCGCAGACCCAAAGTTTAAAGGTAAAGTATCGCTGGTCGATAATGTCGACGATGCCTATGCATTAGGTTTTTTAGCGGTTGGGATAAGAGACTGGACTAAAGCAACAGATGACGACTTCCAAAAGGCTTCTGCTTTCCTTCGCAAAGTACATCCGAACGTTCGCAAATATCATGCCGATGGAGCTGAAGGTGCGGCCTTAATGAAAAGTGGCGAAATTGTACTGGAATGGACTTGGAATGAAGTCTCTCACACACTTGGATTTTGGGAAGAAATGCCTATAGCAATGAACCGAGACACTAAAGAAGGTTCTTCAACTTGGATTTGCGGTTACACTAAGATGAAAGATGGCCCTGGATCCGATGACCAAGTATATGACTTTCTTGATGCGTGGCTAGATGACTCGTCTGCCGAGTATATGGTTACAGAATGGGGCTATGGGCATTCTAATGGCAAGGTTATGGATGCCATAGGTGCGGAGAATAACTTTGGGACTTTAGAAAGTTATTCACAAAATACCTTATGGCAGGCACCGGCGGATCCACGCCTGCGGGAAAAGATGATTAAAGAGTTCGAGCTTATAAAAGCAGGGTTCTGATATTATTTTTAAATTGTGAAGGCAGTGAAAGCTGCTTTCACATCATTCAAAACTGACAAACGAGCTAGAGTTCCAGGTTAGTTTTATATTGTTGCCAACTTGACGTTCTACTTTTCCATATGAATTTTTTTCAGAGACAGTAAAAACTTCATCACTAGAGGAGAACCTTATTTTATATTGAGTGCTCTCTCCAAAAAACAATATTTCACTTATTTGACCTTCAGCAAAACATTCAGAACTGTTGAGACTACTATCACTTATCTCTAACATTTCTGGCCTAATTCCCAACTCTGCCAAACCCACGGCTGGCTCATTTGAAAACTGATTTGAAGATAATGTTAATTTACCCAGTTCTTTGCTATAGAGTTCTACAGTATTCTTATTAATGCACTTTACATCAGCATTTATAAAATTCATGTTCCCAATAAAAGACGCTACCCGTTTTGATACTGGCCTATTGTAAAGCGCTTGTGGAGCTGCCAGCTGCTCAACTTTTCCTTCGAACATAACGGCAATTTGATCGCTCATTGTGAGAGCTTCTTCTTGATCATGAGTTACTAAAATAAAGGTAATACCGACTGCGCGCTGAAGTTCCCGCAATTCAATTTGCATTTGCTCTCGGAGTTTTTTATCCAGCGCGGCAAGTGGTTCATCTAACAATAAAACTTTTGGTTTTAAAATCAAGGCTCTTGCCAATGCAACTCTCTGTCTTTGCCCCCCAGATAGAGCACTTGCCGCCCTTTTATTGAGCCCCCCTAAGCCAACAAGAGTGAGCATTTCGTTGATCATTGCAGTTTTATCTTGTTTGCTAAGTTCACGCTTTCTTAGTCCGTACCCAACATTCTGTTCAACATTCAAATGTGGAAAAATTGCATAACTTTGGAAAACCATATTTGTTGGCCTAAAGTTTGGCTCCACAAAAGCCATTTTCTTATCATCTATAACAATGTGCCCTACATCGGGTTTTTCAAACCCTGCAATCAAACGTAAAAGGGTTGTTTTTCCACACCCTGAAGGGCCTAACAGAGAGAAAAATTCACCCTTTTTGATATTGATACTAACGCCGTCCACAGCCTTAACAGGACCAAAAGACTTTTGGATATCAGTTAATTGAACTATTGAAGAATCATTTTTATCCTGGGTCATATTACGCAATCTCTAAAGTTGTGTTTTTTGACATCCGGCGTCGGAAATATTCGCTGAATGACAAAAGCAACAAGGAAAAAATCAACAGAATGGTTCCAAGGGCCATTACGCCGGGTAGTTTTACAGGAAACCGGAATTGGGCCCATATATATACGGGTAATGTGGGCTCAGTTCCCGAAAGAAAAAATGCAATCATAAATTCGTCTAGAGATATAGTGAACCCTATTAAAAAACTCGCCAGCAAACCTGGTGCTACCATGGGCAAGATTATTCTTCTAAAAGTCCCAAAAGTTGTTTCGCCCAAGTCCAAAGAGGCCTCCTCCATACTTTGATCAAGATTGTTAAAAGCTGAAATCATCACGAGTGTTGAAAAAGGCATTATCAACAATGTATGTCCCAAAATAACTGTCCATAGGTTCAGCGATAAACCAAGTTGAACCAAAACGATTAATAGTGCGACACCTATTATCAACTCTGGTATAACTAATGGAGCTAAAACAAATAGCAGACTAGGCTTTTTCCCCAAAAACTCATACCGAGACTGTGCGCGTGCGGTTAATACTCCAAGTCCCGTTCCAAAAATAGACGCTGAAGTAGCTACAAACAACGAATTCCAAAGTGCACCATGTAGAGTTTTTTCTGACAGCAAGGCACTAAACCAATGCAGTGTGAAACCTTCCAGCGGAAAAGATATTACTTGGCTCGCATTAAACGCAAAAAGGGGCAGTAGAATTGCTGGGCCATAAAAGAAAATAAGGCAAATTATTACAAATATTCGAAGGTATTTTGCATTTTTTGACATATTAATATTTTCTTAATAAACGGCGATTGAAAAAAACGAAAATTAGTGAAATTAAAGTGACGATCATTAGTGAGGTAACCGACAGGGCGGCTCCCAACGGCGCGTTGTTAGCTTTAGAAAACTGGACCTGAATTATATTAGCAATCATGAGCCCGTCCGTCCCCCCAACTAGCTTGGGCGTTATGAATTCTCCGATCGTTGGTATAAAAACAATCAAACTTGCTGCAATCACACCTGGAATAGATAGGGGAAGCACTACTCTAAAAAATTGATGAAAAGGTCCATCTCCCAAATCTCTTGACGCTTCAAGAAGTGAGCGATCAATTTTTTCTAGTGAAACAAATATAGGTAATATTGCAAACGGGGCCCAGCCATGGGTCAATGCAATTATAACTGCATTAACATTATATAAAATTACAGTGAGTGGCTCAGTTATCAGCTCTAACCATAAAAATAATGAATTTAGCACCCCATTATAGCCCAGTATAACTTTCCAAAGAAACATCCGGAGTAGATAACTCGTCCAAAAAGGTATGGTTATAAGAAAAAGCCACAATGTTTTTCTCGTTCCGCCATAAAATGAAATATAATAAGCTACGGGAAACGCAATAAGAATAGATAAGATAGTAACGGATAGTGAAATAAACAAAGACCTTTTGAATAACATCTGATAAAGTGGATGCGTAAAAGCTTCACGATAGTTGTTTAATGTGAATGTCTTATCGAGGGTCAAATAATCCTGTGTCCAAAAGCTCAATGTCAGCATAAGCAATAATGGTGCTAACATAAGCATAATGGAAAAAACAAAAGGGATGCCCAACAAGCGCCACCCTTTTATATTATTACCATTTATAATATTCATTAATTTGCCTATGTTTTTTAGTTAAATCGATGCGCAGTCTAAATGTATACATTACTTAAATTCTGCGCGCGGTTAGCGACATGCTTTCCGGTATTTACGGCTTACGAAGTGCTTGTAAATTTTTCTTTCCCTTTTTCGTAGACACTCAGCTTATCAATAGCTGACTTATGTTAATACTGTTAGTTGAGCAAATTTCTACCAAAAGACCAGTTTTGAAATGCGTTTCCGAAATCAGCCTTGTATGATTTAGCTTTTCAATAAAGGGATAAATCTTAGTTCTGTTTATTAAGTTTGTAGTTATCTCAGACTAATAGTAAACTTATAATTAGTTCAAGAACTAGTTATATATGAATATATAATCTCTTGCTAAAAATCACTCTGCTAAACGAGGACTTCATGGGATTCCAAAATCATCAAAGCATTTCTGAGGCTAAGGATATTTTAGCAAAACCAGTTGGCGTAAAGGGCTCTGGGGTCGAACGGTTTGCTGCCGCAATGACACTTTATCAAGCGAACCTTTTATCGGCGCAGGCCCTTGAAGTATTTCGAGTGTTCTCTGTCCATGATTGTCACGATCCACGCCACAGTCTAATCGAACTTAACTTACCAGCTCTACCTTAGATAAAATCTTTTAAAAACACCCGGCCACTTTTGGTCTTAATGCCTCGCATTACGCGTGCCGCAAAAATTGCAGCCAAGGCTAAAGCGCAAGCTAGTGAAGCCAATATCGAAATTGTGATCACCAACAGCTATCCAGGCCTTGATACACCGACAAATGCCAAAGCGGTTGAATTTGTTAAAGGCCTGACTATGACCAATGACACGATCAAAGTCGTCTATGACACCGAAGGTGGGTTATTTTTGTCAAAAATCGATGTGCCCACAGTACTCTGCAGACCAAGCTCAATGGCCCTGGTCATAAGCCTCAGGAATATGTAGCTGTTAATCAGATCAAACGCTGCAATGCGGTGCTAGATCACCTAATCGCTCAGTTAAGCTAGCAGGTTTTTTTAATTTCATATTGAAATTAAGCCTTTTTAAAATGTCATTTTTCTCACTTTTAAAATAACTAAAAAATAAGTTTTTGTAGATATCGCCCGTATTCATTTTTAGACATTAATTGTGCGCGCTTTTCCAAATCTGCTCGGCCGATCCATCCTAATGAGTATGCAATTTCCTCTAAACAAGCAATTTTAAAGCCTTGCCGTCGTTCTAGGGTACAAATATAATTACTTGCATCAAGTAAAGAGTCATGAGTGCCAGTGTCAAACCAAGCAAAACCACGACCCATTTTTGATACCTCTAACTCGTCCGCGTCCAAATACATCTTTAACAACGTCACTATCTCCAACTCCCCGCGTGAGGAGGGCTCTACACTTTTTGCTTTTTCTGACGCGGTTGCATCGACGAAATAAAGGCCGGTAACTGCATAATTTGATTGCGGTTTTTCAGGTTTTTCGATGATATCCGTTATTTTACCTTTCTGATCAAAATTTAGCACCCCGTATCGTTCAGGATCAGATACCTGATAACCAAAAACCTTAGCGCCATGCACATTTTTATCTGCGAGTGAGAGCAACTCGCTTAACTGAGCGCCATGAAATATATTGTCCCCTAATATTAAGGCTGACGGCGATCCATCTAAGAAATCTTCGGCTAAAATAAATGACTGCGCCAAGCCATCGGGACTTGGCTGCTCTATATAATTAATTCGAATACCCCACTGGCTTCCATCGCCCAACATTCGCTGAAATGAAGCAACATCCAGTGGGTTAGTTATGATCGCAATGTCTCTTATACTGGTCAGCATCAAAACAGATAGCGGGTAATAAATCATTGGCTTATCATAGACAGGCAACAACTGCTTTGAGATACCAAGAGTAATTGGGAACAGTCTTGTCCCCGAGCCACCAGCTAGAATTATGCCCTTCCTCCTACTCATCTAAAAAGATCTCCTTTCAAATTTATAACTAACTTCGTTTCACATATTAACATGTTAAAACTTGCAGAATTCAGGCCATCCAATTGTGATTAATCAATCTTATCCAAGTCAAACATTAACAACTAGTTGTTTTCAAAACTTTCCACTAATTGCGGCACAGGAAGTGAAATCTAACCTATATTGAGAAACGCTCAGATCCAAACTTAACATACGTTGGATCAACATCATTCACCAGCAAACGACAGTTAAACATCCAATTTAATAGATCTATAACCCTAAGCTCACAGAAATCATGCTGAATTTTTGAGGAGAGCTTTATTAAAAAATATTAAATTACATAATGTTAGCACTGCGATTAGTTAAAATCTCTGGCATTCCAATTCGGAAAGGACATCAGACAATTCTATTTTCCAGTTTGAGCGTTCTACCCCAAAATCGTTCAAAAGCTTCGTGCAGTCCAGTCTGGAATTAAGCGGTCGAACTGAGGATGTTAAATATTGATCTGAAATTATGGAATTAACAACTGTGCTACACTTTGATTGGCTAAAAATTTCTTCTGCAAACTCTGCCCAACTGACATCAGGAAAACCAGAAAAATGGTAGATCCCAGTATTTTTATTAGTTTTTCCAATTATTTGCGTTGCGATCGTATGGCAAGTTTGAGCAATTGACCTCGCAGAGGTTGGACCTCCAATTTGATCCGCAACAATAGATAGCTCATTTTTAGTGTCGGACAAACTTAACATCGTCTTGACGAAGTTTTTTCCATTTGCTGAAAAAACCCAAGAGGTTCTGAGAATAACCGCTTGGGCCCGCGTATTTAAAATCCCCACTTCGCCAAGCAACTTACTGCGGCCGTATGCCCCTAAAGGTGATGGTATATGGTTTGAGTTTCTCGGCGAGTGGCCTGAACCATCAAATACATAATCAGTTGAGATATGAACAATCGGTATATCGAGGTTACTACAAATCTCTGCCATAGCGACTGGAGCATATGCGTTTATAATAGTTGCATTTTTTTCATCTTCCTCTGCGCCGTCTACATTGGTGTAAGCCGCCGCATTAATAACTGCCTGTGGTCTAAAACGAAGAACTAGATCCGCACATGAGCTTGGATTTCTTAAATCAGCTGCATCCCGCCCAATACAAACGGTTTGAGGTAATTTAGCCAACTCGCTGGCAACTTGACCAGTTTTACCAAATACTAAAATCACTCAACCTGCCCCATCCGCTTCCCAACGCCTTGTCTGTTCAGTAATGGGCGCCACCAATCTTCATTATCTAAATACCACTGCACAGTTTTAGCTAAACCTGCATCTAACATTACAGATGGGCGCCACCCAAGCTCATCTCTTATCCGGGTTGGGTCGATCGCATAGCGCAAGTCATGGCCTGGACGATCCTCAACCAAGTTAATCAAATTTTCGTATGGTTGGCCCTTAGGCCGCATATAATCTAAACAATTACAAATTTTTTGCGCAATTTCGATATTTTCAACCTCATTCCCGCCACCAATATTGTAATTCCTACCAATTATTCCCTTCTCCAAAACAGTAAGAAGGGCGTCCGCATGGTCTTCCACATAAAGCCAGTCTCGCACATTTGTTCCATTTCCATATATCGGAATAGGTTTGCCGGCTATTGCACTCAAAATAATCACAGGGATAAGCTTTTCTGGAAAATGATAGGGACCATAGTTATTTGAACAATTAGTTATCACCACTGGCAAACCATAAGTCTCATGCCAAGCGCGAACTAGATGGTCACTGGAAGCTTTCGTGGCCGAGTACGGACTTCTCGGGTCATATGCGGTGTTCTCATTAAAATGGCCTGTGTCACCTAAGCTACCAAACACTTCATCTGTTGAGACGTGATGAAATCGGAATTTTTTTGTCCGACCCTTTTTTTCCCAATAACTGCGGGCGCCCTCCAATAATCTAAAGGTTCCAACAATGTTTGTGTTAATAAAATCAATCGGACTATCAATCGAACGGTCAACGTGAGTTTCGGCCGCCAAATGCATCACAGCGTCTGGCATATAGTTTTCAAATATACTGGCTAGAGCTATCCTGTCGCAAATATCCGCTTTTATAAAACAGTAGTTAGATTTTTTTTCAACTGACCTAACATTTTTTTGGTTCGCCGCATAAGTTAGGGAATCTACATTTATGACCTCATAACCTCGGGAAACAGCAAGTCTTATAACGGCAGAACCTATAAATCCAGCTCCACCAGTAACGAGAAGTTTAGTCATTTATGGCACCCTATATATAAATGGATTTTTTATACCTTTAAGATAAGGGGCGGTTTCATCTTTTTCAGATAAACCTACATTAGATAGCTCTATAGGCCATTTTATGTTAATATCTGGGTCATCAAAACGAACTTCGCCTTGGTGCTCCGAAGAGTAATAATTTGAACATTTATAAATAATCTCAGTGTTCGGCTCCAAGGTCACAAACCCATGGAGGAACCCCTCAGGAATAAAAACTTGTTTTCCATTTTCAAAACTCAACTCGAGACCAACCCATTGCCCATAGTTTGGGCTGCCAACGCGAATATCAACGGCTACATCGAAAATTCGGCCACGACCACACCTAACAAGCTTCGCTTGAGCATATGGTGGAGCCTGAAAATGAAGGCCGCGCACGGTACCCGTTTCATAAGAAATAGACTGATTATCTTGAACAAAATCAACGTCAATTCCTTTTGAAGTTAGCAATTTCTTATTCCAAGTTTCAGAAAAAAACCCGCGAGAATCGGGATATCTTGATGGCGCCAAAAAAACTACTGATTGAGAGTTCACTGATACTTTTCCTTATTGCTAGTCATTGTTAGAAATACTGCCACATGGATTGACCATAGTAGGGTCCGCATTATTTCAAGAAGGTAATTAGGCTCTGCTTTGGATACAATACAAGAAGTGCAAAAGTTGATTTTTTTAAACTAATTTGACAATAATTTTGAATAGATGTGCTTAGAAAAATATTGCTTTTTCAAAAAAGTAGAAGTCAGCCAGGAGAATGGCCAGCTTACTGTCCTATCCCCGCGCCCTAGTTTTCAGTCACGCCGGCGACCCCAAATCTGACTTTCTTATATTAAATAGCCAATCTCACGGCATGACCGACGGCAACAAAATCTCACACCGAATGCCGCGTTTTTACTGAGCAGCACAATTCACAAAATAATTGGCGACGGTTTCTTTTTTGGAGAAAGCATCAGGGCCTAACTAATTGAACTCCAGTTTAAGGAAAGATTTCGCCGTGCAGGGTATATTGGCCGCAACAGAGCCCACGTACTCTATTCCACACTCCTTGCCAAAACTCGAACGGGTGAGCAACTCGTGATGAGACAAACCGCCTGCTTTGCCTAAGTACCTCGACTAACCACCAAAAACTCATGGCGCCAAACGTCTAATATGACACACTATCAGACATTTATTTACAATTTTATTCGTTAATTGGAAACGTTATCTCATGTCCAAAACTATTTTCACGTACCCTTGTTTGAACGAGCTTCCGGGACTGGTGACTGGATCTCAAGAGCTTGCGTTATCCTTCTGCTACCCCTCCGAGACGGCGGTCTCTTTGGCCAAAACGTGACAAAATCGAAGCAAGACCTTCGGTATTGAAATCGGGCCAAAGCATGGAAATAAATTCATATTCGGCATAGGCCGCTTGCCAAGGCAGAAAGTTTGACGTTCGCATTTCCCCCGAGGTGCGGATCACCAAATCCGGATCGGGTAGATCAGCCGTATCAAGGCAATTGGCAAAATCATCTTGGCTTATCTGATCTGCGACAAGCTCGCCGCTTGCCACTTTTTGCGCCAAGCTTCTGGCGGCGCGGGTTAATTCATCACGCCCACCATAATTTATGGCAACAGTCAGGTTCAAAACTGTACACTTTTTTGTGCGGGCTTCTATCCCCGCCATCAGGTTTTGTAATTTACGTTCAAGGCGCGAACGGTCACCGATAAAGCGCATTCTCACGCCATTGGCCGCCAGACGGTCAGCTTCTCGCTCAATATACTTCGCAAAAATTGACATCAAACCCAAAACTTCATAGGTGGAGCGTTTCCAATTTTCAGTGGAAAACGCATAGACAGTTAGCCATTTTACTCCCAAGTCGGGCGCGGCTTGCACGATTGCGCGGACCACCTCGGCCCCCCGTCTATGGCCAACAAGCCGCGGCAATCCACGGTTGGTCGCCCAACGCCCATTACCATCCATAATAATAGCCAGATGTTCAACGGGTTTGTTATCCACTTCTAAAGGCTGTTTTTGAATCAAAAGTTTTCGTTTCATTTTGTTCTTTTATAATTATCCATATTTATCCATAATACTAAAAAAATACAGGTCTAATTTTATATGCATCATCTACGATAGTGTTTAACGTTGAGAAGTGGCCAACTATGGCTCATATATTAAAATTAAGGGATCGGCTGCTCATAATCTACGTTAGACTTTTGAAGTTAACTATCACCAGTGGAGCAAAGCTATCTAGTCATTATTCTGCAAAAAGCCTGAAAACGGACAGTCATATCAGTGACGACTGGCGAAACAAGTCAACAACTGCTAAAAGCAGCTATGTGAAACTCGGCCAGTTTCACATAAGTTCATAATCGTATGCTTGATTTGTGAAAAGCAGTACCTACTCAAATTAGAGCGCTGGTAATTGACTAGCACAAAAAATAACACTACTTCAAAAATATGCATAAAAAAGAGGCGCAATTATGATCACACCAGTTATTTTATGTGGCGGATCTGGCACGCGCCTATGGCCGCTGTCACGTAAGTCTTACCCAAAGCAGTTCGTACCACTAGTTGGAGAACAGACGTTGTTTCAGGGATCGGCACAACGGATGTCCAGCGAGCTGTTTGATAAGCCGGTTATAATCACTAATTCCGATTTTCGCTTTATCGTCACCGAACAGCTTCAAGAGGTGGGTATCAATCCGGGTGCAATCTTGATCGAACCAGAGGGGCGCAACACCGCCCCCGCCGTTTTGGCTGCTGCGCTTTATCTAGCACACAAGAACTCTGAAACCGTGATGCTTGTGGCACCGTCTGACCACGTCGTACCCGATACGGCAGCATTTCAAGCGGCGGTTCGCGTGGGTCTGACGGCTGTTGAACTGGGCCAACTTGTGACTTTTGGGGTAACCCCTAGCCACGCAGAGACGGCCTATGGCTACCTGGAGCTGGCAGAAAGCCCAACTGGTGGATCCGTCCCCCTCAAGCGCTTTGTTGAGAAACCTGATGCCAGCCGCGCCGCCGAAATGCTTGCTGACGGATCGTTCCTTTGGAACGCTGGGATCTTCCTCTTCCGCGCCAAAGACATAATCGCTGCGTTTAAGGAGCACGCTCCCAGTCTAATCAACCCAGTCAATGACGCAGTTGAAACCGGTGAAATTGACCTTGGGTTTTACCGTCTCGGGGGCGAAGCTTGGGCCAAAGCCGACAACATATCCATCGACTACGCGGTCATGGAAAAAGCGACTAACTTGTCAGTCGTTCCCTTCAATGGTGGCTGGTCCGATTTGGGCGGTTGGGACGCTGTCTGGCGAGAGAGCGCCAAGGGCAGTGACGGTGTGCTTACCTCGGGTGAGGCAACGGCCATCGATTGCACTGACACGCTTTTACGATCGGACAGCGAGCGGCTCGAAATCGTGGGCATTGGCCTCAAGAATATCATCGCAGTGGCCATGAATGACGCCGTTTTAATTGCTGACATGTCTCGCGCGCAGGATGTCAAAAAGGCAGTCAACGCGCTCAAAGCCAAGAACGCCGCCCAAGCGACAACCTTCCCCAAAGACCATCGCCCCTGGGGCTTTTTCGAGAGCCTCGTTATCAGTGACCGCTTTCAGGTTAAACGTATTAATGTCCACCCAGGGGCGTCTCTGTCCCTCCAGTCGCACCACCATCGCTCCGAGCACTGGATTGTGGTGTCCGGCACAGCCCAAGTGACCATTGATGAAAAGGTCCGACTGTTATCTGAGAACCAATCCGTCTTTATCCCACTTGGCGCTGTCCACCGCGTGACAAACCCTGGAAAGATGCCAATGGTCCTGATCGAAGTGCAAACGGGCAGCTACCTCGGGGAAGACGATATCATTCGGTACGAGGATATTTATTCTCGTGGCCAGGGAGCCAAGGGATGAGCATGATTGAAATATCACCTCTTGGGGGCGGCCTCATCTTCATGCCTCGACAGCTTGCTAATAGCCAAAGATTTTTATCAGAGAGCTGCAACCTGTAAAGCCTCAAAAGCCGAAGACATAAGTCTTTCTGGAGTTTGCGAAAGAAAATCATGTCGTTCGCGACCTGCACTTTCAATCGTCGCCACACGGCCAAGGCAAGTTCGTGCACTGTGGGCGTGGGGCGCTTTTTGATGTGGCCACTAATGTGCGCGACGCCAGTCCGTCTCATGGAAAATGGTTAGCACAGCTTCTTGCAGAATGGCTACGCTAAGCCCAATAAAATCTAATTGGCCCTGCTGCCTGATACGGGGTGGCAATTATCAAGATTGAACCACCAGCGCATTCAGGGCCACAATATGTTCTTCGTCAGGGTTTTTTGGTCCAGGGACCGCGTCGAGCTCTGCTGGAAAAAGCACAATTTAATCATTAATTTTTACTTCCTCGCTCAGGAAATTGTCCTATATAAAATATTAGAAGTTGAGGCCAAAAAATTCTTCTAATTTTTGAATTATATAATCCAAATGCTCATAATTTAGACCTGGATATAACCCAACCCAAAGAGTCCGATTCATGGTGATATCAGTGTTTATTAATTCACCCACAACTCTATATTCCAGCTCTTCGAAATATGGTTGTTTTGTTAAGTTTCCAGCAAACAGCAATCGAGTCCCAATTTTATTTTCATCTAAATATTTTATTAAATCTGTCCGATCAACTCCACAGTCTGCCTTTAGCGTTATAGAAAATCCAAACCAAGAAGGTTCTGAATTCTCAGTAGGAACTGCCAAATCAATAAATTCGGATAGTGACGATAGCTTTTCATGTAAATAATTGAAATTAGCATTTCGTTTAGCAATGAACTCCGGGAGGCGTTTTAATTGGGCAAGCCCACATGCCGCCTGCATATCGGTAATTTTTAAGTTAAAGCCAAGATGAGAATAAGTGTACTTATGGTCATAGCCCTGCGGTAGCGAGCCCAATTTTTGCCCAAACCGTTTACCACATGTATCATCACAACCCGTCTTGCAGTAGCAGTCACGCCCCCAATCTCGGTAAGATTCAGCAATGCTCATTAATTCCGAATTATTACTAAAGACTGCACCGCCTTCCCCCATTGTCATGTGGTGCGCAGGGTAAAAACTTAATGTAGCAATATCACCCCATGTGCCAATCATTTTTTCTTCGTACTTTGCCCCCAACGCATCGCAGCTATCCTCAATTAACCACAATCCATATTTATCACAAATTTCCTTAACCTTTTTGACGTTAAAAGGATTACCTAAGGTATGAGCCAGCATAATTGCTTTGGTTTTTGGCGTAATTGCGGCCTCAATTAGATTTGCATCAATATTGTGAGTTCTTAAATCTACATCAACAAAAACGGGGACTGCACCAAATTGGATAATCGGATTTACAGTAGTAGGAAAACCTGCGGCAACACCAATGACTTCGTCTCCTTTTTTGATCGCCCTATCTCCAAGTTTATGAGACGTTAAAGTGCTAAAAGCCACGAGATTAGCCGACGAACCGGAATTGACCGTAATTAAATGCTTTATCCCAATAAAGGCTGCTAGTTCTTTTTCAAATTTATCATTAAACTTACCAGTCGTTAACCATCCGTCTAGGGAAGCTTCAACCATATACTGAAGTTCTGTCTCGCCAATTACTTTCCCTGATACGGGCACAGGCGTTTCACCCGGTATAAATATTTTTTCCTCATATTTTAATTTCGCGTATTGACCAACTAATTCAGCAATATCAGCTCTTAAACTATCCATTGTAGGCATTTTTTATGTCCTTAGTAAATTCACTAATTTCGTTAAGACACACAACCCTCATGTCAGATCCCTCAATCCAGAATTTATGCCATCTAACGATTTTATCTAATGCAGAAGCTAAATCCCAAGTAGGTGTCCAGTTCAAGATAGTTGACGCCTTTGATATGTCCAATTTCAAGAGCATGGCTTCATGGGGATTATCATCCTGATCTAACTTCCATGAGGAACCAGGCCACAACCTGGCCATACTATTTAAAATCCAATTAACAGGCTGAACATCATGATCATAAGGACCAAAATTCCATCCCTCTGAATATTTCACGGGATCTTGATATAGTTTCTCTGCAAGTTTTAGATAGCCAGATAATGGCTCCAAAACATGCTGCCAAGGCCTCGTGGCATTAGGATTCCGAATAACGGCAGGTTTCCCTGCTTCGAATGCCCTAATAAGATCAGGCAATAACCGATCTTTGGCCCAGTCACCTCCACCAATGACATTACCTGCACGAGCAGTAGCAATGCCTACATTCGCTTGCTTTAAAAAAGACGCTCGGTACGCTGCCGTCACCAACTCAGCGCATCCCTTGCTGCTGCTATAAGGATCTCTACCGCCCATAGGGTCAGTCTCCTTGTAACCCCATAGCCACTCTTTATTTTCATAACATTTGTCTGTTGTTATGTTTACAACTGCACGGACAGATGAACACTGACGGACAGCTTCCAATAAATTGGCTGTCCCCATAACATTTGTTTGATAGGTTTCTAGCGGGTTTTCATAAGAAGTACGGACGAGAGGTTGAGCGGCCATATGAAATATAATATCGGGACAAAATTCTGAGATGCTGGAACAGAGTGCAGAATAATTTCGTATATCGTTAATCTCAGAATCTACTAATTTCTCTATACTGGCTACCTTAAATAAATTTGGTCTAGTAGACGGTATCAACGAATAGCCTTTAACTACAGCGCCCATAGAGTTAAGCCAAATAGATAACCAACTGCCCTTAAACCCAGTATGGCCCGTTAAAAAAACTTTTTTGTTTTTCCAAAATTCTGAATTAATCATACCACTGACTACCACACTTTCCATGGCGCATTACCTTTGGACCACAACTCTTCAAGTAACCTTTGGTCTCGCAAGGTATCCATCGACTGCCAAAACCCTTTATGCTCAAATGCCATTAGCTCACCATCAAGAGCTAACGAACTCAGTGGCTCCTGTTCCCACAAAGTCAATTCCCCTTTAATTCTACCCAGTACCTTTGGAGACACAATAAAAAAACCGCCATTTATAACACCACCAACCCCTTTTGGTTTTTCCACGAAACTCTTAACAGAGGTGCCATCAATATCTAAGGCCCCAAATCTACTTGGAGCCTGAACCCCCGTTACCGTGGCGAGTTTTCCGTGGTTTTGATGAAATTTAATTAAAGCCGAAATATTAATATCACTAACGCCATCGCCATACGTCAAACAAAAAGATTCTTCTTGATCAACATATTTAGATACCGCAGCTAAACGACCACCAGTTTGAGAAAACTCTCCTGTGTCAACTAATGTAACCTTCCAATTCTCAGCTCTTTTACTATGCACTTCCATGCGATTCTCGTTTGTGTGGAAAGTAACATCTGATTGATGTAAAAAGTAATTTGCAAAATACTCCTTAATTATATAGCCTTTATAACCGCAACAAATAACAAAATCATTCACACCATGATGTGAGTAGATTTTCATAATATGCCAAAGAATCGGCTTACCACCAATTTCAATCATCGGCTTTGGCTTTAGGCTGGTCTCCTCACTTATACGTGTTCCAAGCCCGCCTGCAAAAATTACTGCTTTCATAAATGACCTCTTATAAAATTATGGTGGATCGGAAGGTAAAAATGCGTCTGAAAAGAACCTCTTCTCAGGCAGCCCATACCTGCTCAATATTTCTCGTGAACTGCGGACCATTTTGTCTGAGCCACAAGCATAGATTACACAATTTGATAGATCAGGATTTTCATTGATAAAAATATCCTGAACGTAACCCTTCTGACCTTTCCAATCTAATGCCGAGCGAGAAAGCACAGGCACATAACGGAACAATTTGTTGACATTTGATAGATCCAAATACAAATCATCCAAATTACGGCCACCCCAGAACAACGTTACCGAATTAGGTTTATCTTTACGAGGCAACAAATTAATACTCTCAAACATTGCTTTTATAGGTGCAATACCCGTTCCTGTAGCCAAAAAAATGACGTTTTGTGCCTTAATAGACCTTAAAAAAAATGTGCCAAGTGGGCCATTTATGCGAAGCAGGTCATTCTCCTTCGCCTCTTCAAAAAAATACTTACTTAAACAGCCGCTGGCAACCTGTCCAATGTGGAGTTCCAAAATATTTTCAGTTACATAATTTGCGACGGAGTAACTTCGCCTAACACCAGCAGGCCCAATAATATCTAGATATTGTCCAGGCAGAATCTTAAAATCACTGGCTGGCGGAAGTCTCAAGCGCACTCGAGTAACATGCTTAGACACCTTATCAAGGCTGTTTATTCTACATGGTAATATATTTGGTTTAGGTACAATTACATCGCCTAAATCGTCAATTTCAATTTCCACATTATCGATTGCAGTCCTTGCACAACTAAGAATCCAGCCATTATCTTTTTCTTCCTGTGATAGACCGCTTTCATCAAATATGGGTATTGTATCTCCATTGATAATTTTACATTTACATGTACTGCAACGCCCCGTTCGACAACTATAAGCTAGATTGATACCACTTTTTTCTGCAGCATTTAAAATTGTATCTCGGTCAAGCTGAGTGAATGAACTTCCACTTGTCGTTGTAATCAAAACCATCGCTGACCTATCTAGCTAAAAACCTACATTTTTCATCAGTGGCACCATTAACATAAGAACTTTATTCAATATGGAAAATGTAACCAAGAGATATTAATCTACGCGCTAACTTACTATAGCCAAGTTAGTCAATTTGTAAAATATGACGGCTAAAACAAAAAACTTTTATAAGGTACGAAATTAAATCGTAAGTGTGTCCTATATTTCTCCACATCATTCGAATTATTAATAGAATTGCGGTCCCTAAAAGCGCATATGCGTAAAGTAAAGTTATTTTTTATAACGACTAGATACAGAAAAAATTGCATCCAAGTATCCCTCGACGCTTCCACAATCAAAACGTTGCCCTTTAAGCAATACACCCTCGACGTTTCCCAGAGCAGCTTGACTGTTTATTGCGTCCGCCAATTGAATTTCTCCACCAGAATCGAGCTTTTGGGCGCGCAAAATGTCAAAAATATTTGATGTCAGAATGTATCGCCCAATACTGGCAAGGTTTGATGGCGCATCCTCAAACTTTGGCTTTTCAACCAGCCCAACTAGAGCACCGGATTGATCATGTTTCTTGACCACCCCATATTTGGAGATATCAGGACCATCAACTTGCATAACACTTAGCTGCGTCTTTTTTGATTTTGCAAAACTTTCAATCAAATCAGCCATCACACCCGCACCTTCCGATTGAATAAAATCATCGGCTAGTAGGACAGCAAACGGCTCATTCCCAACAACCCGCTCAGCACATAGAACGGCGTGGCCCAAACCAATTTGCTCTGGCTGTCGCACAAAAATACACTCGACTCCAGCCGGGAGAATATTCTTTACCATATCAGCTTGTTCGTGCTTGCCTTTTACCCTCAGGGCAGCCTCTAACTCAGGATTGCTATCGAAGTGATCCTCAATCGCGCGCTTATTTCGACCGGTCACAAAAATCATGGTATCGATGCCAGCACGAATGGCCTCCTCAACCGCATACTGAATAAGTGGCTTATCTACCATGGGCAAGAGCTCCTTAGGCATAGCCTTCGTGGCTGGCAAAAAACGAGTGCCAAAGCCTGCGACGGGGAAGACTGCTTTTCGGATAAGTTTGGAAGCGGACATTTTTAACTTTCTAAATTTAGTTTATTCGGAGCACCAAATGATAACTGTATTGGATAATGTCTGGCCATTTAGCGTTAGCGAGTAAAAATGCATTTCGCAAATGAATAGACGTAAATGAATAATGCAAAGAACGCATAATGGCACAAAAGACTGAGAGGTTTTGGTGCGCCAGGCCTTGTGACACAAACACGGGTAGCAAAGATAGGGTAATGATGACAATTGGAGACAACGGGTTTGAAATATTACGACGCGCACGCCCGAGCCAAATGATTTCGAGACCGCGCATGGCGAGTTGATAAAAATGTTTTTGGTTAGGCATATAGAGACTTTCTTCCCATTTAATTTCCACCACACGATTGCGAAGATCATTTTGGTTGGCGGCCGAAAGAATACGATTAGCACACTGAATGGCGCCAAAGATGTATTTATGAGGAGGATGAAAACCCTATCTAAATAATGGCGTGACCAATTGTGTATGCCCCAGCATCTCAAATAAACAACTTAACCAGTGTAAAATTAAACACGAATAGCCCAAGGATGCATGCAATTTCGCCAATCCACATTCTAAACATTATTATGTCACAAACATGCACGGATCTGGTGGCTAAGCCTGAGAGCATTAAGCTTCAAACACCAAGCGCCAATCCATGCAAACCATTAATTAAATTTATAGCGTGACATATTTCAGCCGAGACGAAAATCACAAACAATGGCGCTATAATTCGAACACCTAAAAGTATATCAATCGCGTAAATTCCAGTCCAAAAAGTCCAAATCGCAAATAAAATGAACCACTATAACAGGTGATACGAATGATAGAATTCGGCGGTATAAAAGTCATTCATCCCTGCCTAGGCCCTGTCCCAGCTCACCCAATAAAACAGAAAAGCAGAAATACAGTGAAACCCGCTAAACTTGCGGTTTTTTAGTCATTAAAAAGCTTGCCACAAAGGCTCCAGCAATTGGCAGGCCAAAAATTCTTGGTGTAGGGAATGCGCGCGAAGACTGAACCGTCTCGCCCACCAGCCCCTTGGCTGTATAATTGATATGCATTTAGGTTAACTATATAAATAGAGATCCACATGCCCCAACCACAAATAGTACTGCAAATTTTAAAAGCTAATCGTGAGTCAAAAACGTCAATATTCAAATCTCAATAGATGAATAAGCGAGCTCTGCTCCTTCGAAATAGTTTAGCACTTTACTCTAATCAAAAACAAAGAGGCCTAGAGCAAAATTAGGTTCGCGGCTTTATTGGAGCGCAAATTGGAAATGTTTCTATCCCTCACGTGGATCAAAATATTTTTTAATTCTTGATCAGAGAACTTAGGTCGCTTAAGAGATCACCGAGGTTAACGTTCAATCCAAACGTCTCAATATTCAATCGCACGAGCGGCTCAGTGTTGGATTTTCGCAGATTAAACCTCCAATTTTCAAATGAGAGGCTCACGCCATCGGTCCAATCTATTTGAAGGGCTTTGTCAGTATATTTATCAAGTACATTTTGAATGGATATTTCAGCATCTCTAACATTAAAATTTATTTCACCACTGCTTGGAAAATTTTGAAAAGAGCTTTCAACCCACGAGCCTAAAGACTTGCCACTCGTCGAGACGAGCTCAGCCACGAGAAGCCACGGGATCATCCCACTATCGCAATATGCAAAATCCCTAAAATAGTGGTGCGCGGACATCTCACCCCCGTAAACGGCACTCGATGCGCGCATGGTCTGCTTAATAAACGCGTGCCCCGTTTTTGATTGAATTGCCACGCCTCCCTTACGAGAAACGATATCTTGCGTGTTCCAGATAACACGTGGGTCATGCACAATTTTCGCACAAGGCTCTTTTTCTAAAAAGATGGTTGCAATGAGCCCAATTACATACTCTCCGGGAACGAAGCCCCCTTCCTCGTCAAAGAAGAAGCAGCGATCAAAATCTCCATCAAATGCCACACCAAAATCAGCCCCCTCTGACCTCACGGTGCTCGCTGTCTTTTTGTGATTTTCAGGTAAGAGGGGATTTGGAATGCCGTTTGGAAAACTATGGTTTGGGTTGTGGTGCACGCGAATAAACTCCATCCGCCCGCCTATACCTTTCAACTTATCAGCGATAGCATCAAAGGTAGGCCCCGCGGCGCCATTGCCACTATTTACAACAATTTTAAGGGGCTTTAGGCGTGAGACATCGACAAAACTCAAAACACGTTCGACATATGCTTCACGAGCTTGAAAAGATATGTCTTCGCTAGATCCAATTTCTAAGGCAGTATACCAAACATTTTCCTCTGCAAGCAGCTTTATTACCTGAAAGTCCTCGAAATCATCTAGCGGGCGCGATCCAGATTTCACAATTTTGACGCCATTATAATTAATTGGATTATGGGATGCAGTGACCTCAACGCCCGCACATGCGCCAAAATGTGTTACGGACCAATACATTTCCTCAGTCCCAGCAAGGCCCAAGTCCAAAACGTTTGATCCCTCATCCATGATGCCACACATAATTGCATCAGCAAGTTCGGGGGATGTTTCACGAGCGTCACGACCAACTACAATTTTTTGCGCTTTAAAGTGACGAGCAACTGCGCGACCAATTCGATATGCAATGGATATATCAAAATTTACGCCCAACTCGCCGCGCACATCATATGCCTTAAAGCATGTTAATTTTTTCATCTCGGAAACTTTGTCATCCATTTTTTAAACCTTTTGATGCCTCCATTAAATTTAAAGTTCAGAAATTTAAAAGGCAAAAATTAAGTTTACCCATTTTGTGGCGTAGGCATACTCAAAAATGAAGTCACTAAAAGTCACATTAAGCCTAACAACATTAGCATCAATCATAGTTTTTGATAAAAAATATAAATTTGTTAATAAATTATTTAAATATTGACAGCATGATCCTCATGTCGCAAATCTCCAAAGTCTCTAAAAATTCGCTCAACAAAAGTCGATCCACGAGCTCTAGGTAAAATAAACAAGCCTATACGCCAAAATTACGTCACCCCAAAACTGGTTTAGATATAGTAACTCCCCGATAATTCCAGGAAGATAATAATCAGAAAATTGTTCACAGCAGTGATGAATTTACCATAGACGAAAACGAAGCCGTACAGAATAAAGCTTAGTTGAAGTGTAAGGCCCTAAAAATCGATGCCCAAGAAATATAGGCCTGATTAAAATATGGACTAAGTGATCCAAAACAACCACCCCATGCCACTATATTACCATCCAAAATAATGCTTTAAGCCCATTAATGATAGGTTTACTATATTTATAAAACACCAAATCGATGCGTCTTCGCCAAACTGCCTCAGCAATTTTTTTACCAAAATATGGTTTTTTGGCTAACGGCGTTATTGTCAAAAACACGTTTGCATCTGCACGACGCCTGACACTGTGTCTCAAATTCAATTAGAGGACAATTCACGCTCATCTCCCTTACCCACGCGAGCCAAGGATTTGGCTATGTTGATGTTTTCGGTCCTTGTAGCCGGCCCCTTCGGCATGGGGGCCATGACATTGTGCCAAGTGCCATAAATGTGGCCCAGTTTTTTGTGGAGCAATAGTTATTGGTGGATTGGCCACCTTGGCTGGCGGATTTCAAAAGAGATTTTTGGCCAAAATCTGCATGAATCCTTGGAAATTTATAATCTTAAGGCTGATTTTTGGTGCCAATTTGATGCGTATATTCCAGGAACCTAAAACAGTCTCGCCCAAATCAACGAGGTCGGCCTTTACCTTAACACCTTGGATGACCGGGAAATTTCCATAGGTCTTTTGCGTTGGGCTATGGCTAAAAGCATGGCAACGGCAATGTTGATCAGCCTTTTGGGGGCACTTTGGGTTATTTCTCAGGCGCACCTCGCGGTCTTGTGCGCCTTTGCCATCGGCCAAGACTAAATTACCTATTTTTGGGACCGCGTCGTGCATCCCGCTTATAACTTTTTGGTTCGGCTTTGGAACTGGGGCTAAAACCATCTTTATGCTCGGCTTTTGGATGATGCCCTTTACCTTGCTGCTTTGGTTACTAATCAGAGGATCTGCTCTTATGGCGACAGATTGAACGGAATTGCCAGTGCGGGTCGAGGTCCTCTTGGAGTATCTGCTTGTTTTTGCCACTACCATGAGCATACTTTTGTCGCGATTAGCCTCGATGCGTCGGCCATGAGCCAGGGTTGTTGGCCTATACTTATCTACTGCCAAGTTGGTGATCCTTTGGTAAATCCGATCCAGGCGGGGCATGCCGCCGGTTTTAGTAACGGTGGTGATGTCATGAGGCCCTTATCTTTGGCGCTTTTGCTAGAGAAAGAAACAGTCAGCGGCTAAATCCTGTGCATCAGCTATTAAAAGTATTTTTTTGACTGCATATGAGGCTATCTTAACGAAAAATAATGGATTAGTTATTGCTTATAATTTTGAAAAAAGCGGACTTTTAATAAGTAAGATGCAAAAAATCCTGTGCACGGCCGTTGCCGCATTATGCCTGCAAACTGGCCCTTCTTTGTCAGAAATTTCTTTCACGTCGCGTTCCAGCGTGCTCACGCCCTCCCATTCTTATGACGGTGAATGGGAACATTATGTAGGTGGTGGCGTTGCTATTTTTGATTGCAATCAAGATTATATGCCCGATCTTTTCGCAGCAGGCGGAACTTCGTCGTCGCATCTGTACATCAACAGCGGCAAGCGGTCAGGCGATATCAGCTTTGTAGCTGGCGATATTTCTCCTATTTTAAATACCACTGGCGCCTATCCTTTGGATGTTGACGGCGATAAAAATATTGACCTTCTAGTTCTACGCGTGGGCGAAAATCAATTACTGCGGGGGGATGGTACCTGCCATTTTACGCCTGCTCCAGCCTCGTGGGGCTTTGAAGGCGGGGCCGCTTGGTCAACGGCCTTTAGCGCCACATTTGAGCTAGGCCAAAACTGGCCAACATTTACAATTGGTAATTACGTAGACCTGAGCAATACTAACGGGCCCTTTGAAGCTTGCGATGGAAATCAACTATTGCGTCCCAATGATCGCGGTTTTGCTCAAAGCCAGACATTAGCGCCTGGATTTTGCGCGCTATCAATGCTGATTTCAGATTGGAAGCGCGACGGCACGCCGGAACTGCGCATCTCAAACGATAGACAATATTACGTGCGCGACGGGCGCGAACAAATGTTTAGCCTGTCACCCCTACGTGAATATACAGAAGAGCAGGGCTGGCCCACCTTGCGATTGTGGGGCATGGGCATTGCAAGCCAAGATATTACAGGCGACGGCCTACCTGAGGTCGTTTTAACCTCAATGGGAGATCAATTACTTCAGATTAATAAGGGCGCGGGGCGGATGGTCAATGCCCCTTACGGTATTGGAACCTATGCCGCCAGGCCCTACCGCGGCGATGATGGCCGCCCCTCTACAGGCTGGCATGCGCAGTTTGGCGATATTAATAATGACGGATTGGCTGATTTGTTCATTGCAAAGGGCAATGTTAATCAAATGCCTTCAAACGCGATAAACGATCCAAATAATCTTTTACTGCAGCAAAAGGACGGCACCTTTGTTGAGATGGGCGAAATTGCCAAGATAGACACCACACACCGCTCACGTGGTGCAGGTCTGTCAGATTTAAATCTGGATGGCTTACTTGATCTGGTTGTGATCAATCGCCGCGCTGATATGGAAGTTTGGCAAAACACCACTCCAAATACGGACCATTTTCTGTCAATACTGCCGCTACAAGATGGCATCAACTCGGGAGCAATTGGGGCCTTTATAGAAGTCGCAGCACCAAACTTGCCGCTGCAGACCTCCGAGGTAACAATCGGTGGGGGCCATGTTTCGGGCCAATTGGGTCCTTTGCATTTTGGCGTTGGCGCGGCAACCCATGCCAGGGTTCGAATAATTTGGCCAGATCAACAAAAGTCTGATTGGGTCAAAGTTGAGACGGGAAAACATCTACTTTTGACCCGCTCAAAATCCTCTTCGGGACCAGAATTCACAGTCACACTGTTTTAAATCGATAGGAGTGGTAAATGAAATTTCTCAAAAAACCGCCATTGCGCTTAATTCGTCCACTGAGTGCCAACATGTTTTCAGCTGCCTTTGCTATTCTGCTATGGCCCCTTTCTGCTATCGCTTTAGATTTCTCGCTTTTACCCAACCCCGTTGAAGACAGCAGTTACTTGCCTACCACCACGGCTGAAGTTGAACTTGGCCAGCTTTTGTTTTGGGACAAAATTCTATCAGGAAACAAAAGCATCAGTTGTGGTACCTGCCACCACCCTCGCTTTGGCTCAAGTGACGGCGTATCACTCGGGTTTGGCGATGGGGGCATTGGCGTGGGCCCAAACCGCGTTGCAGACCCAAAAAATTACCCCGAACAACGCGTGCCACGCAATTCGCCCTCACTTTATAATACAGGTGCGCTGGAATATACAGCGCTTTTTGCTGATGGCCGTATCGAAGTTGATCGGCTGCGTCCAGCGGGTATTCGTTCGCCCTTGGAAGAAGATATGATGTCGGGATTTGCCTCGATTCTATCAGCCCAAACCATGTTCCCCGTGCTGTCGCCAGACGAAATGGCCGGCCATTATGAGGAAAACGGTATATCAACCCTAGTCCGCCAAGGCCGTCTGACAGGCCCGACAGGCGCTTGGGCTGAAATTGCAAAAAGGATCACTGATTTACCATCGTATCAAGCGATGTTCGCAGCAGCCTATCCCAAAATTAAAGCAGGGCGCCCCTTGGATTTCACTGATATCTCAAACGCAATTGCGGCCTTTATGACGGTTGAGTTTCGTTCCGACACGGCCCCGTTTGATGATTTTCTGCGCGGCAAAGCACCACTGTCACCAGCGGCCATGCGCGGACTTGAATTCTTTTACGGCGAAGGAAAATGCAGCACCTGCCATGCTGGGCCATTTATGACAGATCATGATTTTCATCCTATAGGCACGCCACAGCTTGGCCCTGGAAAGGGCGAAAGGTTTGAACATCATCAGCTTGATATCGGCCGCATGCGCGTTACAAACAAGCCCAAAGATCGCTTTGCCTTTCGCACCCCAAGCCTACGGAACGTGACTTTGACCGCGCCCTACGGACATGCTGGTGGACATCTTAGCCTTGCAGATTTTCTGGAATTTCACGCTAACCCTAAAGAGATGCTGGCAGCGTATAAGCCACAAGGCATATTACCCAAGCTTGAAGGCAGCAAGGATGACTGGGCGGCACTGAAAAACGGCAAAGACTTTCCAAAAATAGTTGCCGCAGTAACAAGTGTTCCCGTGATTATGACGACAGAAATACGCGACGACTTGTTAGCTTTTTTGGCAAGCCTAGAAGACCCAATTGCCAAGTCAGGTGGTCGTTTGGGACTTCCAAAAAGCGTGCCCTCAGGACTGCCAATCGATCGTTAACGATAAAGGTTATCCTTTTGAGGGCCTCAATTTTCGAATGGCGGCTTCCGCCAAGAGTGAACTTGCTGCGGCATAAAGCGCGATCCCGCCCATTTGATTAGAGAAATTAATATCTCTATCTATTAGCCAGCCCGAAATTGCAGGGCCGAGCGCTGAGCCAAATACCATCAAGGCTAGGGCAGCCGCTTTGATGGATCCCAAATGCCTTGAACCAAAAAATTCAGCCAAAAAGGCCATGGGTATAGTTGCCTGTGCGCCAGATGTTATGCCAATCAAAATCATCAGTGGAGCTGCAAACACCAAAGTTTCCACCCCGCCAAACACCAAAAAAAACAATGCCATAGGCAATTGGTACAGCCCCATCAAGCGCGCCGTGCCAAACCGATCTACAGCGGCCCCCGACAGTAAAACAGCAGAAATCGAAGCTACAGTATAAATAGGAAACATCGACACCAAAGCCAAATGGGTCCACCCTTTCACTTCGGCAATATGGGCTTGTTGAAAGAAAAAGGCAGTATTGAAGGCAGGGGGGCCCAATAGCAAAGGGACCACCATCCAAAACAATGGGGTACACAGCACTTCATTGCGCGTCCAATGACGGCCCCCCATACCTGCTGAATGCTCGGTTTCAGTTATGATTTGCGGCTGACGCTCGGCGGCCAAAAGGCGCATCAAAAGAGGTATGGAAAGCATAATGATTAACGCAGCCACTAACCACAACGAGTGCCATGACATAAGTTTTTTTAACCCCACAAAGACCAAAGGCAGCAGGGCCTCGCCAATGGAAAAGCCCACGGCGGCAATGGCCAGGGCGCGACCACGTGACCGCACGAACCAACGCGCCATCGCAACCGACGATAAATGGGGGGTCATGCCTTGACCAAACAGCCTAAGTAAAAATAATGCCAAGGGAAACAACATGGCCAAAGGATTAAGCGCCATGAATACGCAAGATAGGCCCAACCCAGAAAGCACAATAACACCCAAGCTGCGGGCTAAAAAACGGTCTGTTAATCCGCCCATCCAAATCATGACGACCGCAGAAACGGTAGTTGCAGCGGCATAGCTAAAGCCCCATTCGGAGTAGCTCAGACCAAAAGTGCTGCGAATTTCAGGCCCAAAAAGCGAAATAAAGAAAGTCTGCCCAAAACTTGATAAAAAGGCCAGCAGCATTCCTGCCGCCAAAAAGCGAAAATTAGTGCTGAGAAATGTAAAAAACGGCATGGTTTGTTTTCCACCTTTAAGATCATCCAACCCAGATTTTCGGTTAGGGTCCCGCAGCCTACCGATAAGGTAATCCATATCTTTGGTCTATCGGTTTAAAGTAAAGCTTTAGAACGGTGCCGGGTAATAGTTTCCATAGTTTGTGTGGGGAAATTATTTTAATGAATTTTGGAAACTTGCACATTTACAACATTTAGTGGTTTCATGAATTATAAATACCTTATATTAACTATATGTTGGAAGTTACTGATTTAATATAATTTAATTGATTATTTTTCTACTAATGATAAAGTTATCCACAATGAATAATCCACATTGAGGTCACCATGGGCGAAGCTTTCTATCTATCCGATATGAGAATTTTTCCAGTCGCTCAGCTAGCCGCGAAAGGAAAATGGCGAACCGAAGCTATGCGCACGCTGTCGGAACCGTTCTTTTTATGGTTCACCAAGGGGACTGGTCGAATCACAATCGGCGGCAGCACCGCCAATTATTCCATGCATAACGCCTTTTTTATTCCCGCGGGCACGATGCACGGCTTTGATTTAAACCCCGATGTATATGGCACGGCTTTATTCATGGGCCGAAACTGTCAAACGATTTTGCCGCAACAACCGCTTCAGTTGCGGGTGCGCACTGGGTTATTTCAGACTGAATTGAGATTTCTTCTGGAAAATATCCAGAGAGAGATTTTCAGCGCTAACTTAGCCTCGGAGCGGGCGGCATCAGCTTATGTGGATTTGCTTAGTATATTCATTCAACGCCAAGCCCTGCATTCGAAGGTGGCACAATCTTCACCAAAATCCTCGTGCCAGATTGTAGATGCTTTTACCAAGCTTATCGAAAATGAATTTCGCAACGGAGTAAATGTAACAGTGCTAGCCAAAAAACTTGGAATAACGCCCACGCATTTGACAAGATCGTGCAACATAACTTGCGGCAAAAGCGCATTGCAAATTTTGCAAGACCGCAAGCTGTTTGAGGCTTGCACAATGTTGACTGAAACCCAAGTTCCAGTCAGCGACATCTCAAAAAGCTTAGGCTTCATAAGCCCCGCTTACTTCAGCCGCGCTTTTACCCAAAAGACTGGAAAAAATCCAAGCCTCTTTCGAAAATTGAGCTGAACTTCGATTGCGCCCAAAGCGCACGGCTATATAAATGCTATATAAAATGCGTTAAGATGATATCATGAATTTAGGAATCGCTGGTAAACGGGCTCTGGTTTGCGCGTCAAGTAAGGGTTTAGGAAAAGGTGCGGCTTGGGCTTTGGCCGAGGCAGGCGTACATTTGGTACTGAATGCTCGTGGACATGATGCGCTAGAAGTTACCGCAACTGAAATTCGCGATCAGTTCGGCGTACAAGTTGAAACTGTAGCCGCGGATATTACCAGCCCATCCGGGCGAGCTTCCGTTTTGGCTGTTGCGCAAAGTAGCAATATATTGATCACCAATGCAGGCGGCCCCCCGGCAGGCCTTTGGTCAGATTGGAACCGCGACGATTTCATCGCCGCACTTGACGCTAATATGCTGACTCCCATTGCTCTGATGCAAGCCCTAATGCCTGAAATGATCGCCAAAGGGTGGGGTCGGGTAGTAAACATCACCTCGCAATCAGTTAAAGCGCCCATTCCGCAGCTAGGACTGTCCAATGCGGCTCGGGCTGGTTTAACGGGCTTTGTAGGAGGAACTGCGCGACAAGTTGCGCCCCATGGCGTGATCATCAACAATCTGTTGCCAGGCATTCACGCCACCGCTCGCGCAGATATGTTAGATGAGGGCTTGGCTGCGCAAAGAAACATCTCGATGCTCGAAGCACGGGCCGAGCGCACAGCCACAATCCCCGCACGCCGCTACGGATCAGCGGCTGATTTTGGCGCGGCGTGTGCCTTTTTATGCAGTCAACAGGCAGCCTACATGGTAGGTCAAAATATTGTTCTTGATGGTGGCGCAGCCAATATCACGATATAACTCTAGAAATCCCAATCCCTAGCATGAAATTCTCTTTGGATTGGCGCAAAATCTGTGTAAGGCTGCGCAATCCCACTCCTCTATCAGGATAAAATAAGGCATTGAAATCATGACAAATAAACTCAACCAATTGCGTAAAATGACCGTCGTTGTCGCCGATACAGGTGATTTGGAGGCGGTTGTCAATCATCGGCCAGAAGATTGCACAACCAATCCTTCGATCGTGTTGAAAACCTGCACCAGCCCCAAGTTTGCTGCAACATTTGCTGAGGCCGTGTCTGGTGGCAAAGGCAAGGCCAATCCCATTCGGGCCATTGCGACAGATCTGACCATTTCTGTTGGGGCCAGCCTGTCCGCGCTGGTGCCGGGCCGCGTCTCAACCGAAGTAGACGCAGACCTTTCTTTTGATATGCAAGCCTCACTCGCCTGTGCGCATGAATTGGTCGACCAGTACGCCGCACGTGGCATCAACAAAAGCCGCGTCCTAATCAAGCTTGCCGCTACATGGGAAGGTATTTCTGCTGCACGACAACTTGAACGTGAGGGCATAAATTGCAATCTAACCCTAATCTTCAGCTTTGCCCAAGCCGCCGCGTGTGCCGATGCCGGGGTGTTTTTGATCTCGCCGTTTGTGGGTCGAATTACCGATTGGCATGCGAGAGCCACAGGACAAAGATATACTCCACAAACCGATCCAGGTGTTTTGTCAGTGAAGCGTATTTATGAGCACTACAAATCCAATGACTTCAATACAGTCGTTATGGGCGCATCATTTCGTAACATTGGCCAGATCGAAGCCTTGGCGGGCTGCGACCGCCTAACCATTTCACCCGGGCTTTTGCAAGAACTTGAAGATGCCACGGGCACTTTACCACGCGCGCTTTCGGCTGATGGCTTGCCAGCAGGCACACACACGGTTTTAAATGAGGCCACCTTTCGCTGGAACATGAATGAAGACGCTATGGCAACCGAAAAAATGGCTGAAGGCATTCGCAACTTCAACACAGATACACTCAAACTTTATAAGCTGATCTCAGACGCTATTTGAGATGCAGCAAGCATTGGCAGGGAGAATTGTGTTGGATCCCGAAGATCGCCACATTATTGCTCGCCAAACGGTGGGGATAAACCTGCATTTGGCACAAATTTCGCCACCTGTCGGCTGGTAGCTTGACCGCATTTATACCCTATTTCCCTGCCTTGCTGAGCGGCGCAAACAAGAAGGCGTCACGCTGTTCGGGAATGATCAGCAAATGCTGGCTATTGCTCGAGCGTTGGCGCGCGACATCAAGGTATTACTGTTAGATGGACCCTACGCAGGTCTAGGCTTCATGATTTTACAATAAATGGCCAAGACACTGAATGCTATTTGCGATCAAGGGATTGCGACTACTATCGTTGAATAAAACGCGGTGGTGGCGCTAAAACTTGCCGAGCGGACGGTAATTTTAGATGCGGGAACTGTTGTTTTTGGCGGCTCAGAAAAAGAGATTCTGAAAATTAATAATTGCGTGCCGAGTATTTGGCAATTTAAAATTTCACAAATCAGTATCCTGAGTGGCTTCACTTATTTTCGGAGCATTTTTGATTTCAGTTCTAGGGCACCATTTTTATCGATTACGATTTTTCTGGATTACCCCTATTACAGCATACCATTGCATACCACACTTTCCTTTTTAGTTTTTTTGGTGTAGAACAACGTTCAAGATGTATGTGATAGAGATAAAATTTTTAAAATATGCTCAATAGTCCCAAGGCCGCCCCAATAGAAAGAAATAGCTACCGCAATGAACCCAGATATCATTTACACCACTGTCGACGAAGCCCCCGAACTGGCTAGCGCTTCTCTTTTACCTATCGTTCAGGCGTTCGCCCGGCTAGCCGATGTGACGATTGATAAAAAAGATATATCTCTTGCAGGGCGGGTGATCGCAGCATTTCCAGAAGTTTTAACTCCAGCACAACGTCAGGAAGACGATCTGGCCATTTTGGGCGACCTTGTAAAAACACCTGACGCCAATGTTATTAAATTACCAAATATTTCGGCGTCTATCCCCCAGCTCAGAGGTGCGATCGTTGAACTCCAATCCCAAGGCTATGACGTTCCAAACTACCCAGATACGGCTATTGATACTGAGCAAAAATCCATCCAGGCCCGCTATGACGCGATTAAAGGCAGCGCGGTAAACCCCGTTTTACGCGAGGGCAACTCTGACCGCCGCGTAGCCAAAGCAGTTAAAAATTATGCAATGAACAACCCCCATTTGATGGGGACATGGTTGGGAACATCAAAGACCCACGTTAGCTCGATGCCTGGCGATGACTTTTTGGCAAATGAGACATCGATAACTATCACAGCAGAGCAGGCAGGCACTGCCAAAATTGATTTTTTAGCGACAAACGGCAGCATCACCGTGATGAAAGAGGGCCTTAAACTGCAAAAAGGTACTGTGGTTGATGCGACTTTTATGTCAGTCGCGACACTGCGCGATTTTTATCGTAACGAAATGAAAGATGCAAAGATAAAGGGCGTGCTTTTTTCACTGCACCTTAAAGCCACAATGATGAAAATTTCTGATCCAATCATTTTTGGCCATGCGGTGTCGGTAATTTTGGAAGAGTTTGTTGCAAAACACCACACTAGGTTGACTGCGATTGGCTATAATCCAAACCTTGGCCTTATTGACCTAGAGGAGCGCATTGCCACTTTGCCTGCCGAGCAGGCGACTATACTGGCTGCGGATCTTAAAGATCATATGGGAACAAAGCCTGATTTATATATGGTGAATTCTGATAAAGGTATCACAAATTTGCACGTATCTTCTGACGTGATTGTTGATGCATCAATGCCCGCTATCATTCGCGCGGGCGGAAAGGGTTGGGGCCCTGATGGCAGGGAACACGACTGTAAATGCCTGATCCCAGATAATTGCTATGCTTCAGTTTACGATGAAACCATTGCTTATTTTAACGAAACAGGCGCACTCGACCCTAGAACCTGCGGCGCAGTTTCGAATGTAGGCCTGATGGCGCAAAAGGCCGAAGAGTATGGCTCTCATCCCACCACGTTCGAAGTGCCTCAGGCAGGAACCATGCGTTATATCGCTGCCAATGGTGAAGTGCTGCACAGCCATTTACTTGCCGCGGGCGACATTTGGCGCTCTTCAAGCGCCAACCAAGCCCCGATTGAAGATTGGGTGAAGCTCGGCATTGCAAGGGTTAAAGCCACAGGCGCACCTGCAGTTTTTTGGCTTAATGAAAAACGGGCTCATGATATTCAAATCATTGCCTATGTGCACAAAATTCTTACCGAAGAGGGCGCAGAACCTCTGGGCATCCGTATCATGGCACCACGTGAAGCGACCCGCTTTACCTTTCAAACGATGCGCACGGGCCAGGACGTGATTTCAATTACTGGCAACGTGCTGCGCGACTACCTCACCGATCTGTTTCCAATACTAGAGTTGGGCACTTCCGCCAAAATGTTGTCTGTTGTTAAGCTAATGAACGGTGGCGGCCTGTTTGAAACAGGTGCGGGCGGTTCGGCCCCCAAACATGTACAGCAACTGGTTGAGGAGGGGCACTTGCGTTGGGATTCTTTGGGTGAATTTTGTGCCCTTGGTGAATCTTTTAACTTTGTCGCTGAGCAAAAAGGTAATAAAAAAGCGGCTTTATTGGCCAAGGGTATTGATGCTGCCACCCAAAAGGTTTTGGAGAAGGACCATTCTCCGCGCGGCCATGTGGGCCAGACAGACCTGCGTGACACACACTATTTCTTTGCGCTTTACTGGGCAGAAATGTTGGCGATGCAAACAGAAGACACTGTACTGGCCACACATTTCAAACCAATCCATAAAGCCCTATCTGACAACCAAACTAAAATATTGGCCGAGCTCGCCGCTCTCCAAGGCCAGCCTGCAGACTTAGGCGGCTATTACCACACGGATGCGATCAAAACTGCCGCAGTGATGCGCCCTAGTTCGACTTTGAATGCCATCATTGGCTAACCAACTATAATTGGACATGGCATGCACTATTTTGAAGCCAAAAATATTTTGATATTTACGGTTTCAAAATGGAAAAAAAGAACGGAATTGCCGTACTCATCACTAGAGCCATCAGAATATTCAGTGGTAAGCCAAAGCGTAAAAAAATCAATAAATTCATAGCCAGCTGGCCCATAGACTAATGTGTTGGTTTAGCAGCCAATAGGTGTCGGAACTGGCCGACGCTGCCATCATCACCGCTACACTTAAAAGCGCCAGAACCGCAATCAGGGCAACATTCAGGACCAAGAAGTTAACTGCAGCCAACAAACAACCTATCACTATAATCGCATGGGCGCGCCGACAGGCTCTATCTGGGGGTGCAATGTCAAATGGCGGAACACCAGTTGGGCAACCAATTTAAGCGCGCCCGTACGCACTAATCCACCCACGATAATAAACATAGCTGCGATTGTCCAAGGCGCATGGTTGGCCAAAACACCTAAGACCTTATCTTGCGGATAAATAAAACAGGCATTCCAGCAACTATAGCCAAAGCCAAAATCTCTTGCGTCATCGAACCAAACATCAGGCCAAACATAACTAATAGTTCCTTAAAATGCCAACTAGAATCGTGCAGAACTACAGAGCTCAATTTAACGGGCAGCAATCACCTGACTAAAGGTAATGCTCCACCAGTTTGGCCGAGGCACGGCCATAAGGCTTATTTTAGTTAAACGACTTTAACCTTTAACTGGCTTAAGCCAGTAACTGAACCTTCCATTACATCACCGCGCACGATGGCGCCCACGCCCGAAGGAGTGCCTGACATAATCACATCACCAGCGGCCAATTCGAAATATTCCGACAGGTAAGAAATCATCTCGGCTACTTTCCAGATCATCTGATCCAAATCGCCTTCCTGTTTCACTTGACCATTCACCTTAAGCTCTATCCGCCCTTTTTCCAAAAAGCCCGTTTCGCTGACGGGATGTAGTAAGCCAACCGGACCCGACCGCTCAAAGGCCTTGCCAATTTCCCATGGCCGGCCAAGTTTCTTTTGCTGGCCCTGTAAATCGCGGCGCGTCATGTCTAAAGATACCGCATAGCCCCAAACATGGCTCATGGCTTGGTCTAAGGAAATATTATTACCACCCGATTTTAACGCCACCAGAAGTTCGATTTCGTGGTGCACGTCTGAGGAATGAGGCGGATAGGGAAATTCGCCCGTCGCATCAACGTTATTAGGATTTTTTTGAAAGAAGAATGGCGCCTCCCGATTCGGATCACCCCCCATTTCAATGGTATGCGCCGCATAGTTCCGCCCGATACAGTACACACGACGTACGGGAAATTCTCCGCCTCCAGCTACTGGAATTATTGGGATTTCTGGAGTGATGATAACGTGATTGGCCATTGAAAAACCTAACCTAATGAATTGATTTTGCGCTTAATAATATTCAGCATTGCACAAAAGCTGAATAAAATCAATCCCAACCAATCTAAAAAGTATAAACTATTATATTGACTAAAACTCGGTTATAAGCAATCATTACTATTGAAGAATCTGTATATCCTTTTTATTATTGGTCAACCAATTTGGAATCAATGTCACAAATACTCGAATCCATCTCGGTAGAGGGCAGCGTTTCACGCCTACGAGGCTTTATTCGTACTGGCGGATATTTACGCGGTGATCGTCTACCAGCCGAACGCGAGTTGACCGAACAGCTAGGCCTGACGCGCTCTTGCTTACGTAAGGCGCTTGATGTTCTAGAAAGCGACGGCGCGCTATGGCGGCACGTTGGCAAAGGCACCTTTGTAGCGCACGAAAGTAACGGCACTGGTGTAAGCAGCCTAGTTGAACTTGGCCGCCGTCTAACGCCATTTAGAATGATGCGTGCCCGCATAGCAATTGAACCTGCCATTGCGCGTGAAGCTGCTATCAACGCTTCAGGCCAAACAATGACTCAAATGAAACTCGCGCTTGAGCGCGCGCGCGCTGCTTCAAACTGGGCCGATTACGAAGTGCAAGACGATATATTCCACCGCACCGTCGCAGAATCCAGTGACAATCAATTACTTTTGATGCTGTTTGATCAGTTAAACCATGTTCGCCGAGCCGTGGCTTGGGGCAATGTCAGCCGTGACAGCGCCCGCCCACCAGCCAACCACAAAAGCTTTGCGGAACATGAAGCGATTGAGCAAGCAATAGAAAACCGAAATCCTGATCTGGCTTACGAGGCAATGCGCGCCCACCTGCGCTCAGTCTCGGCCCTGTTTGGAGAGGTATAGAGCATCAAAGCAAAGTGGCAGAACTAAGAGCCATGCCTAATTACGCAACCGCTACTTCAGACATCTAATAAATTATGTTCTCAGGGAGGAGACAATTATGATACCAATGTTTAAAAAAATTGCGAAATTTGCCCTCGCAGTGCCACTCGTGACGTCCATGAGTGTTGGGCTATTCGCAGCAGCACCTATACAGGCTGCAACCATAAAAATTGCTTTGGCAGAAACGCCTTCGGACGAATTGGCTGCGTTTTTTGTGGCGCTTGACCGTGCTAAAGCCAATGGTCTTGACTATGAATGGACTGCTTTCGCTGACGAAGAGCTAGCCATTCAGTCAGTTCTAAGCGGCCAAATGGATATTGGCTTTGGCACACCCTATGCGGCTATGCAGCGTTCGAAGGCGCCTATCCGTATTATTTATCAGTTATCAAAACTTAAATTCTTCCCCGTCACCACAATGAAGTATAATGAGCTTAAAGACCTTAATGGCCAACCCATCATGTTGCATTCTCGTGGTGGCGGCACTGATTCAATCGCCAACGTGATTGAATCAAGAGTTGGCATTCAACTGGGAGAGCGGTCTTACGTTCCAGGTTCGGCCAACCGCGTTGTGGCTATGATAGCAGGCCAAGCCGAGGCAACCATTCTTGACCTATCCAATAAAAACAAAATTCTTGCCAAAGCGGGCGATCTCTTTCACGCACTTCCAATGTTTGATGTTGATGCCAGCGATGAGGCACTGTTTGCTAACATCGATTGGATAAAAGATAATTCGGATCAGGTCGACATTTTCGTAAAAGCATTACTTAGCGTCTATCAAGATATGGCCAAAGATCCGACCATAATTCGTCGTGAAACCGATCCAGACGGGCCTATTGGCCAATTGCCAAAAGAAGTCTTGGCTGAACTAGATGGCTTTTATGCTGATGCGGTTGCGGGAGGCCTTTATGACATTAATGGTGGCGGACGCATGGCCGCCAAGGCCGATATGGAATGGTACTCAGGTGCTGGCCAATTGGATGGAACGCCAGAGACGTTGAATATCGAAGACTTTTGGTATCTTGCACCACTAGATGCCGCCATGAACTAAACTATCAGAAAATCAAGCCACCAGTCCCGTTAGGGGCTGGTGGCTCTTGTTTGAATTGGGCAGAAATAAATGAAAAATAGGCCACTAATACTTAAATTATTTTCTGCGACCCTTGTTTTTGGAGCATGGGAAATCGCAGGACGTATCCCAATTAGTTATGCCTTTCCGACCTTTTTAGAAACCATGTCTGCTTTGGCCGCCATCTTTCTTGACGGCTCTATTTTCCATGCCTACGCAGAAACTCTCAAGCCATTAATTATTGGTGTCATTATATCTTCGTTTTTGGGCATTGGCATGGGGCTTTGGGTAGGGCTAAGCGCAAAATTTGAGTGGTTATTTTCACCCATATTCATTGTGATGCAAGCCGCGCCTTTGGCGGCGCTTATCCCGCTTTTGGTGATGGTTTATGGCATTGGCCTAACATCAAAGGTCTTTGTTGTATGCATTATGGCAATGCCGGTGATCGTACTCAACACCGCAAGTGCAGTGCGCAACACGCCAGCATCTTTAAAAGAGATGGCACAATCATTTATGGCCAAAGATCACGATATCTTAGCCAAAGTCATCATTCCAGCCGCCTCACCCATTATTTTTTCGGGGCTTCGTCTTGGGGTATCAGCTGGCTTTATCGGCGCGATTCTTTCTGAGCTAAAAATCACACCAACTGGCGTGGGAGACATCATCACTTTTAGCCGCTCGATTGCTGATTACCCCACAATGTATGCAGCGATTTTCTCGATCATTGTACTGGCAGTTATGTTTTTGAACCTGTTGGAAAAATTAGAAAATTATCTATTCGAAGGAAATAACCGTGGCTACATCTCAGACTAGCACAAAACCAAGCGCCCCTCATGTCGATGTTGCAGTGTCCGTTCGAAATATTTCGAAAAACTACGATGAGGTCGAAGCGCTTAAGGATCTGTCCTTGGACTTCCCGAAAGGTGAATTAACCTCCCTCCTAGGGCCATCTGGTTGTGGCAAGACAACACTATTAAAAATCATCGCGGGCCTCCTCGATGCCAGCTCGGGAACGGTGCAAGTGGGTGGCAAAGATATCATTGGTCCCGGACCCGACCGCGCCTTTGTGTTTCAAGACTTTGCACTTTTGCCTTGGGCTAATGTGTTGCGCAATGTATCTTTTGGTCTAGAATTGCGTGGCGTGGCCAAGTCCGAACGCGAAGCAATTGCAGAAAAATATATTTCCAGTGTTGGACTGACCGGATTTGAGAAAAGTTATCCACATCAGCTCTCGGGCGGAATGCGCCAAAGAGTTGGGCTCGCACGGGCCTTGTCAGTCGATGCGCAGGTTCTTTTGCTTGACGAGCCTTTTTCTGCGGTCGACGAACAAACTAGGCGCAAATTTCAGGAGGATCTTCTGTCCTTGGTCCAGAATGAGAATAAGACGTTTATTTTCGTAACCCATTCGATTGAAGAAGCGGTCTATGTGTCAGACCAAATAGCAATTCTTCTTCCTCGCCCAAGTCGGGTATCAGAAATTATCCGTCCTTCAAGCTTTCGTGGCAAAAGTGTCGATAATATTCGCCGTGATCCAGAATATCTGGATATTGTTGATCAGATTTGGGCATCATTACGAAGCTACGTAGAATAGGGACGTCATGAAAATTTTTGGATACAAACTTCCGGCTATGTCTTCCTTGATCCTTTGGGCTTTGCTCTGGGAAATTATTGGCCAATTGGAACTTACGTTTTTTGTACCCGCTTTATCAATCGTTATAATGACATTGATCGAATTGCTCCCAACCAAAGTGTTTCAAAGTGCATTGGGACAGACGGCCCACGCGTTTAGCGTTGGTGTAAGTGCGTCGATTTTAATTGGAATTCCCGTAGGGATTCTAATGGGGAAAAGTAGGCTCCTAGACGAACTTTTGCTGCCGTGGGTCAATATATTCATTAGTGCGCCCCTAACTGCTTTGGTTCCAGTATTAATGGTGTTATTTGGTTTTGGCCTAAAAACTATAATAATTACTACGTCGCTCTTTGCAGTTTGGATTATAATTCTGAATGCGAGAGCGGGCGTTATGCAGATTAACCGATCGTTGATAGAAATGGCCAAAAGCTTCGGGGCCACTCCAATTGATGCCTTTTTTAAAGTTTATTTTTGGGCGGCACTTCCAGAAATCTTAGGCGGCGTGCGTATTGGCGTTATTAGGGCAGTTAAGGGCGTGATCATTGGGCAGCTGTTGGTCTCGATCGTTGGGTTTGGTGCATTGTTTGAACTTTATTCATCAAACTTTCTGATGGCACATTTTTGGGCAGTATTGATCGTGCTTTTCACTTTGGCATTTACGATTGCGGAGTTTCTCTCTTTCTTAGAACGCAAAGTGGCCTTTTACGCATCAAAACGATAGGTTTTGGTACAACTTTGAATGATAGGCTCGCGTATCCGCACCCGAACTGTTTTCTAGAAAATTGATTTAAAATGCGCTCACTCAGTTTTCTTTGTATGCGGCATGGGTTAGATTATAGGTAACAGCACTTAGTCAGTGGAAAATCCATGCCCGATGATCTGATCAACAGCTTTATGAACGGCCCAGATGAACAGGGGCGCTTTGGTATGTTTGGTGGGCGTTTTGTTTCAGAAACTCTCATGCCGCTAATAATTGATCTTGAAGCCCGCTACGAATTTTCCAAGACCGATCCCAGCTTTTGGGCCGAAATGGAAGACCTTTGGGAACATTACGTCGGCCGCCCAAGCCCTCTTTATTATGCAGATCGTCTGACTAAATATTTAGGCGGAGCTAAAATTTATCTAAAGCGCGATGAGCTGAACCACACGGGCGCTCATAAGATTAACAATGTTTTGGGCCAGATCATTCTTGCCCGCCGCATGGGAAAAACTCGCATTATTGCGGAAACAGGTGCAGGCCAACATGGTGTGGCCACTGCGACCGTGTGTGCAAAATTTGGGCTCAAATGTGTGGTCTATATGGGGTCACATGATGTTGAACGTCAAGCTCCTAATGTGTTCCGTATGCGCCTTTTGGGGGCCAAAGTTATTCCCGTGACATCTGGACGAGGCACGCTGAAAGACGCCATGAATGACGCGCTACGCGACTGGGTGACCAATGTCCGCGACACGTTCTATTGTATCGGAACTGTGGCAGGCCCGCATCCCTATCCAGCGATGGTACGTGATTTTCAATCCATCATAGGCAAGGAAGTCCGCTGGCAATTGGCGGAGCAAGAGGGCAAAGGCCGCCTACCCGACACATTAATTGCGGCGATTGGTGGCGGATCAAATGCCATGGGGCTTTTTCATCCATTTTTGGACGATCTGTCAGTGAATATCATCGGGGTTGAGGCCGGCGGCAAAGGCGTTAATGAGAAGATGGAGCACTGCGCTTCATTAACAGGCGGGCGGCCAGGCGTTTTGCATGGCAACCGTACCTATTTGCTGCAAGACGATGATGGGCAGATTTTAGAGGGCTTCTCGATCTCGGCCGGGCTTGATTATCCGGGCATTGGCCCCGAACATTCCTGGCTGCATGATATTGGGCGGGCAAAATATGTGTCGATCACCGATGTTGAAGCACTGGAAGCCTTTCAACTTTCCTGCACGCTTGAAGGAATCATTCCGGCCCTAGAGCCCAGCCATGCCTTGGCCCATGTGATGAAAATTGCCCCCGCCTTGCCCACAGACCATATCATGGTAATGAATATGTGTGGGCGGGGGGATAAAGATATTTTCACTGTGGCCAAGCATCTTGGTTTTGATATGGCAATTTAGACCATTCTGGTCAACGCACTAATGCGCGTCGCTGTCCAGCGCATATTGGTACAATATATCCAAAGGCACCACAGTTAGGCTGGCCTTATGGGTAGAGCTTAGCCTTACATTTGGCGCCGCACCTTCCTGGTGGGCTTGCAAAAACCGGGTAGCGCAAAGGCACCACTGATCGCCCACCTTTAACCCCACAAAGCCAAATTCGGGGCGCGGGGTTGAAAGATCATTGCCCAAGTATTTCGACATGGCCAAAAACTCTTCCGTCATAACAACGCAAACCGTATGTTGGCCTCGATCGGCAGGCCCACTGTCACAACACCCATTTCGGTAAAATCCAGTGACCGGATCAAGCGAGCAAGGCTGCAAGGCTGCGCCCAAAACATTTACCGAAGGCAGTCTATTTTCTTGTGACATAACAATCCTTTCAGGGCCGAAATTTTTGCATTAGCTGCTGCAAGGGGCTCAACATTTTTGGCTCTACGTCGGCCAAATCATCGACAGCCGTAATAGGGGTTTTTGTTCTGGGTGTGTGGACCAGGCTTTGCAGATCATTTTGCACCCCAGTTCCAGAGCGCGGCGGGTGCGTATGACGTGCAACTTGGGTCATGAATTTGGCATCATCGCCGCCTGCCAAGGCTTCAGCCCCGTCAGAGATACCGCACAAAATAGCTTCTAGCCAATCAGCGTCAGATTTGAAAAAATCATGCAATACATAATGAGCTACCGCATCCTTATGCCCAGGGTGGCCAATGCCGAGGCGTACACGCCCATAGTCAGCGCCGATATGGGCGTGGATAGAACGCAGGCCATTATGACCTGCATGTCCCCCACCTTGCTTGACGCGGCACTTGGCAGGAGCCAAATCCAATTCATCGTGAAACACTGTGACCATGTCTGGTGTAATTTTGTGAAATTTCATGGCTGATTGCACGGCTTCACCTGACAGGTTCATAAAGGTCTCAGGCTTAAGTAAAATGATCTTTTTCGACCCAAATCGACCCTCAGAAATTTGGCTCTTAAAGGCTTTGCTCCAAGGTCCAAAACCATGATTTCGTGCGATACGCTCTAGAGCCATAAAACCGATATTATGCCGGTTATGGGCATATTTTGATCCGGGGTTTCCCAAACCAACAAAAAGCCGCATCACATGATCCCTTATTATCGTAGAAACACTGTTACGCACCAAAACTCTTGGGTCAAGCGGTGCTTTTTAAATAAAACGGACCGCCCAATGGACAGCCCATTTTAATTAACAGATTGGCTTAGTGCCTATTATGCTTCGCTTTCAGTACTTTCAGTACTTTCAGTGCTTTCAGTGCCATCATTGTCAGTAGAACGCAGACCCGAAGGCGCTGTAACATTGGCCACTACAAAATTACGCGCAATCGTTGGTTTCGCTCCTTCGGGCAATGGAATATCGCTGATGTGTATCACATCACCGATATTGCGGCCGGTCAGGTCAACCGTAACTTGTTTAGGAATATCTCCCGCAGTCACTTTAAGTTCAACTTCTGGACGCACCACAACCAAAGTACCACCACGTTTTAAACCCGGTGACGCGGCATGGTTTTCAAAGTTCACGTGAATAAACAGGTTCACACTGCTTGTACGGCGCAAACGCATAAAATCCACATGGGTTGGAACATCGCGCACGACGTCACGTTGAACGCCACGGCAGATCACGCGGACATCTTCTTGACCTTCAACTTTTAGGTTGAACAAGGTCGATAAAAAACGGCCCGCTTTTAAGCGTTTTATAAGTGCGTGATAGGGTATGCTGATCGACAGCGGATCTACGCCTCCGCCATAAACGATACCAGGTACGTAGCCCTCACGACGAGCTTGACGAGCGGCCCCCTTGCCTGTCCCCATCCGTACCTCAGCTTGAAAATCAGGAATTTCATTAGCCATAGAGGTTCTCCATTGTTAAGTCCGCCGCCCTCCAAGGGTGTGCGACGCGACCTCGCGGGAAATAGCCCGATTCCGCAGAAATGAAAAGCGCAAAGTGTCAAATAGCGCTTTGAATGTCGCGCCCAAGCAACCAATTGTCCGAACCAGGGCATAGCAAAGCCCCTTAGGAGCCACGCATGATGCTCAAAAGCCTAATTTTAGCCCTATTCGACATTGCCCGCCCCGAGCAGTTGCCGTCTTTTTTGCAATTGGCGTCGTTTGGGGTGGCTTTGCCACCTGTCTTTCAGAAGTAACATCCGCGCTAAGTATGCATGAAGGCACCTTAGGGCTTTTAATGACGGGCACGCTTTTAGCGGAGGTCTTGGATATGGCACTTGCCCCAATCTCAGGTCAGATTTTGGGGCGCCTGGCCTTGTCTATTTTGGTGTTAGCTATGGCTATGGCTATGGCTTTGGCCTGTGCCACAGTGGGCTTACCAAAACTTAGTCTTTTTCGCCCTGGCGATGATGCCATTAGGTGCAGGTATCGGAAATGCGGATGTTTTGATGAATGCAGTGGTACCAGCCATGGAAAACAGCCGCCGTACACCACTAATGAATCCCTATCATGCTACCTATTCCTTCGGTATGGCCTTTAGCGCAATTATGGTTGGAGATTTGCGTATGTTGCAGCTGGCTTTGTTCTGGATATTTTCCATCAGAGCTCTTTTTTCTACTTTTTGGGACCTTCGGTCATACGAGCCTGACGAAAAAATTGAAAATTTAGAAAAAGAAATTCAAGAAAAGCAAAAAACAAAGCCCAAAGCTTGGGGTGGACTGCTAGACGGCTTGCATGAGGCTCCAAAAAGAAATTCAGGACAAGCAGAACTCAAAAAAAAGCAAGTCATTTTTTTAACGTGATAGCTCTGGTTATTATTTGTTATTATTTGTTATTATTTTTACCGTGAATTTTTTTGATGGATTTAGTGGCGGGGTCGAAGCTGCCTACACCACATCCTACTATTTAAAATGCGGTTTCATTTTAAGTTGCACACCATCCAATGTCCGCTTGACCAATGCTCCATGTATAGCCTTTTAGAAGGCTGCGCCTATTAGAGGGGCTGCCACCCCAGTGGAGTTCAGAATTATCACTCCAAAAAGATACCCAACCCCAACTTTATCTTGCAATATATCCTAAACAGCATTACCCAGCACCCATAACCAATCAGTTTTGATGCAGAGACAGCGCAATTCTTGCGCCCTGTTTCGTTGCGTCCTGATTGGAGACTATCATGACTGAAAATTCATATATCCGGCGTTCATCGATGAGAACGCGAGGCTTTGGTGCCAGCCCCGCCAACAAGCTTCTTAGGAAGTTAGATGCGCTGGAAAAAGGGAAAACAATCGTCGAAACGGTCGAGAACCCTGACAGAAACAAGACCAATATGCGTTTCATCAGGGTACGCCGAAATACAAAGGCGGTGAAACGATGAAAGACAAAGCCCACGACGCTTTCCTAGCCGCCTTGCGCGGCTTGGAAAGTACCCCGCTCCCGCTAGCAAAAGATGAGCTAGAGACACCTGCTACAAACGGCACTGACGAAGACAATATGGCTGAGGATGAGCCCTCTAAGGGCGGCTAGAGCGAATGAAGAAGCCCATCACCGCCTGTATGAGCGGCGGTGGGATAACTGAAGAAATCAACTTACATTTTGTGTCTTAACAAGCGCTTTGATGGCGATCCAAAGCAAATTAGATTCTCGTCAGTATTTACGCCCGATTGAAGCGAGTAGATGACCCCTCACAGCAATTGTCCCGCGTGCTGCAGACGGCATCATGGCGGCCATTTTCGCGACGGCAAGGACGAGATCTGCATCTGTATAAGGGACTTTCCTGAGGGCTGCCGGCGTCCTCTGTCGGGTCGCTAGAAACCCCTTTGGTACATCAGAGACCTCAACTTATTGGCGACCTGTTCAAGCCATTGTTGCTCAGCAGAATACATCTGCAAGCCTTTGCTGAGGGCCACCGGCCATGCTTCATGGGTCATGCCCAGCATTGGTATAATATCTGACATTTTTTATCCTTTCGTTGTCTTGCGGCCGCATGCCCATTGTGGGGGCCACCTTGCTG
>JASDRS010000010.1:17253-202781 GCA_041441915.1 Paracoccaceae bacterium | reverse complement strand
CAAAAGCTATTTACCGAAGCCATTCTGAAGTTCTTTCGGAAAATTATCCCAGAGCAATGGCACAACTTCCGAAATCAGGTCACTGATAACTTCCGCATCATCTCAGAACAAAATATTCGGCTTTTGGAGTGAGTGGAGTATAATTAAATTATTGGAATTTTACCTTATATAATTATTTTTTATTAACCAATTGTGTCCTAAGGAAGGATCAATAAGTTTTTAATATCTTACTGTTTTCAGGGTTCCATGATACTCACAATACTTAACTGGGCTAAAATATTATTTATACTATACTGTTCACATTAATAGCATACCTCAACTTCAAAAAGTCTACCTATAAGGGAGTAGCTTATGAGCTATCACGACGAATACAAACCGCCTCAGATTTGGTCGTGGGACAGCAAAAATGGGGGGACTTTTGCCAACACGAACAGGCCAACAGCGGGAGCAACACATGAAAAAAAATTGCCAGTAGGAAAGCATCCACTGCAACTGTATTCCCAGGGAACTCCGAATGGCGTCAAAATAACGGTTATGCTGGAAGAATTGTTGGCCTTAGGGCATTCGGGTGCCGAATATGATGCCTGGCTTTGTCGTATTCGGGATGGAAGTCAGTTTTCGTCTGGCTTTGTAGGAGTTAATCCAAATTCCAAAATTCCTGCTTTAATGGATTGCAGTACGGCGAAGCCTCAACGCGTTTTTGAATCTGGTGCTATATTGCTCTATCTCGCGGAGAAGTTTGGCGAATTCATTCCTGACAGTTTTTCCCAAAAAACTGAATGCTTATCATGGCTTTTCTGGCAAATGGGTAGTTCACCTTATCTAGGTGGTGGCTTTGGGCATTTTTACAGTTATGCACCCGAAAAAATCAAATATGCGATTGATCGATTTGCAATGGAAACCAAACGCCAATTAGATCTGCTGGACCAGCATCTCGCTCAAACCAGTTTCGTAAGCGGTTCAACTTATTCGATTGCAGACATGGCTATTTGGGCTTGGTACGGTCAACTCGTTCTTGGGAGGTTATATAAAGCGGGAGAGTTTTTAGATGTCAAAAACTATAAACACGTGATGTCTTGGGCAGAGACTATAGATAAACGTCCCGCAGTCCAACGTGGAACAATGGTCAACCGAATTACTGGAGATGTCGCCAGTCAACTTCATGAAAGACACGATGCATCTGATTTTGAGTTACGGACAGAATTGATTTTAAGAAGAACATAATTGCTACAAAAAAATAGCTCTATAGCTAAAGCATTTTGTGTGAATTAAAAAAATCCTAATTTTATCTGCGCAAAACTTAAACAGGAGGCCAAAGGTTTTGCTAACCCCAATCAAGTCTGCTGAAGGGCACACTTGATTGCCAAAAGCGAAATTACATCTTTTCAAATGGGCAAATTAAGTGTTTTGTGTGCTGAGAAGTAAGAAGATTATCAAACCTCTAGGGACATGGAATGAGTGTTGCGATCTTCCTTGCCGTAATCGGGGCTGCATTGCTGCATGCCACTTGGAATACATTGATAAAGCAAGGATGGTCGCGCACTGGTGGAATGATTGTGCTTGCCCTGTTTGAAATACCAATTGGTGCGTTGATGATCATGTCCCATCCTTTGCCTAAAATGACAGTTTGGCCTTGGATAGCTGCATCAGTCCTCGCGCATTGCTGCTACAAATTATTTTTGGCACATGCCTTTAACCACGGCGACCTAAGCCGTGTTTATCCCATTACGCGTGGAACTGCCCCATTGATTGTGACGCTTTTTAGTGTCTTTTTTCTGGCCGAAACTTTCTCACCTAACGAATATATAGGCATCACTTTTTTGGGGACTGGCATATTATTGATGGCAGCTGGAGCCTTTCATTTTGGTGAAGATCGAAAACTTTTGCCATTTAGCTTGGGCGCGGCACTATCAACGGCTGCTTATACTTTAATTGACGGTTTGGGCGCGCGCCTGCATGGGGATGCTTTATCTTTTGTGGCGTGGGTATTTTTGATCAGTGGATTGCTATTCTCACTCGGAATGATTTCAATTTATGGGAAAGAAGTCTTACCAAAAAGCTTAAAATCATGGTCGCTTGCAGGCCTTGCCTCAGCAGCTTCTTACAGTTCCTATGCCATCATTGTCTGGGCGATGATAAAAGCACCCATCGCTCTTGTTGCAACCTTACGCGAATCTTCGATCTTTTTTGTGACTCTGATTGGCTGGCTTTTGTTTAAAGAAAAAATGCCCCCACTCAAAGCTCTGGCCACTTTATTGATTTTGGTGGGCATTACTTTTACCCGCTTTTAAGAGACTAGCGCTTTAACTTTTGCGCGGTGTTTTCAGAAAACCTATAGATGTAGCTGTCAGAGCAATGATTTGACTAGGGCCGTCTTTCGTCGCATCATACATACTATATTACCACCAAAAATGTTCAATCCCCGAATCGAATGCAACAGCGCAACGGCCTCATCAATATCAAAGCCGTTTTCACCAACCTCTGTATTAGACATCCAAGGCTCAATGGTGGGATCCAAACAATCCAACTCAAAGCTAATGCAAATAGGCTTTCCTTGCAAAGTTTCACAGGTTTTCTTGCCAGTTTTTTCTCATCCGGCGGTGAAAAACTCCTTCATTTTCACCAAATTGTAGCGATAATCATGAGATGGCTGAAGCCAATTCACTGTACGAAGATGACCACGCACGCCAACTCAAATCGAAGACTAAGGATCAACCTTGCCATGGTTGGCCAAATAGGCCCCCAAAAGAGCGGTAGATTTTATTTAATATTGCCAAGGCAAGGTACCCTCTAGTAGCGTCACTATAACCGAGACAGCTTTTGGAAGTATTCATGTCTGATCCATTTTTTCATCCTATTTCTGGCTTTGAGTTGCCTAGATTCGCCGGTATAGCCACATTTATGCGTCTGCCCCATATTGATCTAACCAATCCAAAATTGACCGAGGTTCAGATTGGACTGATTGGTACACCATGGGATGGTGGCACCACCAATCGCCCGGGTCCCCGCCATGGTCCACGCCAATTGCGTGATTTTTCAACTATGATGCGCGCTGAAAATGGTGCTACCTCTATCAGACCTTTCGAATTGGCCAACTGTGCCGATCTGGGCGACGTTGGACCCAACCCTGCCGATTCACAGGACTCGATGACGCGCATAACAGAATTTTATGCCCGAGTGAACCAGGCAGGAATTTTGCCGCTGACGGCGGGAGGCGATCATCTTTGCAGCTTACCAATTTTGCGGGCCTTGGCAAAAATAAGGCCTCTGGGTATGATCCATTTTGACAGCCATACTGATCTGTTCCACAGCTATTTCGGTGGAACAATGTATACCCATGGCACGCCGTTTCGCCGGGCAGTGGAAGAGGGTTTGCTTGACCCAAAGCGCGTATGCATGATTGGTATTCGCGGCCCAGCTTATGACCGAGAAGATCGTGATTTTGCGAAAGCTGTAGGCATCACAGTTATTGAGATCGAAGCTTTTCACGCCCGTGGCGTGCAAGATGTAATGCTAGAGGCGCGCGATATAGCAGGAACCGGCGAAATCTATGTCAGCTATGATATCGATTTTGTCGACCCAGCCTTTGCGCCCGGAACAGGCACTCCAGAGATAGGTGGACCTAACAGCTACCAAGCGCTGGAAGTCGTACGTGCCCTGCGCGGCCTAAATATTGTTGGGGCGGATTTGGTTGAAGTCTCTCCCCCCTTTGATACATCTGGTGGCACGGCTTTTTTAGGTGTAACAATCATGTTTGAACTTTTATGCGTAATGGCTGAAGTTTTGGCAAAAAAATCCTAGCTAAAAACGCATGCCTCATGCAGCCACAAACTTTAACATATTGAAGTCATACATAACCATCAAAATGCGTAATTCACTATGACAGAACCAGTCCAAGACGCCTCCTCGAAATTTCAGGACAGCTTGCCACTGTCTTCTGACGCTTTGTTGGAAAAATTGCAAAGTTGGAAAATTAGTTTCAATCTCTTCAGCCACGTACCTTTAAATACGGTGGAAGATTCAAAAAAGGTGCAGGGGCAGTTTAAATCAACAGCCCAAGGAGGCGGGCATATTAAAAACCTTTATCTGCGTGACCATAAAAAGAAAAATATCTTAGTGGTTGCCGAACAAGACCGTAGCATCAATTTGACAGCCTTAAAAGAGAAGCTTGGCGTCGGACGCTTGTCCTTTGGATCTGCGGATCGGCTGCTTGAAACCTTAGGCGTGCGCCCAGGAGCCGTCACCCCATTATCTATGATCAATGGTGTAAAGCAAGGTGTAGCTCTTTTTATAGACAGCGACCTTCAAGGTTGCGACACGCTCTATGTGCATCCATTGGTCAACGATCGTACAATTTCCATAAAACCCAAAGACCTGTTAGCCTTTATGTCCCATATCGGCGTGACAGTCACTTGGGTTGATTTATAGATTTACCACGCATCACTCGAATGACTATCGATTGAAAAACAAGATCGAAAGCCCCACCAAAATGGGAACCCCACCAATTAAAACAAAAGGTTCAGGCCAACCATGACCAAGTGCGCCTTCCAGTAACACAACCCAAAATGGAGTCATATAAGTATAGGCCATAACCTTTGCGCTGGGCAAACGATCTGCAGCAAAACTGACTAAGGTAAATGTACCCAAACTGGCGAAAATCGTCAGATAGGCCAAAATTAGCCATACATGCCCCGGCAAATCACCCCAAGCCGTAGCCGCTATACGAGGCCAAAATAATAGCGTCAAAATCACAGCACCAGCAAAGCTTACGCCCAAAGTAGTCGCGTAGATTGGTTCTTTGCGCCGCAGTTTAGGAACAAAAACCGCATAGGCGGCGTAGGTGGCCACACCGATGAAAAACAAAAATTCTCCAAGCCCCAAATTCAGCGCCCAAAAAGCAGTAAAAGATCCCTTAAAAATCACCCAAAGTGCGCCCAAAGCACCTATGAGCAAACCAATCCAGATCACACCGTTCAAGCGCCGGCCCGAAACCACGCGATCCAAAGCAGCCGCGATAAATGGAATAAGTGTAAAAATAGCCGATGCCGAAATCGCGCTTACAGTTTTGAGTGATTCAAACATCATCACGAAATAGACCACATTAATCGCCCCAAGGACAAAAAAGCGCCAAGGTTGCATATAGTGGCGCAAACGAAAGCGACCTGTCGCGACCAAAACAATCCACAGCAAAAACGCTCCAAAAAAGAAACGTGCTGCGCTCAACGCAACTGGGTCAATTTCCAGGGCTATCATTTTACCAAAGGTAAACGATCCAGCAACAAAAATTGAAAAAAGCATCATAGCAAGATGTCCGGACATATCTGTCTGCACAATTACAACCATTTTAATTATATTTTGAATTCTCATTATATTCGATGCCCTTTTTTAAGTTGTTTTACTGTGCAGTAAGTTATGTGACAAAAGGCAACTAAGAGTTACATATTCCATCAAAATTTAGGCTTCACTAGACAGAATTATAAGTCTAAAATAAGCCAGACCAAAATAATCAAGAGGCTTCCAAGACAGTGCCGCTTGCAAAAAAAAATACAAACGCTTAGTCAAAAAAAATTTAAAGAATACAATCTCTTTTTACCGCACAATCAAGCTCAGATAGGACCGTTAAAAAGGCGCCGTCAAGGATAGCATGCCCAATTCAAATTCTAGCTCTGCGGCGACCACTGCCCCATGCATGTTTGTACGCTTGATTGGGATTATATCAGGCCCCGCCATTGCCACACTTCGTATCATGCTAGCAATTTTGTCAGATGAGATCGACGCATACTCGTCACTGATAGTGCCGCTAAAATGCATCTCAGACAACAACCCCTGCCACCTCAAGGATCGAGTGCAACAAAACGTCAGTTCCCGCATTGGCCCATTCTTTGCTGATATCTTCGGCCTCATTATGACTTAGACCATCCACACAGGGGCACATGATCATAACGGTAGGGGCCACACGATTGATCCAGCAAGCATCATGCCCAGCACCTGATACAATATCCATATGCGAATAACCCAAGCTTTGCGCAGCACTGCGCACCACTTTGACCAGCGCAGGGTCGAAGGTAACAGGATCAAAATGACCCACCGGTTCGATCGAGAGCCCTAGACCCAAGTCAGACGCGATCGATACGGCCTCGGCTTCAAGCCTTGCCCGCATATAGTCAAGCTTGGCTAGTTCAGGGCTGCGAAAATCAACTGTAAAGACGGCTTTTCCCGCAATCACGTTGCGCGAGTTGGGGTAAACATTCGCCTGCCCCACAGCCCCAACAGCGTTGGGCTGACTGTCCATTGCAATTCGATGCACCAACTCCATAATTCGCGCCATGCCAAGCCCTGCATTCACCCGCATACTCATGGGCGTGCTGCCAGTATGGGCGTCACGCCCCATCAAGGTTACCTCCAACCACCAAAGCCCCTGCCCACTTGTAACCACGCCAATAGAGCGCCCTGCAGCTTCAAGAATGGGGCCCTGTTCGATATGAAGCTCTAACATTGCGTGCATTTTACGTGCGCCTACGGGTTCGTCACCCAACCAACCAATACGTTTAAGTTCATCCCCAAATAATTTACCATCGGCGTCGCTGCGGCTATAGGCAAAATCTTGCGTATGAGTGCCCGCAAACACCCCAGAGGCGAGCATTGCAGGCGAATAGCGTGTGCCCTCTTCATTCGTCCAATTGGCAATCACGATCGGATGACGGGTTTGAATATCCGCATCATTCAAAGATTTCACCACTTCAAGTGCGCCCAAAACCCCCAAGACACCGTCAAACTTTCCACCCGTAGGCTGGGTGTCTAAATGGCTGCCCATATAAACAGGCAAAGCATGGGGATCGGCGCCAGCACGTGTGGCAAACATATTTCCCATCGTATCAACACCCATCGTCATGCCTGCCCCGTAGCACCACGTAGCAAAAAGATGCCGCGCTTTGCTGTCGTCATCAGTCAAAGTTTGGCGGTTGTTGCCCCCCGCAATACCAGGGCCAATTTTGGCCATCTGCATCAGACTATCCCAAAGGCGGTCTGCATTTACTGTCAAGTTTTGGGCAGGTGCAGTTTTTGTCATTTTATCTCCCGCGTATAGAGCATTGGTTTTGCTCGGGCCTTTTCCTGACCAAATGGTAAAGTGGAGCGCACCATACTGTGATGCATGGGTCAAGAAAAACTTTAATATTTTTCTAAAGATTATAAAAAATCAGCAGCAATTTATATAAACTCTTACCAATTGAGCGCATTACATAGGAACTAGGTTTAACTTTGACCTTAGAACTAAACTCAGGCATATCTACTTTGAACATGGAGGGTATAAGATCCAATGCTCCAAAGTCGGCAGACACGCATCCAACGCAAGAATAACGCTGCCATTCTAGAGGCCGCGCTAGAGGTCTTTTCTCTGCAGGGGTTTCGGGGTGCAACTTTGGATAAAATCGCTGACGTTGCGCAAATTTCCAAACCTAATATTCTTTATTATTTTGCTAATAAGGAAGCTATATATACGGCTCTTTTGACCAACCTTTTGGCTACTTGGCTTGACCCTTTACGCGCAATTGATCCCGAGGGTGAACCCGTTGCCGAGATTATGATCTATGTGCACCGCAAATTTGAGTTAAGTCGCGATTTTCCACGTGAAAGTCGGCTTTTTGCGAATGAGATCATCCAAGGCGCTCCGCGTTTAACAACGGTCTTGGAAACCGAATTAAAAGATTTGGTGGACGAAAAAGCAGAGGTCTTCACCCAATGGATGAAAACGGGTAAAATTGCCAAAATTCATCCGGTGCATTTGCTCTTTTCCATCTGGTCTTTAACACAGCATTACGCTGATTTTGATACGCAAGTTCAGGCGGTTTTGGGATCATCTAAAAAAGCCCATTACATCGAAGCATGGGGCTTTTTAGAACTTTTATTCACAAAAATTTTACGCCCCTAACAACAAGACAAAAGTCACTCGGCCGCTCTTGCTGATGGATTATTGGGATGCGCCGTCCAATTAGCATAGGGGCCAACTTTGCGATTGGTACGCGTATCAGTGGCGCCAATGGGCAATTCAACCATGGTGATGCAGTCTTGCACGGGGCAGACATTCACACAAAGATTGCAAGCCACACACTCCTCGTCTTTCACTGTAAAAATCCGATCTTTAGACATCGCAATGGCTTGATGCGACGTGTCTTCGCAAGCGGCAAAACAACGACCACAGTTGATACAAGCGCTTTGATCGATATGGGCCTTGGTGGTGTAATTCAAGTTTAGAAATTTCCAATCTGTGACATTTGGCACAGCACGCCCAATCAGCGCATGTGGCGAGGCCATAGATTTTTCGTCCAAATAGTCCGATATGCCGGAGATCATTTCTTCAACAATTTTAAATCCATAAGTCATGGCGGCGGTGCATACTTGCACATTGCCGGCACCAAGGCTCATGTATTCGGCCGCATCACGCCAAGTAGTCACCCCACCAATTCCCGAAATGGGCAGGTCCTTGGTTTCATAGTTGCGTGCAATCTCGGCCACCATATTTAAGCAAATCGGCTTGACTGCAGGGCCACTATAACCGCCGTGAGTACCTTTTCCGTCAATCATGGGTTCGGGACTGAAATCGTCCAAATTAACCGAGGTAATCGAGTTGATCGTATTGATCAGACTGACCGCATCAGCTCCACCGCGCTTGGCCGCTTCGGCGGGTTTACGAATATCGGCAATATTGGGTGTAAGCTTCACAATACATGGCATTCGAGAATACTGCTTTACCCAGCGTGTAACCATTTCAATATATTCAGGTACCTGCCCAACTGCTGACCCCATACCCCTTTCGGCCATGCCATGCGGACAGCCAAAATTCAGTTCAACACCATCGGCTTCAGTGTCTTCGATTTGATGTAGAATTTCCTTCCAGCTTTCCTCATCACAAGGCACCATAAGACTGATTACCAAAGCGCGGTCTTTATAATCGCGCTTTACCGATTTGATTTCACGCAAATTCACTTCAAGTGGGCGATCAGTGATAAGCTCGCTGTTGCTAAGCCCCAAAAGCCTACGATCTGCCCCCCAAATCGCGCCATAGCGTGGGCCGTTCACATTCACAATAGGCGGACCCTCGAGCCCAAGGGTCTTCCACACCACACCACCCCAGCCCGCTTCAAAAGCGCGACGGACATTATATTCTTTATCGGTAGGCGGAGCCGAAGCCAACCAAAAGGGGTTGGGCGATTTAATGCCTGCAAAAATAGTGGTTAGGTCTGCCATAGTAAAACTCCTACGCCATCAAATGGGCATGAATATTTTCGGCCGCATCACGGCCCTGGGCAACGGCTGTCACAGTCAGATCATCGCCACCAAAGGCACAGTCACCGCCCGCCCAGAGACCGGCAACAAGAGTACTGCCAGCACCTTTGGTTTCAATTTTACCACCTTTTAAGCTAAGCCCTGTAGGAGCCCCCAAGAGCGCTTGGCCAATGGCAATAAAAACCTGATCCGCAACCAGCGTCAAATGGTCAGCTGTAAATTTTAACTCCTCGGCACCTTGGACCGTGTAGGCAAAACGTACTGATTTAACCGAGCCGTCACCCTGCAGTTCGAGTGGTGCGGCGTTATGGATAATCTTAACCCCTATTGCCGCTGCGTGATTCTGTTCATAGGTTGAGGCGCTCATTTCTGCCTGCCCCCGCCTGTAAACGATGGTCACATTTAAAGCGCCCAAAAGCTTGGCCTGTACCGCCGCATCAATCGCAGTCATACCGCCGCCAATCACTACGACGTCTCTACCAATAGACAGGCTAGATCTGTCTGCGGATTGGCGCAAATCAGCGATGAAATCGACAGCATTATGCACGCCCGCCAAGCCTTCTCCGGCAAGGCTCAAACTATTCACACCCGCCAATCCCATGCCCAAAAACACCGCATCATAGTTGTTTTGCAAATCAGACAGCGCCATATTATGACCCAATTTTTGCCCTAAGCGCAGAGAAATTCCGCCAATTTTCATCAGCCATTCCACTTCACGCGCTGCAAAATCATCGGCCGTTTTATAGGTTGCGATACCATATTCATTCAGTCCCCCCAGTTTCGCGCGGGCATCATAAATAACCACATCATGGCCCTTCATCGCCAATCGATGCGCGCAAGCTAGACCTGCAGGCCCCGCACCCACAACGGCGACTTTCTTGCCTGTAGCAGCAATACGTGAAAACGGATGTATACCCGCCTCCATCACTGTATCTGTAGCAAAGCGCTGTAAGCGACCAATATCAACGGGCTTACCTTCGGCCAACTCACGCACACAAGACTGTTCACACAGCTGTTCCGTCGGGCAAACCCTCGCGCACATGCCACCTAATATATTTTGAGCAAAGATTGTTTTTGCGGCGGCCATTGGCGTGCCTGTGGAAATTTGGCGGATAAAAAGCGGAATATCAATATCGGTTGGACAGGCTGTAATGCAGGGCGCATCATGACAAAAGTAGCACCTATCCGCTGCCACAAGTGCTTCATGTGCTGCAAACTTTGGGGAAATATCACCAAAGTTCGCGTCATAGGCAGGCTCTGGCAGACGATTGGCAACCACGCCGGCGGTCATTGGGCTGTTTGTCACGGTCACATCTCCTGGAAAACTGGTACCATGCTGCCATAGAGAAAATTTTTTATCAAATGGTAAATTTATTATTTAGAAAAAATTTGATGAACTTTTCCTTGGACGAACCACTTATGCCAAAATAACTAACAAAATAAGCATTCTTGACCCAAGAAAGTGGCCCATTTCAGCTATTTGTAAACGACTTTTAGGCTCAGCACCAAAATGCTGCAACGCCAGATGTATTGAGCTAACTGTATAGTGACCAAAATAATCCACAGAAAAACACAAAAAAATCCATGATGTCTTTGATAAAATATATTATAGTCAAAATATTATTTTTTGTTCTGGGATCGGTTTTCGGACCAGTGTTTTCTAATTCTACTTAAATTTGTTACTGTTAAGCAAAGTAAAAAGATGAACTAAATTTCATTTTTTTGAAGAAATCAGTTGTGAGTTTAGAAGCCATGCCAAGGGTCGCTTGCGCAAGTTTTGTTACCGAAGACAAAAGATCTTTAGCTGCAGAAGAAGCGGCCGTTGCATATTTTTTAAACTCTTAAAACTTGTGTGCGCGTTGCAAATTGTTTGGCAAGACATCTTTCAATAGTTCCGAGTGCTAGTTTCTCGCGCTCGTCTATCACCTCATCGGCATATACGATCTCTTCGAAGAACCCTTTTTAATGTCCATGGGTATTCCGTTTCGACTTCAGTCAAGATTTTGCATTAAAAATCAGCAAGTGCTCTTGCCGTTTCTTTTGAGAACTTAGTTCCGGTCGCGCCATAACCGGCAATAGAGGTGGAAGGCGAGATCAATCGGTTTTTTGCGCCAACACCGCACTGGGTCGATTCCATCGTGCATTAAGCAAATATTACATGAGACACAGTCAACCATACCTGTTCGCCCGGCTGCCAACTCCCTGGCAAGTCCTGGCTCGCGCAGGAACGGACGTGCCATTGCCAAAAAATCCGCATCACCGGAAGCTATAACATCAGACATGATTTGAGTTGTCCGGATGCCACCAACCAAAATGACTGGTAGGTTGGTCGCACTGCGAATGGTGCGTGCAAACTCCCTATAGTAAGCTTCTGGCCCAGCTGGTGTCCACAGTCGCGGTATAAGGCCGGAGATGAGCGCACGCACCATGCCCACCGCGACATAGGGACGAACATTCTCTAAGTAGCTATTCATCACTCCGTAGGTTGCCTCAAAGCCGTTGATGCCACGGCTTTTGAGTTGCTTCGCGCGCTGGACACTTTCGCACACCTGCAGCCCTCCAGCAACCGCGTCGGCGACGCCAATCCGCGCTGTTATAGGAACCTTTGGCCCAATCGCTGAGCGAACAGCATCATAGATTGCAAGCATGAAGCGACCCCGCCGCTCAGCGTCTCCACCCCATTCATCGGTGCGCAGGTTTGTGTGTGGCGAGGAAAATTCAGAAATCAGATAGCCGTTGCCACCATGAATGTGAATGCCGTCGAACCCAGATTCAATCGCTCGCCGCGCAGCCGACCCAAATGCGGCTACCACTTCTTCGATATCGGCTACTGACATCGCTTGCGGCTCACGATCAAAGATCGCATTTGGTACGACCGAAGGTGCGATCGCTATAATGCCTGGTATCAGCGATTGACTGCCCGCATGGCCGAGCTCAGCAAAGATTTTGCCTCCGTGGTCATGAACAGCTCGGGTGGCACGTGCAAGCGGTTCGACCATGCGGTCGTGATGCAGTCCTGGTTGGTTCGGAGTGTACTGACCTCGCGGCTCGACATAAATATGGCCGGTGATTATAAGTCCCGTGCCACCCTTGGCGAGATCTCCATATAGGCGAACAAGGGCATCCGTTGCTACTCCGTCAGCAGTTGCCATCGACTCCGAAGTTGCCGCCCGGACCAGTCTATTATTTAGCGTGAGCGAACCTATTTTTCCTGGTTTGAGATAGGGTGCTGCGTGGTTGCTCATTGACGATCGCATAGATTTTTTTTCAGGGTGATGGGTCAAGATTGACCTCCCAAGTTACCTCTAATCTCACAAACATATGACAAGGCCTGACACACATAACTTGAATATTTTTGATTTTCTGGTGCCCCATTGTTTGACATTTTCATCATTACCTCTCTGAATAATATTCATATATTTGAAATATCGTATTTTTAGGTTTGTATAATATACTTTCTGTTAAACGATGGCATGACAAACTCAATAAGATATCAGACGCGCATTTTGAGCCAATGAAATATCCTGTCGTTGCTCATGGGAAGGCGGTCGATAGTCTCAGTCAAACCCATTGCGGCCTCAACCGCAGAGGCCAGCGCAGCGCCAGAAGCTGTGATGCCACCCTCACCGGCGCCCTTAACACCCAGCGGGTTTATTGGGCTGGGGGCATCTTCGCGTAGCAGCACTTCAACCGGCGGAATTTCCATCGCAGTTGGCATCAGGTAATCGGCAAAACTTGTCACTAAAGGCTGTCCAGCGTCATCATAGACGAACTCTTCAAAAAATGCACCCCCGATTCCCTGAGCCACAGCACCGACGATTTGCCCTTCAATTAGCATCGGGTTGACCGCCCGACCAACATCAAAGGCTACAACATATCGTTCAATTTCCACTCCACAAGTCTCAGGGTCAATTTTAACCTGAGCAAAATGAATACCATAAGGATATGCCATATGGCTGGATTTGAAACGGCCTTCTACTACGATTTTGCCAGCCGCCTCCGACGCAATCTGGTGCAGGGTAATTACGGTGTTGTCATCGACACCCAGAACTTTCCCATCAACATAGCGCAGTTTTATCTCCGGAATACCAGTCATGGAGCTGGCCTCTTTCAGAAGTCTTTCAATCAATGCCTCAGCAGCTATCTTTGTCGCTGACCCAGTCATCACTGTGACCCGTGTTGCAAAGGCTCCAAACCCCTGTTCTATCAGGCTTGTCTGGCCGTGGACCACCTGTATTCCATCTAAATCGACGCCAAGTGTTCCAGCACAGATCTGGGCGATAGCGGTTTCCACTCCCTGCCCGATAGAGGCAACGCCCGTCACAATACGGATAATTCCGTCTGCGTGAAGATGAATGCGCACAAGATCTTCAGGGCCAAGACCACTTTTTTCAACAAAAAAGCCAATGCCGTAACCAACCAACTCACCGTTCTCGCGCCGCAGCTCAAGGTCACGATCAAGGCTTTTTGGATCGACACAAACTTCCAGCCGTGACAGCAGGTTGTGATACTTACCACTATCGTAAACGACATCTGTACCAAGCGCGTCGATACCCCGCGCATAGGGCATTACTTCTTCTGACAACAAATTGCGGCGCCGGATCTCGAATGGATCAAGGTCAAGTCGTGCGGATATGGCATCGATCAACCGCTCTCGAGCAAAGGAACTTTCATACCGGCCAGGCGCCCGATAGGTTCCCGCAGGTGTTTTATTGGTAAGCCGAATGTGGCCTGCCACGCGATAAGCTGGAATTTTGTAGGGACCAGGCAACATCGCCGCAGAGAGGTCAGAAACCGTGCCTCCATGGGTGCGGACATAGGCACCCTGGTCGGTGAAAAATTGGGCGTCCAGCCCGAGGATCACACCTTCACGATCGATAGCTGCCCGTAACTTATAGCGCTGGTCACGCGAATGGTTGGCCGCCAGCAGATGTTCTTTACGATCTTCAACCCATTTCACTGGACGGGCAAGGCGTTTCGCGGCCAAACACACCAGAACATCCTCTGGATACAGTTCACCTCGGATGCCGAACCCACCACCAACATGGCCTTCACTCAGTTGCACTTTTCCCCTCGCCAAACGAAGCATGCTAGCGATGGCATCTCGGTTATAATGAGGCACCTTTGCCGCACCAAACATGGTGATTTCACCAGTTTGAGGATCACAAACACCTAACGCCCCACGCGTCTCCAACGGCACGCCTGTATGGCGGCCCACAGAAACGTCAATTTCCACAACCTGATCAGCAATGGAAAACGCAGCATCAATGTCACCATAGGCCTTGTGCAATACCGCTGGTTCGTTATCGACGTTGGGCATGGTTTCAGGCATAAAATCAACGATTCCAGAAGCTGGATCAAGATGCGGATCCAATTCGTCAATATCGGGGAAAATTAAGTCTGCTGCATCCTCGACCACATAAGGATCGGTTCCAAACACCACCGCCATCGGCTCGCCGACATAGCGCACATAGTCCTTGGCTAGACACCATTGGCGATAGGGTTCAAGCCCCTCTATCCGCGTCATCCGGAAGTCAAGCTGCGGTAGCTCTCCAATATCGTCGATTGTCCAGACTGCGACCACCCCGGGTAGTTTAACAGCATCACCGATATCGATTTCCACTATTCGCCCAAATGCAACAGGCGATCGAAAAACCCGCATGTAAAGCTGATCTTCGCGGTTCTCGTCCGCCAGAAACGACCCCATCCCAATCAGAAGTGGCCTATCTTCGATTCGTTTAATTGACTGTCCAATAGTGTTGGATTTTCGCATCAAACCGCCACCTTACCCCGCATTACAACTGCAGCAGCACGCACCGCTTTGACGATGTTTTGATAACCGGTGCAACGACAAAGGTTTGACGACAAGACTTCACGAATTTCTTCGTCACTCATATCAGGATTCTCGGTCAAAGCCCCTTTGGCAAGCATCAGAAACCCAGGTGTACAAAAACCGCATTGAAGCCCGTGATTTTCCCAAAACGCCTGTTGTAGTGGATGAAACACATCACCTTCAGCAAGACCTTCGACCGTCTCGATGTTAGTTTCCTCCGCTTGGACTGCAAAGGTCAGACATGCTCGGATAGGTTTGCCGTTTATCAGCACTGTGCAGGTCCCGCAGACCCCATGTTCGCATCCAACATGGGTACCAGTCAGACCGCAATCATCGCGCAATGCATCGGCCAGATTTCGGCGAGGTTCAACCAGAATATCATGAATTTCGCCATTTACTTTCAGGGTCACGTTAACTTTTTCTATCATGAGATTGCCTTCTCTTATGTATTGCCTGAGGCCCTAATTTCACAGCGAATCCGATCTGGTGTGGCCGGCAAAGTGTTCATGATGACACCGAAAGGTTTCAGCGCATCAGTTACCGCGCTGATGACTGCAGCTGGCGCACCGATCGTGCCACCTTCTCCAACGCCTTTTGACTTGGTGATACTCTCTGGCGAAATCGTCTCCATGTGTATGATCTCTAAATCGGGAATTTCCATGCTGGTAGGAGGCAGGTAATCTGCGAGCGATGATGTCAGAAGCGTGCCAAACTCGTCATAGATCATCTCTTCATACAGCGCGTTTGCGATCCCCTGCACGACACCACCAGCAATTTGCCCATCCACGATCATCGGGTTGATCAGCAACCCAGCATCCTCAACGACAAGAAAACGGTCGACTGTAACACCACCAGTTTCGATATCAACCTCGACCTCACAGATATGGGCAGCGTTTGAAAACGTTCCGGCCGGATCGTATTGGGCCTGCTCTTTCAACGAAGATTCGAAATTAAACTGGTGGCTCTGGTGGTGCAGAGCGCGGGCCACCTCTGCAATGGTCAGCGATTTGTTGGTGCCCTCAGCACTGGCAATATTATCGTACAGGTTAATATTTTTAGCATCAACTCCCAGCAATTGTGCCGCTGCCACCCGCAATTTTTCAGCAACGCGATCAGCGGCCATCTGGCTCGCACCTCCAGAAATAACCATAGAGCGCGATGCAAACGTGCCCCAACCATATGGCGTTGCATCGGTATCCCCAGAAATAACCCTGATCTGTTTGGGCGTGACGCCCAAACGATCCGCTACGAGCTGTGCCAGAGCTGTTTTTAACCCCTGACCGTGTGGCGACGCTCCAATACGAAGCGTTACCTGACCCGACGGGTTCATTTCACAGTCAACGGTTTCGTACCCCGGTACAATTTCCATTGCGCGCAAAGCAAAGGCAGGCGTGCCGTAGCCGGTGCGTTCAGAAAAGACAGACAAGCCAAGACCCAGATAACGGCCCTCATTACGTGCCGCCTCCTGCCGCTGACGAAAACCAGGGATATCCGCAGCAGTTTCCGCGGCCTCCATCGCCTGAAGATAAGAACCTTGATCATAGACAAGGCCCGTAGGAGATCGATGTGGGAACTCAGTAATCAGATTGCGGCGGCGTATGTCAAACGCATCCAGACCAAGCTGCGCCGCAGCCCGATCCATCATTTGTTCCATGGTGAAAGTCAGCATCGGCCGAGTAACACCCCGATAGGGCGCCATCATCGCTGTGTTGGTCGTGATCCCACGAGAGCGGACCCCGTATTCACTAAAATTGTAAGGCCCGGGCAATTCTGCCAAGGCCATTAGCGGCTCAACGCCGCAGGTGACCGGATAGCATGAAAACGCGCCAACATTTGAAAGAAGGTCTGCGTCTATGGCTAGAAGCTTACCCGACGCATCAAAGGCGCCTTTGACCTTAAAATTTTGATCACGCGAATGCGATGCCGCCAAAAAGTTTTCGCGCCGGTCTTCAATCCAGGACAGTTTCCGCTTCAGCTTTAGTGCCGCCCAAACAAGCGCAACATATTCCGGAAATAGCGACATTTTCTGACCAAAACCGCCACCTACATCCGGAGCAACAACACGCAGGTCATCTTCCACGATTCCCAACACATCTGAGATGCCGGTGCGCAGCATATGTGGCATTTGAACAGATGCGTATAGCGTCACGCGCCCCGTTGCCCGGTCATAATCAGCAACGCCGCCCCGCGCCTCTATGGGCAATGCGGTCTGACGTTGTGATCGCAGATCGAGTTCAATGACGCAAGCTGCTGTTTCAAATGCGGCATCGACGCCAGGCGTTCGAAGAGCGCCTTCGACCATCACATTGCCAGGCGCTTCAGGATGAACCTGGCGCGCAGTCTCTTCCAGAGCTGCATCAATCGAGGTAATAGCATCTTCGGTATCAATGTCGACGAAAACTAGTTCGGCCAAATCTTCGGCCTCAGCTTCTGTAGCGGCGACAACCAGGGCGACGGCTTGCCCGGCAAACGAAACTTTGTCTCTAGGCAGAACCGGATGCGGCACACGGCGGTAATCCGGTCGATGGAGAATGGCCTGAATAGGTTTCACCCCACTCTCTTCTAGGTCGGCACCCGTAAATACAAGATTACTATCGGGACACTCTATATCCGTAATCACCCCAGAGGCAAATGGACTACGCACAAATTTGACCGCCCAGCTTCCATCGGTCAGATCCGAGACAAAAGACCCCCGTCCCATCAGCAGGTTCGGGTCTTCAAGACGCGGCAGTTTGCGACCAACCCAACTCATGTAATTTTTTCCAAGTCGCAATCAGCCGCCGCAGCAATCAGCGCACGTTTGATCACGGTTGCCGTCAAGTCGCGGCGGTATTCAGCAGAGCCGTGAATATCAGAGCTTGGATTTACCATCTCCCGCGCAGCCTGCGCAATTTCTGCAAATGTATCAATATTTACGGGACGCCCTTTCAGACGCCCCTCAAGACTATCAAGCCGGAGCGGTCGCCCTGATACGGCGCCAAGTCCAATCCTCACATCCGAAATCCGGCCCGCGTCTATTTTTAGCATCACCAGTGACATCGCAAGTGCAAAGTCGCCTTTCCTGCGCGAGAATTCATAGAATCCGCTTCCCCAGCCCTCTGGCAAGCGCGACAGACGTACACGGGCAAGCAATTCATCCTCACCAACTGCGGTCATGAATGCACCCTTAAAAAATTCAGCTGCAAAGACGTGACGGTTGCCGCCCTGTCCAACTATTTCAAACTCAGCGCCCAGCGTTGTCGCAACAAGGCACCACTCCGATGCCGGGTCAGCGTGGCAGAGAGATCCACCAAAGGTGCCCCGCTGGCGGATGGGATAGTGGGAGATGTTTTGCACTACCTTCGTCAACATGCGTCCCACAGGGTCGTCGCAAACCAGTTTATGGAACGCCGCATGGCGGGTGACAGAGCCAATAACGATGGCGGCACTTTCAATGCTGACACCTTGGATTTCAGAAATCTCATTGACATCAATCAGAACTTCAGGCCGGGCCAGACGAAAGTTCATTGCGGGTACGAGGCTTTGGCCTCCGGCAATGACTTTTCCGTCTGCCCCATAATCTGCAAGCGTTGTAATTGCTTCGTTTAGGCTTTTTGGGCGCTTATAAACAAATGGAGCAGGCTTCATTTTAGATCCAACGGTTGAGTTACGACACAATAAGGCATAAAAAAAGTCATCGGCGGCAAGAGATGCATTTGATAACTTCAGCTATCAGGGCATATATTCTTCAGTAAGCCCTATCTCCCGCAACATGCGGCGATACATGATAGCGTGTTGATCAGGTATGCGGATGTGCAGCTCTTCTTTCACATCCACCGGGATTTGCTCGGGCCGCTGGCTCTCAACAATGCCTCGATCCTGTTCCATAATTTTGTCAAAACCGTCAACAAAATCCTGATCCGGCGTGTCATGTGAATGATTGCGCGAAACAAACACGTAGATCCTGGTGGTAGTTTCCGTCATCGGTGCCGGAGCAAATGAAATCACGGTTACATCGCCCATATTTCCACCCCCAGCGTCAGACCAAGTCTTGCCACCATCAGGGTTCGCCACACTTTTACGATCGTGGATGATGAAGGGAAATTCCAAAGTATAATCCCGTATAAGATGACCGTCATTATAGCTATAATTCAGGCCAGTTTCAGTGCGGGCCACCTCAAAGGGTTTGACGACCGGGCCGTCAGCAATTTCGGTAAAGCCTTTATGAACAAAGTTGAAATGTGAAAAGTCCATCGCATTCTCAATCATCCGGCCTGCGGAAGCCTTCCAATCCCAGGTGCCTACCAGAAACATCTTAAACGCATGGTCTTTCTCCAGCTCTTCAAGATACGACGGGAAAGGTTTCGCATCCTGACTTTGGGCAGTCCATATCACCCCAAAGGCTTCACGCGTTGGATAGGTGATCGCCCTTGCCTTTTCAGGAATCGGCGCGCCTTTGGGAAGTGAAGGGATTTTATTACACACGCCGTCACCGCCATAAGACCAACCGTGATAAGGGCATACAATATTATCGCCTTCTACTTTACCACCCGCAGTGAACTTAGTGCCTCGGTGAATGCAGAGATCTTTCATTACGGTTACTTTGCCATTAGCACCGCGCCAAACCACTAATTCTTCATCAAGCATCACTTTCGAGAGCGGCGTGTCATTAACTTCACCACTTGTTGCAATCGGGTTCCAGTATTTTCTGAGAACGTCTAGCATACTGAACTTCTTTCTAGCTTTTGTTTTGTGATTCCGTCAAACACCAAGAAATAATTCACGAAAATTATCAGCTGCAAGCAACTCCTCTGCTGGTTGATGCAGGCGGACAGTTCCGGACGAGAACACCACAACTTCATCAGCAACACAGATGATCTTTCGAGGGTTTTCCTCGACCACCCAAAGAACACTTACACCTGACCTATTAATCGCAGCTATACCCTCGACCACTTCATTGGTAATTGACGGCGAAAGACCTGAAACAGGTTCGTCAAGAATAATTAAATCCGGCTTTGACAGCAAAGCGGACGACACTGCCAGCATCTGGCGTTCACCACCGGACAACGAACTTCCCGCTTGATGTCTTCGTTCTTTGAGTGCTGGGAACCGCGTATAAGCACTTTCAATCTGATCCTTATGCTCGCCACGGGGAAGCAGGTAGCAGCTCATTTCCAAGTTTTCTTGTACACTGAGCGATGCAAACACATTATTGGTTTGTGGAACGTATCCGATACCAAGTGCGGCAATTTCTCTAGGTGCAAGCCCAGTAATCTCACGACCTTTAAATTCGATTCTACCGCTCATCTGAGTGCATTGGTTCATGATTGCTCGCACTAGAGTCGTTTTCCCAGCACCGTTTGGCCCGATAACTGCAAGCATTTTACCCTTACAAATGTCTAGCGAAATGCCGTGCAGAATCGGCAGCTTTCCGTAACCAGCGACTAACGATGAAACTCGCAGTATTATTTCCATTGGAACTTCCTAAGTAGAATTACTGGCCCCATAAACGAGGCCAGTACTTAAATTCAGTTAGCCGGAAAATTAGTCGAGTCGATAACTTTAAGTGTCACCCAAGTGCCGTCCTCAGCGACTTGCAGCATACGTGTCGCTGGGACAGTGACGTTACCAAATTCGTTGAAATTTATGGAACCAGAAGCACCTTCATAGTTGATATCAGATCCAGCCGCCAAAGCGTCACGGCCTTCTGCAAAACCAATCACCTCGGTGCCACCAGGAGTAGCAATTTCTGTTAGTTTTGCGTCGATAGCCTGGCCTTCATCTGAACCTGCCGCCTCGATAGCGAGCGCTGCTACCATTACTGCATCATAAGATTCAGCCTGATAAAATCCAGGCGTGGCTGGCTCACCAAAGCGAGCTTCAAATGCGTCCGAGAACCGAGCCCATGCTTCCGAGTCTGAGGCAGCGCTTGATACAGGATTAATTGCCCCCTGAACTAGTTCCACACCAACAGCATTGACAAAGTCAGGGGACTGAAGTTCAGCAGTCACCCAGTACTTCCAGTCATGGCCACGCTGATAAGCTTGCTTCACGAAGCTGACACCAGCGGTCTGGCCCACGGCGAGAAACACCATCTCCGGATCATATGCAGCGACTGCCTTCACTTCGGACTGATAGATGGCCTGACCCGGCGCAAGAATGATTTCGTCTATGATCTTGCCGCCCATTGCTTCATAAGCTGCTTTGAACGTATTGGCGCCTGACATGGTACCTTCGAGATTTTCAACAACCATGACGATTGACGACTGTCCCATTTCTTCAAGTAATAATTTGGCATGAACAACACCAAGGAAGCTGTCTGATGCGTTTGTCCGATATATATAGCGGCCCTTACCGCCAACTTTGTTCAGAACTTCAGTACCAGCAGAAGTTGAAATGATGGGGATTTGCTGATCTTTTGCAAAAGACAAAAGCGCAACAATAGGGTCAGATTCGGGGCCCACAATAGCACTGACACCTTCAACGCTGACCAGCTTAGTTGCACCTCGCATAGCGCCATCAACGGTCGAAGAGTTATCCTCGGCCACTAGCTCCAACGTCCGCCCTAGAAGACCGCCGGCCGCATTAATTTCTTCTGCGGCAAGGATCATCGCATTGTGCAGGTCCGCCGACCAAGGACCCATGTCACCTGAAAATCCGATAAGTACACCTATCTTAACTGGGGCTTCCTGAGCAGCCAGAGGGGATCCTATTGCAAGCAATGCTCCGGACGCCAGTCCCAATAATCTTAGCTTTGCAGTATGCAGTTTACTTCTCATTTGTACATCTCCTGTTACTAAAGTTTGTGAAATTGTCATTTTGTGCTAGTCATAGCTTTTTCTTCTTCGAAATCGCTACCAATATAGATCCGGATGACTTCCGGATCGTCGATAACTGAGCGGGTATCACCGCTGGCAATAAGCTGACCATGCGCCATCGCGTAAGTGCGCTCGCAGAGCTGCAAAATAAATCCGAGATTGTGGTCAACCACGAGAAACGTCACACCCTGGTCACGAAGCGACCTGATTTGGGAAACAGTTCTTTCCATCAGTGCTGGATTAACACCAGCTGCTGGTTCATCAAGAAGCATAATTTTTGGACTTGCCATCATCACTCGAGCTAATTCCAGCATCTTAAGCTCTGGTGCAGAGAGATCCCCCACCCAGAGATTTGCCTGCTTATTTAGATCAAAATCCCCCAATACCGACATTACCCGGTCAAGAAGATCTCTGCTCGGTCCCTGGCCACCAAAAACTGAGGTACTTGCAACACGCTCCTCTGGCGCAAAGACCAGCATATTCTCCACCACCGTCATCCGGGGAAAACCCAGTGGCGTCTGAAATGTACGAACCATACCTGCCTCTGCTATTTGCCAAGGCAACCACCGCGTTAAGTCTTCCCCCTCGAATGCCACAGACCCGGAACTCGCAATAGAAAACCCGGTGATGACATTAAACAAAGAAGTCTTCCCCGCACCATTGGTCCCTATCAGGCCCACAATTTCGCCTTGGCCCACCTCCAAAGACATGTCGTCGACGGCCCGAATTCCGCCGTAGTTCAGACATATATTTTTAACACTAAGCAACTTTCACATCCTTTTTCTCAACCGCGTTTGTTTTGACGTCAAAAATAGCTCGGCGCTCCGGAAATAACCCTTGAGGGCGGATTCGAAGAATGAGTATTAAGACGATACCGACCAGCGCGGTCCGCAGCGAAGACATCGCAGTTGCCAGTTCTCCTGAGACTTGCAAAAAACGAAGGGAATCATGGAGGATGATAAAGATAAATGCTCCCATAAGAGCTCCACGCACATTGCCAATTCCGCCGATAATAAGCGCTGCCCAAATGAAGAATGTGAAATTTGAAGTGAAGAGACTAGGCACAATCAAGGTATTGTACCAGACGGCAATCATCCCTGCCACTCCGGTCATCGCACCGGCAAGGATATAAAGGCGCGTAGACACCCGCCTCAAATTAATTCCCGCGGTAATTGCCAGCGCTTCGTTTTCGCGGATCGCCTTGGCGCTGCGGCCAAAGGGCGAATTGGAAATTTTACTTGTGATTGCAAAAGCAATCGCAAGTGCTGTCAAAGAAATTGCCATCAAGACGTAGGGGTAAGTTGCAATCGAAAAATGCTGTTTTAAGGGCTGCTCCAACCCGTAGATTCCAGCAACACCATTCGTCAACCAGTCTTCATTTATATAGAGCTGGCGCACGACTTCGGCCATTGCTAGCGTAACAATTAAGAAATACTCTTTCTTGAGACGTAATGTTGGAATGCTAATGACCCAAGCCGCCAGGCCACAGGTGACAGCCGCGCCGACCCCCCCCAACCACATCGGCAGTCCAAAGCCGAAAATATAGTGTTGATATGGGGCGGCTGGATTAGCGGTCAGAAGCACGTAGGTGTACGCTCCTATACCAAAATACGCGACGATGCCGAGGTCCCAAAGTGGACCAGTTCCTGCCTCCATATTCAGCGCAAGACAAACAATACCATAAATCGACCCAAAGGTGATGATGCTAACAGCGAAGATAATTAGGCCTTCCACGCTCGTATCTCCTTAATGCGACCGCTGCTTGCCACCACGCCACAGGGTCTGAAGACCCTGTGGCTGGACAAGTAGCACGATGATGATAATTAGAAATGCTAGTCCAGAGCGATAAGATGGTGCGATGAAAAGCAACCCGATCTCAATTCCAAAGGCCAATACGAACGCGGCAAGCATAACTCCATAAAGACTTCCCAGTCCCCCTAGTACAGTTGTGGCTAGGATGATGATGATCTGTTGCCATCCAATACCAGTATGTAGCGATCCCATGATACCCAAAAAGACACCAGCTAGGCCGCCGAGCGATGACGCCACGAACCAAACTAGGTATGACGTTCGCTTGGAATCGATGCCCCTCGCCCCAGCTAATTCCTCGTTGTCAGAAACTGCACGGATGGACTTACCTGCAGGCGTCTTCGACATGAACAAGTGTATCAGCAACGCCGAAGCAAGCGCAGCAATCACAATCGCAAGCTCATAACGAGTCATAAAAGGTTCTCCGAAGAGTCTCATCGCTCGGACCGGCGGCAGGTCGTAAGCCAGCATACGCTTACCAGCAACAGCTGAAACTAAGCCATAAACCACATAGGCGGCCCCAACAGAAGTAAACAGAAGGACTAGAGCCCCCTTAGACTTCACTGGCCTAAAAAGAACTCCATACATCAGCGCGCCTGCCAGTCCCGTCAATGTGGCCGCGCCGGCCGCAGCCAGCACTATTGGCAGCCCCGCATTTAATAAAAAAAGTCCAAGATAAGCACCCAAAAGCAGCATCTGGCCATGAGCAATATTGAGAAACCCTTCAACCTGCACTAACAGCGCAAAACCAACTGCGGAAAGTAAAATCACACTACCAGAAATCATTCCAAAAGTTATCACGTCCATCATCTACGCCCCTTATTCAATTGCCTAGGAGTGCTGGCTATAGGAATTCCACTCTGCCCGTCGGGGGCCATGAGCTCAACTGACTGCAGGAATCCAACCTCAGTTCAAACTGATATTTTCTATAATGTATTAGGACATTTATCCTTATAATAGCGCCTAAATTAACCAAATTTGTATCCTGTAGACAGCTATAATATTGCACTTATTAATATAATATTTACTTATATTAATTATTGATAAAATGAATTATAAGCTTATTTTTTAATAAAAAATTAACAAATTAGTATTTTAAACAATAACTTATACTTATACTTATACTTATACATATTTATATTATATATTTACATTTACTAAATTTTTTTTATTTAAACTAAATAAATATTTACTATTACTCAATATTTTTTGCTTTACTTTACTTAATTAGTTTTAACTTCCACCAAACAATGAGCGGGCCCAATTTTTAAAACTGACCCAGAGTAACCTTCCCCCATTCATAGACAATTTTTGCGAATCAGTTGAATAAAATTTCTCAGTATTTCCTGTACCAGCCTCATACCCAGCAACCGAAAGTTCTGACTCAACGTTGCTGGCGAAGTCTGAGATCAAAACACTGGCAATCTCATTAATGATGCCTGTGCGTCCAAATTGCGCTATCGATCCAGACAACTGAATGTCGGCATTTATGGTCACTTCTGTTGTGCCGCCTTTATCATGTAGCGCACAAACCATCCTCATCTTACCGCGTGACGCACCCTTCTTGTCGACGCCTTTGCCCTCCATTTCAATAGAATTTGCAGCGGCATCATAGGCGACCTTTGCCTCCCCTTCGAATGCTGCTTTGAATGGTCCCACCGTCATCGACATCTTGCCATTGTGCAAACCATCTTCTTTGGGTCCGAGATACTCTGCGCCTGGCAGACATCTAGCCACAGCAGGCACGTCTTGAAAAAAATTCCACACGACACTTCTTGAGCAACCGATCGTAAATTTCTGTTCAAGCATCATTTTAGCTAAGTTCCTTGTGATTTTTATTGCCGTTAAAAGCGCGTTGTGCCGAGGCAAATTCCATAGACGTCTGTGCGCCGGTCTGTACGCGGCCTAACTAATTGCGATCGAACCCGCGCGTTGCGGATCTCGTCAAGGTTGAATATTGCGCGCAACGCACCAACTTCATCTTCACCCATCGGTCCTTCGAGGCAAGTGCCGTGCGCGTCAGCTATAATTGATGACCCCAGGAACTGCGTCCCCTGGTTCCCACCACTCTGACTGGCACAGACCAACGGAATTTGGTCGAGGTTTGCCTGTGCAAGCGCGCTACGAACCTGACCAATATAGCCCATCGCATCGTATGGTTTTTTATCGAAACCACCAACCCAGGCTGTTGGAACAGCAAGCATATCTGCACCCGCAAGCGACAACCCGCGCGCAACTTCGACGAAGCGCAAATCATAGCAAACACAAATACCAATACTGCCCAAATCAGTGTCGGCTATAACTAGCCCGAGGTCTCCAGGTTCAAATATTGTTTTCTCGTGAGAGAACAGATGCAGCTTCCGATACAGTACGTCGGCGCGATTGGGTGCGACTAGCAGGGCAGAGTTAAAGAGTTTCCCATTAGGCACGCACTCGCAAAACCCGCAGACAATCACAACCTGAAGCTCGTTGGCCAGCGTACGCAACAACGCAGCAGTTGGCCCGTTGGCAGGTTCCGCGCATGCCAAAAGACCCTTTAATTCTAAGCAATATCCAGAAATTGCAAGCTCAGGAAAAACAATAAGTTTTGCGCCAGATGCGGCCTCTGCACGGACCTGAGCTTCCACAGTTTCTCGGTTTTGATTCGGCGCAAAATGCACAGCACCGAACTGAACCGCCGAGACTACAAAATTCTGATTCATTCTGGTAAAACTGCGCAATAAATATCTGGCACAGCGCAATCAGGCTCCAGCGCTTTGATCTTGCGCAACAACGGTATGTCCGCCGGAGCAGGGCCGCCAACTGACACAATCCGCTCCCCCCTGTCCGCACAGATCGCGTGTTTTACCCCCACGGGCACATGTACGACGCAGCCTGCGTGAAAAAGTATAGCCACGTCATTAGTATGATCGACCGCAGTTCCCTTACCTTCGAGAATAAATATAGTGTCTTCAGACACCGAGTGGACATGTGGCACGTTAGCCTCACCAGGCTCCAGAACTACATAGTTAACATTCGCATTCCAGGCGTCAGTTCCTGGCCAGACTACAAAACGCGCATCCTTTGAAATAAGCGGTAGTTTCAGAGTTGGGTTGTCCCGATGGAATACGCGGATACTCATGACGTGGCTCCACCAATAATCATCTCATAAAGGTCAGGATCGACGGGCACGCAACCTCCGATTGCCTTCATTCCACTGGAACCAGCCTCCAGCCGGTATCTGTCGCACGGTGCAATATGGATCATAGAGCCATCAATCAGATCATGGGTTTGATTGATCTCAAGATCACGGATGCAGCCGCCACCAGATTCTATATAGTAAACACACTCATGTGCATGGCTAAGATCAATCGTTCTGCCAGCCACCCCTAGTTCTATAATATTGACAGTACGGTAATGGGCGCCATTTCCAGGCCAGAGGACAGCATAGGCTTTTCCTTTTTTGTCTACTATCCCAATTTCGAGCCGATTAAATGCACTATCGATGACCCTGACAGTTTTACTTGATTTTAAGGTCATCATGAGTATCCTTTTTTGATATAAATCAATAGTATTGAATTATATTAAATTACTACTGCGGTCAATAAAATTGGGGAAATTTATGAATCCAGCCTATCTAACTTGTTAATTTATAAAACAATTAAGTTAAGCCTGTTTACACTATCTCTTAATTTTTCTATATTTTAATATTTTAGCAGGAGACTATCCGTAAATTTGGAATTGTTACTTCCATTCGAATAGAAGCATTCTACCTAGCTTCAGGCGCAAAGAAAGAAAAAAGTGAAAAAAGCTAAATTGATACAAGGCCAGGAAGCAGCTCAAAGTGAAAGCGCCGCGCGAGCGCTTATTTCCATAGGAGAATGTATTCGAGAGCGGCGCAAGGGACGCAAAATGACATTGCAGCAGCTCGCCGAAGCGAGCGGCCTAAGTCCTTCAATGCTCAGCCTTGTTGAACGCGGCCGTGCGTCACCCTCAATTGGTTCACTTTTAGTTATAAGCGAAACACTCGGCGTTAGCATGTCCAAGCTTGTGGACAGCAAGCCCCATAGTCATGATATGATTGTAAGAGCCAAAAAATCACAGGCAATCATCTCTGCCAAAAATGTAGTGCGCAGAATTCTGACCGAAGACATAAAGCAAGGCGTGACCGTTGCCATTAATTCATATGCTCCAAATACCTCCTCAAACGAAACTCCTATTAGGCATTACGGCTTCGAATATGGGCTGCTACTAGAAGGAAAGCTGACCATCGAAGTCGATGGTGTCTCGCACGTGCTTAGCAAAGGCGACTTTATTTCATATTCATCGCGCTTACCGCATAAAATCATGAATGTAAGTAACATGATGGCGCGCACAATTTGGTTCAACATAGGCGAGTAGTAACGTCCACCGACACACTTTTCGATCCCTGCCCGTTGAATTTCACTACATAGGTGTTGTCAGGTGTCTGATGTCAGCGCCAATGGCAGTGTTTAGGTCAATTTTCCAACTATTAAGCGCTGTGCCCGACACATACCGTGCAATTGCTAGCTCGCCTTCGGTTAGTGCGCCTCAGGCCCCATCAAAAATTGAATTTGCACGCTGGCAGCCTATCATCGCAATACGATCCAAGATAGTTTCGCACATTGCTCGGCCGTCGAGCATCACAGACAACAGTGGTAGGACAACACCGCACGGGCGATTTGCAATTTTGTCATAAACCGCATGATTGCCAGTCTTCATAGCATCAATAATCATGTGCGCCAATATTCATTGAAAATTGGATGCTAATAGATTAAATGAGGCGGAGCGACTTCAGCAGTATCAGTGTGATTATTCAATCAGCGACGGTCAAAAATTGCTTTTGCAACATTGCCTACAGCTTCAACCTTTTCTTCAACATCTTCCATCAGAAGAATGCGGCAGGGGCTAGCTTCAAGACCATCATAGCGCCACGGATAGGCACCGATCAACCCACGCTTGTTCAGACAAAGTTCAATGTCACCACCGATATTCTCTGCGTGAATGAGCCCACGGTCTAATGCAAGCGAATGGAACGGGAATAAATTTTCAGTTACTTCACGACCCGACCGGCCATGCGTATACGTGTAGTCGCCAAAAAATTCATCACAACTCATACCTATTTTTTCTTCGAACCGCCTTGCAAGATCGGGGCGCATGTTACGGATCGACGTGTTCATTGCGTGATCACCAGAACCAGCATCAATGCCAAACCACTTTATTTTCATGTCTAGCATCCACTCAAGCAATTCCATCTTGCCACCAGGGTGCATACAAAAGTAGCGCACGAGGTCCTGCTGAGGCTTGCCTTCCCAATAGCGATGCCAACCTGTGTGAATGATCAGAATATCGCCTTCTTTTACATCAACGGAGGCGTTCATGATCATCTCAGGCGTTATGACGGCCCAATCTTCCATATGTTCGGAAATATCGACCACAGCGCCTGGGCTTACCAGATAGTCCATCGCATAGGAGGCCATATCGCCCATCCCATCAGCACCATGCATCGCACCGTCAATATGGGTGCCCGTGTGCATTGCGATATCGACCCGCTGTGCCACAATCTGCTTAGTTTGCAGGTTTTGTGCATAGTACATTTTGTTACCCGAATAGCCGACCCAGCCCGGTGTGTGGGCGTTCATTATATGGGTCATATCAGTGATTTTCATGATTTTCTCTCCAGTCCACAGTATTAACCACAGGGTTAATTATTATATTTGATAATATTAAAATTCATTTGTGAATACTTAGCAACAAAAATATTAGTTTCCGATTCACCGGTCCGAATAATCACGTCCAGTTTAAAAGTTTATTATGGCAATCAATACTTGGTTAAAATATAAATTATTATAATTTTTTATTTTTCAAATACCCTAAATAGTTAATTTTTCATTGACAAATATCGGATTAAAAATTTTACTATTGTTAAATTTATATAACTCTATACTCGAAATCCACTTATAAAAGTCCCCCAAGCGACGCACTTTCAACGGGCAAGCACGTGCGCCACACTTTGTGTTACATAGGCAATGAAACTATGGGGACTACCGCACAGCGATGGAAATAGCTAATTAACATGATTAAAAAAATCAAAGTCCGTGTTCGCTCCATCACAGAACTATCTGACCGCATACGCTCATATGAATTAGTATCGCCGATCCCCGGGCGAGCACTACCGCCATTCACCGCAGGTTCACATGTGACCGTCTTTTTGCCATCTGGTGCCCAGAGGCAGTACTCGCTCGAAAACGATCAGCAGGAAACCCATAGATACAGTATTTCTGTACAGCGTGAAGACGCAGGCAAGGGAGGCTCCAAGGAGATACACTCCAAACTCCACGTTGGAGGCATGCTCGACATTTCGCATCCAAAAAATCATTTTCCGATGGACGATAAGGCTAGGACTTCAGTTTTAATTGCCGGTGGCATTGGTATTACGCCAATACTATCGATGGCGCGTCTTTTAACTCGAACAGGTAATTATTTTTCAATGCTTTGCCTCGCACGTGACAAAAAAACCGCGGCTTTCTACGATCAAGTTCAAGGCCTTAAGGGGAATGCCAACAGCGTGACCTGGCATTTTGATAATGGCGATCCTTCGAAGGGTTTCGACTTAAATTCCTTTCTTTCCTATCAGGAAGTGGGCGCACATCTCTACTGTTGCGGCCCGCTGGGCCTAATGGATGCCGTTCAGAGCGCAGCAGCACACTGGAGCAACGAATGTGTTCATTTTGAATATTTCAGCAATGGTGACGTAGGCTCGTCAGACGACGATTCAGCGTTCACTGTTATTATTCCGCGCATAGGAAAAACCGTCGAAGTTTTGGCAGATCAAACCATTGTCGAAGCCCTGAAAATGGCAGGAGTCGACGTAGACTATAGCTGTTTGGAAGGCACATGTGGTACTTGCATTGTTAAAATTCTTGAAGGCGTAGCCGACCATCGAGACAAAGTACTGATGGATAGCGAGTTGGGCAACTACATTGCCCTTTGTTGTTCGCGTGCTAAATCGAGTTTCATTACAATAGAAATCTGACCGATGCTTACGTTCTGTCAAAAAACTTTAATGAGCCTGAAAACCCCTGAACTTTGGACACCAAAATACTACCACTAAATGCTGGGGCGGACGCAGCCATAAAAAAATAGGGGCGAAATATGACCGTGGGATTTAGCTCAGGAAAGGAATTTGAAAAAGACAGTGAGGCATATCAGGCGTTGAGAGACGCGCAATAGGCTTGCAATTTTGGATGCACGATAACACTTTTTGCCCCCAGAGTTTTACTGTCACCTCGTTACTGACCAGATTACTGACCATAAAGTGCCTAATTGAGATCAACTATGAGCTTAGTTCACAGATTTAATCTTAGGGATGAGGCACATAAAATGTTAAATTGGCCCAAAGGCTTTCGTAAATAGCACCCCACTTTTCGCCGAGTGCTTGCTCGGGCGAGCGCAGGTAAACCGCGTCTAACATATATTCATGCCCCGCCTGCACAGGAATGATGGCACGGCCAAGTGCGTCAGTTTTTACGATACTGATGGCTACAACACCGTCTTGCGCCTTGTCAAACACTTCGACCTGCTTGAATGCGCTGGGTTGACCACCAAAATTAAGTTGCAGCGCAAATCCCTGATCGGGCGGCGCGATGTAAGGATTGGTCAGGGCCACAAATTCAGCAAACATTCCCAATTGCGTATCCATTCCTTTGGCATTACCTACCCCAATCAGCGATTTCGAATAACGTCGATAGACCTCGGAAAAATTCTCAACCGGAAATGCCTTGGCGAGATGATCTGCTAATGTGACCCCAAGGTCTTTATGTGTCACAAATTCATCAAATTTGCCCCATGTTTGATAGCTGACTTTTGAAAGGTTTGACTGATAGGCCAAAATATTCAAGCCTTCACCCAAGGCTGGCACCACAAGGGCTGGAATATCGCCATTGCGCATGACAATTTCAGCTGCATCTACGCCATTTGTCAGATCAAAACGCTCGATTTTCATTGCCAGATAGGGTAGTTTCACACCACGAAAATCTTGCCCATTCCGCAAATCGGCCACAATTTTCTCGCCCCTTGCGACCTGATATTGGGTGGGCGCCACCCAAAGTTCATGCGCTTGGACAAAAGCGGGGAAAAGGCCTAATAGGCTTGATATAAGCAGAATGGAAAACCGCATGATGAGCCCCTTTAAAGTTACCAAAGAATTGGTGCGCCACGTCGCTATGTCAAGCGCCCTCATGTTGGCGCTCGGCTATGGCCCAGCCCCAGCCCATGAAATTTTGCCGGCAATCGCAGATATGACGGAGACCAAGGGGCGCTTAAGCTTCTCGATCACGCTAAGCGTTGAAGCGCTTTTAGCTGGCATTGATCTCAGCAGTCTGACGGACACCAGTCTGTCGACCAAAGCGCAGGCCTATGATCAGCTGCGCGCTCAAGAACGGCAAGATCTGAAGCAAGGTCTCCTAGAATTTTGGCCCACCATGGCACAAAATATTGTAATTTTGGCAGACAGCCAACGCCTGACCCCCATATTTGACGCCGTTGATATTCCTCCCTCAGGAGAATTAGATCTGGTTCGTTCATCCAAATTAGAGTTCCACGCCGATCTGCCAATGGGCGCAACAGCGGTTCAAATGGGCTGGAGCCCAGATTATGGCACCTTGGTCTTGCGCCAAAAGGGGGTCGATGCGCCCTATACGGGATATTTGGAAGCTGGTGATTTATCTGGCCTGATCGCATTGCATGGTGGTGGGCAGATGAGCATGAGTGCCGCCTTTTTAACCTATGTTCCAGTGGGCTTTGATCATATAGTGCCGAAGGGCTTGGATCATATTTTGTTTGTGCTGGGCCTGTTCTTTTTCTCAACTGCTTGGCGGCCTTTGGCCATACAAATTTCAGTCTTCACGCTGGCGCATACTTTGACCTTGGCTCTAGCTGCATTAGGCTATGTCAGATTGCCTGCTAATATTGTTGAGCCACTAATTGCCGCATCGATCGTATTTGTTGCTGTGGAAAATCTATTTTCAAAAGGCCTAAGCCGTAGCCGTCCCTTCGTGGTCTTTGGCTTTGGGCTCTTGCATGGTTTGGGCTTTGCTAGTGTTATGGCCGAATTTGGCCTGCCCCAAAACGCCTTTATACCGGCACTGATAGGGTTTAACATCGGGGTCGAATGTGGCCAAATAGCAATTGTGGCTTTGGCCTATTTGCTGATCAGCTATTGGTTCGGGGGCAGGCCCTGGTATCGCCGCAGGGTGACTTTACCAATATCAGGAGCGATTGCACTTATAGGCGCTTGGTGGGTGATTGAGCGCACCCTCCTTTAGCTGCTATTAAATTTTTATATCATAGGTGACCCATTTGGTTTGTGTGGCCACACGGTCATAGAGAGAGCGAGCACGCGCATTGTCATCAGCCGTGATCCAGCGCAGCACTGACCAGCCACGCGCCAGTGCGATTTCACTCAAAGCGGCAATCAAAGCATCACCTACCCTCGCGCCACGGGCCGCCGGGTCAACAAATAAATCATCTAAAAACCCGCCCATCGTCGCGCTCAGGGGCCGCGCAAAGGCGCGGTAATGAGCAAGACCTACCAAACGGCCCCGCCCGTTTAGAGCCACAAGTCCTTGGCTGCTGACTGCAGGATCTAAAAGCCAAGACCAAACTTGGTCGCGCATCTGGGTCGTTTGAGTTGCTTTATAAAAATCCGCATAGCCTTGATAAAGAACATCCCATTCGGGGCGATCGATCGGCTTAACGACGCGTATCAGGGGTGCATTGTTCATACTTTATCCGATTCTCATGTTAACCCCTTTTAGTTAATTTATTGCCCTAAGCCTATCAATAAATTGGAAAAATCACCATGAGGCTTTGCCAAAATGGCATTGGACTTGTGAAGGTTTGGAAAAACAGCCATTGAGGTTTCACTCTTATAGGGTCAGTCAAGCGCAGCATAAATCATCGCACCATTGGACTGGATTTACCGCGGGTTGGTTGATGGTTTTCGTATGGGCAATTTAGCTCATTGTGTCGCGCATGGCGGGACAATCAGGGTTCGCCATTTATGATTTGGCCGCCTTTTGCTATGGTTTAGCCAGTATTATTGCCCTGCCGTTGGTAATATATATGAAGGCTTGCCGTAATTTAACCTATGCTAAAGTCCTTATTATCTAGATTAGATTGGGGCCACCTTACATTTTAGCGGTGTTTAAAGGCTTTCGCTACGCCCCCGCCACCCATGGCGGAATTTTCATGAATGGTGTTTTTCCAATCATCAGTATTTTCATCGCATATTTATTTTTTAAAACTCCTCCACAACGCCATCCGTTGACTGAACCCTTGGTAATTCTGCTTTCAGTTCTAGGCCTAGCTATGGACCAGGGCCCAAAGGCTTTAGACCTGCTTGAAAGCTGGAAGGGTGATTTGTTGTTTTTGGTTTGGGTCCCGTTTTTCGGCCTATTTATGACCCTTTTACGGCGCTGAAAGTTGCATTTTTCTGAAGTAATATTTTGCGGTACCATGGTGAATTGCATTATTTTCCTGCCAATTTCGTATTTTCTTTTACGCTCTGGAAATTCAAAAGCGCTTTTCGGACTATTGATTATACAGATGGTTTATCAAGGCTTTATTCCAGGTTTGATTGGAGTTTTACTGGTGACACACGCATCAAACACATTAGTCCCCGAGACGGCCTCGGCCATTTTGGCTGCTGTTTTGGGAGTAGGGGAACTTTTTGGTATGGTGTTTTTGCAAGAGGTTTTGGGTTTGCAAAGCTGGGTTGCCTCGGCGTTCTTGACCTTGGGGCTTTTATATACAACCATGGGTACACTCACTAATAATACGGCTTAAGGGACGCTGGCCCTCAACCCTGCATCAACGCCCCAACTCTCAAGGCCCCAAAGGCCAGTAAGGAAGCCATGTCGATTTTTGACGAAGACCTATTTGCCAAAGGCTTGGCACAACGCTCGGCCACTTTGGGGGATGATTATGTGGCCAAAAATTTGGCCGCAGCTGACGGTTTTACGCGCCCTTTTCAAGAGGCGATGACCGCTTGGTGCTGGGGCTTTGGCTGGGGTGATGACGCCATTGACCCTAAAACCCGTTCCTTGATGAATTTGGCAATGATAGGGGCCTTAGGCAAAATGCATGAATGGGAGGTGCACTGCAAAGGCGCTTTGACCAATGGCGCATCTGCCGAAGAAATTCGCGCTGCCATTCATGCGGTGGGTATTTACTGCGGCGTACCACAAGCAGTCGAATGTTTCCGCGTGGCGCGCAAGGTTTTAACCGAAGAGGGCTTGATTTAGCCTGACGCCCCCAAATCATAGAAGATCAAAGCTGAAAAACTGGTCATAATTGTTTTACTAATTTTGGGATCCTGAATTTATCTGGTCATTCGCCCATTGCGTCAGCCAATTGGCCGCGCACAAAAGACGCCCATCTAGATGTCTTGGCCCGATCAATTGTACGCCCATGGGCAAGCCGTCGCGCGTCCCTAATAATGGCAAGGTAATGGCAGGCGTGCCTATCAACGTCCAAAGCCCATTGAAAATGGCACTTCCAGTTGAGCCGTGGCCCAAGGGCGCGGGCCCCGTGGCTGCGGGAGATAAAATCACGTCTGCACGGTCAAAAATTGCTTTAAGTTCCGCTCTAAGCGCCTTGCCCCAATCCAGCGCGGTTAGGTAATCACGCGCCAAAATGGTGCTGCCTTTGGTTAAAGCCTCTTGCGTCTCATAACCCAAAAGATGGCTTTCTTGGCTATATTTAAAATAAGCACAAGCCATTTCAGCGTAGTTGATCACTTCACGCAAACTCAAACCTTTGTAAATATCAACCGGCAGTTCAAATTCAAAACATTGCGCGCCAAGATCTGAAGTTAATTGGGCAAAAGCCTCGTGCAAGATAGGATCAGCGTCGAGCCAGCCAAAGGGTTTTAAAAATGCAAACGTTGGTAGGGCAGCTGGGCCTAATTGGGCCATTTGCACCAAATTTGGCAGGGGTTGCACCACCGATTGCGCGTCATCTTTGTCATGACCAAACAAGACCTGCGCCAAAAGAGCCGCACCTTGGGTGGTTTTGGCAAAGACACCCACTGTATCAAGCGAATGCGATTGGTTTAAAATTCCGGTTCGCGGGATTGCCCCAAAACTGGGTTTAAACCCCACCACGCCGCAGTAAGATGCCGGACGAATAACCGATCCGCCGGTCTGTGTGCCAATTGCCAAGGGCGCCATCAAAGCGGCAACCGCAGCAGCTGAACCGGAAGACGAGCCCCCTGGCGTATGGGCTGCATTATGCGGGTTCGTAGTTTTTGACGGAGTTAAAAAAGCCAATTCTGTCGTGACCGTTTTGCCCAAGATCAAAGCGCCAGACTGGCGTAACCTTTTCACCACAACCGCGTCTTTTGTCGGAATACGACCACGGTCAAGCTCTGCACCGTTTTCAGTTGGTATTTTGGCTGTGTCGATTATGTCTTTCAGCGCAACTGGTAAGCCATGAAGCGGCCCTATTACGCGCCCTGCAGCGCGAAATAGGTCAGCCTCTTTGGCTTGGAACCTTAAAAAATTAGGATCAAACCAAGCAAAAGCTTTCACTTTATCTTCATGCAAAGCTATTTGCTCGATAAAGGCTTCTGACACACGCAGGGCGGTTAATTCGCCGCTCGCAATGCGGTCACGCAATTCCAACGCAGGAAGAGAAATGATCGCGGCCCTTTCGCCAGTGTCAGTTTTTGGCGACATCTTATTTCCCATAGGACAACTCAGCAAGGTCGAACACGATGCTCGGAAAACTATGCATCATAGCCTATCCTTTGCCACGCCAAGGGATGGTTTTTTCAATCACCCAGCGCATAATTAAGTCAAAAGCCAAACCCAATATACCCATGATCAGAATCGTAACCCAAATCAACTCATAATCAGACACAGTTCGCGCCACATTTTCTATAAATCCAATGCCCGTTGTGCCTGCAAGCATTTCTGCTGCCACCAAAGTGCCCCAGCATACTCCAATCGCAATGCGCACACCGGTCAAAATCTCGGGCAAGGCATTTGGCAAGATCACATGCATCAAAATTTGTCTGTCAGTTGCACCCAACGAATGAGAAGCCCGTATTTTTGACAATTGCGTCCCTATAGCGCCAGTGCGCGCAGAAATAACCATGATCGCAAAGGCCACCATAAAGAGCAAAAATATTTTTCCATCATCTTGAATACCGAAAATAGTCAAGATCAGCGGGGCCCACGCCAAGGGTGGCACGGGGCGATAAAGTTCCACCACAGGGTCCAAAACCCCTTTAATGAACCGAGAAACGCCCATATAAATTCCAACTGGCACCCCGCATAGAATGCCTAAGGCTAGTGCCACCAGGACCCGGAAGAGAGAATCCCACAAATGCCCATCCAGCGCCGGGACTGCGCCCAAATAAATATTACCCTGCGCCAGCGCCAAAAGACGGTCTTTGAAGTTTTCTTGTACCTTGCCATCGACACCATGTCTGGCATAGTCACCCGGCCACAGATCGGCTAAACTATCAGGAAGTACAAAGGCAACAAAATTCGACACAGGCAACCACTTCCACCAGAGTAAAGGCGTGCCCTTAAAGCCTCCGCCCGCGTCAGTGTCAGGATTGGCAAGTTCGGCAAAAGTTACCACAACATCCATGGGCTTGGGCAACCAGCGGCCCGAACCTTGCTCAGAACATTGCGTGCGTGACTTGACCACACCAGAACCAGGGAAAAACAGCGCATCAATAACTTTAAGGCTACCTTTGGCCTGCGCCTGAGCGCTTGCAAGCTCTCCCATAGCAATCATAAGTGGCGCAAAGGTTCCCGCAGGAAACACCCTGCCGTCATCTAGCCTGTTAAAGATACGGTCTAAAGATTTAATGTAATCATTGCGCAACACCACTTGGGTGGACGAAAATTGCCCTGCGGCCGTGGCGGCCGTGAGCTGTTCCAATTTTTGCGCGATCAACGGCACGCGTGTTGCATAGGCCGGAGGAATATTTCGAAGTGTGACAAACTCTGCAGCAAAAAGAGCCGCCTTTTGGGCCGCGATGTCAAACAAAATACCGCGCGCTGTCAGCGGTAAAAGCGGAATTTCTATATAGTTTATGCCCCATTTAGGTTGACTCAGTGCTTCCTGTGTAACTCTGATGTCCTTAGGGCTCTGGATTAAATCAAGTGCCAGGGCGCGCAGTTCTTGTGATAAAAGTGCAATTTGTGCGGCAGCTTCGGGGCTTTGCTGCATAGGGTCCGAAGACAAAGCTAGCAAAGATTGCACATCATCAATTAAATAGCCTAGAGATATCTGCTCATCAGAGCCAAAGGCACCAAGTGGTATGTTTTCACGAAGGGTTTCTATTTGCCTGTGATTGCGTGCAACCATTTGCGTGGATTGGTACGAGCGCGACTCAATCGGCAACACCGCACGAATTGGCGACAGCGCTTCATCCAGCTTAGCCACTTGACAAAGTTCATTGGCAGAATCAGGAAAATAGGCCCGCGCCACGCCCCAAGAAAAATAAAACCAAATTAATAACAAGGCCGATATACCACAAAGCGACCAATACCAGCCCCCTTTGGTACGCTCAGGGTCACCAAAAACTTGCTCTTGTCCACTTTTGCTGTGTTTTTTGCGCCCAATCACGATCGATATGGCAAAAGCCAACACCAAAGCAAAAATTAAAACGGCGGCAATAATAGCCCTGTTATCTGCGATAAAATCAAACACGGCCCATAATCTCTTCTTCCATGTTCCAAATCATGGTCAAAATCTCTTCCCGCACCTCCGTAAAGTCTTTATCCTGTCGAATAACTCGGAGGGGCTCGCTTAATCCCCTTTCAGCAAAGGGCAAGTGATATTCTTTGTGAATTCGGCCTGGGCGGGGTGCCATTACAAAGAGCCTTTCGCCTAGCAACAAAGCCTCTTCCACCGAATGGGTGATTATAATGATAGTTTTGCCAGTCTCTTTCCAAAGCTCAAGTATCAAAGACTGCATCTTTTCACGCGTTAATGCATCAAGCGCGCCCAAGGGTTCGTCCATCAAAATTACTTCGGGGTCATTTACCAAGCACCGTGCCAAGGCTACGCGCTGCTGCATGCCGCCAGAAAGCTGATAGGTAGGCGTGTCGCCAAAGCCCTGCAGTCCCACAATATCGAGCCATTTTTCTACAAGGGCAATGGCATCTAGATATTTGGTTTTTTTCATACGTAGACCAAAATCGACGTTCTTTTTGACCGATAGCCATTCAAACAAAGCGCCCTGCTGGAAGACCATGCCACGCTCTACGCCAGGGCCCTGGATTACTTGACCGCCTAAAGACAGCGCCCCCGCTGTTGGATTCAAAAAGCCCGCAACCATATTTAGTAAAGTTGTCTTGCCACAGCCTGAAGGGCCAAGCACCGAAAGCAGTTCGCCCTCTTTAAGTGTAAAGTTGATATCCTTTAACGCTTCGACCCCTACCCCAGTTTGCGGGTTGCTATAAGTCATAGATAGGTCTTTACAGGTAAGATCTGCCATCAGTTAAGCTCATCTCTCATTCAACTCATTTGCACGGATCAATTAACATCAGACTACGGCGCGGATACAAATCCAAAAAGTACTGGCTTATAAAGCTAAGAAATTTCAACGCATCGAAATCAAAAGGCGGCCTCCAAAAGGCCGCCTTTTGATTTATTTTAAGGTACTATTTCAGATATGAACCATCGAGCGTTTTAGCAATCATCGCCCCATCTGAGTCGTCAGAATAAAGCATTCCTAGTGACGCCGCAGCTTGGGCTGCAATCCCATTTTTATTGAAGAACGTGTCGATTTGCTCTTGTGCCGATGGGAAAATAAAGTCAGCCATTTGCGCCTTTGTGGTCTCGAAATCCATACCAGCGTCAGCAGAAACCTTGGTGACTTGTGCGTCAGAACCAGTCCAAGCAAGGTTGGCTTCTTCAGTCACTTGCAGGAATGTGCGCAGCAAATCTGGATGCTCTGTGGCAAACTTTTCAGTGACGGAGATCACATCAAACGACCCAATACCTGCGTTAATTTTTTCATTTTTAGACATGATAGGCGAGCCCACTTCACCTGCCGCTTTGGCCGATGCACCGCCAAAAATACACGCCATATCAACTGCGCCGTCAGCCAATGATTTAGCCCCATCAGCTGGCGCCTGATCAACGATTGTCATTTTAGACATATCAACTTCCAAGTAATTCATATAGCTTTTATAGGCAAAATCTGCCATTGTGTTTAAAGGAACTGCGACCGTTTTGCCTTCAAGTTCAGACGCATTGGCCGAGGTGATACCCAAACCATTGCGTACAAAGCAGTCGTTAGCTTCATAGACGACAGCAATACCCACCATCTTGATGGGCGCGCCTTGTTGAATAGCAGTCACAAATGGGGCCAAACCCTGCGAATAGGAAATGTCTATATCGCCCGACAGCATCGCTTCGGTCATGGCCACACCGGTTGAAAAATCAACCCAGTTCACATCCACGCCCATTGCTGCATCATAGGTCTTGTCAACTTTGGTGATTTGGTTTGGCGTTGCCCATTCCAAAAAAAACGCCGCATTGACAGTATCTGCCGCAAAAAGCGCCGAGCCACTGGCCAAGGCTGAAGCCAGCGTAAAGCCTCCAAGTGTAATTGATAGTTTTCTCATTGTTAATCCCCCTGGTTTGTTGATCTGAAGATGATTAAGAACCAAAATAGATTTTGTTACAATTATAAAATTTTTTGAAGTTCTAACTTTGGATGGCCTTGAGCAACAAAGAAGGCCAGCACTCAATTGCGTGCCAACTTTCTGTAAGCCTGCGTAAAATTTACGCGGATGGCTAAGACCCCAGTTTTTATTGCAAAAAAAGCTATCCGAATGAAAAATGCCAAAGCACTCAGAACTAAAGTACTGGATAACCAAGTTCCCACAAATCAAACTAATTTTGATCATGTGCCAACTCTTAATGACACCTGGCGCAAGTATCCGTTTTGCAGTGAGGCAACCAAAATGCATAGGTCGCTTGTACTGATGCAATATTTCGACCACGATATATACATCATGCCCTATGATTGATATTTGCAAATTGGCCTAAAAATCTAAGAATTATCCCAAGAATTTCTGGTGGCAATTATTAACCTAAAGCTACAAGGTATCTTCAGCGAACAAGGAGATTTTTCAACACGTATCGCCCCATTGCAGTCCCAGATAGACCAAATAATTTAAAGAACCAGCGAATTTGATATAGGAGAACCCGATGAGCACCAGAAATAAAAACATCGCTAGTCACCCAAATTCCCCTGTTGATATCACATATGATGTTGTCATTGTGGGTGGCGGCGCCGCGGGAATCTCTACGGCTGCAAGTCTTTTGTCGCGCCAATCAAACCTGAATATCGCTATTCTGGAACCCGCCGAGGTTCATTATTACCAACCCGGCTGGACAATGGTTGGCGGGGGTATCTTTACCGCCCAATCGACGGCGCGGACCATGTCATCGCTCATCCCACACGAGGTCAAATGGATCAAAGCGGCCGTCGCAGCCTTTGATCCTGACAACAACGCGGTCGCATTAGAAGGTGGCCGCGCCATTGGCTATGTACGCTTGGTTGTCTGCCCAGGTTTAAAATTGAACTGGAACCAGGTCGAAGGATTGAGCGACACATTGGGGAAAAACGGCGTCACGTCGAACTACCGCTTTGATTTGGCACCCTATACATGGGAGCTGGTCAAAGGCCTAAAAGAAGGATGTGCCATCTTTACCCAGCCACCGATGCCCATAAAATGCGCCGGCGCGCCGCAAAAGGCTATGTATCTTTCGGCCGACCACTGGCTTCGTAGCAACGTGCTTAAGTCAATCAATCTAAATTTTATGAATGCTGGCGGCACTTTATTTGGGGTTAAGGAATATGTGCCCGCCCTCATGTCCTATATTGAAAAATACAACACCCATCTAAACTTTTTTCATAATTTAATTGCCGTTGACGGCGTAGCTAAAAAAGCTTGGTTTACCGTAGCCAAACCAGACAGTGAAAAGCAAACAATTGAAGTTGAATTTGACATAATACACGTCACGCCTCCCCAATCTGCGCCCGATTTTATCAAACAATCAGTGCTCGCCGACACCGCGGGATGGGTTGATGTTGACCAAGCCAGCTTGCGCCACAAGACCTATGACAACATCTGGTCTTTAGGAGATGTGATGAATGCCCCCAACGCCAAAACTGCCGCCGCGGTGCGCAAACAAGCGCCCATTGTCGCCGCGAACATTGCCTCCGACATTAAAAGCCAAGGGGTGAACGCACATTATGACGGGTATGGCTCTTGCCCACTGACAGTCGAGCGCGGCAAAGTCATTTTGGCCGAATTTGGCTATGAAGGAAAATTGCTGCCAAGTTTCCCCGCCTGGCTAAATGACGGGACCAAACCTGCAGCAATCGCTTGGTTTTTAAAAGCGAAGCTGCTGCCATGGATCTATTGGAATGTCATGTTGCGCGGCAAAGAATGGCTAGTAAAACCGAAAAAAATATAGCACCCAAAGGATTGACGTAAGAGCAGGCCCCTTTTATTTGTGCTTAACCTGTGGGATGGGTCAATCGGACATCATGATGGAAATATCAAAGCCAGCGCTAAGAGAAAATGGGATTCTTTTGGCTCTTTTAGGTGCTTTCATCTTAGCACCTGATGCGCTGTTTATGCGCCTTTCCGAACTGAGCGGACCCCATATGCTGTTTTGGCGCGGGCTTTTCAGCGGAGCCGTTTATTTAGCCACGTGGGCATTTGTTGCGCGGCCAAGTCTGGCACAAGTTTTGGACGCGCTTAAGAGTAAAAAATTTTGGGTGTTGGTTGGATTTCAAGTAGCAAACAGCACCGGGTTTTCAATTGGTATAGCACATGCGCCTGTGACGTCAGTGCTATTGGGTGTGGCGACGGTACCACTGATGGCCGCGCTTTTAAGCGCCCTTTTCCTAAAAGAAAAAATCAGCCGGCGCACCTGTATGACCATTTGTTTTGTGATGGCTGGCCTTGGGCTAGCCATTACCGATCAAAGCGAAGGACAGCTGGCGTTTAACAAGGACACTCTCTTTGGTGCGCTTTGCGGCCTAAGTGTGGCCATAAGTCTTGCGGCCAATTTTGTAATTGTGCGCAAGAATAAAAAACTTCCATTTCCCTTAGGAATGGGGCTCGGGTCACTCTTAGCAGGATTATTGGGGCTTTATTTAGCCAATACATCACCTTTTTCTGACTTAGAATCTGTGGCGATCATCATCTTCACGGGAGCGATAATTTTGCCCTGTTCGCTGTTTTTACTGACTTGGTCGTCGCGCCATACAACGGCGTCAAATGTCAGTTTGATAATGCTTTTGGAAACTGTACTTGGGTCAATATGGGTGTGGGTATTTTTAGGAGAAAGGCCCACGGCCTTTATGATGGCAGGCGGCGCACTTGTCTTAGTCACGCTTGCACTATATCTACGGGCGGGCAACAGTCCAACTAAGACCAACCCTGTCAGCCAGCACTTAGCTCCATAGCTATATCTTGCTCTTGTATTTTTTGTAGCAAAAACTCCAGAGCGTTTTTACTTTCAAGGGCTGATTTTAAAATTTCGTTAATCACAGGGTCACTAGAGAACTGGTTTAAGACGCCAAGAATCAGCCACTTTTTATTAGAAAGTTTATACAGGGCTTCCAGGCCACCTGAAAGGTTTGTGCGACAGTCTAAAAAATATTACCCATTTTCATTATGATAGGCCAAGGGCATTCTTTTACAATTTATGTATGGCCTATCGCTTGCCACGAAGAGTATAGTCAAAGTTCTAAATACCATCATTTGCGCTAATCTGTTAAATAAACACCACATAGGGACAAAGTATAGGCGCCGCTAAACAATAAAACCGTACAGATCCCATTCGGCGTCAGTAACTTCATGTGCCAATTTAATGAATTCTGCGCGCTTCACAGCAACAAAGCCCTGGTGCAACACATCCCCCAAAACCACACGCATGAAGTCCGAGCCCGCGCAAAGGTCAATCGCATCAAGCCAGCTGCGTGGCAGATGCGTGACGCGGCTTGCGTCATAGGTACTGCCCTCGACCGCGGGTCCAGGATCGGTTTTATCGGAAATACCAGCCAAAGCGCCTGCCAAGGTAACAGCAGCAACCAAATACGGATTTGCGTCCACCCCAGCCACCCGATGTTCAAAATGGCGCGATGTCGCGGACCCAGACAGCACGCGCAAGGCCACAGTGCGGTTTTCAAAGCCCCATGTATCATTAGCAGGCGAATAAACCGCCGAAGAAAACCGCCGCCAAGAGTTCAAAAAAGGCGCCAGCACTAGCATCGTCTCGCCCATGGTGTGGCGAATGCCGCCAATGGCGTGGCGCATCAAGTCAGACAATTCCCCAGCGGGCCCGTCCTCGAACAAATTCGAGCCATCTTTATCATTGAGCGAAAGATGCAAATGCATTCCCGAGCCTGCGGTCTGGCCAAAGGGCTTGGCCATGAAACAAGCTTCCATCTCAAATCGCCGCGCAGTGGCGCGAATAAGACGCTTGGCCAAAATTACATCATCGGCCGCTCGCAACAGATCTCGGTAGCGAAGTGTGAACTCATATTGGCCAGCCGCATATTCGGATATGACTGTTTCGAGCGGTATGCCTAGTGTTTTTGCGCCCGCATAAACAGCATCAAAAAATGGTGCCATTTCGTCAAGGTCATCTACTGACATCGTACCTGTGTGCAATTGATGCCTTTTGGTCAGCGCATAGCGGGCGGGCTGTTTACGACCACGACTGCCATTTGCTTGGTCCACCAGATAAAATTCAATTTCAAGCGCCCCCATTGGGGTAAACCCCATGGCAATTGCTTTTTCTACCTGACGCACCAAAGCATGGCGCGGTTCTGCAGCATTGGGTTGACCATCAGGGTCCCACATACTGACCAATACGTGGCCGCGCCCAGTAGCAGGAATATAGCCCAAGGTCCCAAAAAGCGGCCAACAGCGCGAGTCTCCACCCCCATCTTTGAGTACAAGGCCAGTCTCCTCGACATCATCACCCGCGATATCCTGGGCGAACAGAGACGCAGGCATACCGCGGCCTGTCTTATAAAGCGCCTCTAACTCATGCCGACGAATAGTCTTACCACGACCAATGCCGTGGCTATCGGTCAACACCACGTCGATGCCCTCAACCAGCGGATACTGGTCCAAAAAGGCAAGGGCTTCAATTAAATCAGCAGTGCCAACATATTTTGCCATCAGTATATCTTTCTGCCAAAGTGCTTCGTGCCTTTTGCCACTCCCAGAGCACTTTGCCAATGGCAAAACCTAAGCCCTGACCGTCAAGCATTCATATCAAAGGGGCAGGGTCAACTCTTGCTCAAGCCGCTTATAGCGAAGGCCCAGCGTAACGCCCCGTGCGATGAATGAAATCAAAAGTGCGGCCCAAAGACCATTATTGCCAAATTGGCCCACCAGAATATAGGCTGAAATAGCGTAAATTGCCAAGCTGACTGCCATCATATCACGCATATCTTTAGACCTTGTGGCCCCAATGAAAATTCCATCAAGCATCCAAGGGACAAGGCCCAGCAAGGGTACAACAACAATGAAAATCAAATAGCCCCCAGCAGCGTTCTGTACTTCGGGCGATTTCGCCATCATTATTACAATCTGTGGCCCAAAAAATAAAAATGCTAGGGCGAAGGCCATACAAAACCCGAGCCCCCACAAAATTGAAAGCCAGCACGTGCGGCGCAGCAAAGCACGGTCTTGCCGCCCGATAGCTTGGCCCACTAGCGTTTCTGCAGAAAAGGCAAATCCATCAAGTCCATAGGCCGTAATATGTAAAAACTGTAGCAAAACATGATTGGCCGCCAATGTTACATCGCCAAAATCCGCTCCCCACAGCATGAATGAGACAAAGATCACCTCCAGCATTAATGAACGCAACAAAATATCGCGGTTAACCGTGAACATAGGCTTTAAGCGCGCAGAGTTTAACACCTGCAGCCAATCGTGCCCCAGTCTTGGCCAAATGCCACAACGGCACAGCCAAAGGCCCAAGCCCAGCCCCGACCATTCGGCAATAAATGTGGCCCAAGCCACGCCTTCGGCGCCAAGGCCCAAGCCCAGTACAAACCAAATATCCAATAGCACATTCAGCCCATTCATCCAAACCTGCAAAATTAAAACGGCGCGGGTGCGTTCTTGCCCAACCAGCCAGCCAGTCACCCCATAAAGCGCTATAATAGCGGGGGCGCTGTATACGCGGATACTCATATAGTCTTGTGCCATCCGCTCGACCTGACCAGACGCAGGTGAAACCATGAAAGCTAGGGCAAACAGGGGGCCATGCAGTAAAATGACACCCAAGCCTGCGGCCATTCCAATCAGCAAAACTCGCAGCAAATATGCTGACATTTCACGTTGATCGCCACGCCCAAAGGCCTGCGCAACAAACCCTGTTGTACCCATCCGCAAAAAGCCAAACATCCAATAAATGGCGGTCAAAATTGTAGCGCCGATACCAACCGCCCCTATCGTGACTGCATCGCCAAGTTGCCCCACCACAGCCGTATCAACCGCACCCAAAATGGGAATGGTAGTGTTGGAAATGACGAGGGGCAGCGCAATCCGCAAAATACGCCGATGTGTAATTTGGGGTGGTGTGGTCGACGTCATGGTTTCACTCCAAATCTTAGTCTTGGACAGCTTTTAAACCGCCGACCAAACTGTGGCCAAAATAAGCCCATAACGCACGGTTTTACCAAGCAAAACTATCACGAAAAACGGCAAAATTTTAACCTTTGCCAAACCCGCTATGACCGTCAGTGGATCCCCTATCAAAGGAAGCCACGAAAAAAGTAAGCTCCAGACACCGTAGCGTTCGAACCATGAAGCTGCGCGCTGTAAAATTGCACTTTGCTCGGCGCGTGGTCTTTGCGGCCAATAATATCCAATGCCCCAATTAACAACAGCGCCCAGAACATTGCCAAATACAGCCACAGCCAAGGCCAAAATCCATGTGGTTTCACCAGATAAAATTACGCCCACAAGCGCTGCCTCAGACGTCCCGGGCAAGAGCGTGGCGGAAGTAAAGGCCGCAGTAAAAAGCCCAATTAAAAGCCAGAATTCTGCCATAATCCCCCCTTACGCAATTAGTCGCATGGTTATCACGCCTAAGGACAGGAGCAAAGATTAATAGAGAGGGAGCAAACGAGATTTAGGATAGACATCACTTCAGAACCTGTGACAGTTAATATGAATAAAAAGGATAAAAACATGTTAATTATTACACTGAAATTTTTTCACTTTATCGCAATATTTACGGCGGGGGGCATTGGCATTGGGGGCGCCATAGTACAATCAGCCCTGGCCAAAGCTGGAGAGTCCCCAAGTAGCCAAATCCGTCGTGCTCTGAGCCTTTTGAGCATTATTGGCCTGATTTCTATTGTGACGCTTTGGATCACAGGTATCGGTCTGGTATACGCCATATATGGCGAACTAGCTATCAAACCAGCTTTTGGGGTGAAGTTGATAGGAGCAAGCCTTGTGCTTGCAACGTCAGTTTTAACCAACTTACATATGGCCAAATCAGTACGCACCAAACATCCCCCCAACCGTGGCTACCTAAAGCCTTTGATTATGCTCGGCCGTTTGGGCCTGGTTTTAGCGCTGGCCGGCGTGGCAGTAGCTTTTAGTTAAAGGCGGGACTTTCGGCAAGCAAAGTCAGGCCAGCGCACCGAACAATATCAGAAATTTGCAAAAACTGCTGTGCCATTGGGTTACTCTTGCGCCAGATCATGCCTATACTACGCTGAGGCTCTGGTGCAGAAAAACGCCCCAGGCTTACCTCAGCCGAGCGCGTTTCGACTTGAATCGCCATTTCAGGAATAAGGGTCACACCAATCCCTGATGAAACCATCTGCACCAAGGTTGATAAAGAACTGCCGTCCAAACGCTCTCGCGGGGTGGTGTTTTTCACATTACAAAATGCCAATGCCTGATCGCGAAAACAATGGCCTTCTTCCAAAAGCAAAAGCCGCAAGGCTCGCAAGGCGTCAATCTTTGGTACGGGACTGTCGGCAAATGCCTTGGGGCGCACCAAAACGAAAGATTCATTAAAAAGCGCCGTTTCTGTGAAAGCCAGCTCCAAGATTGGCAAGGCCACAATAGCTGCATCTAAGCTACCTCCTGAGAGCTCAATAATAAGTTTAGACGTGACAGTTTCGCGAATATGCAGGTCAACACCACGATAAAGCGCCGTTATGGGAGCTATTATGCGAGGTAAAAGATAAGGTGCAATGGTTGGAATAATCCCAATGCGTAGGCGCCCTATAGGATCAGCGCGTGTAGCTTGGGCAAATTCTTCCACCTCGTCCACTGCACGCAAAATATTGCTGGCGCGTAACCTAAAATCTTCGCCAAAACGGGTTAAGCGAACCTCTTTTGAACCTCTCTCAAAAAGCGACAGGCCCAGCGCGGATTCAAGTTCTTTAATCTGCATCGAAAGCGCAGGTTGCGAGATAGCACAAGCCTCAGCCGCGCGGCCAAAATGGCCCAAGCGGGCCAAGGATTCAAAATAACGAAATTGCTTAAAAGTAAGCTTTATCATAAGTAATTATTATCACAATCATCAGAAAATACAACTTACCCTAATCATATAACTTTGCTAAACTAAAGTTAAAGGCGATAGGTTAGATAAGATCGGCCCAAGTCAGCCAATTAAATTTATTCATAATGGAGCTTACCATGGAAAAAAACGATATCAGCAAATGCCCAGTCATGCATGGGTCTGTGACCAAAGCAGGCAATGGCGGCTCATCGAATCGTGATTGGTGGCCCAATCAATTGAACCTTAAAATTCTGCATCAAAATGCACCACAATCGAACCCTTTGGGGGCAGATTTCGATTACTCGGTTGAATTCAAAAAACTGGATCTGGCCGCGTTGGCTAAAGACATGGACGAATTGATGACCACATCGCAGGAATGGTGGCCTGCAGATTATGGGCATTATGGCCCGTTTTTCATTCGCATGGCATGGCACAGTGCAGGCACGTACCGAACAGGGGATGGTCGCGGCGGTGCAGGCACGGGTATGCAGCGTTTCGCACCACTTAACAGCTGGCCAGACAATGGAAATTTGGACAAGGCGCGTAGGTTGCTGTGGCCCCTAAAACAAAAATACGGTGCTAAAATTTCATGGGCAGATTTGATGATTTTTGCAGGCAATTGCGCGCTTGAATCGATGGGATTTAAAACCTTTGGCTTTGCTGGTGGCCGTGCGGATATGTGGGAACCAGAAGAAGATATCTATTGGGGCGCAGAAACTGAATGGCTGGGCGACAAGCGATATAGCGGCAACCGCGACTTGGAGAACCCTTTAGCTGCCGTCCAGATGGGCTTGATCTACGTAAACCCCGAAGGGCCAAACGGCAACCCGGACCCACTGGCCTCGGCAATAGATATTCGTGAAACTTTTGGCCGGATGGCAATGAATGACGAAGAGACCGTGGCGCTGATTGCGGGTGGCCATACCTTTGGGAAGGCCCACGGTGCGGGTGACGCGGCCCTTGTGGACTCAGAACCCGAAGCTGCTCCCATCGAAGACCAAGGCTTTGGGTGGAAAAATTCCTTTGGCTCGGGCAAAGGTGTGCATACTATTACCAGCGGATTAGAAGGTGCTTGGACTAAAACACCAACCCAATGGGACAATAACTATTTCGACAATTTGTTTGGTTATGAATGGACTAAAACAAAAAGCCCTGCGGGCGCAACCCAATGGATACCTAAGGATGCTGACGCCGCAGGCACCGTACCAGATGCGCATGATGCATCCAAACGCCACGCGCCAGTGATGTTTACCACCGATTTGGCACTGCGCATGGACCCAATCTATGGACCAATTTCCAAGCGTTTCCATGAAAATCCAGAGCAATTCGCTGACACCTTTGCCCGCGCTTGGTTTAAACTTACCCACCGCGACATGGGACCGAGAGCGCGCTATTTGGGCGCCTTGGTGCCAGGTGAAACCTTAATCTGGCAAGACCCATTGCCAACACGCGATTACAATCTAATCGACAGCGCCGATATTGCGGCATTGAAAGTGCAAATTCTGGCGACGGGCCTTTCTGTGGCGCAACTGGTGCGCACGGCTTGGGCTTCGGCTTCGACCTACCGCGGTTCAGATATGCGCGGCGGGGCCAATGGCGCGCGGATACGTTTGGCGCCACAAAAAGATTGGGCCACCAATCAACCGCAAGAGCTAGTAAAAATTCTAAGCAAGCTCGATAGCGTGCAGGCGGCTTTTAACGGCTATCAAAAGAGTGGCAAGAAAGTGTCGCTCGCAGATTTGATAGTGCTCGGTGGTGGGGTAGCTATTGAACAGGCCGCCAAAGCCGCAGGCCAAAGCGTAAACGTGCCGTTCACACCTGGCCGGGTTGACGCGACCCAGGCGGAAACAGATATTGAAAGTTTTGCCGTGCTCGAACCCAATGCAGACGGCTTTCGCAACTATATGAAAAGCACCTTCACGGTTTCAGCCGAAGAAATGCTGTTGGATAAGGCGCAGCTTTTGACACTTAGCGCGCCAGAATTGACCGTTTTGGTCGCAGGTATGCGCGCACTTGACGCCAATTTCGACCAAAACCAACAGGGCGTTTTCACCAGACGTGCAGGTCGCTTAACCAACGATATGTTGGTCAATTTGATGGATATCAACACTATTTGGAAAGCAACATCAGACGAGCAGAACATTTTTGAAGGCCGCGGCCGCAATAGCGGTACCTTAAAATGGACTGCGTCGCGCGTTGATCTTGTATTCGGGTCAAATTCCCAACTGCGCGCCATTGCTGAAAGCTACGCCACTGCCGACGCCGACGGCCGTTTTGCTGCAGACTTTATCGCAGCTTGGGTGAAGGTGATGGAACTTGATCGCTTCGATCTTGCCTAAGACGGTTTAACCAGGAGGCCAATTTTAGTGGATTGGCCCTTATTTTCTAAGGCGCTGAAAAACTCAGTCTAGCACTTCGATTCGAATGGATTGCATATGGGCCTCTATCTCATTGAGAGCGGGCATGGACGCGGCGGTTCCCATGCGAGTGACAGCAATGCCAGCCGTGGCGCTGCCAAAAACTAAGGCCTCTTGATCTGACATTCCACGGGCTAAGGCGGCCGAAAAGCCACCATTAAAAGCGTCACCTGCTCCAGTTGTGTCAATGACTTTACCGCTAGCCTTAGCTGGCACCAAAACTGCAACCCCATCTTTATAATAGACCACGCCCTGCGCGCCCATAGTAATAATGGCGCAGCCTGCCCCCATTTCAACCAATTTGCGCGCAGCTGGTATAGCATCTTTAACCGAGGCCACAGGAAAACCCGTCAAGGCCTCGGCTTCGCTTTCATTCGGCGTGACATAATTGCAAAATGCCAAAAGTCCCTTGGGAAAACTGCCCGCAGGTGCGGGATTTAGCACTGTGGTAACTCCCGCGGAACGCGCCAAATGCAAGCCCCGCTCGCAGGCGACCATCGGCACTTCAAAATTGGTTATAAAAACCTTGGCTTTAGCAATTAGTGCGCTTTGCGCGTCAACATCTTGAGCTGAGATCAAACTGGCCGCTCCCGGTGCCACCAGAACCGCATTTTGCCCCGTCCCCTCTTGAATGAAGATGAAAGCCGATCCAGTATAGCTTTCAGCATCTTGCACGACATGAGGCGTGACCCCAGCCTTTTGCCATATTCCAAAGGCTAAATTCGCGAAATCATCTTTTCCAAGACGCGTAATCATGTGGGTGCCCACCCCCGCACGGGCGCTGGCCACCGCCTGATTTGACCCTTTGCCTCCGGGACCTAAGATAAATTGGCTACCAAGCACGGTTTCACCCATGGCTGGCATGCGCGGCGCAACAAAGGCGCTATCGGCCACAAAAATTCCCAAAACAACAACCTGTGGCATATTTTATCCTTCAAATGGCTAATGCACCAGCGGCGCCACTGCGTGTCACCTAAACAAATTTGTCTCAGAATTGTCAACCAATCGGAGTGGGTCTTGCGGCAGTGTCACAGATCACAGTGCGGGCTATCGCGGCACTGAGCTGGGGTACATTGGCTTAATGCCCGAAGACCCGCCATTTAAGCCGATAAATTGGCCAAACATGACCTAGCCTTAACCAGCAGCGTGTTTTTTCGTGGCGCGAGAGGCGAACGTTAATGCGCCCTTCGAGCAAGCTTTTGTCACACCTAAGGTAGTTTATCTGCCAAATCCCTTGAAGCCAAGGCGCGTCACCCATATCTAAAGGAATGTTAGAATAGTTGGACAAAGATCACACATCTTACGCGCAGTGGAAGGTAAAAAAATGGAATGGGTTTTGGTTGGCTTTGGTCTGGTAATTTTACTGGGCTCGGGCGATTTTTTGGTACGCGGCGCTGTGAACTTGGCATTACGGCTGGGGGTTACTCCCTTGATTGTAGGCCTGACAATCGTGGCTTTGGGTACCTCGGCGCCAGAACTTTTAGTATCGATTAAAGCCGCACTTGGCGGTGTTCCTGGCATTGCTCTGGGCAATATAGTTGGTTCAAACATTACCAATATTTTTCTGATTTTAGGCCTGCCCGCCATTATCGTTGCCCTGCATACCAGTGAGTACAACACAAAAAAAAGCTATATGATCATGATCGGGGCCACAGTATTATTCACTGGGCTGGCCAGCGCTGGCGTGTTTAATATGTGGTCTGGGATCGCACTTTTAAGTTTTTTAGCTCTGTTCATTTTTGATGCGCTGCGCGGAGCAATGATTGAACGAAAAGCAACTGCTAAAGCCAGCTCCTTACAAGAAGATATCGGCGAAGTTCCCAATGGAGCAGACCCGTCAATGACAGTATATAAAATTGCAATTTATTTAGTCGTGGGCCTGATCGGTCTACCTTACGGTGCAGATTTATTAGTGGGGAATGCGACTATTATTGCTAAGAATTTTGGGGTTTCTGACACGGTGATTGGCTTGACGTTAATCGCACTCGGGACCTCTTTGCCTGAACTTGCCACAACGCTTGTATCGGCATTACGTCGTCAGGCCGATGTGGCGTTGGGCAATGTTATCGGTTCCAATATTTTTAACCTTTTAGGGGTTATGGGGGTGGCCGCATTGGTGACACCCATAACCGTTGATCCGCAATTCTTATATTTTGATTTCTGGATTATGCTTAGCGCGTCGCTTTTACTGGTACCTTTCGTGTTTTTCAAGAAAGATATAACGCGCAAATGGGGATTTGGTCTGACAGCACTTTATCTGGCCTATATGACATTAACTTTACTGTAGAAACGGGGCGCCCATGGGCCAGAGTGCCGCAACCGGACTTTTGATGGGGTTTATAGGTACTCTCTTGATCATGGATGTTTGGGGGCTACTGTTACAGCGCATCTTTGGTATTGCCGCACCAAGGCCCAATCGGTCTTTGGTCTTGGCCTTTGAATAGTGGCTTTGGCACAGGCCTAAAGTGGCCCCGTGTATCACTGAAATTGGGAGAGTTTGCACTTTTTTACCAATTGTCTATTATAGTGTTTTAATAAAGGAAGCCCATGACAAATTGGTTTAGTGAAGAACATGCAACTTTCGGCGATCGTTTGGACAAGGCACGCCAAGCCGTCGGACATTCCCAAGAAGATCTGTCCCACAAACTAGGGGTAAAGCTCTCGACTTATCGTGATTGGGAAAACGACCGCCGAGAGCCGCGCGGCAACCGTTTGCAGATGCTTGCGGGAATGCTGAACGTGTCATTGGTGTGGCTGATGACAGGTGAAGGCAGCGGTGGCTCTACTACTGAAGCGGATGCATCCGAACATAAGTCAGATATTTTGACGGCCGCGCGGGAAATGCGGGCCATTAAGAATGACATCTTGAAATTACACGATCGTTTGATGCGGGCCGAAGGGCGGCTTTTGAAATTGGCAAAGTAGCTCTTGCACAGGATTTTTAATAGCATCTGACTTTGGGGCAGAGCTGAGGTCGCAGGTTGACCTTGGCATCAAAAGGAGACCGATGAAACGTGATCTATGGCCCCGATCGACCCCGCCTGCTGACGCGAAAATGCGCCAATCAGCAACGCCCGTGATCACCTATCCAGCCACCAGCCTGCCACAGGCCAACCCAGATTTTTTTGCCCGTGCCAAAGTGGGCATGACTAAGGTTGAAAGCCTGCTGATCCCCCCGCGCGAGGCTCGCACCTTTCGCATACAGAAGGGTCATTTCTTTCGCATCATCAGTATCGAAGGGCCGCAGGTCGGCGATTTAAACCTCTGGAATTCCGATAATCTCGAAGAGTGTTTTTTTTCAGGAAAAACCCGCGCTTTGCACGGCACCCATGTGACCACGGGTCAGCATCTGTGGTCGACCATGCCGTATCTACGTCAGATGGCCACAATCACACAAGATACGCTTGATTGGTATGGATTTGATGCCGACGGAGGCGGCGTGCATGATGTGATTGGCACGCGCTGTGACCCCTATACTAACCATCTTTTGGCGCAAAAACACTATCACCATTGCTGCCATTCAAACCTAACCCGCGCCATTGCCGAGGTGACATCAGAACCCCTGAGTACCGCAGAACTTCACGTACATGACGTGCTAAATGTCTTCATGTGCACTGGATTTACCAAAGACACACATCAATATTTCATGAAAGCAAGCCCAGTGCGGCCCGGTGATTTCATTGAATTTTTTGCACACATCGACCTTTTAGGAGCGCTTTCAGCATGCCCGGGTGGTAACTGCAGCGCCAGCCATTCTAGCGACACGCCAGAATGCTATCCGCTGTTAGTCGAAATTTACGCACCCAATTCTCAAGTACTTTTAGGATTTAACGGCAGTACACTTAATGGCTACAACCGCCAACACCGCGATTAATCATGGTTTGATTCACCTAGGCGGATGACCGCGCCATTCCGGCATATATCCATTCATCAATGACAGAATATCAGTCAGGCCTGCGGCATGAAGCTCTACTTCCAATAACTGCATAACCCGCGGCAAAAAGCCCAAATAGCTATGTTTGGCATCGCGTTTAGACAGGCGTTCAAAATTACCAAATAACTTGGTGGCGCGATGTGCGCCCAAAAGATGATATTCCTTAAGGAAGACAGCGCGGGATAACTCGGGCCGTTTTGACATATAAAAATCTAAGAGATGCCCCTCAAGCGTGGGCGACACATGGCGACGCGCGTCTTGAGTTAGGGAAACAAGGTCATAAACACAAGATCCCAACAGCGCATCTTGAAAATCTAAAAGCCCGCAGCGCTGCACTCCCATACGTTCAGGCAAAATCATCAAATTATCCACGTGAAAATCACGTAGCACCAAAGCGTCACGCGCCTGCGCCACATCGACCAGAGCCTCCGACCAAAGGACCATGAAATCTTTTACAAACGCATCAATTTTCACTCTGGCCATGTGAAAGGGCGCAAACCATTGGGTAAACATCCTTAGCTCAGTGAGCTAGGGGGCCCATATCAAAAAAAGGCAAGACTATCTCACAGGATTTGGGAAATTGGTGTAGGGCTGCCAAAAGCTCAACCGCATTTTCGTAAAGTGCAATTTCACTATACCCCACATCCAAAAGTTTCTTAAAGGTTAGCGTACCAAAATCTTCTATCACTGCGAGGCCAATGGCGGGGTCATGGGCATAGATCTGGGGTGCCGAAAGGCCGATCATGCACTAACATTCAACATGGACCAGTCCAGGGGGCCTATCAGGTCAAGACAGCTTTAATTTCCTTCTCACTCTATGTTTACCGTTAGATATCCAATGTATTTTCATGTTCCCAAGTCGAGAAATGGGACACAAAGCCATCCCATTCTTTTCTTTTTAATTTAAGATAGGCTACCGAAAACTCATCCCCCATTGTGTTCATCAAGGTGCGGTCCTTTTCATATTCCCGCAACGCATCTAGCAAGTTCAATGGAAGTTTTGGCGCACCTTTCACCGTATGCCCCATTTGGTACATATCAATATCATGGCGCTTGCCAGGATCTGCTTTGTTGCGAACGCCATCAAGGCCTGCGGCGATGATTACCGCTTGCAACAGATAGGGATTTACAGCGCCGTCAGGCAGGCGTAGCTCAAACCTACCGGGGCCAGGTACTCGCACCATGTGGGTACGGTTGTTACCGGTCCATGTGACCGTGTTCGGCGCCCAAGTTGCGCCTGAACTGGTTCTGGGCGCGTTGATGCGTTTGTAGCTGTTCACAGTTGGATTACAAATTGCAGCCAAGGCAGAGGCATGCTTCATGATGCCACCCAAGAAATGGCGGCCCTTTTCGGAAAGGCCAAGCTCTTTCGAATTGTCGGCAAAAACATTAACCTTGCCAGCCAAATCCCACACTGAAATATGCGCGTGGCAGCCCGATCCAGTCAACCCCTTAAAGGGTTTGGGCATGAACGTGGCGCGCATGCCATGCTTTTCGGCAACAGATTTCATCATGAATTTAAAGAAACTATGTTTATCTGCTGTTTGCAAAGCATCGTCATATTTCCAATTCATTTCAAATTGGCCAATCGCATCTTCATGATCATTCTGATAGGCTTCCCAACCTAAATCCAGCATATAATCACACACTTCTGAGATCACATCATACCGACGCATGACCGCTTGTTGATCATAACAGGGTTTTTCGGCGTTATCCCAAGGATCAGAAATCTGTGTGCCTTCCATATTCAAAAGGAAAAACTCAGGTTCAACACCTGTTTTGATACGAAGACCTTCTTCAGCCGCCTCATCTATCAATTTGCTTAAGACATTGCGCGGAGCTTGAGCAACAGGTTTGCCTTCCATCACGCAATTTGACGCAAGCCACGCAACCTCTGGCTTCCAAGGCATTTGAATGGCTGAACTTACATCAGGCACCGCCATCATATCAGGATGCGCTGGGGTTAAATCTAGCCAAGTCGCAAAACCCGCAAAGCCTGCACCGTCAACAGCCATTTCGTTAATAGCCTGAGACGGCACCAATTTAGCACGCTGGCCTCCAAAAAGGTCAGTATAGGAAATCATAAAATACTTAACGCCTTTTTCTTTTGCCCATTTGGCCAGATCTTTTGTCATCTTATTTTCCCTGTTTTATAAATTATTGTGACAATAATAAGCCCTTAAGTAATGTAAAATCCAACAGTTCTTTAATACCTACCTGGAACCCATGAGGTGCCTGCGATTGGAACACCCGCCATAGCGGCAGCCTCCACAGTCAAAGCGCACAGGTCTTCTGGTTCCAGATGGTGCAGGTGATTTTTGCCACAGGCCCGCGCGATGGTTTGTGCCTCAAGGGTTAAGACTTTTAGGTAGTTTTTCAGACGTCGACCCCCCATAATGGGGTCAAATCGGCCTGAAAGCAGCAGATCTTGCGTGGTGATGCCGGCAGGATCTTTGCCTTCATGCCAGTCGTCATAAGCGCCAGCGGTAGTGCCAATCTTACGATACTCTTCCTCATAAATTGGGTCATTATCACCAAGGGCAATCAAAGCGGCAGTGCCTATAGCCACGGCATCTGCGCCCAAGGCCATAGCTTTTGCAACATCAGCTCCTGTACGAATGCCACCCGAAACAATCAGCTGTACCTTACGATGCATACCCAAATCTTGCAGCGCCTTTACAGCCTGCGGAATACAAGCCAAAATTGGCATACCAACATTTTCAATAAAGACATTCTGTGTCGCCGCTGTACCACCTTGCATACCATCAAGGACGACTACATCGGCCCCAGATTTTACGGAAAGCGCGGTGTCATAATAAGGTCTTGATCCACCAATTTTTATATAAATTGGTTTTTCCCAGTTGGTAATTTCTCGCAGTTCTGCAATCTTAATCTCTAAATCATCGGGGCCCGTCCAATCAGGGTGTCGACAAGCCGAGCGTTGGTCAATGCCCTTTGGCAAATTGCGCATCATGGCCACACGATCAGAAATTTTCTGACCAAGCAACATACCCCCACCACCTGGCTTTGCCCCCTGCCCTACCACCACTTCAATGGCATCAGCACGGCGCAAGTCATCCGGGTTCATGCCATAACGTGAAGGGAGATATTGATAGACTAAAGTTTTAGAGTGGCCCCGCTCTTCTTCGGTCATTCCACCATCACCCGTCGTGGTCGAGGTGCCCGCATCGCTCGCCCCACGCCCCAACGCTTCTTTTGCAGGGCCAGACAAAGCCCCAAAGCTCATGCCAGCGATAGTGATGGGTATCTCCAAATGAATGGGGTTTTTGGCAAACCTTGTACCCAACCATACGTCAGTACCACATTTTTCGCGGTATCCTTCCAATGGATAACGGCTGATTGATGCCCCAAGAAACAAAAGATCATCAAAATGCGGAAGTTGACGCTTTGAGCCGCCGCCACGGATATCATAGATCCCAGTGGCCGCCGCACGCCGAATTTCAGCATTAACTTCGTTTGAAAACGTCCAAGACATTTTTGGCGGCGTATGTGGAATATCTGTCATGTGACCCTCAATATGCCAATGCGTTGTCGACATTGAATGTGTAAAGTGTTCTAGCCGATCCGTAGCGCCTAAAGTCAGATGGCTTTGCCAAATGACTGGCTTCGCCACGCTCTAAAAGGTCTGCCAATAGTTCAAAATGCTCAGGGCGCATTTCTTTCTCAATGCAATCCGCTCCCAACGACTTAACCGAACCGCGCACAAATAACCTGGCCTCATAAAGGCTGTCACCTAGAGCGTCGCCCGCGTCGCCCAACACCACCATATTACCTGATTGTGCCATAAAGGCCGACATATGCCCTATGTTGCCATGCACGACAATTTCGATCCCCTTCATCGAAATTCCACAGCGCGAACTAGCATTTCCTTTGATCACCAAAAGTCCACCCCGCCCCGTGGCGCCAGCATATTGGCTCGCGTCACCGTCGACAATTACGGTACCTGACATCATATTTTCACCAACCCCGGGACCTGCGGAGCCCTTAACACGAATAATTGCGAGCTTATTCATACCACCACAATAGTAGCCAGTCGAACCGCGCACAGTTACGTCGATTAAAGCATCAACACCCACCGCGATCGAATGAGACCCCTTTGGGTTAATTACTTCCCACTCGGTCATGTTGGTTTCGCCCTGCAAAGAATGCAGGGTCGAGTTCAGCGCACGCAATCCATCTTTTGAAAGATCAAAGCTTTGCATTCATTAACGCTCCCAGAAATATATAGTTGCGGGCTCAGGCTCCCAAACGCGGGAATTTTCAATGTCAGGTAAATTAACTAAGGCCCTATATTCGGATCCGAATGCCACATATTGATCTGTTTCAGCCATAACGGCTGGCTTGCAAGCGATAGGATCTCGAACAACTCCAAAACCATTCCTGGTACCAAGAACAAAAGTAAAAAATCCGTCTAAGTCCGTTAAAGTAGCTTCCATAGCATCACCGAGCTGCGAGCCCTCACTAAGCTTATGGCTGATAAAGGCTGCCGCCACTTCCGTGTCGTTTTCGGTTTCAAACTCCATTCCCGCGCGCCGCAAATCACGACGCACCGAATTGTGGTTAGATAAAGAGCCATTATGGACTAAACACTGGTCAAGTCCGGTCGAAAAAGGATGTGCCCCCATCGTGGTCACGGCGGACTCAGTGGCCATACGTGTATGGCCAATACCGTGCGTGCCTTTCATTTTTGAAACGCCAAACATTGCTGCGACGTCTTTCGGCAAGCCTATCTCTTTGAAAATTTCAATGCTTTCACCGGCGCTCATGACTTTAAGCGTCGGGGAAAAAGCGCTCGCAGCTCCACGCGCATTTTCAAGGTGAAACAACGGCAATTCAATCACGATATGCGTGCCCTTAATAGAAGCCTTAACCTTAGAGTTAACTGCTTTCTCAATAGAAGCTTGTAGACCATCAAAATCCTCGGTCGGCTTTGAGGATTGTAAAGTTAATTTAGCCATCCCTTTTTGCGGTGCGCCATAAATAGCAATTCCTGCGCTGTCAGGGCCACGATCAGTCATTGTGATCAGCATATCCGTCAGCATAGCCCCCAGCTGCGGTTCTAGCATTTTATCTTTTAGAAAAAGCCCAACGATTCCACACATAAAGTAGCGCTCCTAAGAAAATTTTCTTTCTGGAAATAATATTTCCACTTTTTTTAAAAACTATCAAGAAATATTTTTAATGCATAGGAAAAAATTAAAGGTTTCAGTTTGGCACTTTTATACTTCTTTAAAGCTTAGCACGCACCTTACAACATAACTATCAAGAAAAAATTCTTAATGATTTAAGTCGCGCATTCGGGTCATGCCATCAAAAAAATGCAATAACAAAGCAGCTAATATCATTTAAAGTTTAAGTTTAAAATTAATTTCTATCTTCATATTTAACGGCGGTATGTTAATTTTAAATAGGACTTAAGGCATTTAGATTAAGCGACTGGGTACGAAATGACTGACAAGTATCGGATTGGTAACTCAACCAAAACCTCTGGTCCATGCGGTGCGTCGGCATCAAAAAACAAACTATCACCAGGGCACAAGTGAAATATTTTGTCATCATGTCGATATTTCACTTCACCTTCTAAGACGTAAAGCATTTCCAAACCTTCATGCTGAAAGGTTGGAAAGGTATCGCTGTCCTCACTTAGTGTGATCAAATATGGCTCGACCATAACGCCCGATGAGTTAGCACCAATATGGCCTAGCAAATTATATTGATGACCAGCACGAGATCCTCGGCGATCAACTCCAACATGTTCATTTGCTTTGACGTGTTGTACTTCACGGCGCTCATTAAAACCTGCAAAAAATGCTGTCACAGGGACAGAGAACGTATGACTTAAAACCTGTAATGTTTTAAGGGAAGGCGAGGTGTTGCCATTTTCAATTTTTGACAACATACCAATGGACAGGCCTGTCATCTGTGCAAGGTCTGCAACAGTCATATTTTGCTGACGTCGAAGTGTTTTAACTTCGCGACCAATCGAGGCTTCTAAATTGCGTTCTAAAATTTGGCGCGTACTGTGCGGATCTTGGCTCAGCCGAGACGAAGAGCGCTGTATTTTTTTTCGTGCCTCATCATTCGTCATGTCAAATCCTTAAGGATTTCTATCAGGCATGTCTCTAAATACAAAAATAAATTTTAACAAGGCCAAGATGCGATCCGTCAATCTACGGCGGCTTAAATAATCGATTGTGCGGTAACAATTAAAGCATGTTGCAAAAACTGCGCAGAAGATGATGGGCCATAAACCGTATAAAGATTATCGGAACGCTTGATCAGATAGCAACCCACGTGTTCCATTGTGGTGCGAGATGCAAAACCAATGCGGCACGTGGCAAGGTCAAGGTTGGTCAACTTTTCAAAAACCGCGAGAGCGCGCTTTGACGTCACATCAAAGCGCACCCAGGCACCTGTTTGCTCGGTGATTGAGGCAGAGCTGTCGAAAATTAGTCGCAAATGTTGAGAGATATCTTCATACTCTGCGATAGGTGCTTCCACCAGCCAAAGTCCATCAGACAGCCAAACGGTTCCAAATACTGGCCCAGCTACCGCTAAAGCCACAGGCGCCAAAGGCAACCTTGCCATTTTAGCTTTGCGAATCAGTTCGGCATCACACCCGCGCCTAACAGCGAGAGATGCCAGCGCAACCAAACTATTTTGCACGATTTTAACCTCTCCGATGGTCACGGTGATCGGGTCATCAGAACCCAGCGGGGTGATGGGGTTTAATGTGATATTAGGCACGCAAACGAGCTCCTTCTGGATCAACAAAATGGGGGCTCACAATTTCAACTTCGACGTCGTTTTTTGTCAAAAAGTTCACAGCCCGCAACTTTTCACCCATACGGGTGGCACCATTTTTTAAATAGCCCAAAGCAATCGGACATCCCAAAGTAGGCGAATAGGCCGCTGACGTCACCCAGCCATCGTCGTTTTCCAATGTTGCTGCAGCCCCCTTGAGCATAAAATGACTGCCCGCGCTGATAGTGTCTTTGGCGTTCACGGGCCGCACCCCGACCAGCCGCAAACCATCCAACTGAGCCAGGCCTTCACGCTGCGACATCAGCATGCCAATGCTGTCGGACTTCTGCGACACCATTTTCCCGAGACCCATATTAAGGGCTGTAGATCGCCCATCGAGCTCATTGCCGGCTACATGGCCCTTTTCAATGCGCATCACGCCCAAAGCTTCGGTGCCATAAACGCAGGCATCAAATTCTTCTCCCGCAGCCACGAGCGCACGGATCATCGCATCGCCGTAACGGGTTGGAATGGCAATTTCAAACGCCAACTCGCCTGAGAAAGAAATACGAAATAGGCGCGCTCGAACCCCATCACAAACCGTAATTTCGGACGCACCCATATAAGGGAAGGCTTCGTTTGAAATATCTTGATCTACCAACTTTTGCAGTAAACGTCTCGCATTTGGTCCAGCAACTGAATATTGAGCCCACGCTTCGGTGGTCGAAATCAGCTGCACATCCAGATCAGGCCACAGGCATTGGCGACAAAACTCAAGGTGCCGGTAAACCGTCACCGCATTGGCGGTGGTGGTGGTCATCACATATTCATTTTTGCCTAAGCGTGCAGTCGTGCCATCGTCAAACACAATACCATCCTCACGCAGCATAAGCCCATAGCGACATTTTCCAACCGGAAGGGCCGCAAAAGCATTGGCATAGACGCGATTTAGAAAGGTCGCCACGTCAGCGCCTTGGATATCAATTTTGCCCAAGGTTGTCACATCACAGATACCTGCCGAATTTCGCGTAGTCAGCACTTCGCGGTCGACCGATTGGCGCCAATGGGTTTCGCCTACTTGGGTCAGCCACTGCGTGCGCATCCACATGCCTACCTCAACAAAGACAGCGCCATTTTCAGCAGCCCATTTATGAGAGGGGGGCAAACGTGTGGGCTTGAACTCGGGTCCACGCGCGCGTCCCGCCAAAGCGCCAAAAGCCACTGGCGTATAGGGCGGGCGAAAAATAGTAGATCCAGTTTGTTCGATAGTTTTATTGGTTAGGCTCGCCATAACAGCCAAGCCCAAAACATTCGAGGTTTTTCCCTGATCGGTCGCCATGCCCAAGGTGGTATAGCGTTTAAGGTGCTCGACGGCGGTAAAGTTTTCTCGATGTGCTAGTTTAATGTCTTTGATCGTCACGTCATTTTGCGTATCAACCCAAGCTCGGCCCTTGCCATATGGAACGAACCAATAGGGTTTGATTGCGTAGGCACTGTCTTCAGCCTTAGGCAACGCTACGGCCTTGGCCTTGATACCCAAATCTGCAAGCAAAGCAATGGCGCCTTTTTGTCCTGTTTCAAGCGCTTGATGGGTTGAAAAATGGCCCGCCGCCGCACCCACGGCTTGCAGTCCCTTAGGCCCGTCTGGGCTTGGCAGGAAGGCCACGATTTGGTCGTCCCATCGCGGGCGGCCCCGATGGTGCGAATTGATATTTACGTTCGGGTTCCAGCCACCCGTCACGCCAACCGCGTCAACACTTAGCTCTTCATAAATACCATTCTCATGGCGGATGGTGATTTTAGAAACGCCAAGCCGGCCCTTTGTGTCGGTGATTACTGAAGATTTTATATGACGCATATCAGAAAGCACCATGCCATCGGATCGCGTGTCGATCACTGCGGCAATTTCAACACCTTTGGCCTTCAGATCTATGGCGCTGCGCAAGCCATCATCATTATTAGTGAAAATCGCCACGCGCTTGCCAACAGCGGTTGCCCAGCGATTGGCGTAACTGCGCAGGCTTGCCGCCATCATGATGCCAGGGCGATCATTGTTTTCAAAGGCGATCGGGCGTTCAATTGCGCCCGTAGCCAGAAGGGCGCGTTGACTGTAAATACGCCATAAAGTTTGACGCGATTTATTGTCAGCTGGCACCAAAACATGATCGCTGACCCGCTCGACCGCGCTATAAATACCATGATCAAAAGCGCCCAAAACTGTTGTGCGCGCCAAGAGCCTTACATTGGGCAAAGAGGACAATTCCGCGATCGCCTCCGCCGCCCATAAAGCGCCGCCCATGTCATTGATGTGATAGGTTTCGCTGTTAAGGCGGCCCCCCATCAAAAAATCCTCATCAGCCAATATGACACGTGCGCCAGCGCGCCCGGCCGTTAGAGCAGCCGAAAGACCCGCAGGCCCTGCCCCGATCACCAACAGATCGCAGTGCAAAAAGCCTTTATCGTAAAAGTCGGGGTCTTCAAGTTTGCTCAGGCTTCCAAGCCCCGCTGCACGGCGGATGATGGGCTCATAAATTTTTTCCCAAAATGTAGCCGGCCACATAAAGGTTTTATAATAAAAGCCCGCAGCTAAAAAGGGATGCAATAAGTCGGTAATTGCCATGGCATCAAACTTTAGGGTGGGCCAGCGATTTTGGCTTTTAGCTACCAATCCGTCAAAAAGTTCTGCCACAGTTGCGCGGGTGTTAGGTTCAAGCCGCGCGCCCTCGCGCAATTCAACGATAGCATTAGGCTCTTCTGATCCGGCTGAAATCGGACCGCGTGGGCGGTGATATTTGAAGCTGCGCCCCATAAGGCACTGACCATTGGCCAAAAGCGCCGATGCCAATGTATCACCCGCATAGCCCTGATAGCTTTTCCCATCGAATATAAAATTCAATGAGGCACTGCGATCGATCAATCCCCCGGATAAACGATGGCTTTGGCTCATGTGCTGCGCCCCCATAAACGAGCCACATCGCTGGCGAGTTCAACCTTTAGAATTTCATGTGTGAGCGTGTTGCGCGTTATAACCAACCAACTGCGGTCACCTTGTTCGTGAAACCACAATTCGGCATGCTCCCCTACAGGATTGTCGCGCAAATAAAGATAGTCGTGAAAACTATCCAAATCAGCTACCATGCCATCAGGGCGTTTCATCAGATTAGCATCGCCCAAATAAGAAAATTCTTGGGCATCACGCGGGCCTAGAAGGGGGTGATTAATGATCATGCTACCTCTGTCAGTGTAGATTGGGCGTAGGACCCATGCCTTTTTCGTCAATCATTCGCCCATGGCGAAAACGATCCAAACGATAAGCAGTGGCCGTAGGATGGGACTTGTCGTGGGTCAGTAAATGCGCAAAGCACCAACCAGACGCGGGCGTGGCTTTAAAGCCACCATAACACCAGCCACCGTTGAAATAGAGCCCATCAATATGAGTTTGATCAATAATGGGTGACCCGTCCATCGACATATCCATCACCCCGCCCCAAGCGCGCAATAGCCGCGCTCGGCCGATCATGGGCATCAGTGCCATGCCGCCTTCGACAACATCTTCTACCGCAGGCAGGTTGCCGCGTTGAGCATATGAATTATAGCCGTCAAGATCGCCACCAAAGACCAACCCACCCTTGTCTGACTGACTGACATAGAAATGCCCAGCGCCAAAGGTGATCACACCATCTATTACAGGTTTCAGACCCTCTGATACAAAGGCTTGCAAGACATGACTTTCAATCGGCAAACGCATGCCCGCCATCGCCATCACACGACTCGATGATCCAGCCACCGCAACGCCGACTTTTTTAGCCCCGATGCGTCCGCGGCTGGTTTCAACTCCCAAAACACGGCCATTCTTAATGTGAAAGCCTGTGACTTCACAGTTTTGAATCAGATCAACGCCACGGCTGTCTGCCCCACGCGCATAGCCCCATGCCACCGCATCATGGCGCACAGTGCCGCCACGCCGCTGCATCAAAGCACCTTTAATCGGAAAGCGGGCATGGTTAAAATTCAAAAACGGATACATGGCTCGCACCTGATCGCGGTTTAAAAGTTCAGCATCGGCACCGTTTAGAACCATACCATTGCCGCGGCGGATAAAGGCGTCACGCTGCACATCAGAGTGGATCAGGTTAATTATCCCACGCTGGCTGATCATGGCGTTATAGTTAAAATCTTGCTCGAGACCTTCCCAAAGACGCAGCGAAAATTCATAAAACGGTTCATTGCCCGGCAAAAGATAATTTGAGCGAATAATGGTTGTATTGCGCCCAACATTCCCACCACCTAAATAGCCTTTTTCAATCACGGCAATGCGGGCTTGGCTAAATTCTTTGGCCAAGTAATAGGCCGTGGCCAAACCGTGGCCACCCCCACCAACAATTACATAGTCATATTCTTTTTGCGGTTCGGGATCACGCCAAATGGGTTTCCAGCCTTTATGGCCCCTTAGAGCTTCGGCGATAACCCGAAAACCAGAATAACGCATTGACGACTTCCCTTTGGCTTTTTTCAAGATTAGGACAATAATTTTAAACGGGGGCATCAAATATCGCCAAAAAATGCCCTATTTGCGCCACCCACCAATTTAACAGAGGCGACTTTGGTGTTTTTGCAAAGAGCGCCCCTTGGTCGAATTTAAGACTGCGGGCGGGTCTTTTTTGGATTATAATGGGCAAGAGATACTATCGTGGCTTCAAGCCGCTTTTGCAAACTATCTAATTTTCCAACCTCTAGGCGCATACCCTCGGCACTGTGGGCAACATCAACGCGCGCCAAAGCAATATTTTTATCCAATAAAGGTGAGCGCATTGACGACGTGACCACACCAATTTGGGTGCGCCCAAAACGCAGACAGTCACCGTGATGCACATCTGTGTTTGAATGAATATCCAATCCAACAAACTTATGGGTCGGATGTTCTTTTTTGCGAATAAGCGCATCGCGACCGATAAAGTCACCGGGCTTGGATTTCAGCGGCACAGTAAACCCAATACCAGTTTCAAAAGGGTCCGTTTGGTCAGAAAAGTCGTATCCCACAAAAATAAGGCCCGCTTCAATGCGCACCATGTCTAAAGCGTCAAGTCCCATAGGGCGCAGGCCCAAATCGGCGCCATGCTCGCAAACGGCATCATAAAGCGTGCCACCGTCCTTGGGGTGGCAAAAAACTTCGTACCCCAATTCGCCCGTATACCCTGTACGCGATAAAACAATGGGCGCACCCGTTGCTCCACCAAGTCGACCAATAGAAAAGCGAAACCAGCCCAATTCATCAACAATGGGTTGATGGGGCGGGGTCCAAACCATGCGGCGCATGATTTCACGACTGTTAGGGCCTTGGATGGCCAGATTATGCATCTGATCAGTGGCCCCACGCACCAGAACATTCAAATTATCCTTTTCAGCCTGCTCACGCAGCCAAATTCCAGAATATTCGTTACCCCCAATCCAGCGAAAATTATCGCACCCCAAGCGATAAACGGTGCCATCATCGAGCATCCCGCGATGTTCATAACACATGGTAGTATAAACAACCCGCCCTTGGCTGAGTTTTTTCATATCGCGCGTTACGCAATATTGCAGCAGAGCTTCTGAATCAGGGCCCATGACCTCAAATTTACGAAGTGGAGAAAGGTCCATCACAACATCTTTTTCGCGGCAGGCCTAATATTCTTCGATTGACCCGTTTTCGCTATAGGCTTTTGGCAGCTAATAGCCTTTATATTCGATAAACTGCCATGTTTTTGCTTCAATTTTTTGGTGAAACGCAGTTTCTTTTGTCATTTTTGGCTCCGAATTGGGCGTCACACGAGAGGCAATTGCCCGTTTAAAATCTTCGTGGCTGGCATAAATGCGCGCATGAATGTCAGTCAAATACCACCCATTTCCCGGCGTAGTATCATTTGGACAAGACGATGACACACACAAGGTCGGTCAAAGCACGCATCAAAACATAGTCCCCTGGCCTGGACCAAGATTTGTCAGACATCACAGAAGCGTTAGCACCAATGAACGTGTTATAAAAGAAATTGGCAGCCATCCAGCCGGGACGCGGTTCTATAGGATAAGACTTAAGCGCAAAATTGAAATTTATGGAGCAATTGGCATGGCCAGGATATCCTACATCGTCGAAATATTTCGCGGTACAAGCCATCGTGAAAGCATCGTGACGCCCTACGGTATCTTGCACCACTTCAACCAAAGCGTCCCAATCTTGATCAAAATATTTTGAATGCATTCTGGGAATCGGAAAGGAATTAGTCATAAAACTGCGTGTTGTCGTTACGTCCAGGGGCCGTTCGATGCCCTTATCTAATTTCTGGGCTGAAAAGCACTGAAAGTCCGTCATTTGGCGACCATCCACATCAATGATTTGAATATATTCGCTTTTTTTGACAAAGTAAGATTGCGCGGTCGATGAGGCTACCCTGATCTCTTGCAAAGGGTCCGCCAAAGCATCGGGTAATACGTGATGGCACATCATCAAAGGCTTTGCACGCTCAACCCAAACTACGATCGGGGTGGCGTTGTTTTTCAAAATCCATGTGCACACCTGGTGCCGCAACCAGTAAAAACCCTGCTTCTTGGGCTGTAAATTCTTGAAATAATTTTGTGGGACTAAGCACGTCAAACATACTAAGAGCAGCGTCTACTTTTAGCGTAGCGCCCTTTTGCTGCAGACTTTTTTCTACCCTTTAGCGAAGTTGAGAATCCTCAAGCATCAATGCCTTGATGCCGTCAGCTTTGCTGTTAGCAGAGTAGCCAAATAGGTTGGGCAAGGCTTTGCCCTTTTGATCAAAGGCTACAACTTCACAAACCTGACCTCCTTCTTCATTGATAAATTTAAATTTATCTCCTGACGATACTGTTAAAATAGCCACGTCATTGCCTGCTACTACGTGGCGCTCGCGCCCTGAATGGCTACGCAAGTCAAAAGGAAGGAGGACCAGATATCACTTGCGGATAGAGGCCTGAAGACATGGATGTCTCCCATTTAATTAAGAATTATATTTTTATTAAAAGGAAAACTTGTTAACTTGAAGTAATATCACTGCAGCCATGTTATAACAAGTCATATCCTTAGAAAGTTTTTCACGCATGATTTCACTATCACTCGGAATTTTAGCAGCTTTGGCCTGGGGACTTCATGATCTGGCGGCGCGTATCATCGCAACTAAAGCAACCGCCTTTGCAATTATGTTTGGCACCATTGGCACAGGGTTTTTAATTTTAACACCTTTCGCTCTGATTTTTAGTGACTGGAAAATGCTATCTGAAATTGGCATATATTGGGCAATTGGCAGCGGCATCGCCTATGTCATGGGGGGTTATGGACTTTTTAGGGCTTTTAGTATGGCGCCAGCGTGGCTTGTCTCGCCCATAGCATCTTCTTATCCATTGATTTATCTTATTTTTTCATTTTATGCGGCCAAGTCGGTTAGCCATTTAGAATGGATTTCGGCCTGCGCGGTCATTGTAGGTATTTTAATTATTGGCCTTTCTCGAGAGAAACACCATATAAAAGCTGCGGGATTCTTGACAAGGGAAGTGCTTATCAAAAGCGTTTTTTGGGCCTTTATTGGGTCTGTAGGTTTTGCCCTGACATTTTATTGCGGACAAAATGCAACCGAAACTGGGTTCGCTTTACCTATGCTTTGGATAGGGCGAGCCACATCCGTTTTGGCTATCACCTTAATTTTGTTGATATCAGGCCAGGAACTTAAGCCCAAAGGAGCTAAGTGGCCTGTGTTTCTTGCTATGGGTGCATTAGATGCTACGGCACTGAGCGCTGTTTTGGTAGCTGGCCTTTTTCAACATGCACACTATGCCACCATTGCGTCTAGCATGTTTGGCGTCGTTACAATTTTACTGGCGCGCCACTTTTTGAAAGAGCTCCTCAAGCCTGGCCAATGGGTGGGCATTTTCATCGTATTTGCCAGTATTGCAGTACTTGCAAATTAAGAAGCAGCTTACCTGTTAACCGACATTTGCCTTATCGTGTTCATTTTTTGGCGCTCTTCGCGGGGCCTTAAGCCAAACTCTTGCGCGTAATATTTAGTCATTAAAGCTGACTTTTCGAAACCAGTAGACGCTGCAATTTCTGTCAAGCTATCACTTGTGTGAATGACCCTCTGGCGTACTTTTCCCAGTCTTAAATTTCGATAAAACCTTAACGGACTTTTACCTGTTTCACGTTTAAACATACGCTCAAAGTGGCGCTCAGAAAGGCCCACAATGGCTGCTGCGTCTGCAATGCGTATTGGATCTTCAATGTGAGATTCAAATAAAGAAATGGCGTCACGTATGGCTTGTGGAAAGCTGTCTTCCGTGTTGGCGGTATGGCGAACAGGGACCTTTTGAGCGACGCCATAATCACGCACAAGCGGCTGTTGAAACCAGCAGGCTACCTCAGCCATGATATCGTTGCCCAAATGGGTAGATATTTGAGAGAGCATAACGTCGAAGACTGCCCCCGAACCCGAAGCCGTAATGCGGCGATTTTCAAACACAACTAAAGTATTAATGACATTAATACTTGGAAAGTCAGACTTAAACGCCGCTTCATAGCACCAATGAACCGACGATTTTCGTCCTTGCATCACACCCGAGCGCGCTAAAGGAAATACCCCCCCAGAAAATCCGCCAAGGGTAACGCCTACACGATCAAGCCAGCGCAGCCTAGCATTGCCACTCCTTTGATTTTCAAACTGAGCATTCGGCATTGAAAGTATGAAAAGCGCTTCAATATCTGAACAATTTTCCAACGTGACGTCGGGAGTAAATTGCACTCCAGCACTCGACATTATCGGGCCTTCACACTCAGAAATAAGTTTCCAACGGAAAATGGTCTTTCCTGAAATCTCATTGGCAGCTCGCAGCGGTTCGATTGCCGCACTCAAACATGCCATTGGAAAGTCTGGGAAGAGCAAAAAACCAAAAGTCCCAGGTAAGCCTACAGTCATAAAGGTCCGCCTCTCATCTATTCATCAGGCTAACAACCCAGTGGCGTAGGAGCACCATCATCAAATTGCGATAAATATTCAACCATAAGAGGGCGGTTGCGCAAAAAAAAATTTATAAGCAGCTAAATCTGGATGCAATTCTTTAATCACGCGATGCAACCGACGGCCCCACTTGGGAACCATAACCAAGTCTTCAAACCGAATCAAATAGCATCGGATTGAAAATGCGATCGCACCTCAAACATCCATTAAACCCGCTTTGGTGCGGATAGCCATATATTCTGCATCTGGATCACCTTTTTTATACGACCAGGCGGTTCCCATACCACTCCAATCCTCTAAGTCTGAACCAAGAGCCCGGTGGCGGTCGATAAGTGTGGAAAAGCGCCATGAATTTGTCATTGCAGTGTCCTTTTATAAATAACTTTATTTCAATTTTGTGACAGCCCTAACGAAGACAATAACTTTACAAATTATTTCTTGTAAAGAAAAAAATATTAAAATTAGTTAATTTTTTTAGTATAACGAGGAAAATATTTTCTTATAAAAACCTATTTTTTATTTAGTATTAGTTACAAAAAATGCTCTTTTACTAAGAGTTAAATTTACCGTAAGTCGACCTCAATTTTTATTGTCTTGTATCAGCCGTCAGCCTATCAAATCCCAGAAAATGAATGGGGGCTTTGCTTGATAACTCAAATACTGGTTGTTTCCTACAAAAAAAATTCTGAGTTCACGAGGAACGACAACACGTGCTGTGATCAACACGCACAGCATTCTCAGAGACCGTGAGAGAGTCACTGGATGACACATACGAATATATTTTTCACCCCCCTGGGGTAGCAGAGCAAACGCCAAACGGGTTAGAATGGAAATCTGCTCAGATACAGCGCCACTTAAACATATCAAAGTCATCTTCTACACCACCTCGGCGAACCTTAACCGGAACGCCTATGAGCTCACACTGGATAATGAACCACTTGCAGTTGGAGTGGAACACGGTGCCGCAAATCTAAACCCAATATAATTTGTAATCTAACTCAATGTGTCCCCTTATTGAGCTCACGTAGTTACTCATATAGATAGCAGCTAAATCAATTATCTAGTTTAGGACTATTCGTGAGCTACGGCATCAAACACTATCAAGCAATGATTGTGAGGATATATTTTGGAAATTGGCGTTGACAGCTTTGCAGCTTTGCAGAACCCACAAGAAAACACCCCCAGCGCGCGGGTTAATGCGATAGCAGAACTGCTTGACCGCATTGCCCATGCCGATCAGGTAGGGCTTGATGTCTTTGGAATTGGCGAGCACCACCGTGTCGAATTTCTAGATTCGGCTCCCCCAGTGATTTTGGCCGCAGCGGCTGCACGCACAAAAAACATCCGTCTTACCAGCGCCGTTGCGGTACTAAGTGCCGCCGATCCAGTGCGAGTCTTTCAAAATTTTGCCACGCTTGATTTGATTTCAAACGGACGGGCCGAAATGGTCGTAGGGCGAGGGTCTTTCACAGAAGCGTTTCCGCTATTTGGTTATGATTTAAACGATTATGATAAGCTTTTTTCAGAAAAACTTAACCTATTGTTACAGATTTGCGCGAAAGAAACGATCACATGGGAGGGTAATTTTCGCGCTCCATTAGTTGATCAAGCAATTCACCCGAGACCCGCGCAAGAGCGCTTGCCCGTCTGGCTGGGCGTGGGAGGCACCCCTGCGTCATTCTGCCGTGCGGGGGCCCTGGGTCTGCCTTTGATGATCGCCATTATTGGTGGGGAAACCCACCGGTTCCGCCCCTTGGTCGACCTTTATCGCAAGGCGGGACATGATGCTGGCCATCAGCCAGAAAACCTTAAAGTAGGTATTCACTCGCTGGGCTTTGTGGCGCAATCCCCGCAAAAGGCGTTAGATGCCTATTATCCAGGTTATGCCGAAACCTTTACCAGGATTGGCAAAGAACGCGGCTGGCCCCCAGTCACACGTGCGCATTTTGATGCGCAAACGGGCCCGCTAGGGGCCTTGGTTGTGGGCGACCCCGAGGAGGTTGCAGCAAAGATCCTGCGCCATAGCCAAGCTTTAGGCGGCATTTCACGCTTTACGTTTCAGATGGACAATGCCAGCATGTCACATGAGCGCCTGAAAGACGCCATTACGCTGATCGGCAGCAAGGTTGCTCCTTTGGTGCGCGATTATCAAAAAAAACATCCCCAAATGACTTAAGGGAGCTAGAGCAAAATGCCTTCTCTCACAACACAGACACTTATGAAGGCGCTCCCCCATATTCTATCGGCCCCAAAGGAGGGTGGCAGGGTGGAACTTTTATGTGTGCGTCCCGAATTTTCGAAACGAATTTTTCCAACCGAAATTACAGTTACCAAAGAGCAGGGCGTCATTGGAGATAGATGGGGCAAAAACAATTGGGCTCGACAACCCGATGGATCCAGTGATCCTATAAACCAGATTTCGATCCTATCAAAACGCGTGTTAGATTTAATTTGGCACCCCAGTGCCTGCGAACCCCACCCGGGTGATACGATAATCACGGATATGAACCTAAGCTTGCGAAATATGCCTGAAGGCCAACTTATTGAAATCGGGACGGCGTTGCTGCGTGTTTCACCATACTTCAATGATGGCTGCGTTAAATGGAAGGCACGCTATGGCGAAGACGCCAAAAATTGGATCACCGCGCTGGGCCATGAACCACTTCGTTTGCGCGGCATTTTGTTAAGTATTGAGCGATCGGGTGTGATTAAATTCGGCGATACTCTTCATCGTATCTAGGCGTTTAGACCCTTGGATCGCCTATTTTTTTGAGTTAGCGTGCGGCGAATTGATAAGCGCGGGCTTGGGAAAGCCCCACCGTTCCAAGCCTAAACCAAAGGACAATCTATGTTTCGCGCAATACTATCCGAAAAAGACGACGCTGGTCTTGTGACAACAAGCTTGCAGGAGCTTCCCAAAAGTAAATTGCCCGAAGGCGATGTGATGGTAGCGGTTGAATATACAACCGTAAATTATAAAGACGGGCTGTGCCTTTCACCGAATGGTGGCGGCTTAGTGCGCAATTACCCACATGTTGGCGGCATTGATTTTTCTGGAACAGTCGAGGCATCAGATGATGCCCGCTATAAGGTGGGCGACAAGGTCGTACAAACTGGCTGGCGTGTGGGCGAGGTGCATTGGGGAGGCTATGCGACACAAGCGCGCGTTAAAGGGGATTGGTTGGTGCCATTGCCCAGTGGATTGACTACACGTCAAGCCATGGCTGTTGGCACGGCGGGCCTGACGGCGATGTTGTCACTTATGGCGCTTGAAGCCCACGGCCTGACCCCCGAAAAGGGTGAGGTTCTGGTCACAGGAGCCAAGGGCGGCGTGGGCTCAGTTGCGATCGCAATTTTGGCAAATTTAGGCTATCAGGTGACTGCGGTCACGGGGTCCGCGGCATCGTCCGCCTATTTGCAAGATCTAGGGGCCAGCAAAATCATCGCGCGCGACACTTTGGAAGAGGTGATCAAACGGCCGATGGAAAGCGCCCTCTGGGCAGGCTGCATCGACGTGGTTGGCGGCCAAATTCTGGCCCGCGTTTTGGGGCAGATGGCTTATGGCGGCACCGTAGCCTCAGTTGGCAATGCGGCAGGCGCGTCTTTTAACGCCACTGTAATTCCTTTTTTGCTTCGTGGCATCACGCTTACGGGCATTGATTCCGTAGCCTGCCCTTTTGACAGACGCGTAGCCGCTTGGAGCCGCGTCGCACAGGACCTGCCCTTGGCAAAGTTAGAAGCCATGATCCAACCGGCGACGCTTGCCGATGTGCCCGCGCTAACCACTGCTATTTTAAAGGGTGAGGTCACGGGCCGTGTGGTGGTTGATGTTAACGCTTAAACCAAAATAAACCTTAATTTTCGCCGTTGAGGTGATATTGATTTGGGGAACCAAAGCCACAGGTTGGCTGCTCATTTTAAGAAAAGTGATGCTAAGTTTTCAGTTGCCCTTGGCGATTTGTGCCTTTGGTGATGTTTCCAGCATCACACGAACAGATGGGTGCATTGGTGGCAGCCCATTGGCTCACACTTGTATGCAGCATGATTGCAGTTTGGGTCTTTGGCCTGAATGCAAGACTGATCGTTGATGCGGCAACAGGAATGCGCCACATACTTAATATGCAACTCCAATCTACAAGCTGCAGATTACCACGTTAACGATAGCTATTACGGACGAAATATAAAGATATATTTGGAGCGCTAACTTTGGGGAGTGCGGGCATGGTTGGCATCGCCAAGGCTACTCTGATAAAAGTCACGTTACCTATCATAGAGTGATTAGCGCACCACAGTTGAGATTGCCCGCATTATGGCCGACACTGAGACGCAGGCATGAAATCTGTTTTAAAAAATGTTCACGCATAAAACTTGCGGGCGCAGCCACTTTTCTTCATAGTAAACCACCGACACTTTCTAAGACTTTCATCCAGTTTTTTTTAAAGGTCTTCAAATGACAAAGATCAAATTTGTATTCTTTGTGATGGCAACTGTGGGACTGATCGTGGCGCCGCTCAGAGTGGCTTTTGGAGCTGAAATATTGCCTTGTGCGGTTAGGCTTGTGTTCAAAGAAACGCCGCAAGGCACTGATGTGATGTATCTGTTAAGCCTACAATATAAAAACCGAAGTGGACGGGCTGTGTCCTCTGTCTCACTTCTTTTGATGAATGGGCAGAGTGGAGTCATCGGCAATGCGCAGGCAGATTGCTCCTATGATGGCGCACCCTTGAATGCAGGTGATACGGGCGAATGTTCGTGGCCTTTGCAGGTTGTGGGCAATCAATTGATGGCGAGCTATGGTAGCGCGGCTTGGACTGACATAGTCAATGACCAGCTGAAAAAATTTCAAAATATCGCGCAATGCGACATTGTTGGGCAACGCTTTAGCAATTAGCGGCAATGTTAAAAAACAAACTTTTCCCATAAAAAATAAAAAACTATCAAATAGACACAAAAAAAGGGGGCTAAGCCGCCAAGGTTTTGCCACTGTTTGGGAGAAAGAGTTACTTAATCAGTGAAAGAACATCTTTCTTGGATGCGTTTGCCTGAGCAAGCATGGCCGTCGATGCTTGTTGCAAAATCTGGAAACGAGCCATATTAGCACTTTCTGCAGCAAAGTCGGCATCTTCGATCCGACCACGGCTCATATCCAAGTTCGTGACAATGTTTGTCAAATTGTTTACCGTATAGCTCAGCCGATTGGAAATAGCACCCAATGCCGAACGCTGATCATTTATAGTCTCGATTGCAGCATCAATACGGGTTAACGACGACAGGGCATCTCCTGCAGTTTTAGCTCCAAAGGAGTGTTTACTTATCAAAAAGGTATCACCCGTAATCGAAGGGTACCCTGTTGTAGAGGTTAAACTAATAGATACAGTGCCGTTAGTTGTGTCAGCAACCGCAGTCGCGTAACCCGATACAGCCGCAGTATTTACCGCTGAGGTTAACGCTGTGGTGATAGCCGAGAGTGTCGTGAGACTTGCGATGTCTACAATAACGTCGGTTCCACCAACTTTCACAGTCAATTTCTTATTTGCGTCAGCAGTGGTAAAATTATTGATGGTCAGAAGCTTAGTTCCAGCAACTGCCCCAGCACCTGAAGAGACTGTGGTGGTTTTACTTCCGAACTGTTGGTCACCAACAAGTGCGCCTGTGGCTGCGCCAGTTTTAACCAGATTTATTGAGCTTCCTACTCTGGTAGCCGTATAAAGAGCTGTGGCATCAGAGTGCCCCGCAACCCAAGTATTGATTGTATCTTTAATTTTTTCTGCCGCCGTTGTCGCGTCAACCTCAGCGTTGGTGAAAGTTACGGGAATAGCTTGGCTATCTAGTGTTATAGTGAATACGTCACCGGTCTCAAAACTAGTATTCAATCCAGAAACTGCGATTGAGGCCGATGTTCCACCTACACCAGTGAGAGTAAATGTAGGCTGCGTAGAATTTGAACCACCACTAGCGTACGCGGCAGTCAATGCAGTATTGACTGCATTTTTTCTCACCGTCACAACAGAGCCAGAAGCCGTCAAATTAATATCCGCATAAGCGCTTATTTGACCACTGGTACCAGCAACTTTGGCAAGATTAAATGCGGTTACTATGGCATTTGCCGTGCCAGCCTCAGTCTCCGCGCTTGTAACAGCAAAAGCTACAGTGGCTATTTTTAATGACAGAGCTTTTCCAGACGTCGTGCCTGCTACGCTGAATGTCGTTGCATTGGTCGTGCCATTATTTTCAGTAATCGAAACCGCCGTTGATGTACGGCTATCCCCTCCAGAAACTGCTGCCAGGGATTGCGTCACTGTCACCACGCCAGCGGTACTTACCGTTGCTGCGTACCCGCTAGCAGTGGTTCCTGTGCGAATTGCCTCAGCATTTATAGCATTCGCAATCAAAGTACCTGTTGTCGCAACGTTAACTCCGGCAGTAACCTTTAAGGTTTCCGAGCCGACCTGGAAGGTTAACTCTTCACCTTGAGTGTGTGAAGACATAGTTAAAGTCTTTGAGGATGCGGTTACATCTGCAGCAACAACCTTTGTTGTATTTGTTGGCTGCGTCACACTCACACCACCGACTTTTGCGGCTTGAATTGCAGTTGATAGTGCTTCCATAACCTTAGACTCTGTATCGCCAGCAGCCACATTAACACTAATAATTTTAGTATTAATGGTTACCGACAAGGCTCCCGCCGTAGGTATCCTGCTCAGAGAGAGCAACCCACCAGAACTAGTCGTTGCCGTAAGACCAATCCCTGCGCTATCTATTGCCGTCTTGGCTTTTGCTGCAACGGCTGCAGAATTGTCACTTGTCTGAACACTGATTGTAAGGCTTTTGCCGTCTACAGTGAACGAAACGTCACCAGAGCCACCAGTCACGACATTAAAGCTTATCTCATTTGTGCCGGCGGTTCCCGCAGTTAACGCAATGCTGCTACTACCTCCAACAGTGTAAGAAGTAGTGTTTAACCCAAGTGCAGTAACATCAATTGGCGAGAAAGACATCGCACCAGTTGTCGAATTATACGCTGCCTTCAGATTAGTCGGGCTCGCTGGCACTGGAGCAGTCATGGCAAATGATACTGCTGTATCTAGGGGGTCAATGCCCAAGTTTTTTGCTGAAGAAGATTTTACCGCTACTTCTATTTTTTGAGAAGACTCATCCAAGAAACCCACCTGAAAACTTAATTTCTTAGCTTCAAGGTCTAGCGCGCCCTCTCCATGCAAGATTTTAACGCCCGCCCACGTTGTTGTAGATGAAATCCGGTCAACCTCAATAACAAGTTGCTGGATCTCTGCATCAAGATTTTTTCGATCTGAATTGCTATTCGTATCATTAGCTGCCTTTACCGCCAATTCCCGCATGCGCTGTAAAATATTGGTAACCTCTGCCTGAGCACCCTCAGTCGTATCAATTAACGACTGGGCATCAAGAGCATTTTTAATGGCGACCCCTAAGCCCTTAACCTCTGAAGTAAGTCGAGCGGTGATAGCTATTCCAGCTGCGTCATCGCCGGCTGTATTAATTCGCTTCCCAGTGGACAGGCGTGTCATCGCCGTTTCTAGTGCTTTGTTCGTTGACGTGCTCGCAGCCATGGCAGAAAGTGCGCCGACATTTGTATTAACTGATATAGGCATCTAAGTCTTCCTCACGGCAACATCCAGATGTTGTTTCTATTGCGTTTCATAAATTTCAAATTGAGCTTAATTCAGCCCTCAGAACTGGTTTCGCACCCAAGACAAATGGGCCAAGCTTCCGAAAATCAACTTTAAAAAAATTTACTCCCCAGGTAAGTGGGGCAAAAGCCAGAACGACTAAACCAAAAATGGATAAGCTAATGATCAACGAACTGAATTCTGCAGCAACTGCAAAATCGCTTACCCAGAAGAAATTTGGTTTATCGATGTTCGTGCCGTTTAATCTCTCGATTAGACTGTTAATATCCATAGGGTAGATCCTTTGATTTTTCTCAGGACACTTATTCAAGAAATGGGCCAATTAGGTTAAAAATTTAATTAAAATATTATATATACAAATCAATTACTTAATAAAATATTAAATAATTTTTGTCATTTTTAAAAAATAAAAGATAATAAAAAGTCAATATATTGACTGGTAATCACAAAAGAAAATTCTTGATGTATCAATTACGCTGCCCAGCGAGTGACAAATAAAAATGACGTTCCTCATGTATTAACATTTGATCGCCACGCAATAAAAGTTACAGAAGCGATAATAACAAAGCCACCTATTAGCACGAATACATCTGGGGATTCTTCAAACAGGACATATCCAAACGCCGAAGCCCAGATTAATTGCAAAAACGCCACTGGCTGTGTCACCGCCATGGGAGCAGATTGAAAGGCACGGGTCATGCTAAAATGTCCCACCGTTGCGAATCCTGCCACAAGTGTCAGCGACAAAAGCTGCCAAAGAGTAGGAGCAACCCAAACCACATATGCTAGAGGTGCTAAACCTAAAGTTACGCAAAATGACAACATAACCACCACATTTCCCGCAGACACGGTTTGGCTTAATCTTTTACCAAACAAATACGAGCCTGCCAAGAACATCGCAGACACCACCTGCGCCAATTGCCCTGGGCCTAACTCCCTAAATCCAGGTCTCAGAATAATCAATGCCCCAGAGAGAGCGAGCCCAATCGCCACATAGCGCCACCAAGCCACCTTTTCTTTAAAAAAAATGCCTGCCCCTATAATTACTAAAACAGGGTTTAAATAACCAATCGCAGTGACCTCCGCCACTGGAATGCGTGCCATGGCATAAAACCACAATACGACACCCGCCGAATGCATGACGCCACGGCCCAAAAAAAACGGCATCATGCCATTGGCTATTCGACGTCGTAGCAAGGCATAAAAGCTTGGTATTAAAAATAATGTCCCGATGGCAAAACGCAAAAATGCCGACTGAACGGCTGGCAAATCAGTACCCATTTGACGCACCAGAACTGTTACTGCTACAAAATTTAGGCCAGTAAACACCATCCATAAAACCCCGTGTACTGGGCGAAGCATGGTGGTGTCGGTGGTGTTTGTCACAGGCCTAGGCCCTCAAATATCAGCCCTGCAGCGATGATCCACATCACCGTGCCTATCCCAAACTCTAACATCACCCAAGATTTTGGCTTTGCAAAAAGCGGCGCCAAAAATCGCGCGCCATAGCCTAAGGCAGCAAAGAAGCTAAAGCTGCCTAAGGTTGCTCCAATGCCAAAGGCAAATTGGTCAGGCGCATACTGCGCGGCAATAGATCCAATCAGACCCACAGTATCAACATACACATGCGGATTAGCCCACGTGAAAAGCAAGCAAGTTGCAATCACTTTACCCAAGGTTGCAGGTGCTGAATTTGCTGCAACCAAAGCCTGCCCACCGCGATAGGCCGACCGGAACCGCAAGGCCCCATAGGTGATCAAAAATAACGCACCACCCCAAAGCATAACCATTTGCATGGGTGGCCAAAGCTGCAAAACTGAACTCAACCCCGCAATGCCCAATGCAATCAGCGAAGCATCCGACAGTGCACAGATCAAAACCACAGGAAAAACAAATTCACGCCGCAAGCCTTGGCGCAAGACAAAGGCATTCTGCGCACCAATAGCCAAGATTAAACTTAAGCTAACTAGATATCCTGCTAGCGCTGCACTGACCATTGAAGCCCCACTTCTGCGTTACCCAAAGGGCAAATAATCTGCGCCCGATCAGTTCAGTTGTGCCGCAACATCCTCTGGAATATCAAAGTTTCCGGTGACGTTTTGAACGTCGTCATCCTCTTCCAAGAGATCGATCAACCGCATCAACTTAGTTGCGGCTTCAAGATCAAGATTGGTTTGGTTATGCGGCTTCCAGATCAGCTTGGCCTCAGTACTTTCACCCAAGATTTTTTCCAGAGCTTCGGACACTTCGCTCAGATCAGTGGCATCACAATAAATCCAGTGACCGTCTTCGTCCGATTCAACGTCGCTCGCTCCCGCTTCAATCGCAGCCATCATCACGGAGTCACTGTCACCTGCTTTAGGGGGGTAGGTGATCTCACCCATTCGATCAAACATAAAGGCCACCGAACCTGTGGTGCCCAAGTTGCCACCGCATTTGGCAAAATAGCTGCGCACATTACTGGCTGTTCGGTTTAAATTATCAGTCATGGTTTCGACAATTATCGCAATACCATTAGCGCCGTAGCCTTCATAACGCACTTCCGCGTAATCTACGGCATCTCCCATCATCGATTTCTTGATGGCGCGGTCGATTACCTCTTTGGGGCAAGACACGGCTTTAGCGGCTTTGACGGCCAAGCGTAAACGCGGATTTTTGTCAGGATCAGGATCGCCCATTTTCGCGGCAACGGTGATTTCCTTTGCCAATTTAGAAAACAGCTTTGCGCGCAGCTTATCTTGCCGCCCCTTGCGATGCTGGATATTTGCCCATTTTGAATGGCCTGCCATGACCCAGTCTCCGATCTAACGTTTCGGCTATTGGGTCATATAGCCTAGCCCAAGGGGAAGTCGCAAGCCCGAGCGTTAGCACTGTGCAAAGTCGCTAGGGATGCGCTTCTTGCAACCGTCCGCCCAAGCGGATCATCGACACCTTTTGTGCCAAACCCGTGGCGTCATTGGTTTCGACATAAAGTCCAGACAGAGTGGCATCACCATTCGCAGGCTCAAAGCGTGCTTTGGGCATACCAGTGATAAAGCGGCGCATCGGTTCAGTTTTTTCCATGCCGATCACAGAATCATAATCGCCACACATTCCGGTGTCAGTCAAATAGGCAGTTCCCTTGGCCAAAATTTGTGCATCGGCCGTGGGTACATGGGTGTGGGTGCCCACAACCACGCTGGCGCGGCCGTCACACCAATGGCCCATTGCCATTTTTTCTGAAGTGGCTTCGCAGTGCATATCTACCAAGGTCGCATGAGCCAAGCCACCCAAAGGATGGGCGCGCAGCACCGCATCGACAGCTGAGAAGGGATCATCAAAGGGGCGTTTCATAAAAACTTGCCCCAATGCCTGCATCACCAAGATTTTGCGACCTTGTGTGGCTGTGAACAAGCGCGCACCCTTACCAGGCGCGCCCTTTGCGTAATTCAGGGGCCGCAATATACGCGGCTCAGTTTCTATAAATTGCAGCATATCTTTTTGGTCAAAGGAGTGGTCACCCAAAGTCACACAATCAGCACCGGCCGCCAACAAGTCTTTGGCGTGTACTGGGGTCAGGCCCGCTCCAAAACTCGCATTTTCGCCGTTCACTACGACAAAATCCAAACCCCATTCAGCACGCAAAGATGCCAGCCGATCTTTGATCGCCTGACGCCCTGCTCGCCCCATAACATCGCCAAGAAATAAGATTTTCATAATGTGGGCATAGAACCAGAGTGATAAAAGGGCAAGGTCTGTTGACTTGTACCGCTTAGATGGTCAGCCCTTTAGGTTCATCAAATCCTTTGGAGCGACAAAAGGCCGTTAGCGTATTAGCCAAAAGGCAGGCAATCGTCATGGGCCCAATACCACCCGGAACTGGCGTGATGCCTCCAGCTACAGCCGCAACACTGTCGAAATGCACATCACCCACAAGTTTGGTTTTGCCGTCACGTTCAATGCGGTTGATGCCAACGTCAATCACCGTCGCACCTGCCTTAATGTAGTCGGCGGTGATCATCTCAGGGCGGCCGACGGCGGCCACCAGAATATCAGCCCCTTGGCATATTTTTGCCAAATCTTTGCTACGTGAATGAGCGATAGTAACAGTGCAGCTGTCATTCAAAAGCAAATTAGCCATGGGCTTTCCCACAATATTAGAGCGACCTACCACGACGGCATTCAGCCCCAAAAGCGATCCATGATAATCACGCAGCATCATTAAGCTGCCCAAGGGTGTGCAAGGCACCATGGACTTTTGCCCTGTCCCCAGCAAACCCACGTTAGAAATATGAAATCCGTCAACATCCTTGGCAGGGTCAATTGAATTGATCACCAGATCAGAATTCAAATGTTTTGGTAGCGGCAATTGCACCAAAATCCCGTGTACATTTGGATCTTGGTTCAGCTGTGCAACCACAGCCAGCAAATTGGCTTCAGTCGTGTTGACTGACAATTTATGTTCATAGCTGTGCATTCCGACTTCGACGGTTTGCTTGCCCTTGGCCCCCACATAAACTTGGGATGCGGGATCTTCACCAACTAAAACAACGGCCAACCCGGGCACCTGCCCACTGCTTACTTTAATTTTGGCAACATGATCTGCCACCTGAGCACGAACTTTTGCTGCAAATGCTTTACCGTCTATAATGTGCGCGGGCATAAAAGGCTCCATCTGGAAAAGTTAAAAAGAAAGGCCCGCACCCTCCGGGTGCGGGCCTTTCAGTTTTTAGAATAAGCCTTCAACATTACCAACGTCATTCAACCGAATTACTTCAGCCGATGGCACTTTCGGCAGTCCTGGCATGGTCATAACCTCGCCGCAGATGGCGACGATGAACCCTGCACCCGCTGACAAACGCACTTCGCGTACTGGAATAGTGTGGCCAGTAGGAGCGCCACGTACATTCGCATCAGCAGTAAAGGAATATTGCGTTTTGGCCATACACACAGGTAAGTGACCGTAGCCAGCTGCTTCCCAAGCTTTTAGCTGATCTACAATTGCTGCAGGTGCCGAAACATCTTCGGCATGATAGATCTTCTTAGCAATGGTTTCAATTTTTTCTAGCAAAGGCATCGCGTCTGGATAGATAGGAGCGAAGTTTGCTTCGCCTGATTCTGCAACTTCAACCACTTTACGTGCCAAGTCTTCAATTCCAGCCGAACCATTCGACCAGTGTTTACACAAGATCGCTTCTGCACCTTGTCCAGCGACATAGGCTCTCACGGCCTCCACTTCGGCATCAGTGTCGGAATAAAAATGGTTGATAGCAACAACAACAGGTACACCAAAGCTTTTCACGTTAGAAATGTGACGCCCCAAGTTGGCACAGCCATTTTTGACCGCATCAACATTTTCGGCGCCTAAATCAGCTTTAGCCACGCCACCGTTCATTTTCATGGCGCGCACAGTCGCCACAAGGACGGCAGCCACAGGCGATAGCCCTGCTTTGCGGCACTTAATGTCAAAAAATTTCTCAGCGCCCAAATCAGCGCCAAAGCCTGCCTCGGTCACCACATATTCACCCAGTTTCAATGCAGTCTTTGTCGCAATTACCGAGTTACAGCCATGCGCGATATTGGCAAATGGGCCACCATGCACGAATGCTGGGTTGTTTTCCAAAGTTTGCACCAAATTAGGCTGCATCGCATCCTTGAGCAAAACCGTCATCGCACCATCTGCTTTGATGTCGCGGCAATAGACCGGTTTCTTCTCACGCGTATATGCAACAACGATATCACCCAAACGTTTTTGCAAATCATCTAAGTCATTCGACAAGCACAAGATCGCCATAACTTCCGAGGCCACTGTTATATCAAAACCAGTTTGGCGTGGGAACCCGTTCGACACGCCGCCCAAGTTGACAACGATATCACGCAATGCACGGTCGTTCATGTCCATCACCCGACGCCACATGATTCGGCGCGCATCGATATTAAGAGAATTTCCCCAATAAATATGATTATCAATCATTGCAGACAAAAGATTATGGGCCGAAGTAATTGCATGGAAGTCACCTGTAAAATGCAGGTTCATTTCTTCCATTGGAACAACTTGCGAATATCCGCCGCCAGCAGCCCCACCCTTCATACCGAAGTTTGGCCCAAGGCTTGCCTCACGTATACAGATTACAGCTTTTTTCCCAATGCGGTTCAGGCCATCACCCAGGCCCACTGTCGTTGTTGTTTTTCCCTCGCCTGCAGGCGTTGGATTGATTGCCGTTACCAAAATTAATTTGCCACTCGGCTTTGCGGCTAAAGATTTAATGAACTCTTGGCTAACTTTTGCTTTGTCGTGTCCATAGGGCAACAAATGCTCTGTTGGAATTCCAAGTTTCGAGCCGATATCCATAATCGGCTTTTTTTTTGCTTCACGCGCAATTTCAATATCCGTTTTAATAGTCATAGAACTTCCCCCAACGGGCCCAAGTTACCCAGTTATTTTGCCACTCTAGGCAGCGCTTTCACATTCACAATCATAATTCCAAGCCACGTAGTTGGCAAAACCGCCAGAGTGCGTTTCCGATCATAAACAAAAGCGCACTTCGTGGAATATGGTGTACCAAATACAAAAAGAACAATCAAACACTCTTTAGGTTTGCCACAGGGGCTGGTCAGGAACATGAAGCCGAACCCTATCCCCAACAAGGAACCTACCCTCGGCTTCGACCCAAGCCGTCACGCCCCGCTTGCCCAAAGCCGCCTCTTTAAAACGACTGCCAAAGGTGGGGTGAAACGCCTCGATTGGCTTCGCAGGCAACATACATGGGCGGTTTTCCATGTCGACAACAAGGGTCGCGCCCACTTCATTTTGAAGTCTAGCACTGGGCGGAATATGGCTAAAGTCTGGGATCCCACTGATAACCATCGTGGCCCCCACCAAGGCAGGATTGAGGGCAGCCAGACCCATCTTAGTGGCGATTTCTTCAAGGTCTTCGGCACCCAAAACCGACAATTGGCGCGTGTTGCGAATGGTAGTACCCTTTTTATACTGCGCCAAAACGCGACTACAGCTGTGGCGCGTTAGCCCACCATGATCTTCGCCAACCGGGCCCACAAATTCAACCGAAAGAGCCTGAACGCTGAACGATTGCAAAGCTTTGCTGCGTTCTGGCACATAGCCAAGCCATGTAATGGTTCCGTAACAGTTTGTAGGTTTTAAAGCTGGCATGGACCCTCTATAAAAATCTGCCCATGACAGGGCCAGGGCGGCGAAAAGCCTAAACGCTGGGTGCCGGTTCACTCTCGGGGTCGGGCCCCTTGTCGGATTTTGGCTCCTTGGCCTTAGTTTTGGGTAGCGCAACGACAGAAGCAACCCCCCCACCAGAGGCCGGAGTGTCACCGTCATCACTTCCGCCCAAAGCTTCGCCAGCTACGACCTTTTTGATTTCATCACCAGTGAGCGTTTCATATTCAAGCAGGCCCTTAGCCAAGCGCTCAAATTCCTCAGGGTTTTTAACTAAAACGCCTCGTGCCACATCATAGCCTTCGTCGATCAATAATTTCACCTCTACCTCAATTAGTTTTTTGGTCTCGGCCGAGACAGAAAATCCAGCTGTACTCCCTGCGTAGCCATCATGCGCTTCGGCATAGTCAATATTACCTATTTTATCTGACATGCCCCAGCGCATCACCATCGCGCGCGCCAAAGAACTGGCCTGCTGAATATCTCCCACTGGGCCCGAAGATACCCCGTCTTCACCATATTTAATGATTTCAGCCGCTTTTCCCGCCATGGTCATGGCGATCTTTTGTTTGGCCTCGTCCTTATGCATGTTCAACCTATCCATTTCAGGCAAAGACACAACCATCCCCAAGGCTCCTCCACGCGGAATGATGGTTGCCTTATAAACAGGATCACATTTAGGCATATGCATGCCCACAATAGCGTGACCCGCCTCATGATAGGCCGTCTTTTCTTTTTGATCCACGGTTAGAACCATCGAGCGGCGCTCTGCTCCCATCATCACCTTGTCTTTTGCATTTTCGAAGTCATCCATCGCCACAAAACGCCGCCCGATACGCGCGGCTAGAAGGGCCGCTTCATTAACCAAATTGGCCAGATCAGCACCTGAAAAGCCCGGGCAGCCCCGTGCAATAATGCGCAAATCAACGTCTGGCCCTACGGGAACCTTACGCGCATGTACGTTCAAAATCTTTTCACGGCCCCTAATGTCTGGATTTGGTACGTGAATTTGCCGATCAAAACGACCTGGACGCAGCAACGCTGGATCAAGCACATCTTTACGGTTAGTGGCGGCAACGATGATTACGCCTTCGTTAGTTTCAAAGCCATCCATTTCGACCAAAAGTTGGTTGAGCGTCTGCTCACGCTCATCATTTCCGCCACCCATGCCAACGCCACGCGCACGGCCAACGGCATCAATTTCATCGATGAACACAATGCAGGGCGCATTTTTCTTGCCCTGTTCAAACATATCGCGCACGCGGCTTGCACCAACTCCCACAAACATTTCCACAAAATCAGACCCAGAGATGCTAAAAAACGGCACGCCTGCTTCGCCCGCAATGGCCCGCGCAAGCAAGGTTTTACCTGTTCCAGGGGGGCCTACAAGTAGTGCGCCTTTAGGGATTTTGCCACCCAAACGGCTGAATTTTTGTGGGTTGCGGAGAAATTCAACAATTTCTTCCAATTCTTCTTTAGCTTCGTCAATGCCCGCCACATCGTCAAATGTAACGCGACCCTGCTTTTCGGTCAGCAATTTTGCACGCGATTTACCAAAACCCATTGCCCCCGAACGCCCGCCACCCTGCATACGATTCATAAAAAAGAACCAAACGCCAATCAAAAGTAAAAAAGGCAGCCAAACAGCGATCGCTGACATAAGGCCTGACCTCTGCTGGGCCTCAGCCTCCACTTCAACATTTTTGGCGATCAAACGATCTGATATATCTTCGCCTTCAGGCTTAATGGTCAGATACTGGGTCCCATCAATGGTGCGCAGAATGATGCGTTCTCCGTCAAGCGTGACAGAGGTCACGTCGCCATTATCAACCCGCGCCATAAATTCTGAATAAGACAAAGTTCGCGCTGCTTTGCTGGCCGTACTGCCGCCAAACAAGTTGAACAAGGCAAAAACCAACAGGAATAAAACAACCCAAAACGCAATATTTCGTGCATTACCCACGAAGATTCTCCTTAATTATTCACAACAAGACGTTGCCTTGTCCATAGATAGACACTCATCGCGCAGGTTCAATACGACAAAAGCGAAAGAAAGAAACCTTTCTGCTCTGAAGCAAGAGAAAGGCTGTAATTGTTTGTGTTTCCAGCAAAAGGGGCTGACATCAATTCATCTTTACACCACAGCGCAGGACTTGCCAATAACGAGACCCGTGGGAAGCCACTTTCGCGCCAATTTGTGCATTTCAAAAGACCCGCAGCCCCCAATGGACCAGCCTTCAGCTTTGCCAAATCAGGGCCTAAGAACTGCCATCTTTGATCCCAAAGACTGGTTGCTAGAACTTGCGACTGGGCCGCTTTCAATTCGCGTGTAACGCGGATCGAGGATTTATCAACCAACAGGCGGCATCCACCCAATGGCAAGGATTGGCCAGCCTGCATGGCCACTAGGGCGGATTTCAAAGTGGGGCCTCTGGGCCCATATTCTGAACATGACACCCACATAATAGCAGCACTCAAACTGCGGCGTAAAATCTCTAACGGTGCGGCCAGATAGGCGGAACGGTCAAAGACAACATCGCCACCTTCAACTTTGGCCCACTTAAGGGCAAAATTATGGGCTTGAGCAGCGAGAGCCTCGCGCGCTTGCCCTAATTGGACCGCCACTTGCATCAAGCGCGGTGCGTCAAGCCCAAGGCCTTCAAGCGCCGCTGTTGCTTTGCGAAAGCGAATACGTTCAAATCGGCTGTCATCATTTGAAGAATCTTCCAACCAAGCAAGCCCCTGCGACTCCAGCCAGCCACGCAGATTGGCGCGGCCCATATCTAAAAGTGGGCGCACCCAGTCTTTCTTTAGATGGCTCCGGCGCGACTGCATGGCGCAAAGCCCATCAATCCCAGCACCACGCCCAAGGCGCATTAGGAACGTTTCTGCAACATCATCGCGTGTATGGCCCAAAGCGATGGTTTCAATTCCATTCACGTCAGCCCATTTGGCCAAAAGCCTATAACGGGCGCGGCGGGCTTGATCTTGCAGATTGCCATTTTGGTCCCAAGCAGACCAAGTCAGAATGTGATGCTTAATATTCAGCTCTTTGCACCGGCCTGCAACCCATTCGGCCTCGGCGCGACTATCTTGGCGCAGATTATGGTCAACCGTGGCCACAGCTAAGGGGCGCCCAAACTGGCGCGCCAAATGCAAAAGTGCGACCGAGTCTCCTCCACCCGAAACCGCCAGCCCCAAGGGGCCCTGGCCTTGAAAGAGTGCACGCATCTGATCGGTGATAAAGGGCAGCGCAGACTTCCGGTCAGGTGCGCCTAAAGACATTGCAATAGTCCAACCGCAGCGCGCGCTTCTTCTGCCGAGCTGACGCTCGGAAAGCGAACAATCACTTCTTGCAAGGTTACGCAGGCATCGGCTTTTTGGCCCAATTCATTTAAAGAAAGACCCAGTTTCAAAAGTGCATCGGCGGCCTTAGGGCCATTGGGTTGCCCGGAAAAAGCTTCAAGATAGGCCCGCGCTGCCTTGGACGTTTGGCCAAAATTCTCATACGCCTGCCCACGCAGATATTGGGCCTCTTGGGATAAGACACTGCCCGGATAAGAAAGAACAAAGGTTGCAAACATATCGGCTGCCCGTTGGTAGTCAGCCGCGGTCAGCGCCTCCACAGCGACATCAAAGTCGGCCTGCTCGCTGATAGCGAGTTCGGGTTCGACCGTTGGCAAAACTGGGGTTATCCAATTTTCAGGCTGAGTTGCGCCTAGCGCTGACCCCGCACCAGAGGTTGCGGCACCACCAAGAGGCTGCGGATCGCCCAATTGGCTAGGATCTCCTCCTTCCAACTCGGTCAGGCGAAACTCCAAATCACCAATACGATTGGTGCCATCGGCAACAATACGGTTAATGCGCAACTCCAACCCTTCAGATTGGGCCGTTAAGCGCGTGAGTTGCCATTCTACTGCATTAAGACGTTCAAGCGCTGAAAGCGCCACTTGCGCGACTTGCAATTGGTCCGATCTTAAGAGCTCCTGCTTCAAGCCAACCAAGTCGCCGTTCAAAAGCTCGATTTCGTGACGAATATCAGCTAATTTTGAAGGTTGGCTTTGCCAGAAAGCACTGCCAGCTTGCCCGAAAGCAACGTCAGCCAAACAGACATAAAGAAGGCAGATTAGCCGCAGGTACTTCATCAAAACTCCTGACGCATCCTTTATCTCACCAATTACTTGGTCAAGACCGTGACGGAACGGCGATTGCGTGCGTAGCATTCTTCAATAGAACATATCTCGACGGGGCGTTCTTTGCCATAGCTGACAGTTCGCATACGCGAAGGCGTGATGCCTTGCATCGTCAAATAGTCTTGCACGGAACTTGCCCGGCGCGCACCCAAGGCCAAGTTATATTCACGTGTACCTTGCTCATCGGCATGGCCTTCGATCACGATGTTATAATTGGCATTGCCTTGCAACCAGCTTGCTTGCTGGTTCAAAATATCGCGTTCTTGAGCTGTCAGCGTGGTTTGATCAACTTCAAAAAACACCCGATCGCCGACGCTACCTTGGAAATAAGAGGGCGAGGTCGGATCCGCCGGCGAGCCCAAGCCAATGGTTTCAATTTCACCGCCAACCCCGCCCGACCCAATACCCCTACCTGGTGAATTACAGCCCGCCAGCGCCAAAGCAGTAAGTAGCAACAGACCTTTGCCCAGAAAGTTCATAATAATATCCTTTATGCTCTATTTAACTTATTATAGCAGATTAAAATAGCTTTGGGAATCCGCACTTTTTCTAATTATGGCAAAAGAGGAGACCATGCTGGATCCGAAGCCGCGCCATCGGTTTTCACCCGTTTCAGATTGCGCCCTGATATATCGACCGAATAAAGCGATGACTGCCCCGATGCCCCCGAGGTCTCGCGGGTGAACATGATCACGCGCCCATTTGGCGCCCAAGTGGGCGCCTCATCGAGAAACGAGGCCGTCAACAAGCGCTCTTCAGTGCCGTCAGTGCGCATCACACCAATATGAAACCGGCCCTGATTTTGTTTTGTAAACGCAATCAAGTCTCCACGTGGCGACCAAACGGGCGTACCGTAGCGGCCCTGACCCGACGAAATACGCCTCACATTTTGGCCGTCGGCATCCATGATGTAAATCTGCTGCCCACCCGAGCGGTCAGATTCAAACACGATTTGCTGCCCACCGGGAGAAAAGCTAGGTGCTGTTTCAATCGATGGCGCATTGGTTAGCTGCCGCGATGCGCCACTAGCAATATTCAACGCATAGATGTCAGTATTGCCACCCTGTTCGAGCGAATAGATCACCGTTTTGCCATCAGGAGCAAAGCGCGGCGAAAAGGTCATGGTGCCTTTTTGTTCGGCCAATGGAATTACCGATTTGCGCACCAAATCCATCATATAAATTTTTGGAAAATCAGTTTTATAGCTGGTAAACAAAACCTTGTCTCCCGACAGAGAAAGCCTTGGGGCCAAAACAATCGACTTGTCATCGGTCAAATATTCAACATTGACACCATCATAATCCATAATGGCCAGACGTTTGGCGCGCTTATTTTTAGCACCTGTTTCAGCCACAAAGACTACCCGGCTATCGAAATATCCTTCTTCGCCCGTCAAGCGAGAGTAAGAGGCATCAGCGACCTTATGCGCCATGCGCCGCCAAATCCCGATAGGGCCCGTGAACTGCAGCCCCTCACCCATTTGTTGACCGGAAAATACATCCAACAAGCGAAATTTCACCGTTACATTACCTCCTTGCACAAAGACAGAGCCGATAATCAGGGCCTGAGCATTGACCGCTTTCCAATCGGCATATGCGACAGGGTCGGTAAATCCGGAAATTTTTGAAATATGGGCTGAGGCAGGGATTTCACGAAAGAGGCCCGTTCCAGATAAATCATCCGCAATCACTCGCGATATATTAGTCGCATATTCCTTAGCGGCACCATTCTCGGCCACGAAGGCGGACACTGCAATCGGCATAGGTTCAATCACACCCTGAGTGATTTCAATGCGCAGCGGCAAATTTTGCGCAAGCGCCACAGGATACCCCGAACCAAAAGCCCACACTATCCCCGCTGCAACAAAAAAACTACACCATTTATTGGGTAATTTTAGGCCAAATAGCTTCATTTCATCCTCATTTCCTTGGGGTTGAATACCATTTCTACATCTTTCCACTGATCATATTTATTTTTGGGCAATTTAAAACCCTTTGCACCACATCTCCTGATCGCACGCCGCCCGGCTTCATAAGCTTGTCGGGCGGCCACCGCAGATCCGTTTTCATAAGTGAGCATGCGTATGGTAGGGGGATCCGGTCGGCCGTTCGGCTCAATCGAAAAAGCAATAGTAACCACAACATTCATAGCATCGCTCGACAAAGACCCCACATTCCAACAACTTTGCACCGCAAGACGCAGCGAATCCACTTCGTCCGCAGTCAAACTCGCACCCGATGCCGCAAATGGGGCAGGGGCAGGTTCGGCGGGCACAACTTGAGCCAGTGCTTCAGCCAAGGCTTTTTCCACTAAATCTTGCGGAACTTCTTCACTCTTCGGTGCAACAAGGGCTTCAGGCACAGGCTGCTCAGTCACCACGGGGCGAGGCTTGGGCCGTATGCTTGTCTGCGGAGCCAGAGATGGGGTTTTTTGGGTTTCGGTGGCCTCGGTGATGATTTGGGTTGTAGCCGCCTCGGGGGCAGAGGGCCGCATTTTGGGTGCAGGGTCTTCAACCGGGTTGAGTACAGGCTTTGGCGCTTGGATCTCCACGGGAGTGACTTCGGCCGCTATGGCTGCATCAGGCGGCGGCGGCACTGCCACAGCCGCCACGCGCACTGCTTCCTGGGGCTTTTGTGGCTCGATTGCATCGCTTGGCATCAATTGCTCTTCTGGTGCAGGCAGCGCTATGGGAGCAGGATCTGGTCTAGGCGCAGGTTGGAGCTTGGCGAGAGCCTCAAGCTTGGCAGGCGAAGGCGTTGGCTCGGGCTGGGGCGGAGCGATTTCGCTTTCAGGCTTTTGCACCATTACAACCTGTTCAGGCGCATCACTAGGCGGCAGATTGGGGCGCTGCGAATTCAGTCCGGCGAATTCTGATGCCGACATGATCGACACTTGGGTTGTTTCAAGTTCAGGCATTTGTTCTACCGTGGTCAGGTAGCCACTTGCAAGTATCCATACTAACAAAAAGAAATGCCCTAAACCAGAAATCAAGAGGCCAATATGCATTTTTAGCCTAACCACCGGAACCGTTAAAGCTTGGCCCATTACCATCGGTCACAAGGCCTATTTTGCGAAAGCCACCAGCATTCAGTGCTCCCATAACCTGCGCCACCACTCCATAGGAAATCGAGGCGTCTGCTTGCAAAAACAGCTGATCACTTTTGCGCTCAGCCGCGATGGATTGCAACTTTGATATAAGATTATTGGCAGCAACATCAGTTTTTTGAATAAGCAACCTGCCATCTGCCGTCATGGTGATGGTGAGGGGCTCTTCCACTTCGGTTGGCAAAGCCGTCGCAGCCGTCTCTGGTAGTTCAACGGGCACACCAACCGTCAACATAGGAGCCGCTACCATAAAAATAATCAACAGGACCAACATAACATCAACAAAGGGCGTAACATTAATTTCGGACATAGCCGCAGACTTTCCGCGACGCCGCCCGCGCCGACTTCTACCGTCTTGTTTTTGTAGTGTTGCACCCATGACCTAAGTGTCCAATTGGCGCGAAAGGATGGTCGAAAATTCATCAGCAAAGGCTTCAAATCCGCCCAAGATCTGCTCACTGTCAGAATTAAGTTTATTGTAAAACACCACTGCAGGAATAGCAGCAATCAGACCAACGGCCGTAGCCAGCAAGGCTTCAGCGATTCCTGGGGCAACAACTGCCAAATTGGTATTTTGTGAAATGGCTATTTGTTCGAAGGAATGTTTAATTCCCCAGACTGTGCCAAAAAGCCCCACGAAAGGCGCTGTAGATCCGACCGTAGCCAAGAACGACAGGCCCTTGTTCAACTTTTCGCTTTCCTTGGCAATCGCTACATCCATAGATCGATCAATCCGCGCCTGCGCGCCCGCAATCAAGCCCCCATCTTTGCGGTGCGAGCGGCGCCATTCCAGCATTCCAGCAAAAAATATACGCTCTGGCGCACCGCGAGCTGAAGGGCCAATTTTTTCAAATAATTCATCCAAGGGTTCACCTGACCAAAAGGCACGGTCAAAAATCGAAGCATGACGCCGCGCAACCGCATAGCTCAGATGCTTTTGAATGATAATAGCCCAAGACCACAGCGACATGCTCATCAACAAAAGCATGACAATCTTAACGGTAAAGGTTGCGCGGAGAAACAATGCCAGCAAAGAGAAATCAATCTCCCGCGCGGTCGCAAGGGTTTGTGTGTCCATATGCCTGCTCTTTTTTGGGCCAAATCGGCCAAGTTTATTAATACAATTGTATCTAATTCCTTTGACTTTGCCAATAACGACTTACGGTTTCGAGAAATCAGGCGAAAATATGGCATTTTTTGAAATGCATCCAAAACCAGCGTCCAGCAAAAGTATTTTGGGTAAGCGCAAGGGGCGCCCGGATGCAGATAAACAGACTAATGTCACCTCGGCTCGAAACAAAAGTACGTCAGCGCGCATCACATCTTGGTTCAACAAAAGCCGCGCCGCTGTGGCCGAGTGCGGCGTAGTGATCACGGTCAATTGATCGTCAAAAACCGCTGGTTTGAGATAATCCGCCACCAATTTTCGTACGGCAAACACCATGTTTTGGTTTAAGCGCATATCACTTTGGTCAACACCCAATTCGCGCACAAATTTTGAGCGCGCCCGTTCGATAAATTTTAGATAATTGGCATAATAAACGATGCCTGCCATATCAGTGTCTTCGTAGTAAACACGACAGGTAAACTCATGGCTTAAGCGTGCGGCGGGATCAGCGATCAACGAAGTCCACCATACGCTCAAACATCAATTTCCACCCTCTTTGATGTTCGGGTCGCAGATCATGGCCATGTAGCCAAACCACCAGCTCGTGGCAATGCAAGGTGGTGCCAGTGCCGTTTGGGACCAGTTCAATTGTGTTTTGCGAACAAGTCACAGCAACATCTTCGACCAAAACCGTGACCGAAAAAATTACCCGATAGTCGGGCACAATGTCCAAATAACGAGTGACAAACTGGGCCGCAACTGCACTCTCTTGGCGCATTTCACTGGTTTCTACGCCACCGACACGAAAATCAAAATTCAGGTAATGGGTTTGCATTCCTTCGGGAGTAGGTTCCCACTCGAATCGGTGCGCAGTGTCGGCCCAAACCGCGAATACCTCCACGGGGGAGGCACAAAACTGGGCCTTGGTGGTTATGATCTGATGGTTGGCAAGATGCGTGGCTGTCATATTCGCTCCATAGGTCCGTTGGCTAGGGCTGAGCCTAGTGCAACGGTGCGGAAATCAAAAGCAAACTCTTAAGTGGCGCATAACTTTGCCTTCACACGTGCAAAAAGCCGCAGACTATGAGCGGCGTCATAGGCAACCGCGGGCAGGGTAGGATCATAGGCAGCTTGAATGATAGCACCTATATCTGGGCGCAAAACAACAATATTCTGCACAAGACCCAAGGACGATTTGGCCTGAAACGCTTGGTGCGACCACAGCACGATTACTTGCGCAGCCTGCGCCAAGGCCAAGCCCTGCGCATCTTGCCCTTCAAGAGTTTCATCCATGCGGATAAAAACAAAGGCTGCTTTAATTGCGCCTGCCGCATCAAAACGAAATGTCTTATATTGATTGGCATTTGACGCCGTTAGCATTTGGCAAAGCCCCGCCATGTCTGGGACCAGTCTTTCCAAATTGGGCACTAAGGGCAACTCGTTCCAACTACGGCAAAAGAACATCATCACATTGGCGCCAAGTTCGGGGTCGATTTTAGCCATTTTATGACCCGCCAAATGCACAATTCCCTCAATTGCACCTTTGAAAAGACTTAAAGAACCCTCTTCCAAGCCAAAAATCACCGGCACGATGGGCCGTCCCCAGCGTGCAAAAAAATAGGTGCCGTCGGCGCGAGTAAAAAGCGCCGTCAACTGATCATGGGTTAAAGACATATTGGCTCTTTGTAACTGGTTTGGGTTCTTTTAAGCAAGAGTGGTTAGAAGCGAAACCGCCTCAAACGCCTAATCCTCTTCAAATAAATCAGTTTGACTGAAACTGCGCGGCGCCTCTAACCCAATATGCCGCCAAGCCTTAGCGCCCAACATCCGCCCTCGCGGAGTGCGCATGATAAGGCCCTGTTGCAGCAAAAAGGGCTCGACCACCTCTTCAATCGCGTCGCGCGGTTCAGACAAGGCCGCGGCGATGGTTTCCACTCCAACGGGGCCGCCGCCATAGTTTTCGGCCAACAGCACCAAATAACGCCGATCCGCCCCATCAAGCCCCAAATGGTCGACGCCCAAACGAATAAGCGCACGATCAGCGATGACTTGCGTCAAACATCCGTCACCCTCGACCGTGACAAAATCAACCACGCGGCGCAACAATCGCCCTGCAATGCGCGGTGTGCCGCGCGCGCGCCGCGCAATTTCGCGGGTGCCCGCAGGTTCTGTCTGCACACCCAAAAGACGCGCCCCACGTGCCACGATCAAGTCAAGCTCATCTTCGGTATAAAATTGCAAACGTGTTGGAATGCCGAACCGGTCACGCAAAGGCGTGCTCAAAAGACCAAGCCTTGTGGTCGCCCCCACCAAGGTAAAGGGCTGCAAATCAATGCGCACAGTACGCGCCGCAGGGCCTTCGCCTATCACCAAATCTAGGGCGAAATCCTCCATCGCAGGGTAAAGAACCTCTTCCACCACTGGCGACAAGCGGTGAATTTCATCAATAAACAAAACGTCATTAACTTCAAGATTGGTCAATATCGCTGCCAAATCTCCAGCCCGCGCCAACACTGGCCCCGAAGTCATGCGAAATCCAACCCCAAGCTCGCGCGCCATAATCTGCGCGAGCGTGGTCTTGCCAAGTCCCGGGGGGCCGTGAAACAGGGTGTGGTCCATCGCCTCGGCGCGAATTTTTGCACTTTCGATAAAGACCCGCAAATTGGCCCGCGCCTCAGCTTGGCCCACAAAATCATCAAGCACCTGAGGGCGCAGAGCGCGGTCTGCATCTTCCGGAAGGGTTTGCGGGCGCAACGAGGGGTCAGAATTCGAATCATCGATCATATTCATGCTTTGGGCGCCAAAAGTTTCAAGGATGCCAGAATGAGCATAGCACTGTCAGCCTCGGGGGCTAGGCCAGCGGCTTGCGCAACAGCTGATGCTGCATCTGATTGATCATAGCCCAAATTCAAAAGCGCTGACAAGGCATCAGCGGCAGTCGCAGCCCGAATTTGACCCGCCGAAGGGCCTGTGTCTTTGGCCGCAGCGCGGCTTGGCATGATGGGTTCAATCACATCGTCCCCCTCTTGCCCCTGTGCCTCGACCCCTAGGGCGGCACCTGCGGCCATAAGGGTTGGGGCTTTGGATTTCAGTTCAAGTACCACGCGCTGCGCGATTTTGGGGCCGATACCTTGGGCGGCCTGCACTGCGCGCACATCGCCCAAAGTTATGGCCCGCGCCGCACCTTCGGTTCCCAACGCACTTAAAATTGCCATCGCAGCTTTTGCGCCCACGCCTTGCACCGTCATCAAAATCCGGTGCCACTCTTTTTCAATCATGGTTGGGAAACCAAAAAGCTGAAGTAGATCCTCACGCACCAAAAGCTCGGTATAAAGTGCTACAGCTTGGCCCACCGGCGGCAGACCGGCCAAAGTACGCTCGGACACATGCACGATATAGCCAACCCCGCGCACATCGAGCAAAATATAGTCACTAGCGCGAAAATCGATCCGTCCTGAAAGCTTACCAATCATAGTGCTGCCACCGTTTGAGCCCGTGCTAGGGCTGCGTCAAAACGCCCCGCCGATTGTTGATGATGTGCATGACAAATAGCAATGGCCAAAGCATCAGCCGCATCTGGCCCTTCGATCGTCACACCAGGAAGCAAAATGCGCACCATATGATTAATCTGGTGTTTTTGCGCATGGCCCACACCAACCACAGTTTTTTTGACTGCGTTAGGCGCATATTCACCCACATCTAATCCCGCTTGTGCTGGCACCAAGAGCGCAATTCCTCGCGCTTGACCAAGTTTCAACGTGGCTACAGCATCCTTATTGACAAAGGTAGTCTCAACCGCGGCGGCTGTGGGCTGATAGCTTTCCATGACCCTAGTCAATTGTTTATGCAATGACAAAAGCCGGCGCGCCAAATCACCTACAATTTGCGCTGAAGGCTGCGAATGGCAGATCCCATTGGCCACATGAGTCAGTTTTGACCCAGAGACGTCAATGACGCCCCAACCCAACTGCCTTAATCCCGGATCAATCCCAATAACGCGCATATACTCCACCCTTGCTCAAGCGCAACATTAGCACGAAACAAGAACATCCGCCAAGATATTTCGAATATTTTATATATATTTGTAACTATCATCGCCAGAAAATGCCTAATTTTAAAATTAAACACAAATATGCACAGGGCCAGATCTAGGGAGCTCAGGGGCATATTTTTTAAAACTAAAAAATTAAAACATGCGCAATACCCAATTTGGCTTTATCGTAATGGTGATTATTTAGCACCAAAGGTTTCGCTCTGTGAGTAATGCAAAGCGCATATGGCGTTTTGAAATGTCATAATCTGCACCTTATGGTGAGATAAATATTTGCCTATTCGTGGTGTTTGTGCAAATCTAAACACGCAACTAGGCTGCTTGGAATAAAACCAGAAAGCCCACAACGAATTATGTTGTTTGCTGGACCGCCCGCTGTCAGGCATCGGTTTGGTCCGTTCTGAAATTAATCGCCTTTAAGGTTATGACCGAGCAACAGCACCGAACAGCCTAAAGAAGTAGTCCATTTAAAAAGCTCGGCACAATAAAAACCAATGCTCGTTTTCTCTTTTAGGAGGTCAACCTTAAAGGCATCGGCTTAAAGGTTTTTAAACCCGTTTAAAAACCAAAGTCGACCATTCGCCGATATCTTCCCGCCCCTGCAAGGAAAAGCCCGCTTTCTCATAGACGACTGTGATTGTTTCGGCTTGCACCACCAAAAGTCCCGATAAAATCGCAAGTCCATCAAGGGATATATGTACTGCCATATCGGGGGCTAGCTGTATCAATGGGCCCTTTAGAATATTTGCAAAAACTAAGTCAAAGGGCGAGGCTTGAGCTAACCGCATGTGATCAAAGCCTACCGCCTGCACACATGCAATGCGCCCTTTCAGATTGTTTGCTTCGGCATTGGCCAAGGCAACTTCAACCGCGACCATGTCAATGTCTGACGCAAAAATCAAAGCGTCAGGGCAAACACTGGCCACAGCCATTGCCAAAACAGCCGTACCACAGCCGATGTCGGCGACGTTCAAAGGCCTAAATCCCGCATCAAGTAGGCGATCAAGGGCGCACAAGCAGCCCAATGTAGTGCCGTGATGACCCGTACCAAATGCCACCGCAGCCTCAATCAACAAAGCCACGCGGCCCGCAGGGACGCGGTCGGCATCATGAGAGCCATAAACAAAAAAACGGCCTGCCTCGACGGGACTAAGTTCTCGTTTGACCTTGGCCACCCAGTCAATTTCTGGCACTTCTGACACGGCAAAGGCTTTGGCCCCAAACGCCAGCGCTAAAACATCAAGGGTTATTAGATCCGGTTGATCCATGAAATAGGCGCCAATTTCCCAAAGTCCCAAGCCGTCTTCGACTTCAAAGACACCCACACCCGTTGGTTCTGGCGCCAACAGTTCAAGCGCCTCGGCCAAAGCTTCGGCAGGGTCTTGCCCTGAAACAGTGGTCAGCGCAGAATATGTGGGCATATATTTTCCAATATTAATTTACACCACGACAAAGGTCGCAGCGCCCAAGGTCAAGGACGCCGACGCACCCTAGTGTGCCGCCACTACTGCGCCACTGGGACAGGTCACTCCTGTTCCCTCAAGCCCGCAATATCCGTTAGGATTTTTAGCCAGATATTGCTGATGATAATCTTCGGCATAATAAAAATGTGGCGCTTCTGTAATTTCGGTTGTAATGATGCCGCGTCCAGCACCCGACAAGGCGCTTTGATAGGCAATCTTACTAGCCAACGCCCGTTCCATCTGATCACCGCCATAGCAATAGATTCCCGAACGATAAGTTGACCCTATGTCATTGCCCTGGCGCAGGCCCTGCGTGGGATCGTGATTTTCCCAAAATATTTGTAAAAGCGCATCATAAGATAAGAGCTTTAGATCAAAAACCACGCGCACAACTTCATTATGTCCCGTCAGCTGGGTGCAGGTTTCCTTATAGGTAGGATTTGGCGTGATGCCACCTGCATAGCCTACCATAGAAAGCCAAACGCCAGGCGTTTGCCAAAACAAACGCTCTACACCCCAAAAGCAGCCCATGCCAAACATCGCTTCACCCATGCCTTTAGGCAGTGGTAACGTTAGCGCCCGGCCAGAAATGAAATGAGGCTCGACGATCGGCAACGGTGTGGCGCGGCCCGGCAAAGCATCCTGGGAGCGCACCAGTGTCGTTTTTTGATCAAAAAGTCCAAACATGATCGATCCTTTCTTTTCCCGTAATATAATACACTCCGTCCCAAAAGCCAGCGGCTTACTAAACGGGACTCAATGTCGGAGGCGATAGTATCGTTTCATGCCCCGCAGACGGGTGGCGCGGAATCAATAAAACCAACAGCAGCGAGGTCAGCGCCAACACCGCAGCAGCAATAAACACCGCGTCAGGCCGCAGCACCCATAAATATCCCAAAGCAGCTGGCAAAAGCACTGCCGAAATATGGTTGATACTAAAGGCCACCGCCGCCGATGGTGCAATGTCAGCAGGGTCGGCTATTTTTTGAAAATAGGTATTGAGCGCAAAGGAAAAGCCAAAAAACATGTGATCGACCACATAAAGAGTGCCAGCCACAAAAACACCCCAACCAAACCAAAAAAGTCCCCCATAAGCCAAAAACACCATTGAAAGACCAGCGTACTCAGTGATCAGCGCAATTCGTTCACCGAAGCGGGCTATAAACTGACCCATAAAGGGGGCCAGCGCTATATTAGCCACATAATTGATTAAGAAAAGCGCTGTCACCTCTTGCACCGAAAATCCGAAACGTTCGACCATCATAAAGGCTGCAAATACGAAAAATATTTGGCGCCTGGCGCCGGAAAAAAATTGCAACAGATAGTAAAGCCAATAGCGTTTTCTAAGCACCAAACTGCGATTTTGTCGATTTGAGCTTTCAAATTGGGAAAAGACAAATGCGCAGTAGAGTGCAATCAAAATGGTCAGCCCACCTGAAATGCCATAAACAATTTCATAACTAAGCTTTAAGCGATCCCATGTCAGCATTATAAGACCATAGGCCACTAGCGCCGCCCCAGACCCTACGGCCGACAAATAACCTAAAATTTTTGGCGCGCGAGCCTTATCAATCCATTGCAGTTGCAAGCTTTGATTGACCGTTTCGAAAAAATGAAACGCGATGGATGAGAGCATGGTCAAAACTAAAATTCCACTAAAACTTGGAAAATGCGCGGTCAAAGCGGTGGCCACCCCCAAAAGCGCCAGCATCACCACGGCCAAGACTTGTTCGCGGATAACCATCAAAATAGCTATTACACCTACGGCCAAAAGCCCCGGCACTTCGCGGACCGAATGCAGCCAGCCGATTTCAATGCCGGCAAACTTCCCTTTTTCAATCACAAAATTGTTCAAAAGCGCCGCCCAAGTGGCAAATGAAATGGGCTAAGCGGCGGCGACAAGGCATAAAAGAAACACAGGGCTTTGCCAAAAAGGCAAAGATCGGGCTGCTTCAAGAGATAGAAATCTATGGCGCATGGCTTGGCATACTCACTTTTTGCGACAAGGATAAGAGCATAAATGCCTAAAGAAAACTTTGCGGATCAATATCAATGGAAATACGCAAAGCGGTGGGGGGGCGTAATTGCGCAATCCATTCAGAAATGGCTGCTTGCAAAGGTAAGCCCTTGTCTGCTTTGATCAAAAGCCGCACACGGTGGCGACCGCGCACCCGCGCAATAGGTGCCGGTGCGGGCCCAAAAACCTGGGCACCAATGCGCGTTAAAGGCCCCAGACGTCGTGCCAGTTCCGTGCCAAAATCAAAAGCTTCTGACATATTAGGGGCTGACAGAATGATCCCTGCCATGCGCCCATAAGGAGGCACATTTGCCATGCGGCGCTCTTGCGCTTCGGCCTGCCAAAAGGCTTCAGCATCGCCATCCAAAATAGCACGTATTACTGGATGTTCAGGCTGGTGGGTTTGCAACAAAGCAATGCCCTGCTTGTCAGCGCGCCCTGCGCGCCCTGCCACTTGATTGATCAGTTGGAAGGTGCGTTCGGCCGCGCGCAAGTCTGACCCTTGCAAGCCCAAATCAGCATCTATCACGCCTACCAAGGTCAAAAGTGGGAAGTTATGCCCCTTGGCAACAATTTGGGTGCCAATTATAATGTCAGCCGCTCCGGCGGCAATAGCGTTGATCTGATCCTTAAGTGCGCGGGTCGTAGTGAAAAGGTCTGACGACAGCACAGCTAAGCGTGCTTGAGGAAATTTCGCCCCAACCTCTTCAGCCAAACGCTCGACCCCTGGCCCTACGGGGGCCATCTTTCCTTCAGCCTTACAATGGGCGCAGGAAATGGGAATAGGACTTGACGCGCCGCATTGATGGCACATAAGCCGCTTTAAAAAGCGATGTTCTACCATGCGCGCGTCGCAATCACCGCACGCGACCTGGTGGCCACAGGCGCGGCAGAGTGTCAAAGGTGCAAATCCGCGGCGGTTTAAGAACAGCATCGTCTGCTCACCCACATCAATTCGACTTTCCACCTCAGCTACCAAGCTATGTGAAATCCATTGATCCGACGGCAGATTTTCGGCCCGCAAATCTATTGTGCCCATCTTCGGCATTTGCGCTACGCCATAGCGCGCACCCAGATCAAGGCGCTGATATTTGCCTTCATGCGCATTGACCCAGCTTTCTAAACTTGGTGTCGCCGAAGCTAACACGACACGCGCGCCCAAAATCGAGGCCCGCAGCACGGCCATATCACGGGCATTATAATAGACGCCCTCTTCTTGCTTATAGGAACTGTCATGTTCCTCATCCACAATGATCAAGCCCAGATTTTGAAAAGGCAAAAATAAGGCCGAGCGCGCACCAACAACAAAGCTTGCGTTTCCTTGGGCAACCATGCGCCACAGGCGACGGCGTTCGGTCATGGTGATGCCAGAATGCCATTCGGCAGGCCGCGCGCCAAAGCGGGCATCAACGCGGATCAGAAATTCAGCCGTAAGCGCAATTTCAGGCAACAGCACCAGCGCTTGTTGGCCTTTGTTTATACAGGCGGCCACGGCTTCAAGATAAACTTCAGTCTTTCCCGACCCCGTCACGCCCTTAAGCAGGGTCGTTCCATAGCCGCCCTTTTCAACATCTGCGACCAGCGTCTTGGCCGCGGCTATTTGATCGCCTTCAAGTCGGATCTCTGCGTTGCCATGCAAAGTTGGATAAGGTAGATCGCGAGGGGCTTCATCTTCAACCACCTGCCCAGCCGCAACCATTCCCTTAATCACCGGCGTTGAAACCCCAGCTGCTGTGGCAAGTTCAGATAGGGTCAACGCAGCATTACCTTGGGTTTTGAGTGCATCTATGACCTTTTGGCGCGCAAGCGTCATACGTACGCCGAGGCACTTACCACCCAAGCGGTAAATACGTCGCATGGCGAGTGCGTCTGAAAGACTGGGCGCGCGGGTGGCCAAACGCAACATTGCGGGCAAAGGTGTGAGCGTATAGTCCGCCGCACGGCCTAGAAAACTGCGCAGCTCATCGCGCATGGGTGGCATATCTAAAACGCGCGCAATGGCGCGCAATTTGGCAGCATCAATCGTGCCTTTGGCCGCACTCCAAACCACGCCCAAAACTCTCCGTGGCCCAAGGGGTACTTCGACAAAATCTCCCAAAATGCAGCCACCCTGCGGCGCAAGATAGTCCAGCATAGGCCCAAGCGCTTGCCCCATCGATTGGGTCAGCACAACGCCTACACTTTCACCTGCCGCAAAATTCGTCACTGCTAATCCGATTTATTTGGTTTCATAGATTTAGCCACTACCCGATTGTTCAAACCTACAGAAGAAAACTTGACCACAACAGCCCTCTTTGGCACAGATAAAGCTCACCATGAGGGTTTTCATTGCATATCTGCACAAGCTTTGGCAGAAGGGGATGGGAATTTAGGGGCTTTTTATGATTGATATTGATCTGCGTGACCGCATTCTTTCCGCGCCACAAACGCTTTTGGCTGATCCTGAAATTATTCGCGCCTTGATCGCTGCTAATGACGAATCCTTGGACGAAAATATCGTTGACCTACGCTACCTCGCGATGGACCGCTTGTCATTGCGGCTTAGCGAGTTTGAAGACGCCCACAGGAATACGATCACTGCCGCCCATGACAATTTGGCCAGTACCAACCGCTTGCACCGTGCCATTTTGCAAATGCTAGACGCAGCCAGTTTTGAAGAGCTGTTGACGGCCCTTCATGAAGAGGTAGGCCCTACCCTGCACTTGGGCTGTTTGCGATTGGTTTTGGAAACCGACCCCAAAGAAGCTTTGGCCGATGAAGATCTGGCGGCCCTAGCCAAGCATGGCAAGGTTTTGGTGTTGGCCGAACCTGGCTTTGTGAATAAATATATTGCGGCGGGTAGCAAGTCGTCGCTGCGCAAAGTCACCTTGCGGCGTGTTATTGCCGCCTCAAAACCGCTTTATGAGACCCAAGACCAAGCGATTAAATCTGAAGCCCTTTTGTCCCTTAATTTTGGAAAAGAGCATTTGCCTGGGCTTTTGGCGATGGGGTCAAGCGATGCGTCGCATTTCAAACCTTCGCAAGGTACCGAGTTGCTCGATTTTTTAGCCAATGTCTTTGAACGCACGATGCACAGATGGCTGAGCTGAAGGCCAAGTTTTCTTACGCTACCGAGCAGGCACTTGGCGCTTGGTTGATAGAACTTTCCGCTCTCAATGGCGTGGCAGATCATACGATCACGGCTTATCGCACCGATGTTGCAAGGTATATTGACTTTTTGGCACGCCACCAGGGACAAATGCCCATTCCAAAATCTTTGGCCCAAATTGCAATCCCCGATCTACGAGCTTGGATGGCCCATGAACGCGGGCGAGGTTTGGCGGCACGCTCAATGGCGCGCGCACTTTCTGCCATCAAAAAATTCACAGCATGGTTGGGCAAACGCGAAGGGGTTGATGCAACGGCTGTTCTAAGCGTGCGCGCCCCAAAATTTTACCGCAAATTGCCACGCCCCCTAGCGCCTGATGCTGCAGCCGGCATGTTGGGCGCGGTGGCACTGAATGCGACAGAAGACTGGGTGGGTCTGCGAGACACCGCCGTGGTCACCCTTCTTTATGGCTGCGGCCTCCGCATTTCTGAAGCTTTGGGCCTGGTGGGGGCCGACCATCCCATGCCCGATGTTTTGCGCATTCAAGGCAAGGGCGACAAAACCCGTCTTGTCCCTGTGCTGCCCGCCGCGCGTGAAGCGGTCAACCTTTATGCGCGCGCCTGCCCCTTTGATCTGGCGCCCAAATCTGCCCTGTTTCGCGGCGTGCGGGGCGGAGCGTTAAGTCCCCGCCTGATCTCCTTGGTAATGGAAAAAACACGCGCGCAGCTTGGCCTTCCAGCCACAGCAACGCCGCACGCACTGCGTCATTCGTTTGCCACACATCTGTTGGCAGCCGGCGGTGATTTGCGCGCAATTCAAGAGCTTTTGGGCCACGCCTCACTGTCGACAACACAAGGCTATACCGCCGTTGACAACGCCCACTTGATGCAGGCCTATCAATCCGCCCATCCACGCGCCAAAGTGTAAGCAAGGTTTGATAATTTTGCTTGTCTCAATGAAAGTAGCCTATGACCAATCGTATCAAAGCCCTGAGCGTTCACCTTCTCACCGCAACAGGAACCATTTTGTCAATGCTAGCCACTTTGGCCGCTGTTGATCAAGAATGGAGCCTGATGTTTTTGTGGTTACTTGTCGCGCTAGTAGTCGATGGGATTGATGGGCCTTTGGCGCGGCGCTATGAAGTGAAAATCAATTGGCCAACCTATGACGGCGTGTTGATGGATTTGATAATCGACTATCTGACCTACGTATTCATTCCCGCATTTGCGCTGTTTAAATCTGGTCTACTAAACGGATGGATCGGTTGGGTTGCGATTTTTGCCGTGATTTATGGCTCTGTAATTTATTTTTCTGACACGCGCATGAAGACCAAAGACTATTCCTTTGAGGGATTTCCTGCCTGTTGGAATATGGTTGTTTTGGTGATTTTCTCAGTGCATCCACATTGGTTTGTGACCACCTTGGTGGTGCTGGCCTTGGTGGCGGCAATGTTTGCCAATTTGAAGTTCATCCATCCAACGCGCACAAAACGCTGGCGCTTGGTGTCTTTGCCGATCGCTCTGATTTGGACGTCCCTTGCCACTATGGCGGCTTGGCAAAATTTCGACGCCCCCACTTGGGTCAACTTTGGGTTGGTAGGGGCATCGTGCTATTTAATTTTCGCGGGCATTGCCCAGCAAATATTTCCACAAAAATCAAAAATAATAATTTAATATCAATAATTTTAATTTTCTCCAAGGCGCTTGGAGCCCGTGGGAAGGCGTTCCTAGGCCAAAGCTGCATCGCAGCGCGCACAAACCCCCGCATTGGTTTGACGACCCACCTCAGGCAGAATTTGCCAGCATCTTTGGCATTTATCTCCTTCAGCCAAAGCGAATTCAACCTTTATATGGGGCACATCGTTCATGGTAAAACTGCCTTCTGGTGCTGCTTCAGTCGAAAAATTTATTCCTGAAGTGATGCAAATATCGGCAAAATCAACCGACTGCAAGGCAGCTAAAATGGTCGCATCCGTTACATAAACCACGGGAGCTGCCTCTAAGCTTGCACCAATCACTTTAGAGGTGCGCTGTACCTCTAAGGCAGCGGTGACCACACGCCGCGCAGCGCGAATATCAACCCATTTTGCTCCAAGCTCAGGGTTAAGCCACTCTTTGGGGGTAATAGACAAGTCCTGCAAATGCACTGAGCCCATTTGATCGCCAAAGCGAGACTGCCATACATCTTCCATCGTAAAGACCAAAATCGGTGCAAGCCACGTTGTCAAACGGTGAAAGGCCAAGTCCAGAACCGAACGCGCAGAGCGACGACGCAGACTGTCTTGCGCATCACAATAAAGACTATCTTTCCTAATATCAAAAAATACCGCTGACAAATCCGTGGTGGCAAAAGTAAAAATCTTTTGAAAAACCCCCTGAAAATCATATTTTGTGTAACCATCGCGCACTTCAAGGTCAAGTTCGGCCAAACGGTGCAAAATCCAGCGCTCAAGTTCTGGCATATCATTGGGGTTCACTCGTTCGCTTTCGTTAAACTCGGCCAAATTTCCTAGCATGAAGCGCATTGTATTACGCAAACGACGGTAACTGTCAGCCACACCTTTTAAAATCTCTTTTCCTATGCGCAAATCAATCGAGTAGTCCGACTGCGCAACCCAAAGGCGCAAAATATCGGCACCATACTCTTTGATCACCTCGGATGGTGCCACAGTATTGCCGATGGATTTTGACATTTTCATGCCTTTTTCATCCAAGGTGAATCCATGGGTCAAAACCCCACGATAGGGCGCGCGCCCTTTGGTACCACAAGCTTGCAACATCGACGAATGGAACCAACCTCGATGCTGGTCAGTACCTTCAAGGTACAGATCGGCCAATCCGTCGTCAGATCCATCGGCACGGTCACGCAAGACGAAGGCATGGGTTGATCCAGAATCAAACCATACATCTAAAACGTCAAACACTTGTACATATGAAACAGGGTCATAAAGCCCAGCAAGGATACGCTCTTTAAAGCCATCCACATACCACACATCTGCCCCATTAGCTTCGAACTCAGCCAAAATTCTGGCATTTACAATTGCATCTTGCAGCACATAATCAGCTTCAGTTGGTAGCGCGCCTGTTTTGATAAAACAGGTCAAAGGCACACCCCAAGCGCGCTGGCGCGACAATACCCAGTCAGGCCGCGCTTCAATCATGGAATAGAGCCGATTGCGGCCTGAATGCGGCGTCCATTCGACCAGTTTGTCGATCGATTTCAAAGCGCGCTGGCGAATTGTGTCGCCATAAGTGCTCATGCCATCATCAAGCTTTTTATCAATCGCCACAAACCATTGCGGCGTATTGCGATAAATAATGGGCGCTTTGGAACGCCAAGAATGAGGATAGCTGTGCTTAAGTTTGCCCTTGGCAAAAAGCCCCCCCGTATAGGCCAATTGCTTGATCACAGACACATTTGCTGGCCCCTCTTTGCCATCGGGCGCAATTATATGCTGGCCGCCAAACAACGGCAGGCTGGTACGATAGCTGCCGTCAGATTCGACATTATAAGTCATGGGAAGATTAAACTTAATGCCCATTTGATAGTCATCGTCGCCGTGGCTTGGAGCCGTATGCACAAAACCTGTGCCTGCATCTTCGGTCACGTGATCGCCAGGCAACATGGGCACGTCATAATCCCATTCGCCCTGCCCGCTTTCGATCCCGCGGAACGGATGTGCGGTGATAATACTGATTAGTTCGACTTCAGATACGTCACAAAGACGCCGAATCATCTCAGGGTCTCCAAGCTTGGCTTGGGCAAAGGTGGCCAAGGCCAAGGCGTCTGCCACGATCACCCGATCGCCAATGGTCACGGCGCTGCCTTCGGGACGGTCAATGATTTCATAAAGCCCATAAGAAATGGTCGGGCCAAAGCTGATGGCGCGGTTTTGTGGAATGGTCCAAGGGGTTGTGGTCCAAATCACGACATCTGTTTTGTGCGCCACAAAGATTTGCGCCGATGGGTTTGCGCTTACAACACGAAAACGCACCCAAACCATATGGCTGGTATGATCGTGATATTCGACCTCCGCTTCTGCCAGCGCGGTCTTTTCAACAGGCGACCACATGACGGGCTTTGACCCTTGGTAAAGTGCGCCATTCATAACAAATTTCATAAATTCACCCGCGATCACGGTCTCGGCGTGGTAATCCATCGTTTTATAAGGATCAGCCCAATTGCCCGTGATGCCCAAACGTTTGAATTCTTCACTTTGAATATTGATCCAATTTTCAGCAAAAATACGGCATTCTTGACGAAAGGCAACAATATTGACATCGTCTTTGTTTAGGCCCTTGGCACGATATTGCTCTTCGATTTTCCACTCAATAGGTAGGCCGTGGCAATCCCAACCAGGTACATAGCGCGCATCATTACCCATCATTTGCTGCGAGCGCACAACCATATCTTTCAAGATCTTATTCAGCGCATGACCAATATGTAAATGGCCATTTGCATAGGGGGGGCCATCATGCAGCGTAAATGACTTACGGCCCATTTTTTCCCGCAAGCGGTCATAGATCCCGATATTACTCCAAAGTTGCAACCACAGTGGTTCGCGCTCTGGCAGGGCCGCGCGCATTGGAAAATCAGTTTGGGGCAGGAAAACAGATTCTTTATAATCGGGGGTCTCGGCGCACATGGGGCGATCCTTAGCAAATTTTTCAAAGGGGCAAAAAAGATCCTGACAGCGTTACCGTGCCACTGGGAAAATAATTCGCGGAAAGATCAATATATTCTGCATCATGGGGCCTTATACATTTGCAATCGCCTTTGGTCTAGGGGAGCAAGTCTAAATCATCTAAGGTTTTACAAAGGTCAGATAATGGGGCGGACGGCCTTCACGCAGGGCCTTTTGCTCGTAGCGAGTCGAGATCCAGTCTCCCCAAGGTTTGGCAGATGAAAGTACCAGTTCGAACCCCGCGATGGGTACCTCTTCCAGCGCTTGGCGCACGTAGTCCGAAATATCTGTGGCCACACGAAACTCGGCTCCAATTTTAAGCGTTTGAAATAGGGGTAGTAAGTGGTCTTGCGTGACGAAGCGGCGCCGGTGGTGACGCTTTTTGGGCCAAGGGTCGGGGTAGTTCAAAAAGACCTTGGCCAAACTTTTAGGTGGCAAAATATCAAAAATATCGCGTACATCACCCGCATAAACGGCTAAATTTTCAACGCTTGCAGCACGGACCTTCCCCAAAAGCATCGCAACCCCGTTGATATAGGGTTCGCAACCGATCAAGCCAATGTCAGGATAACGCACTGCCATCTGCACCATATGCTCGCCGCCACCAAAGCCAATTTCAAGCCACACATCCCTTGGCCCACCAAAAATCGCGTTTAGGTCAAGGGGCAATCGTTCGGGATTTTCGGCGACTGTGATACCTTGTGGACGTAGGCTTTCAAGATCTTCGATTAGATAGGTCTTTTGCGAAGGCCGCAATGTATGCCCTGCACGACGACCATAGAAATTGCGCCACTCTGGGGGCAGAACTTTTTCATCTTTGGTCATCATATATTCCAAAAGCGGTTGGGCCATGAGGCCCCCCCTTAGCTTATCAAACCGTCTTTTTCAATGCTTCGACCAAGTCAACACGTTCCCAGCTAAAGCCACCATCGGCCTGCGGCAAGCGACCAAAATGGCCATAGGCAGCCGTGCGTGCATAAATGGGCTTACACAAATCCAAATGTGCCCTAATGCCCCGTGGACTTAGATCCATCACTTGGCTTACGGCACGTTCAATGGCTTCATCATCAACTTGCCCCGTGCCGTGGGTATCAACATAAACCGAAAGCGGCTTTGCAACACCAATCGCGTAAGAGACTTGCAAAGTGCAGCGATCCGCTAAGCCTGCAGCCACGACATTTTTAGCCAAATAACGCGCAGCATAAGCAGCCGAGCGGTCAACTTTGGTTGGATCTTTACCGGAAAAAGCACCCCCACCATGAGGGGCAGCACCACCATAAGTGTCAACAATGATCTTGCGCCCTGTTAAGCCTGCATCACCATCAGGCCCACCGATCACAAAAGTGCCAGTGGGGTTCACCCACCATTCCGTTGCTGGTGTGATCCAACCCTTGGGCAGAACTTCCAAAATATAAGGCTCAACAATCGCTCGTATATCGTCCGAGCTTTGATCTTGGCTTTCGTGCTGGGTTGACAGCACGATCGAGGTCACCTCTACTGGTTTGCCATCCTCATACCGCAAGGAAAGCTGCGATTTTGCATCGGGCCGCAAAATGGGTTCCACACCAGATTTGCGTACTTCAGCCAAGCGGCGCAAGATAGCATGCGAATATTGAATGGGAGCGGGCATCAGGTCTTCGGTTTCGCGGCAGGCATAGCCAAACATAATGCCCTGATCACCAGCACCATCTTTATCAACGCCTTGTGCAATATGAGCGGACTGTTTATGTATGTAATTTTGTACTTCAATTGTATTCCAGTGAAACTGGTCTTGCTCATAGCCAATATCACGTACGCAATCGCGCACGATAGCATCAATATGGCACATCGTATCAGACAGAACTTTCGGATTCGTTAGGCCCACTTCCCCGCCAACAACCACGCGACCAGTCGTCGCAAAGGTTTCACAAGCGACCCGCGCGTTTGGCTCCAAGCCTAAAAAAGCGTCTAAGATCGAATCTGACACTCGATCGCATAGCTTATCAGGATGTCCCTCGGATACGGATTCCGATGTGAATATATAATTGCTTCTTAACATTAGAGCGCTCCAATTTTTTTATCTCATCACGCCAGGAAGCCGTTGTGAAAATGATGCTTTCAGCTAGCGCCCCTTCCATGTCGCGTCAAGGGGCCCTCCCACAAATTAGCTAGAAGCCAAAAACTAAGAGCGGAACTTCAAGCGCACAAAAATTAATATAACCGCCAAGGCCCCCATCCATGCAAAAAAGATTTGTTCAGCCAAAAGCGCATAGAAGGTAGGCGGCAAAGCGCGAGCAACCGTGCCATCTTTAAAGCCTGCTTGGTTCAAGGGAAGATGTGCCGTGATACGACCATAGGGATCGATTATGGCGCTGATCCCGGTGTTGGCCACGCGCACCAAGGGCAAGCCCTGTTCAATCGCCCGCAAACGGGCTTGGGCCAAATGCTGTGCGGGCCCCGAAAAATTACCAAACCAGGCATCATTGGTGATTTGCAAAATCCAATCTGGGCGGCGTGGCGCATTATGGATAATTTGAGGAAACACCACCTCATAGCAAATCAGCGGCAGCACAGTGCCCAAAGGGCCAAGATTAATCAATTTTGGCCCCATGCCAGCGGAATAGGTATACCCTTCTTGCGCTGCCAGACCCGCCAGGCCAAACCACTCATAAAGAAAATCGCCAAATGGCATATATTCGCCGAAAGGCACAAGGTGATGTTTATCATAGGCCTCATGAAAGGTTCCATTTTTGTCAATCAGCCCAAGGCTGTTCCACGCACGCACGCCGTCGTATCTTTGATAGCCAAACAGCAAAGGTCTTCCTTGGGCAGCTAAAGCCAGACTGGTCACAAGCTGCGTATCGTCTAAACTATAATAGGGCACAGCCGTTTCTGGCCAAATAACAATATCCGGCAAGGGCTGCACAGTGGTAAAGGCAAGTTGGCGATCTAAATAAAGCTGTGCAAAACTTGGGTTCCATTTAGCAGATTGTTTGGCATTGGGCTGCACAAGCCGCACCGTGAGCGGCCAATCGACCATAGGATTAACTATGTTCAGTCGGTTTAGTCCAAAAGCTACTACTGCCGCCAAAGCCAGAGCTGAGAAAAAAATCCCCCGCAAGCCATAAATTATTGGCAACCCCGCAAGCATCAGCAGTAGAACAGTCAAGCTATTTGGGCCAACAAAGGCAGCCAATTGCGCCACAGGCGTGTTGATCCAGACATGCCCGATGAGTGCCCATGGAAAGCCAGTAAAGATCACGCCTCGCAGATATTCCGCACTAGACAGGCATAGTATGAGGGCAAGGATGAACCCTGAACGTGAGATCAGCTTACCATCAATTCCTTGCATCGCCCTATAGGCAAGCCCGCAAGCCACTGCCCAAAACACAGCCAAGCCCGTTGACATAAGAATCAAAGCAAAAGGAGCCATCCACCCGTCTTGCTTGAGATCGATAAAGAAGGGCTGAATGATCCAATTCATAGTAACCGCAAAATAACCGAAGCCCGCACAAAACCCAAAAAGCGCCGCGAAGGTGCCACCTTCTGCGCGGCTTAAAATTTTGAAAATGACAAAAAAAGCGATCAAAGTCGCGTACCAAGCGTCAATAGGGGCCTGCCCTAATGCAGCTATACCGCCCAAGATCATTAAGAGGAAAGCCGGCCATACGGGTATTTTGTGCCCAAACCTATAGCTGGCCCGTGACATCAGAGATCGGCAGTTCGTTGCTTGACCCCGTCACGCGCGCGCACAATTTCGGGCAAGCGCAAGCGCAAGCGCTTAATGCTGCGCGCATCAGCATCGACCACTTCAAACTCAGCACCACTTTCATGGGGCACAATTTCGCCACGGGCTGGCACATGGCCCGTGCGCACAAAGACCAATCCGCCCACGGTATCGATATCTTTATCATCTTCTTGGTTACGTAAAGTCAGGCCAATGGCCAATTCAAACTCATCAAGCGGCGCGTTTGACATTGCTAGAAACACACCTTGCTTTTCCTCTTTCCAAAGGCTGCCTTCGTCTTCGTCATGTTCGTCTTCAATTTCACCAATCACAGTTTCAATCAGATCTTCAATGGTCACCAAGCCATCTACGCCGCCATATTCATCAATAACTAGAGCCATGTGTACACGTTCTTTTTGCATTTTTTGTAACAAGATACCGATTGGCATCGAGGGTGGCGCATAAAGAATGGGCCGGATCAGCTTGCGGAGACTGAAACGTCCACCTGCGCCAAACCCATGCTGCAAAGCCAAATCCTTAAGCAATATTAGCCCTTGGGGTAGATCAAGCGTGCCTTTATAAACGGGCATGCGTGAAAAGCCTTCTTTCCGAAAGACTTCGACCAATTCATCTTTGCCAATATCCATCGACACGGCCACGACATTCACTTTGGGCAAGGCCACGTCATCAACCCGCAAACGGCGCAAATTAGCCATGCCATGGGTATGGGACGTCTCTGCCCTTAGGTCTTTTATGGTATGTTCCGATGAGGATTTTGACTGCGCAGCATCCGAGCGCACGCCAAAAATACTTTTAATTCTAAAGACGAAGCCGTGCCCCTGCCGCTGCTTGAGGTCTTTAGGCGCATCACTTTTGGTTGATTGCACCATATTTGGCACGTTATTACTACTGCCCATCAATCCTTGTTCCAATTAATTTATCACTCTGCCAGCCTATATATGGGTTACTCAAACCCAACTTGGCAAGTATTTCTACCTCTTGCTGCTCCATGATGGCAGCGTCTTGGTCTTCCACGTGATCATAGCCTAATAAATGCAAAAGACCATGCACGATCAAATGGGTGGCATGATCAGCCATAAATTTGTATTGCTCAATCGCTTCCAAAGCACAAGTTTCATAGGATAAAGCTATATCACCCAACATTTCTGGATTATGGTCCGATCCCACCGGCGGCAGGTCAGGACGGGCGCCAATGATTTCGGGCCGTAGATCAAAAGACGGCCAAGACAGAACATTTGTGGGTTTAGCCTTGCCGAGAAAATCGGAGTTAAGGGCCAAAATGCGCGCATCATCACAACCCATCACGCATAAGGATATGCCCTCTAAAGGCAGACCAAGATGGGCAAGGCTTGTCCTTATGGAATGTTCTACCAAGGGCTCTAAGCCCAAGCTTTCCCAGCGTGGGTCTTCAATCACTGTATCAACCAGAGACACCATCATGCGCCTCGTAGGCTTCGATGATGCGCCCAACAAGCGGGTGGCGCACAACATCTTTTGATGTGAAGTAATTAAATGACACTCCCCGCACACCTTTTATGATGCGTTCGGCGTCAGTCAAGCCACTGGGGATACCGCGCGGGAGGTCAATTTGGGTGCGGTCGCCGGTGATCACCATGCGCGACCCTTCGCCAAGCCGCGTAAGGAACATTTTCATTTGCATAGTGGTCGCATTTTGCGCCTCATCCAACACGACAAAGGCATTTGACAAAGTGCGCCCGCGCATAAAAGCTAAGGGCGCAATTTCAATGCGTTTTTCTTCTATATATTTTTGCAACTGTTTTTGCGGCAAAAAATCATTCAGCGCGTCATAAAGCGGCTGCATATAGGGATCGATTTTTTCCTTCATGTCGCCAGGCAAAAACCCCAATCTTTCGCCCGCTTCAACGGCAGGACGGGACAGAATGATTTTATCCACTGCGCCAGAAATAAACATTGTCACCCCAACAGCCACGGCCAAATAGGTTTTACCCGTACCCGCTGGCCCAATTCCAAAACCTAATTCATGGTCAAATAAATTGGCTACATAAGCCTTTTGCGCTTCAGTGCGCGGCTCAACAGACTTACGCCTTGTTTGCAATTCGTACTTTGAACCAGCGGACATTTCTATTTGTCCCTGTCCTTGTTTGCCGCTTGGATGGCCGTCTAGCCCTGGTTTCCCCAAACGAATGGCAGCCTCAATATCGCCAGGCTCTAGCCCTTTCCCTGCTTCAAGGCGCGCATAGATAGCAATTAAAATTGCCCCTGCTTGTTCACGCGCCTTAATCTCACCTATTACCACCAATCGATTCCCACGCCTCAATACCTGAACCTTAAGTTGATGTTCAACTTGCGCTAAGTTTCGATCATATTCGCCGCACAAATATATCAGTAAACGATTGTCTGGGAACTCAAGTACGGTTTCAACGGCATCAAGTGGCCGAGATGGGGGGGTCAGCGCGCTTATGCCCAACGGAGGCTCCTTTGCTGGCATATGTTGTGATCAAAGTGTCGGATGGAAGCAGCTATTGATCAAGTGTTATTTCACATAGCTAAATAATTTGCTTCAGAAGTAAGATTTTCGCCCCATTTGGGACAAAATTGGGCCAGTTTGGCCCACGATTTGCTCGAGCGCTAACTTGAAAAAAGAATCGGTTGCCGTCCATCACCCGCCTAGTTTGCAATTGGAACTGCCTTTAGTGAATTGGTCACAGCATCAATAATTTTTACACGCACCAATTGTCCAACCTGTCCCGTGGGATCTTGCACCGACACTGCATGCAAATGGTCAGACTTTCCCACCATCTGCCCGTCACGCCGACCAGGCTTGTCATAAAGGACGCTCACTTCGCGCCCAACCATCGCATCTTGGATTTCCCGCTGTTGGCTACTAAGCAGGGCTTGCAGCTCTTGCAAACGAGCACGAGCAATTTCGTCTGGAACAGCAGATTTTTCGGCCGCAGGCGTGCCAGGTCGGGCTGAATATTTAAAGGAATAGGCCTGACCGTAGCGCACGGCTTTTACCAAGGCGAGCGTCTCTTGAAAATCGGCGTCTGTTTCACCGGGGAAACCTACGATAAAATCTGAACTGACCATCAAATCCGGCCGCGCCGCGCGCATACGTTCAATCACTTGCAGATAGTCTGCGGCCGTATGTTTACGGTTCATGGCGCGCAAAATGCGGTCTGACCCAGATTGCACCGGCAAATGCAAATAGGGCATTAGTTTTTCACAATCACCATGGGCTGCGATCATATCATCCTGCATATCATTCGGATGCGAGGTCATGTAGCGAATACGTTTAAGACCCTCGATTAAAGCAAGGCCACGGATCAGTTCGGCTAAGCCCCAATCGGCCGATCCATCGGGCGATTGGCCGTGATAGGCATTCACATTTTGCCCCAAAAGCGTCACATCACGCACGCCATTTTCAACTAACCCGCACACTTCGCTTAAAAGCCGTGCTGCGGGGCGGCTAACTTCAGAACCGCGCGTGTAAGGTACCACACAAAAGGCACAAAATTTATCACAGCCTTCCTGCGCCGTAACAAAGGCCGAAGGACCACGCATTGCTGTACGTTTTGGCAAATGGTCAAATTTATCTTCCAGAGGAAAATCCGTATCAAGCGCGCGTTTGCCCTGCTGAACTTCGGCCTCCATTTGTGGTAAACGGTGATAACTTTGCGGCCCAACCACCAGATCGACCAATGGCATACGGCGTAAAATTTCGGCCCCTTCGGCTTGGGCCACGCAGCCTGCCACGCCAATTTTTATATCGGGATTGGCAAGCTTCAGCGGGCGCAGACGGCCAAGATCAGAGAAAAGCTTTTCAGATGCTTTTTCACGAATATGGCACGTATTGATCAAAACCATATCAGCGTCTTCGACCACTTCGGTCGCAATATAACCCTTTGTGCCCAAGGTTTCTGCCATTCTTTCGCTGTCATAGACATTCATCTGACACCCATATGTCTTGATAAACAACTTCTTTTGTTTTGTTTTTTCAAGATCAGGGATGAGATCAGACATGGGCGGCTCCTGCTACAAGCTTTGTCTTTTAGCGAAAATCAACGCCTCACGCAACCAAGCGCTTTTCGACATATTTGGGCTCACAAAACCTAAAAATTTTGTAGATTTTATCTTTAAGAATTTTTACGATTTATACTAGATTATATAAATTTTTTTGCGAATCCCATCGTAGAGAAACTTAACGGCGCTATAGCCCTTGTTACGGCCGAAGCCGCCATAGCTTTGCCACACACTTTAGCATACTTGAACTGTTTGGGATTTGGCCTGATTTTGCTTTTGGTAGATGGTCCTTTACCCTTGAAAAAAATTATGCGTTTCAAGGTTCGAACGCGTTGGACACGATAAGCACGCCCAAAAATCTTGAAAGTGCGGTCAATCAATTTGACCAAGGCCGCAGCCAAACACCATATCCATGCCTGTGATACTAGAAAATTTATATCTTATCCCGGTTGTGACACGCATAAGATCAGCCACATAATTCCGTAGCGCTAAACCGTCAGGTCGACCTTTAAGGTAAGCTTGAAACTACGGCTTGAATGACAGTAAAGTAAATGACAGTAAAGTAATTGTCTGAATTGGTGTTTGTTTAGCCTAGAACGTAATACTAAAGCCGAACCAACCCATTGGCCTAGAGGTTGCGTTTAAGTCTAATAACAACATCAACACGCGATAGGCTCGCATCTTGGGGCAAATGCGGCAGTTGCTTGATTTTAAGCTGATCGGCAGGCGCATCGATCAATTCACCAGTGTCTTCCCAAAAGAAATGCGGATGATCGTCCATGCGGGTGTCAAAATAGCTTTTGGCGCCGTCGACTACGACCTCTTGCATGATACCCGCATCACAAAAGGCGCGCAATGTATTATACACTGTGGCGAGCGACACTTTTTGCCCCTGCGACGCACTGGCAATAAACAGGCTTTCAGCGCAGACATGGCGATCATGACCGTCGCCGACCAAAAGCTTGGCCAATACCACACGCTGGCGAGTTGGACGTAAGCCCCCCCGCGCAAGCCAAGTAAGACAAAAATTTATGGCTTTATCGGGCATTATCGCTCCTTTCATCAGCGGACTATAACAAAGAAATACAAATCTTCAAACCCCCCAAGTCGCGGCATATTTACGATGAATTAGAGAGAAGGGGCGGCTTCCCCTTGCTTTGGCGCCGCGGGCGATGCTAACAACGCCTATTAATAAGACAGGGAACATTATGGATGAGCGGTTTTCCGACATTTTTTGACAAGGCAGATCTGTTAAAATGCGCAGAAGGGAAACTTTTTGGCCCTGGTAATGCTCAACTGCCAAGCCCCCCTATGCTGATGATGGACCGCATCACCAATATTTCGGCTGATGGCGGATCACATGGCAAAGGCCATGTCGTCGCTGAATTCGATGTCTCCCCCGATCTTTGGTTCTTTGCTTGCCACTTTCCGGGAAATCCCGTCATGCCTGGCTGCTTAGGGCTCGATGGTCTGTGGCAGTTAACAGGGTTCAATCTGGGCTGGCGCGGATGGCAAGGCCAAGGTTTTGCCTTAGGCGTAGGCGAAGTAAAGCTGACCGGCATGGTCACGCCTACCCGAAAAATGCTCAGATATTATATTGACTTCACCCGCGTGATTGATCGTCGTCTAAAAATGGGCGTCGCCGATGGCCGCGTTGAAGCAGACGGCGAAATCATTTATCAAGTAACTGACATGAAAGTTGGCCTGGCCGCATCAGCCAACCAATAAGTGCTTTGAAAGGATTATCCTATGCGTCGCGTCGTCATCACAGGGCTTGGCATTATCTCGTCTATAGGAAACTCCGCAGTCGAGGTTGAAGCCAGCCTACGCGCCGGAAAATCAGGTATTGTTTTCGCACCAGATTATGCTGAACATGGGTTTCGCAGCCAAGTCAAAGGCCAGCCCAATATCGTTCTAGAAGATCATATTGATAAACGCGACCTGCGCTTTATGGGCCCCGGTGCGGCCTATAACTTCTTGTCGATGGAACAAGCCATTAAAGACGCAGGCCTAGAGCTATCCGATGTATCTAATCCGCGCACGGGATTAGTTGTGGGATCAGGCGGGCCATCTACATCAAACTTCTTCCTGGCCCATCAAACCGTGGTAAAAAAAGGCGCGCCAAAGCGTATGGGACCCTTTATGGTTACGCGTTGTATGTCATCAACCAACTCGGCCTGTTTAGCAACGCCTTTTCAGATTAAAGGCGTCAACTATTCGATCACCTCGGCCTGCTCTACATCGGCGCATTGCATCGGCAATGGCACTGAATTGATCCAAATGGGCAAACAAGATATCGTTTTTGCTGGCGGTGGCGAAGAGCTTGACTGGACACTGTCGTGCCTATTTGACGCAATGGGTGCCATGTCATCAAAATATAATGACACGCCTGAAAAAGCGGCCCGCGCATTTGATGCCGCCCGCGATGGTTTTGTGATCGGCGGGGGTGGTGGTGTTGTCGTGCTAGAAGAGCTTAACCATGCTTTGGCGCGCGGCGCTAAAATCTATGCCGAAGTCACTGGCTATGGAGCCACATCAGACGGTGCGGATATGGTGGCGCCAAGCGGTGAAGGTGGAGAAAGATCTATGCGTTTGGCGCTTGCAACCCTGCCAACGGAACGCAATATTTCATATATCAACGCTCATGGTACATCGACACCCGCTGGCGATATCACTGAAGTGAAAGCCATTCGCCGTGTCTTTGGCGATGGATCGGCGCCACCAATTTCGTCAACAAAATCGTTAACTGGCCATTCCTTGGGTGCCACGGGCGTGCACGAGGTAATCTATTCGCTGCTTATGCTGCAAGGACGTTTTATTACCGCGTCGGCCAATGTTGAAACGCTTGATCCTGAGCTTAAACCTGAAGAAATTGCAACCAGTTTTTGTGAAAATGTCGAAATGGATTCGATCCTGTCGAACTCCTTTGGCTTTGGGGGCACTAATGCCACGCTTGTGATGAGCAAATATTCAAACTAGGGACGTCAAATGGCGAATTTACTTAAGGGAAAACGTGGCCTGATAATGGGGGTTGCGAATGAGCGATCGATCGCTTGGGGCATTGCCTCGGCCATGGTGGCCGAGGGTGCAGAGCTCGCATTTACCTATCAGGGCAATGCCTTTGGCAAAAGAGTCGAAACTTTGGCTGCATCGGTAGGGTCAACCTTTTTAGTAGATGTTGATGTATCTAATGACCCATCGCTTGACTTGGCCTTTGGGCGCATTGAACAGGAATGGGGCAGTTTAGATTTTGTGGTGCACGCCATCGCTTTTTCCGATAGGAACGAATTGACGGGCCGCTTCATGAATACCACTCGCGAGAACTTTAAAAACTCGCTGGCGATTTCGGCCTTTAGCTTTATTGACATTGCGCGGCGCGCTTCAAGCCTAATGCCCAATGGCGGCACTTTGTTGACCCTGACTTATCAAGGATCAAACCGCGTGACGCCAAATTATAACGTTATGGGTGTGGCCAAAGCAGCACTTGAGTCTTCGGTGCGTTATTTGGCCAATGATTTAGGCCGCGACAATATCCGTGTGAATGCTATCAGCCCAGGGCCAATGAAAACGCTCGCAGGGGCGGCGATTGGTGGCGCGAGAAACACATATCGTCACACCGAGCTAAATGCCCCCTTGCGTAGCAATGCAACGCTTGAAGCTGTGGGCGGCACTGCAGTCTATCTGGCTTCAGAATATGGAGCCTGCACGACGGGCGAGATAATTCATGTTGACGGCGGGTATCATGTTTTGGGCATGCCGCAGGCAGGTAATATTTAAGTCTTCAACCACGCAAAATTAAAAGGCGCAAGGTGATCCTTGCACCTTTTAATTATCTCCGTTGTGAGGCTAAACTATTTTAGCTGATCGATTGGACTTTTAACTTCTAAAACTGCCAAGCGGTTTGACAAGGCAGATATTTGCAAAGCCAGATCTGCGTTCGCAGGAGCCTCAACTTCGGGTTCTTTTTTGCCTACTAAGCGACTAAAAATCTTAGCCAAAATTTCGGAAAGATCATCCATGATCAAAAAGAACGATGGCACAATGACCAATGACAAGATAGTCGAAGCAATAATCCCTCCAATTACAGCGGTAGCCATGGGCGCACGGAACGACCCGCCTTCCCCAACGCCAAGCGCCGAAGGCAACATGCCCGCCGACATCGCGATCGAAGTCATAACAATAGGCCGCGCTCGCTTGTGACCCGCCTCCACCAAAGCACTAAAACGATCAAGCCCCTGTGCACGCATTTCAACCGCGAAATCCACCAATAAAATGGCGTTTTTGGTCACAATACCCATCAACATCAAAATACCAATCAGCACAGGCATCGACACCGCCGATCCCGTAATGATTAGCGCGACAGCTACACCACCTATGGCCAAGGGTAATGAAAATAGAATGGTGAAAGGCTGTATCACGGATTTAAACAGCAAAATCAGCACCGTGAGCACCAGCATTAGGCCCAATATCATAGCCTTGCCAAAACTTGCGATCAGTTCTTGCTGTACTTCTGCGTCACCTGACTTTTCGATGCGTACACCTTCAGGAAGCTGCAAATTTTTTGTAATCTCTTCAAAACGGGCCAACGCAGTGCCCAACGCCACGCCAACCGGTAAATTAGCGCCTAGGATAGCGCGCCGCTCACGATTGAAGCGCTGCACCGTGCTTGGCCCTTGAGCAATAACCACATCAGCCACCGACGACAATGGTACCGCCGCACCCGATGCAGTAGGTATCATAAGAGCCGCGATGCGAGCCAAATCATTGCGACTTTCATCGTTCAGCCGAACGCGTACAGGGATCAGGCGATTGTCGATCGAAAGTTTTGCCAAAGCCGCGTCGATATCTCCAATGGTTGCCACGCGCAAAACATCAGCTATTTTCCGCGTGGTGATGCCTAAACGCGCGGATTCTTCAGGGCGGGGCGTGACTTGCAGTTCGGGACGAGGCAAGGCCCCCTGAGTCGCAACATCAGCCAAGGCGGGGTCACCACGCAAGGCAGACTCGAGCATCGAAACCCCAAGGTTCAAACTGTCTTCGTCGGTCGACAGTATCGAATAAGACAGATCCCTTTCACCACGGTCGTTTAATTTAACGGCCCGCACATCAGGAATCTGATGTAAACGCTTAAAAACTTCCACTTCAACAACATTTTGTGGAATAGTGCGGCCCGTATCAATTAAATTAGGTACCAACCATCTAAAAACAGGAATACTATTTCCCATATCGGCCAATTTTTGCACCAAAGAATGTGATTTGCGATAGAGTAAAACGGTCAAAGAAGCGCGTCGGATGTCACGCTCACCAGTGGGAGACGACCCCCCCAAAGCAAAGACATTTTCAACCCCACCAATATCGCGCACCGCCTCATACATTTGACGCGTGACCTCGTCGGTATCTTGCAAAGATGAACCAGGAGCCAGCTCAACGCTGACTGAAATACGACCCACATCATCTGGTGGAATGAAGCTTCCTGGGATCTGCACCATGAAATAGATAGACACAATCAAAACACCAATAGCACCAAGCAGCGTAAAATATCGTTTTCGCATGGTTGCCCGAACGATCGCTAAATAACCGCGCATCACAGCCCCATCCCCGGCGTGTTTCTCTTCAGCGTCTTTAGCCCTCATCAAATAGGCGGCCATCATTGGTGTGATTAGGCGCGCCACAAGCAATGAAAAGAATACCGAAATGGCGACTGTTAAGCCAAATTGTCGAAAATATTGCCCAGGCACCCCCGCCATAAAGGAGACAGGTACAAATACTGCAATGATGGTCATTGTCGTAGAAATCACCGCCAAGCCTATTTCATCAGCGGCTTCCATCGAAGCACGATAGGGGGTTTTTCCCATACGAATGTGGCGCGCAATATTTTCAATTTCCACAATCGCGTCATCGACCAAAATACCAGTCGCCAAGGTGAGTGCCAAAAAACTGATTAGATTGAGCGAAAAACCCAACAGATCCATTGCCCAAAAAGTTGGTATGGCCGAAAGGGGCAATGCCACCGCGGCAATCAACGTGGCGCGCCAATTTCCCAGGAACAAAAACACCACCAAAACGGCCAAAATTGCGCCTTCAATCAGGGTGCTTAGGGCCGCTTCATAATTACCATAGGTGAAATAGACATTGTCGTCGACCAGCTTAAAATCCACCGCCGAATGTTCTTCTTGTAACCGCAGGACAGTGGATTTCACGATCTTGGCCGCCGACACCTCAGACGCGCCCTTCGAACGATAGATCGCAAATGTCACAACAGGTTCGCCATTAAAGCGCGAAAATGAGCGCAACTCTTGATAGGTATCAAGCACAGCGCCCAAATCTCTCAACTTCACAAAATTGCCTGATGGCAGTGCTATGGTGGTATTAGCCAAAGATTCAACAGTCGAGGCATCGCCCAAAGCACGGATTGCTTGCTCCGCGTTCCCCAATTCCGAACGACCCGCACCCAAGTCGGTATTGGTGGCACGCAACTGCGAATTAACTGCCGAGGCGGTGATGCCGTAGCTGTCAAGGCGCAGCGGATCAAGTTCAACCCGCACTTCGCGCTCTGCGCCACCGTAGCGATCAACACGCCCAACACCTGCACGCCCCTGCAAGGAGCGCGTGACGGTGTCATCAACAAACCACGAAAGCTCCTCAATCGACATATTGGGAGCTGTGACTGCATAGGTTAAAATCGCCTGACCTTCTACGTCAATACGCGTTACAGTTGGGTTTTCGATCCCACTAGGCAAGCTGCCAACAATACGGTCAATCGCATCTTTGGAATCTTGCACGGCCTTATCCGTTGGTACTTCCATGCGAAATTCTGCGACCGTTGTTGAGATGCCGTCATTCACTGTTGAGCTTATATTTTTTACGCCATTCACACCAGCCAAAGCATCTTCGATCTCTTTGGTGATTTGGCTTTCCATTTCGGCAGGCGCCGCACCTGATTGCGCGACCATAACGGCCACAAGAGGAATATCAATATTGGGAAATCGTGTAATTGGCAGGCTGTTGAATGACTGCCAACCCACTATCATCAGCATGAAAAAAGCTAAGATCGGAGCAATAGGGTTGCGAATAGACCAAGCTGAAAAATTCATCGTGTCACCTTTTACTTTGAATTAACATCAAGAACGGGATTTATTCGATCACCATCGCGCACAAATGCGGCAGCTTTGGTAACGACCAGATCGCCTTGCTTCAGGCCTGATAGAATCTCGATCATTCCTGAATCGCGGATGCCGGTAGTCACTTGCTTGCGTGTAACAAGCCCGTCTTGCAGAGCCATCACACTTGCCCCTTCAGCTGTCGAACCAATGGCCGTTACGGGAATAGCCAAGGTGTCGCGCTCGGCCGCCAAAACTTCAGCCGAAACAAACATACCAACCCTGACCAAATCAGGCGTATCGATTGAAATGCGCACAGCTCCAAGCCGTGTGCGCAAGTCGATCGAAGGTTCAATCAACCTCACACTGCCAGTCAAGCTTTCGGGCGTACCCACGGCGCGCATTTTAACAGATTGGCCAATTTTGACTCGCAAAAGATCAGCTTCGGCAACATCGGCGCGCAGTTCAAGCGCATTGTCGCGTGTAAGGGTAAACATCGCCTGTCCCGAGGCAGAAGCGACAGCCCCCACCTGGGCATTGCGTGACATTACTTTGCCAGCCACGGGCGCCACGACACTGGTGCGCTTAAGTTCCAATTCTACATTGGCCATTTGCGCTTGTGCCAATTCTAACTGTGCCCGTGATGCTGCCAAAGATTGAGTAGCAACAGTAACACGGGCAGTGGCCGAAATTGCATTAGCATTAGCCTGATCCGCCGCCGCTTGAGAAGTGGTGCCTTGCTTTCTTAAAGTAGAGGTTCTGTCGGCGACCCTTTGGGCTTCAGCTGCGGACGAATTGGCCTCTAGCACCTGCGCTTCAGCCTGAGCGATAGTAGCACGTGCCGAGGCAAGTGAAGCATTAAACTGGCTTTTTTCTAATTCAAGACTAGTCGACGAAAGTCGTGCCAAAGTCTGACCTGCTTCGACATAATCACCCACATCAACGTCCAGCGCTTCAATGGGTTGACCTTGGATAAATGGTTGCACCATAACCTGTTCTACTGCACCCACTAAACCAGATACAATTACACGGTCTTTCAAATGCACTGGTACCACTCGACTTACAGTGATGGCTGGCAGATTTTGCAACACGGAAGTCACTTGCACCTCGGCGCTAGCTGCCACTTCGCTTTGCGCCCAAACATTCTGGCCCCAAACTCCAGCCCCCCCCAAGGCAAGCACTGCAGCACTCATAAACACTAAAGACCGTTTTGACTGGCCAACGAGAAATACTTTAATTTTCATCATGTACATGTGAAATCTCATCAAGGGTTGATTGAATTTGACGCTCTATTAAAGCGGTTAGATCAGACAGCTTTTGAGTTCGCCTAGCTGCGAGGTCTTGCGCTTTCTGTTTGGCATTACCCTGCACAAGCATCAAAATAAGTCCAGCATGAGCCCCATATTGTTGAGCTACCAAAGCTTTAGACTGCCCCGTCACACGGCCAAACACATTCAAAAGATAGGATAAAACCATCTCCTCCATACGGGCAACAATCTGCGCGACTTCAGGCTTGCGTAGCGCTGCAGCAGAAATTTCAGCCCATAAAAGTCCGTCCTGGGCGCAATTAGGGTCTTTCAAACGTTGGGTCAGTTTCAGCCGTAACTCTACCATCGGGTCTTTTGAAACAATGATTTCGGAAAAATCTTGTTCAATACGAGCCATGTCGCGCATCACAATCGCCTCAACAATGGCCGCCTTTGACGGAAAGTAGCGATAGAAATTACCAACACTCATCCCGGCCGCGCGCGCCAGATCCTTCATCGATGCCCCATCAAAGCCTTTGCCGGCAAACGTTGGGCGTATATGTTCTAAAATCTCATCTCCGCGTGGAGATAAGGCCGGAAGCCTTAAAGACGGCCGGGCATCAGCAATAGACATTCTAGGCTCTTTCAAATTCGGGAGAGTGAGTGAACATTCACTCCCACTTACTTAGTCTCGTTTAAGCTAATTTCAAGCCCACACAACTCAAATGCGCAATTTATGCTGCGGGTGAAAAAAAATATGCATACTGCCCGTATTTTATCTTAAGAACGGCGCATTCTGATGAAAGACAAAGCAAAACTAGAAACATATGCTAGGCTAATTGCCGCCAAGGCCCCCACCACAAACACTATTGCAGCTACGCCCATAGCTGATTTTCCTAACTCAGTTGGTGCCAAAGCCACTATCCAAGGGGCCATATGGCCACTAAAAAAGGCCCAGCCCAAGGTTTGAGAAAACCAAAGCCCTAACAACGCTATGATTGCCCAAAGCGCTTGTGCCAACCGGCCAGTGCGCACGCGTATACCCAACCGAAAGGAGATAAAATTTGCATTAAAATCATGTTGAACAGCCATAAGTGCAGGAACGATGATCAAGACCAAAACCATACCAAAAGCCAAGCCATAAACCAATGTGATAACAGTAGGCTTTAAAAAGCCAGCTTGCGCTGAGCGCTCATATAGCAGTGGTAGCAAGCCTAATACCGTGGTAAAAGTAGTTAAAAGAACGGGGCGTAGTCGGCTCGTGGTGCCCTCGACGATTGAAGGTATCAGCCCCTGGCTCTTAGCTTTTTCATCAATGGAATTAATCAAAACGATAGAGTCATTGATGATAATGCCCGTCATACCTAAAAGGCCAACAACCGTAAACATCGACATGGGCACATTCCACATGTCATGGCCAAAAATAGTGCCGACAATCCCAAAGGGAATAACCGACATGACCACCAAAGGCCTCGTCCAACTGGCAAAAACCCAAGTCAACACCAGATAAATTCCAGTTAAACACAGGATTAGCCCCATAAGGGCGTCATTAATAAATGCACCTTCCTGCTCAGCTAGCCCTGCCAACCGCCATTCAACTTGATGACGACTGGCAATATCTGGAAGAATTTGTTCAGCTAAAGCCTTTGCGACGTTTGCGGCTTCGACTGGATCATCTTCAGAAATATCGCCGGTAATTGAAATCAACCTAATTCCATCTTCACGCCGCACCGTAGAAAACCCGGAACGCCTTTCAACCTGCACAATATCAGCCAACGGAACAAAACTTTCGTTGGAGGATCTCAATTGCATTGATTCCAGAAAATCAGCTGTCTGTTCTTTGAGAGGCAATTCAACGCGAATAGACGCACTGCGCACCCCAACCGGATAGGTCGCCGCCTCGATTCCATTCAGGCGATTACGCAATTCACGGCCAAGAGCGTCAATAGTAAAGCCCAAAGATTGCCCCTTCGGCGTCAATTCCAAAATCAGCTCTTCCTTGTCAAAAGCCAAATCATCTTCAACTGCAGTCACTGCCGTATAGGGAACAAGTGCAGCCTTCAGATCTTCGGCCGCGGCTTTAAGTCCTGCAGCCGATGCACCATAAAGCTGCACATCAAGAGAATCTTCCCCAGGTCCCGAACGTCCCCAGCGAAACGACAAAGTTTCCAAAAGCGGATTTTTACGCACATTTTCTTCTAACTCAGACGTCAACGTAAAGCTCGAATAGGGACGAAAATCTGGTTCTATAATTTCAATATTAATGCTGCCCAAAAGATCGATAGATTTGTGTTCCGTACCCGACAGGCCACGCCCAGAACCACCTCCAATTTGCGCCACAGAAAAAAGCATGGGATTGGTGCCGTAACGTTTTTCGTAGTCAGCACCTAAATCTTGAGTGGCGCGCTGCAACTCATGCATCATGGCCAAAGTATCCTGGCGTGTCGCCGTGTCGGTCATGACAAAATTAGCTGTAATGTTTGATACCTCAGGCGCGGAAAAAAATCGCCACTGTACCTTCTCTGAAATCACCATCGCAACCTGCGATGCGAGCAAAGCAATCATGCCAGCCAAAACCACATAGCGCCATTTGATCATAATAAAAATAAAGGGAGAAAACAAAACCTGTTTAACCCAGTCAAGCCCACGGTTAACATAATGCGATGGCATGTCATACCAGCGCTGTGCACCAACTGCAGAAATAGAATGGGCCATATGATATGGCAATATGAAAAAACATTCCACAAAGGAGGCTACCAATACCAAACTAACCGTGATTGGAATATCAAGGATCAAATCGCCAAAGCGCCCACCCACAGCTACAAGACCTAAAAACGCAATGATCGTTGTTAGTGTTGCGGCAAAAACTGGTAAAAACATGCCCCGTGCCGCAGATTCTGCCGCATCAATCGGGCTCATACCGCTACGGGCTTTGGTATCAGCATTTTCCCCCACCACGATGGCATCATCCACCACGATACCAAGGGTTAAAATCAAAGCAAAAAGTGAAATCATATTGATGGTGACCCCCATCACATACATTAATCCCATAGCCGCCAACATCGAGGTGGGAATGCCCGCTGCTACCCAAAACGCAGTTTTTGGGTTCAAGAATAAAAAGAGCAATGCCACCACGAATGCCAGCCCCATCAAACCATTACTGAGCAACAAATTAAGTCGCCCTGTAATATATTCTGCGCGAGTATTGGTTAGCACTATCTTGGTATTCATTGGTAATGTAATGGCCAGTTCATCCACCACGGCTTGAACGGTATCTTGAATATCAATAGCGTCACCCTGCTGCGAACGGTCAACTCTAATTAAAACAGCCGAATTATTACCAACAAAATAGGCAATTTTTCGGTCAAACCCACGCAAGCCTACATCAGCGATATCACCGATTTTTAGGCTTGAACCATCAGAATTTGATCGCAAAACTATATTGTTAATCTCTTCCACGCTGCGTTTTTCAATACCTGTTCGCACACGCGCATTTGCGCCAGATACGGCACCTACAGGGTCTGAGTTGACCTCTTCAGCAATAGCAGCGGCCACTTGAGCCATTGAAATGTCACGTGACATCAAATTGATTGAAGGAATTTCGACCACAGTCTCAGGTGCTGCAACGCCGCGGATCGTGGCTTTGGTGACCCCTTTGGTAAATAAGCGATAGACCAATTCATCTGCGAAAAGTGACAGCTGTGCTACATCAAGCGGTCCTGAGATCACAACATCAGTCACGCGGTCACGCCAAGCACCACGACGGATAGATGGATCTTCAGCGTCGTTGGGCAAAGTGGATACCTGGTCCACCGCTGTTTGAACATCAGTGGCCGCACGTGCCATATCCCAATTGGGATCAAACTCAATGCGCAAACTGGCCGCACCTTCGCGGGAAGCACTTGTCACACCAGACACGCCTTCAACGGCCAAGAGAGCAGGCTCTAAAACCTGAACAATGCCATTGTCCACGTCTTCAGCCCCCGCTCCTCTCCACGCTACCGACACTGAAATATTGTCAATCACCAAATCAGGAAAAAATTGCGCTTTCATGCGTGGCACTGCGAGGAGGCCCCCGATCACCAGCACCACTAACAGCAAATTGGCCGCCGTGCCGTGGCGCGTAAAATATGACAAAACACCGCCTGCAGTTTTGGAGATATCGCGTCCCATCGCTAACCACCCATACGGCTTTCAAGCCGCTCAACCACTTTTCTAGACACTTGGGGTTCTTTGAGTTGCGCTAAAATTCGTTCTTTTGCATCTTTGGGCATATATGCATTGCCTTCGACAAAGGCTATTAGCTTTTGACGCCGCTGATCGGTCAACTCCACGGTTTTCGACCCTAACAAGAGTTCCTTTCCCATTCCAGCATCAGATGCCCGTAAAGGTTTAACTTTGATGCCAGCACCTATCACCTTCGTTCGCTGGGCCACAACTTCTCGCCCATTCAAATTGGCCGCGGTTACCAAAACTTCGTCTCCTTGCAGGCGCACCACTTCAACTTTCAGCGCTTCAAGGCGGTCTTCATCGCCCAACACCAAAAGTGTTCCTTGGGCATCAACCGCACCCGCGGGCAGGCGAAAGACGCTGTCAAGTTCGGGTTCATTCACCCGCACCTTTACAAAATCTCCAGGTTGCAAACCTGTGGGGTCAAGAACCGTAGCAAAGACTAGCCGACCACTTAGACCCTGAGCAACCGAGCCACTGTCACGGCTTAAAACCGCAGAAGACGTGAACTCAGTTCCATAAACATCCAGAACGACTTGCGTGGGGCTAGCGATCAACCTGCCTGCTGGATCCAAAAGGCGCAAATATTGTTCGGTTGAAAGACGAAAGGCTACTTCAAGTTTTGTCGGATCCAAAAGGTTACCCAACTTCTCGTTCGCACTGACCAAACCGCCTTGAACCAAGTTTACACCGCTTAGCGTTCCTGCGAATTCTGCCCTTAGGCTCCCTTCTTCCAATTGCCGCGCAGCATCTTGCAAAGAGAGCTTTGCACGCTGAACTTTCGTTTTGGCTTGGCCTTTACGCGCGGCAGATTGATCTAAGCTCGATCGGCGGGACAATACCGCTTGGTCGGCGGCTGAAGCGGCCAATTCTGCTGCCTCTACGGCGGCAGAAGTACCAACACCGCGTCCATTCAAATCTTTTTGGCGCCCAAGTGCCTTTTGGCGAAGATCGGCTTGCAGCTTGGCTGCGTTCACTTCATCTTGGGCCAAGAGCATGGCACGTCCAGCATCAGATACTTCGTTTTTTGCATCAAGAACATCAGCATTTGCGCGCGCCAAAACCGATTGAAGTGCTGCGCCATCAAGCCTAAGCAAAAGCTCACCCTTTGTGATCTGGCCGCCTTCAATAAACTGTGGTGATAATTCGGCTACCTGCCCGCCGCGGGCAAAGCGCAAATCAAGCGTGCGAGCGCTTTGCACTTCGCCGAAGGCTTGCAAAACGGGTGTGATGGTTTGCGACTTAGCCATTTTTACATTGACCGCAAAAACACGTTCCTTTTGCACGGGCGCGCGAAAAGGCCTGGCGATCTTATCTTGCACAGCCATATTGACCATGCCCGCGGCAACGACCAAGAACCCTAAAGTCACCACCCACATGAATAGGCCAATTAAACTTTTTCGAAAAAACCGCATGATCCGCCCTTTGAAAAGACTTTGCTAAATAATAGTTTAAACTTCTTCATATTCAATGCCACCAGCCTATGCGATCCTAAGCACTTGCATCCTATACCACCACCAAAACGCCCGGTCAGATTTGTCATTAGCTACTGCGCGTTCCTTCATCTGCCTTAATAAATTAGTAAGTCTTGGGGCATAAAGTGCAAACATTGGCCCCCTAAGTCTGTTTATTAGAACAGTCCAAAAGAGCTCATTCAAACTCGCTGAAGTCTCTTTGGATACTATGCATAAGGAAAGCTACTAAAAAATGCGCGGTAACTCCGAAAATCCATGCCACTTATTAACAAAGTTGTTTAGCTCAGCACAACTTTGGCGCCAATCGTCGCGAAGCCCATTGCCGCAGCGCTCGTTCCGCTTTAGAAAACACAGATGCTTTCATATCAACATCTTTTTCACGCTGGAAACCCCGCAGATGTACATAAACATGCTCTTTTGTCCGTTGCCTTCAATTATTTAACAAAAAAGGATAAACCGCTCAGCTATATAGAGACCCATGCTGGGCGCGGGCTTTACGATCTTGATGCACCCGAAGCCAAAAAAACTGGTGAAGCACAGGTTGGAATTGAAAAGCTAGCCCCTCTGTTTTCAAAAGACCATCCATATGTCCAGCGCCTGTCGGAAACCCGCGCACAATTTGGCGCCATGGCTTACCCTGGATCACCACTGATTGCCGCTCTTTCACTGCGCGACAGTGATACGATTAATTTGGCAGAACTTCATCCTCAGGAGCACAGCGCACTTTCAGAAAATTTGCGACCTTGGGGCGCGCATATTCATCCTCATGATGGGTTTTACATGGCTTTGGCGCTTTCCCCCCCCACACCGCGGCGTGGTTTGATGTTTATTGATCCAAGTTATGAGATCAAATTTGACTATGAGACTATTCCCAAACATCTGATCCAGATTAACCGCAAGTGGAATGTTGGCATTCTGATGCTTTGGTACCCTATTTTGCTACAACAGACACACAAGGCTATGTTGACCGACCTAACCGAGCGGTTTCCAGATGCATTGCGCCACGAGGTCAGGTTTTCACCCTTTCATGCTGGACATCGTATGGTGGGTTCTGGAATATTCATTATTAACCCGCCCTATGGGCTCGATGCCGAAGCGGCCACCCTCGGGCAGTTGTTTCAAAAGGCCTTTACCTAGGCCGAAAGGAAACTCTATGATTGAAGCTTTTTTACGCAAACTACTGGCCCCGCATCCAGCGCCTTTGTCACAATTTGACGCGCGTTTGGCATTAGCTGCTTTGCTTGTGCGCGTGGCACGCACGGACGGTGATTATGCCGCTGTTGAAGTCGCCCGCATTGATGCAGTTCTTTGCAGCCTTTACCCTCTTTCGCAGACCGAGGTTGCGGCCCTACGCAATGACGCCGAAGACCTTGAAGCTGGAGCTCCTGACACAGTGCGCTTTACTCGAGCCATAAAAGAGGCCGTCGCCCATTCCGAACGCCAATCACTGATGCAAGCGCTTTGGTCGGTTGCTTTGGCCGATGGATCGCGCGCTAACGAAGAGGACCAAGTTTTACGACTTGTAGCCCATCTATTGGGCCTAACTGACGTAGAATCCGCTCATGCGCGCAGGGCGGCCCAGAGTTAAGGTGAAAATTGTCAAATTTTCATTGCCAAAGGTCTTAAATACAGGCTTAGTTGATCAGGTTTGAACTGCGGCATTATTTGATCAAATTTTTACTACTCATTTGCCCAGATGAGCATTCAGAAATGAGCCACGCGGGAGGGCGCCGCAAAGTTAAATCGGCCAGCCTTGAGGGCGGCTCCTCTTAGGTGAAAAAATGAAAGACTGGCTTCGTAAGCATCCTGAAGTCCATACCATACGGGTCGCAGCAGTTGATCTAAATGGTCAAGCCCGCGGCAAACGCATTCCAGCACGATTTTCCGATCAGGTGGTCAAAGACGGCACACGGTTTCCGTTCTCGGTTCTTAATCTTGATATTTGGGGCGAAGACATCGACGATAGCCCCCTGGTTTTTGACAAAGGCGATGCCGACGGAATTTTACTACCAACGGAGCGTGGCTTTATACCGATGCCTTGGCTGGAAGCCCCCACGGCTTTGCTTCCTATTTGGATGTTTCGTGAAAACGGCCAACCCTATGAAGGTGACCCGCGCCATGCGCTGCGTGCTGTTGTAGACCGCTATAAAGAAAAGGGCCTAACCCCAGTTGTGGCCATCGAACTTGAATTCTTTTTGATTGACGATTCGGGAAAAACCTTGCAAGTGCCACCAAGCCCACGTTCGGGCAAAAGGCGTAAAGCGGCTGAAACGCTATCGATCCGGGCCCTTGACGCGTTTGATACTTTCTTCACAGATCTCTATGATGCCTGTGAAGCCATGGACATTCCTGCCGACACTTCCACCTCGGAAACGGGTTTGGGACAGTTTGAAGTAAATTTGATGCATAGCGACGATGCGCTCCGCGCCGCTGATGATGCATGGCTTTTCAAAATGCTGGTCAAAGGGTTGGCCCGGCGGCACGGATTTGCCGCATCCTTCATGGCCAAACCCTATCTCGAATATTCAGGCTCAGGCCTGCATACGCATTTTTCTGTAATCGACAATTCGAGAAATAATATTTTTGACAGCGGCGGACCGAAAGGATCTACCCTGATGCGCAGTGCCATTGCCGGCTGCATTGCCGCAATGCATGACAGCACACTTATACTGGCCCCACATGAAAATAGCTTTGAGCGGCTGGTACCAGGCAAACACGCGCCAACAGCAATTTCTTGGGGCTATGAAAACCGAACCGCTGCCATTCGGGTTCCGGCGGGCAATCCTGCTGCGCGGCGGATCGAACACCGCGTCGCGGGGGGGGATGTGAACCCATATTTGATGTTAGCAACGGTTCTGGGTGCAGCCTTGATCGGGATCGAAGACGGGTTAGAACCGCCTAGCCCCATCACAGGCAATGCCTATGTGATGGAGAATCTTCCGCAGATTCCATCTAATTGGAGCGACGCGATTAACGCTTTTGAAGCCAGCACCATTATGCCACGCATTTTGCCACAAGAGCTGATCCGCAATTTGGTTCTGACCAAAAGGCAAGAACTGCATTATATAGCGGAGCTGACCGCCGAAGAAAAAGTTGAACTCTATCTAGATACCGTTTGAGATTTTTTGGGCAGGCAGATGGTCTTTCTATTCTCTTGCCCGATGATACTGTCAGGCGGTAAGCTGCTTTTATTAAAATATGGTGACCAATGCGTATCGGTATTCTTCAAACGGGAATGGCACCCGACAGTCTAAAGCCTAACTTCGGGGATTATCCCGATTTGTTTATCGCCTTACTCGCGGGCAATGGGTTTGAATTTTTGACTTATGTAGTAGTGAATAAACAATTTCCCAACAGCGTACATGATGCCGATGGTTGGCTTATCACCGGCTCGCGCCATGGGGCTTATGAAGAACATGCGTTTATCCCTCCCTTGGAAGACTTCATCCGCGATGCCTATGGGGAAAGTGTTCCTATAGTTGGTATCTGCTTTGGCCATCAGATAATGGCCCAGGCCTTAGGTGGAAAGGTTGAAAAATTTGCAGGCGGCTGGTCAATTGGGGCCAATGACTATGACTTTAGTGGAGAACACCTCACGTTGAACGCTTGGCACAAAGATCAAGTCACCCTTGTGCCTAAGGGCGCCAAAATCATCGCCCAAAACCCCTTTTGCAAAGTTGCAGGCCTTGCGTATGGCAAGCGTGCGCTTTCCATACAGGCCCACCCAGAATTTTCGTCAGATTTAGTCAAGGGATTGATTGATACGCGCGGCAAGGGCGTGGTACCAGATGACCTTTTGAACCGTGCCCTAACACGGCTTCACGACAAGATCGACCAGCCAGTGCTAGCACGTAAAATTGCTGATTTCTTTTTACAATCTCAAACGTCTTAGAAGGTAAAACCATGCCCAATTGGACCAAAAAACTGCCCCAAGCTGCCCAAGATTATATCGTGGGCCGACGCTTAGATGAAATTGAATGTATCATTGGCGATATTGCAGGTGTTGCGCGCGGCAAAGCGATGCCTGCTTCAAAATTTGCCACGCAAAGTAGCTATTACCTGCCCAATTCAATTTTCCTTCAAACCATCACAGGCGATTGGGCTGACAACCCGTTACATAATTTCACTGAGCCAGATATGGTTTTGGTGCCTGACTTCTCAACCGCGACCGCGGCCCCCTGGACGGCAGATATCACGTTACAGGTGATCCATGATGCCCAAGACCAAAAAGGCAATCCGGTGGCCTATTCGCCACGCAACGTGCTTCGCCGCGTAGTGCACCTTTTTAACAAACATGGCCTTGACCCTGTTGTTGCCCCCGAGATGGAATTTTTCTTAACCGCCCGCAATACCGACCCAAATATGCCAATTCAGCCTCCCATGGGGCGTTCAGGTCGGCGCGCGGCCGGTCGGCAGGCCTATTCCATGTCAGCTGTCGATGAATATGGCAAAGTGATCGACGATATTTATGATTTTGCAGAAGCCCAAGGATTGGAGATTGACGGTATTCTACAAGAAGGCGGCGCTGGACAGATTGAGCTTAACTTGGCCCACGGCGATCCAGTTCGCTTGGCTGACGAGGTGTTCTTCTTTAAACGCCTGATCCGTGAAGCCGCTTTACGCCATGATTGCTTTGCCACCTTTATGGCCAAACCGATTGCAGGAGAGCCTGGCTCGGCCATGCATATCCACCATTCAGTGGTTGAAAGCAAAACCGGTAAAAATATTTTCTCTGATGAAAGCGGTGAAGAAACCCCCACTTTCATGCATTACGTGGCGGGCATGCAAAACCACCTAGCATCGGCCGTGGCGCTTTTGGCACCGTATGTGAACAGCTATCGTCGCTATGTGCCGGATTTTGCGGCACCCATCAATCTGGACTGGGGCCGTGACAACCGCACGACAGGCCTGAGGATTCCAATTTCTTCACCAGCTGCACGGCGGGTGGAAAATCGCCTACCAGGAATGGACTGCAACCCATATTTGGGGATCGCAGCAAGTCTTGCCTGCGGCTATTTAGGGCTTTTAGAACAAAAGGATCCGCGCGAAGAATGTGTAGGTAATGCCTATTCAAGTTCAGAGGATCTTCCCTATAATTTGGGTGATGCGTTGGACCTTTTGGCACAAGATGAGGCCCTATGCGACGTTCTAGGTCAGGAGTTTTGTGGAATTTACACCTCAGTAAAACGCAATGAATATAAAGAATTCTTGCAAGTGATCAGCCCCTGGGAGCGCGAACATCTGTTGTTAAACGTATGAAAATAAACCTACTTTTCTCCAATGATCAAGCCGGGGAGTATCCGAACTCTTACTATGCGGACACCGCCACAAAAGTAACCAAAACTGCCTCATTAAAGGGCGACCATAAAACCACTGTTTGTGTCATCGGCGGCGGTTACACGGGGCTTTCCGCTGCTTTACATCTAGCTCAAGCTGGGATCGAAGTTACGCTTTTAGAGGCACATCGGCTTGGATTTGGGGCGTCGGGGCGCAACGGCGGGCAGGTGGGATCGGGGCAAAGACGCGATCAGATTGAGCTTGAACAAATTCTTGAGCCAGCCCACGCTCGTCGCTTATGGGACTTGGCGCAAGAGGCAAAGCAACTCGTCCGTGACCTAATATCGATCCACAACATGCCTGTGACATTTACAGAAGGGGTGGCTCATGCCTGCCGGCGCCCTGACGAAGTGAAAGGCTGCCATAAGCTGGCTGAAAAGCTGGCACAGCAATATGGCTATGACCAAATTGAAATTCTGGACAAGGCTGGCATTCGCGATCTTATGGGGTCGTTAGCCTTTCATGGTGGCGAAATTGACTGGGGTGCTGGCCATATTCATCCACTGAACTTTGCAATAGGAATTGGCGAAGCTGCCAAAGGAGCAGGCGCACAGATCTTTGAAAGTACACTAGTCACAAAAATCGAGACCGGCGCGCAAAGTATTATTACCACTTCTCAAGGCAAGGTGCGGGCCGATCATGTGATTTTGGCCTGCAACGGCTATTTAGGCGACCTAGCCCCCAAGGTATCGGCGCGCGTGATGCCTATTAATAATTTCATCATCGCAACCGAACCTCTAGGCGAAAATGCTGTACATATTTTGGCAAAACCCGTCGCGGTGGCTGACACCCAATTTTTAGTAAATTATTGGCGCTTATCAGATGACAATCGCTTACTGTTTGGTGGAGGTGAAAGCTATGGCTACCGTTTTCCCGATATTGTTAAAACCGTAACTAAGCCGATGCTCAAAATTTACCCCCAATTAGCGCAAACTAAGATTGATTACGCATGGGGTGGCACCCTGGCCATTACGATGAACCGTTTGCCTAATTTTCAAAAACTTAAGGGACAGATTTGGTCAGCTTCTGGCTATTCTGGCCACGGCGTTGCCATTGCCACCTTGGCCGGCAGGCTCATGGCCGATGCCATCCAAGGCCAAGCGGAGGGCTTTGACCTTATGTCGAGCCTGCCACAGCCCAGATTTCCAGGTGGTACACTGATGCGCTGGCCTCTGCTGGTTTTGGCCATGACTTGGTATGAAATGCGCGACCGCTTGGGACGCTAATTAAACAAATTTATGAAATTTTTAACAAAAAAATAGGCGATTATACGCCTATTTTTTTAAACCCTATGGTTTTTTAGCACCTATTGTTTACAGTATTTATGAAAGTAGTTTTTAGGAATAATAAAATGACCCATCACAGCGCAGCAGTGATCCCAAATGTTTATGATTCAGAGCCCATTCCCGCAGAAGCCCGTACTGAAATTGACCGTTTACTTACAAGCGGCGATCTTTTTCGCTATACCAGCCCAGAAAATGCACCTGTGGCCCTGTTGGAAAAAGAATTCTCATCCCTTTTAGGCGCAAAATTCGCCTTGGCTGTGTCAAGCTGTTCGGCCGCCTTATTTTTATCGCTAAAAGCACTTGATTTGCCACGTGGAGCGCGGGTTCTTATTCCAGCCTTTACCTTTGCCGCAGTACCAAGCGCTGTGGTTCATGCAAATTGCGAACCCGTTCTGGTCGAGGTGGGAGATAATTACCGCATCGATATGGTCGATTTCGAAACTAAGCTTGATGGGACGATCGCAGCCGTTCTGATTAGCCACATGCGCGGCCATACTTCGGATATGGACGCCATTATGACACTTTGTGATGCGCGAAATATCCCCGTAATTGAAGATGCCGCTCATTCCTTGGGCACCAGATGGGCTGAGCGTCAAATTGGCACGATCGGAAAAATTGGTTGCTTTAGCTTTCAATCTTACAAAATGGTTAATGCAGGCGAAGGCGGCATATTGATCACTGACGACGCCAACCTTTTGGCACGCGCCGTGATCATGTCGGGCGCTTATGAAGACAATTGGAAAAAACATGCAGGCCTGGCACAAAGTTTTGCCAAATGGCAAAATTACCTACCACTTTATAATTTACGAATGCAAAATCTATCTGCCGCAGTGATACGCCCGCAATTGCCGTTGGTGGCGCACAGGGCCGCGCAAGGCTTGGCCAATCATGATTATGTAGCTGCATTTATTAATGAATGCTCTGCCATAAATGTTCCAACTCCCCTTCCCCTCGAGACCCGCGCACCAGACAGCATCCAGTTCAATCTTCCGCATGATTGGACAGACGCCCAAGTAATCACCTTTCGAGAGCGCGCCCAAGCAGACGGAGTGAAAGTCCAAGTCTTTGGTCTGAGTCAAGGCAATGCCCGCGCCTATTGGAACTGGAAATTTCTGTCCAAACAACCAGACTTGCCACAAACGCGAAAAATGTTGATGCGCGCCGCAGATATAAGATTGCCTGCACGACTGGAACGGTCAGATCTAGATTATATTGCACGCACGCTGATTAAAGCGGCCGAGCCCACGGCGCTTGGTACAAAACAGACAGGCTTTCTTTAAGCCAAGGGTGTTTTTGCACCCAAGGGGCCACAACCTGTTTTTGCAACTGATCGCGTAAAAGTGCCGCAGTTTCTTTGGGGGTTGCCCGCAATAAACCTTTGCGCGCCGAGAGCGCAATGCGCCGGTTCAAAGCTAAGAAGGGCAAAGGAATTACATCGACCGCATCAGAAAACTGTGCGGCACAATGCAGCGCAAGCGGGGTTAAGACCGTCCAGCCGGCGCCACCTGCAACCATCGACAGGATCGCTTGGTAATTATCAAGCTCGAACCGAGCGGGAAAACTAAGATTTTGTTGAGCTATATGGCGGGCCAACATGCTCCCCATCACATGGCGGGTGGCATATTGGATCATGGGAAGGGTCTGCATATGCTCTAATAGTGGCAAAGTGCCAAAATGGGCCCTAGGAGCTACTAAAACAAATGGCTCTTGCAGCAATCCATGCACTTCCCGCCAAGACTGCTGTTCGTCCATGGGATCTATATCAGCTGTCACAACCATATCAAGAGCGCGCGCTTCAAGCTGGTCAAGCAGCCGGTGACTTGGGCCAGTTTGCAAAACAAACCTACATTCGGGAAAGGTATCGGCCAAGGTCATCAGAAATACAGGGGTCACGTCGGAATCGAAATCTTCAATGATCCCCAACCGCAGTGTGGTCAGGCCAGCCATTTTCGACTGCGCCAACTGCGCACGCGCTTCGAGCGCCTCATTGGCCATCACTTGGGCATGGCGGCGAAAAATATCTCCTGCGGGCGTAACCAGAATGGGGCGCACATCACGATCAAGCAAGGTTGCGCCCAGAGCCTGCTCTAGCGCACTAATCTGCTGACTGACCGTCGATACGCTTGCACCCAAACGCCGCGCCGCAGCCGATATTGAGCCCTCATCCGCGGCTGCAAGAAAAACCTCTATCCCCCAAAGAGTAATCCGACCATGATTTTCTGTCATAGTTTACCCACGAAAGCGATTCATAGTTTGGCCAATTTAGCCTGCAAGTCGGCCAATTGCTTTTTGATGTCGGCCAGATTTACCCTTGCACTGTCAGAATTTTTGCCTGTGGACGTTTCTTTTTGCAGTTCAGTTGGCGCCAGTCCTCGACAAGCAGGCATTCCAATCATCATGCTTTTCAAAAAGGCTTCTTGCTGTTTGCGCAGAGCTTTAAAGTTGGTTGCAGTCATTAAAGAAGTGGAGAAAACATGCAGATTGTCTACCAATTTGCTTTGCTGATTGCGCAACATATCAAATGACGTCTCCAAAAACTGATGCACCAAGCTTTGAAAGCCGGTGGCATAGCTGCGCACCAGATCGGTCAGAACCTCAATCGGCAGAACTTTTTTGCCCTTGCTTTCATGATCAGCCACGATCTGCAAAAGATATTGGCGCGTTAAATCGTCTCCCGTGCGCAGGCCAATAATCTGGGCTTCGCGGCCCTTACGAATAAAACCCACAATATCTTCTAGCGTCACATACTCATTGATTTCCGCATTATATAGTCGCCTGCTTGCATAGCGTTTGATGAGCAAAGGAATTTTTATTTCGGCCATCGGGCGCCCCAGTTATATCGCATAGCAGCAAGCCTACTGCAGCGCAGTACAAAATGAAAGGGTGAGCTTACGCTCGTCAATTCAGGCATTAGGGAGACAATGTCTGATCTAATTATTTTGCTGTTGCAGCCGTCACTTTTTCTTGCGGCGGGTGTCACATAAGCAGTTGCTTTTTTAAAGGCAGCAGAAGCTTTGGCGCCTAGGATTTTTCCAGAAAATGTTATCAATTCAACAGTTTAAGATTGTACTTTTTCCACAACTTCCGTGGACACAATCAGATTTTCAAAAGCTATTTCCACTGCAACCGACCCTAAATTCAAAGCTGATTTTCTGTAGTGAGCCACTTCAACTTTTGCAGCAGCAACCTTGTGATAATTTAACTAAAGTTTCTTTAACCCATTTCAAGCTTTCACTTGATTTTTCAGCAGCTCCAGGCGCCACTTTTGAGAATTTTGTAGACAAGGCGGCTTGCTCTTTTGACGGGTCTGCCCGAAAGCAAAAAATCCCAGCATTTGAAAGAGGGTGCTGGCCATTATGAAATTTTTGCGGGCAAAATTGGGCGTCAAAACCTTCGCCCCTTGGTTCTTAACTTCATTGACGCTGCTGAAGACTTAAACCAGTTACCCGCCAAATTGCGCGCAAAGGGCGCAAATCCAAAAGCAGTTATGGCCAATGCGCACGTAGTTTTAGGCTAAGGTAAAGACCGTCTGTCCAATTAGGGCCAAACATTCAGGGGTCGAAAAGCGATGATCGGCCGCTTTTACCAAACTTAGACGAATATCTGGGCCCTCCGCATGATCTAACAGGCGCAAGGCCGCCGCTACGGGCACATCAGCATCGGCTGTGCCTTGAAAAAAACGACTGGGGCATGGCAGATACAACGGGCTGCGCAAAACCAAGTGATTGCGCCCATCTTCGATCAACCTTTTGGTAATAATATAGGGAGCTCCATAGTCTGAAGGGTGCGCGTAAGAACCTGTTTTTATAATCTGGCTTTGAATTTCGGGCGAAAACTGATCCCACATTCCATCTTGCGTAAAGTCAGGTGCGGCGGCAATCCCCACCAGCGCTGCCAGCCTGTGCGGCATAACGCGGGCCAGCAAAAGCGAAATCCAGCCCCCCATTGAAGAGCCAACCAAAATTTGTGGCCCTTGTGTTAAGGTTTCAATAACAAAATACGCATCTTTAAACCAATCGCCAATCGCGCCATCGGCAAAGTCACCCGATGATTGCCCATGACCAGAATAATCAAACCGCAAAAAAGGTCGGCCAAGATATTTGGCGCGCTCTTCAAGATCAAGCGCTTTGGTGCCCATCATATCAGATTTAAACCCACCCAAAAAAACAGTGCCCACGCCTTCCCCCAGAGTTTGGTAATACGCCAGCCTGCGCCCTTGGGCAGAAGTAATGAAATTTAGTGTGGCCATACGAACTCCTTTTCAGCCCTTTTATTCCATACAAATTACCTTAACCAGCGTTGACATTTGACCGCAACCCAATCAGACAATTTCAGTATATATTCAACCGGGCGTTTTGTGGGCGCCAAACCGAAAGGGAGCCTGACGTGGCCCAAATTACCCTAACTTTCCCCGATGGAAATCAACGTTCCTATGAAGCAGGCGTCACAGCACTAGATGTGGCGACCAGCATTTCAACCAGCTTGGCCAAAAACGCCATTTCCGCACAAGTGGCTGGGTCGCACCATGATCTGCAATGGCCCATCATGGAAGATGCAAAAATCGCGATCAACACCATGTCGGATGGCGACGCAGCGCTTGAGTTGATCCGACATGATCTGGCACATATCATGGCGCGCGCCGTGCAAGAGCTTTGGCCCAACGTTAAGGTCACCATCGGCCCAGTCATCAAAGACGGCTGGTATTATGATTTTGACCGTGCAGAACCGTTTACCCCCGAAGATCTGGCCACAATCGAAAACAAGATGAAACAGATCATCAATCTATGCGACAAAGTTAAAACCGAAATCTGGGATCGGACCCGTGCCACTGCCCATTATCAAACCCGAGACGAGCCTTTTAAAGTTGAGCTGATCGAAGCCATTCCAGGCGCTGAAGCTTTGCGCATGTATTGGCATGGCGATTGGCAAGACCTGTGCCGTGGGCCGCATTTACAGCACACAGGCCAAGTGCCGGCGGATGGGTTTAAGCTTATGTCGGTAGCTGGTGCCTATTGGCGTGGAGATTCAAACCGCCCTATGTTGCAACGCATTTACGGTGTGGCTTTCAAAAATCGCAACGATCTGCGCGCGCATCTTACCATGCTGGAAGAGGCTGCAAAACGGGACCACCGCCGCTTGGGCCGAGAGATGAATCTGTTTCACATGCAAGAAGAGGCCCCTGGCCAAGTATTTTGGCATCCGAACGGCTGGCAAATCTATGTGATGTTGCAAGATTATATGCGGCGCCAACAACGCGCCGCCAATTATGTCGAAGTAAACACACCCCAAGTGGTGAACCGAAAATTGTGGGAAGCGTCTGGTCACTGGGCCAATTATCGAGAGAATATGTTTATCGTAGAGGTTGACGAAGAACATGCCCGCGAAAAAACCATAAATGCACTAAAGCCTATGAACTGCCCCTGCCATGTGGAGATATTTAATGTAGGTCTGAAGTCTTATAGAGATTTACCTTTGCGCATGGCTGAATTTGGTTCATGCAACCGTTATGAGCCCTCAGGCGCGTTGCATGGCATAATGCGGGTCCGCGGCTTTACCCAAGATGACGCGCATATTTTTTGCCGCGAAGGTCAGATCGAAGCCGAAACCCACGATTTCATCGGCTTTCTGTCGATGGTTTATAAAGACCTGGGCTTTGAGCATTTTAAGATCAAATTTTCTGACCGCCCCAAAAGCCGTGCAGGCACCGATGCCACATGGGACAAAGCCGAAGCCGCTCTAAAAAACGCGACCCTTGCAGCGGGTCATAGTTTCGAAATGAACCCGGGTGAAGGTGCATTTTACGGACCTAAGCTTGAGTTCGTTTTGACAGATGCAATCGGGCGCGATTGGCAATGTGGTACGCTGCAAGTTGATTTTGTTTTGCCCGAAAGACTTGATGCCAATTATATAGCAGAAGACGGCGCTAAACATCGCCCGGTGATGTTGCACCGCGCGACCCTGGGGTCTTTTGAACGGTTTATTGGGATTTTGATAGAATCTCATGCCGGAAAACTGCCCTTTTGGTTGGCACCAAGGCAAGTGGTTGTTGCCGCGATCGTGTCAGACGCCAACGAATATGTGCATGAAATCACAGCAGCACTCAAAGCGGTTGGCGTGCGCGCCGAGGAAGACATTCGCAACGAAAAGATCAACTATAAGGTTCGCGATCATTCTTTAGGCAAAGTGCCCATAATCTTGGCGATTGGGATGAAAGAAGTGGCCGAGCGTTCGGTTTCGATCCGCAGGTTGGGTGATACAATCACCGAAATTTTGGGTTTGAATCAGGTCATTGATATACTTAGAAAAGAAGCACTTGCCCCCGATCAACGCTAATTAAAACACATGCTTGATGCGACAGCATCAAGCCAAAGTCCTTTATTTAAATATTTAATCCATTTTCTCACTTGATTTTTTCACTCAATTTGGCAAAGTTTTAAACGTGACGCCGCGTTTTGACCCGACTTCTGCTCAGATAGCCGGAAACTCGCTTTAAGGGCTGAACAAGATCGGGCAATCGCGCCCGGTTTGGTAATTTTGAGGAGAAAAACAATGCCAACGGGCACAGTGAAATGGTTCAACGAGACAAAAGGCTACGGATTTATCGCACCAGATGACGGCGGTAAAGACGTTTTTGTTCATATCTCTGCGGTTGAGCGTGCAGGTCTTAAAGGTCTGAACGACAATCAAAAAATCGGGTTTGAACTTCAATCAGGCCGCGACGACAAAGAATCTGCTGGCGATTTACGACTGCTTTAAGGTTTCGCATTTCTCATGAGCCCCACTTTAACGGGTTTTCGTAGCGTCCTAGGGCCTAAGTCATCACAGAATTTTGCACCTCGTCGTCCCAGCCAATGTAATAGTGACCCGACTTTAGTATCACAGGCCGTTTCATCAACGTGGGCTGTGACGCCAGTTGGGCTTCAGGTTCAGAGGCTCTAAGCCAATCTGAAAGGCCGCGCCAGGTTGTAGATGATTTGTTGATGATATGATCGCCAAATTCGTGCACAAGATGGGCGATTTCATCTTCGGATAGCGGATTGGCGCGAATGTCGCGAAATTCAACAGACTGACCGATTGCAGTAAGCGCTTTAAGTGCTTTCTTGCAGTTTTCGCAGGTTGGAATACCATATAAGATCATCAAACTCACCTTTAGGTTCCAAGAATTTTTTGGGTCAAAACAACACCGCCCCAAGCTATAAAGCTTGTTAGAATTGCCCCCCACACCACATCTACGATGACCATCTGGATATGCCAATCCCGCATAATAGCATAGCTAGTAAATTCAAAGGTACCATATGCCAAAGCCCCCAACAAGGCGCCATTTATAAGCGCTTGCATGGGCAGTTGTGCCCGCAATGCAGGCAGGCTTACGAGCAACACTACCCCTACCACATAACCAAAATAAAACATGGCTGCAGGAATGAGGCGCGGATCCGCCAGCATCAAGTTGCCAATATGGCGATCGAACAGGGGTCGCATCACATAGCGTAACATCACCACATCGGCTATAATAAACAACAGTCCCGTGGTCAGGTAAAGAATTATTTGTGTCATCTTGTGCCTTTTTATTTCAGCTAAGATAAGTCAGCATTTAAAAAAGAAAAGGGGTTAGCTGCATTTAGGCCTTAGGGTTTGGATAGTGCCAATCTAAAGGCCTCAACTTTATCCCATTGGCGGGCCAATTCGGGCGGTGCGGCCGTCAGCTCTGTCAAAGTGTTAGCGCTATTGCTTATATTTTTTTCGCCTGACGCTCGGCGACGCTGATCATTCAACGCTAAGAGCGCGTCATAAAGTGCATTAATATTTTTGTTACTAGGCTTAGAAAAATTTCCATTGAGACTGACTGTTTGGGTCAAAATCTGCACCAAAGGATTATCTGTGCCTTGCAGCGGCATGCCAAATAGACCCCCTTTCCGGAGGCCTTCAGGGCCAGTGAACATGGGGCCAGCCTTTAATGAAGCAAGTTGAGGATCATCATTTGGACCTTGACGCTGCATTTGCCGATGCGCAGTGACAAAGGCATTTTCATAGCCTTTTCCACGCACTTCGTCAGAGGAATGATAATTGCGTACGGCAGCCGCCCAGGAGCCATGGCGGTCATAGAGTTTGCTCAAAAACTGCGCCGCATATCTGATATTGGTCCGCGGATCCATCATGAGCTTGATCGAGGTGAAGTTTTCACGATGCCAACGGTGGTTGATCTGCATACAACCAAAATCCAAATTGGCAGGGCCCTTGGAAGTGGCCTTTTGCGCATAGGTCAGCGCTTCGGCTTCGGTCTCAAAATAAAGGCCTTTGCCACCATGATTGAGGGTCCAAGGCCAAGCTTGGCGATTTTTACCTTTGCCACGCCCCGCCTCGATGCGGGAAATGGCAGGCAAAAGCCCCTCGGGTAGGCCAGTGGCCACGCCAATTTCGGCAGCTAAAGCCTCGCAATTTGGTACATTTGTCGCCAAAGCTAGATGTGGGGCGAACACCAGCGTCACGGCCAGGTTAAATTGCAGGGCAAGGTTGAAAATTGCACGCTTCATACTCTACCCTTGCAAGGCTTAGGCCAGCCTTAGCGGATAAAGTCAAAAAGGCTTTGTTGGCCAATTTTTGCAAAAACTTGTTGGGCGGCATTCTTGCTTGTGAGCAAAGCCTGTAGCTCTGTAATTACTTCAGCAAGATCAGCACTCTCTAATTTATCAATTGCTTTTTCGATAAAAAGAGCCCGCTGCGCCAAGACTTCGGTTTGGAGATCTGCTGCCGCTGCGTACGCTCCAATTCGTGTCCGCTGTAAAGCAACGTGGTCCAATCCTGCTTTAATTTGCGAAATAACAGGTGCCAAACCTGTATCAGCATCAGCCAAGGCTACACCTGTGCCATAAGGCGCTCCATTTTTCAATGATTGCACTTGCATCGGCGTACCCGTCTGGCCTGCACGCGAAAATTGACCGCCAATCTGATAGTCACCAAGCTCGATACCAGCTTCTGAGTTGGGTCCAGTCAAAATAAGTCCGTTGGCTCCACTGCCCGCTGTTGCCGTAATGCCCGTAGCATTGGTCGCGGCATTGATAGCATCAATCATAGGATCCATCACACCATTTACCAGATTGACCGAGATCACCGCCGAGCCATTAGGCCCAGTGAGCTTGAAACTATGGGACACAGGTTCAGTGGAGGGAGTGAAGGTAAGCGCCGCAGCACCGACCGTCTTAGCGCGTGACACTGTTTGACCAGTTTTATCCAACGCGGACACAAAATTATCTATAAGGTCGAATACAGATTGTGGCCCTTGAGAAGTTTGCACCTCCATAAAAGCGGTGCCCCCATCTATGGCGGTGCTTAGGCTATGGCTGTCAGAAACTTTGACGCTAGTTTGCCCTCCATCACCTTGATACACTATCTTGCCGTCTGCTCCCTGCACAAATGGTGTTTGCGTTGTGCGATAGCCACCAAAAAGCGCTTGCCCCTGGGAATCTCGAGTATTAACGATAGACATCAAAGCTTCTCTTGCCTGTTCGACCTCACTTTTGATAGATTGACGGTCTTGTGGCGCTAATGTGTCATTTGCAGCTTGCATCGAAAGCTCAACAAGGCGGGTAATAATATTCTGTACGCCGTTAAGGGTACTATCAGCCAGATCAAGCCGGTTTTGGCTTATATCCAAGTTCTTTTCATATCGCCCTATGCTGCTGCGGAGCTCTTTAGCTGCAGATAATTGCACGGCACCCACGGCATCTTTTGAAGGGCGCATATTTTTCTTGCCAGTCGATACCTGCTTTTGCAGTTCAGCAGTTCGATCTGTCATCACGCCAAAGCTGCGAAGTGTCTGTTCGTTAAAGAGTTTTGTACTGATAGGCATAGCCAGTCTCCCTCATCAGATAGAATCTAATAATGTATTTAAAAGTTCGCGTGCCGTCGACAAAACTCGAGCCAAGGCTTGATAGGCTTGCTGTTGTTCCAATAGACGTGCTGCCTCAGTATCAAGGTCAACCCCCGAGAATTCTGCATCAATTTCTGCTGCCGCATCGCGCAAGGAAGAAGCCGAAGCCTCTGCAATTTCACTCGCACGTAATTTAGATCCAACTTGTGTAATCATTGAGCGGAAAACATCATGAAACCCGCCCTTGCCTGAAGCCGCATCATGGGTCTGCAGTTTCATCATACTTTCTAAATTTCGACCATCACCCGCACTGGCTTCAGCTGCAGTAACGAAAAAGACATCATTTGTTTGCGCCGCTCCATTCAATATAAATTGATAACCAGCGCCACTAAATTGCGTGCCCGAACCCAAGGTTCGAGTGGCGATCGATTGCCCAGAAAGCGCATCAATAATCTCAACGCGCCTGGAACTGGGGTCTTTCATTTGAACTTCTAGCGAGCGCAGCGGCAAAGGCGAGGCCGTTGCCGCTGCGATATCGTAATTAGCAGTTATCCTTCGTGCACCGGTATCCCCACTCATAATAACAATTAGTTCTTCGCCAGGAAGGTTCGTTAAAGTTATACGCTCCCCCGCAAGCGACGATGCACTACCATCAGACTGAACAGCTAGTCCATCAACGCTAGTGACACTCATCCCCTGACCTGAGACAAGGATCTGAGCTCCAATTGTTGACAAGCCCATTCCCGTAGCTTCAGCAGACTGATTAACTCTCAAGGTTTGGTTTTGGCGTGCACTGACACCAACGCTCGTCGTTTGTGTTACCAAAATTCGTGGCTGAGCACCGCTTGCATCAACGCTCACAGCAACACCAGAAGGTGTGCCACTGGGAAATGACCCGACATAAGTCCAACCAGAACTGTAGGTGCCTGCCACTCGTGCTGTATAGCTAGTTCCAGCAACTTCCACCGAGAAGTCTTTAGTGAAATCAGTGTTTGTGCCTACTATGCTATTGGGATCAAAACTCTCGCCAATAACTTCAGTCTTGATTGTGCTTGAGAGACCGAAGGCGACTGCCTGCGCCACACTGTTTTGTGCATCAATTACTATGTTTTGACCAGTTTCAATACCACCCTTAGTCGTAATAACCAACGCACGATTGGCATCAAATTTAGCAGACAGACGTCCAGCTTCTGGACCAGAAATGCTGAGTTCCACCTCTTGGCTCGACAGGCTTATCCCAGCAGACACATTAGCCGCAGGATCGCCAACAGCGGTTATACCTGTTATAGTCTTGAAATACCCAGAACTTATTGACGTCCCCTTGTTCGCACCCGTAACAGTTTCAGTTAATGCGTTGTTGTTTACGTCTGTACCAACAATAGTAAACGATATCCCAGCATCATTGCCTGATGATAAAATGGTGACCTGTCTTGGTGACAGATTGGTAACCGCTGCTGGCGATCCCGCGGCCGAATTCCCATTAATGGTCAGAGCCGCGTTATTTCCTACTGCAGCCGCCGCAGAAATGCCATCTGCGTCACCGTCACTATTGTAACTAACAAATTTTTGGGCAACTGCTATCTGATAGCTTTGGCCTCCCAATGAGATACTAATCGTGGCATCCTTGTCAGGCAAAGTAGCCACTGCCTGTCCCTTAAGCGTTGCAATTGGCGTCGTAGCGCGAATTTTTGCTGCGAGGGCTACGGCAACAGAGGTAGACGTTACTTCTTCTAAGTCAGCACTAGTTATGGTTCCAGCGAGACCTGAACTGCCACCGAGTGTCAGACTATATTTAGCAGATGCTGCAGATGCTCCAATACCAGATGGGCTTGCCTCGTTAGTATCGATGCCTTCTACAATTCCAAACTGCAGAGACTGACTGTACCCAGTAGCATCAACATCTCGAGATATCAGTCCATTGGCAAACGCACTTGAGGCTGCGCTAACTGATACACCTGACAGTCCAGAAACAGTGAACCCTGCTGCCGCCTGTAGGGCCACATTTCCGCTAAATCGGGCTGCCGTTTGAGTGCCAGCACTCCCCAGAACAACAGATCCATTACTACTGGAAGCGTCAAATGTACTTGCTTCATCTACAATTTGTGCTGAAAATGTTCCCCCTTGGGAACGTATCGTGTTTAAAACGATGTCATTACCATCAAGTTGCTTTAAAATTAAACGTTTACCATCGGTAGAAAGAGAAGCGGCAACACTAGTTTGGCTCGTCTTGCTGTTGATAGCATCGCGAAGCGCCACTAGAGAGGAGCTTTGAACTACAGCAGTGATTTTTTGCCCAACCTGGCTGGAGTTTGGCAGTGAGAAAGATACAGTTCCATCAGGAATGCCAGACAAAAGAACTCGCGAGTAAGCGGAAGCCGTAACGCCTGTGTCTGCAGATTGTGCATTGATTAATTCAGAAATATGACCGGCTTGGACACCTTTTGGAATTTCAATTGTGTCCGAAGCGTTACTTCCAATTTGCAACACAAGCGTTGACTTTTGGGTCGCGCTAAGGATTGCCATATCAGGGTCGTCGGCACTTCCACCAATGACACTGGGACTGAATCCTGACCCATTTAGAACTAATTTATAATCGCCAGCAGAAGTCTTACGCTGAACGCCAATACCTAGATACCCTTCACCATCAACCCCATTTAAATAATCCGCCCGATATTCTGCCCCATCAACGAAGCCGTTTTGCATGGTTAATAATTTTACAACTTCAGTTTGGCTCAGTGGGGTACCAGCAATTTGTCGACCCTCTCTAGTAAAGATTTGGATCTTTGATGCTTCATCATTACCCTGCAAGAATGTTGCGGCCGAATTGCCCGCACCAGAAACAATTTGACTTGTGGAGGCATTATTCAGTGCATCAGTGTGACTTGATCCATACGGATAAGAACTAGAAACTGTTAAATTTCCTTCGTCTCCAGCGGCATATAGGCCATAGTCTTGTAGCGTCTTTCCACCTGAAAGAATTGCGCCAGAATTGAGTAATTTAGCCAAGTCTCCCATATCCGACGAAACGTCCTGCGACACCATGTTTGTATATAGAGACAGTGAAAATGTTTTTTCTCCACCTATTAACTGAATTTTTAAGTCTGCTGCCTGGCTAACTTGTTTATCCGTTAAGGCAAAAGAAAGATTATTTTGGCGGGTAAGTGAAAATATATCAACGGCGGTAGCACTCGGTGGAATACTTGTGATTGCCCCTTCGTTTAAAAGTCGTGTCGAACTTAGCGCCGAAGCGCTATTAACCAAAAGAGCATTAATTGGACGTAGGGTTGTATCGCCGACTGGCGCCACGATAGTGGCAGTTAGTTCTGCATTGCCAAGATTGGCGCTGCTAGAAGAGGCTAGAGTTAAACCCGCGGCGGCAAAATCTTGTGCACGGGTCAACAAAAACTGCATATTGGCCGCTTTGCCATTGCTAGAGTTAAGGAAGAGCTGATCGCCATCAGCTGGCTCGCCTTCAATTGAAACAGAAATCCCAGAAATCTGTATCAGTTTACTTCCAGTTGCTTGAACATTACCTGATTGGTCGTAGCCTCGCCATAGATTAGAATTGGCATCAAATACCAACCGCAAATTGACTTCTTTAGCAGCGTCAATTTTTGAATTGTCTAGCGTGGTCGAAATCGAGCCAAGATTATTGCCGTCAGGTATCACGTTTGCCGCACTTAATGAAAACAACGCCTGACCGCGGTTACCATCTAAACTTAAGCCATTGGCATGAACGGCATTAAGCTCGCTGACAACCTTTTGCGCCATCACATCCAGACTAGTCATTGTTAGGCTCACAGCCTCATAAGCCTCCAGCAAGCCTGATAAACGGCCAGAAGTCAGTTGCTGTGTTGGTATCTGCTTAGAAACAGGGCCTGCTAAAACATTGACCCTACTTCCATCAGCTTTCAAAGACATCTGGCCTGCCTTTAAGCCGTCAATCAGTTTAGGCCCACCAATCATCTCCCCAAGCGTCACCTTCACATCGCCACGCTCGCCGTAGTCGACAACAATACCAGTGAGATCACTAATGGACAAAACCAGTCTTTCCCGTTCATCTAACAAGGAATTTGGGACTGAACCACCTGAACCCGAAGACAATAGTTGGGCTTGCATAGTCTGCATTGCCTTTAAATTATTGTTGATTTCTGCGGTAACCTGTTCTGCTTCGCCTAAGATAGCCTGCCTTAAACCTTCTAACGTATTTGAGGTTTCAGAAAAACCCACGGCTAAGCTTGCAGCCTGTTCAAGTGCCGCCACACGCGGCGCCAGGTCGCCTGGCGCTTGCCCTATACCACTCAGGGCTGAGAAAAACTCGCTTAAATAGTAGGTCAAGTCATAGTCTTGAGGAACAACTGCATCCTCTAGGGCAACAAGAGAAGTATGTAATGCCTCAATTTCATAAAAATCTGACTGCGTATCACGAGCACGCGCGGCCACATAACTATCAAAGGCACGGTTAACTTTATCGGTACGTACGCCAAGGCCTGCCTGATCGGCCACCGAGGTTATATCGCCTTGGGCGCCCGCAATCTCTGTCATAGAAACGTCGCGCCGACGGTAACCATCGGTGTTCAAATTGGCTATATTTTGTCCCGTGACATTGAGTGCTTTGCGGTAAGCCGCAATGCCGCTACTACCAATGTCGAATAGACCTGCCAATGCCTAGTCCTCCTGCGCTGTAAAAGCTTTTCGTGTAGGCATAGTCATAGTTCCGCTTAACTGTTTGACCATCGCATCAGCTATGCCCAAATTGAGACCTGATGTGGCCGAACGTGCTAATTCACTGTCCATCATAGAACGGAAAGTTTCGGAACTCTCTTCGTTAATCAATGGGTCAGAAAGAGTACTTTGGCGTGCTTGTTTAAGAAATTGCGTCACATAAAGGGCTTCAAATTCTTTGGCTGCCGTGACAAGTTGGTCATGTTTGGATTGGGTATTGTCGGTCGTGGGCCTCCCCCAGCCAGCCCCACGCAAGCTTTTATTATTACTGGTGGCCAGCAATTTTGTAGTCTCAAACGACGTAGGCAATGGGATTGAGGAGGTCATGTTTTAGGCCTTAAATGATGATCAATTCGGCGCGCAGAGCCCCCGCTTCACGCAGAGCTTCAAGTATGGCGACAAGGTCGGCAGGTGCGGCTCCAACTGCATTAATAGCATCTACCAACGAGCTGAGCGAAACGCCCGCATCAAACACAAACGCACGCGATGGTGTGTCTGTAGCTTCCAAGGTGCTTGATGGCGTAATAGTTGGGGCAGCCTGGGTAGCAACTGTAGTCGTGCCATTGGTGGTAACATCTTGCCCATTGGGCGTAACAATTTCATTTTCAGTGATTTTTACCGTCATTTTGCCATGGCTGACAGCAGCAGGTGTCACACGCACATTGCCGCCAATCACAACTGTACCAGTGCGCGCGTTAACAATCACCTTTGCGCGCGGGATCGCCGCCTCAATTTCGATATTCTCAATCAATGATAGAAACGACACGCGCTGCGAAGGATCCGCAGGCGCACGCACCCGCACTGAACTTGAATCGAGCGGCACCGCAACATCGGGACCAAACATTGCATTGATGCCCTCTGCCAAATTATTGGCGGTGGTAAAGTCGCCTTGATGCAAATTAAAAATCAAATTTTCACTTTCAAGGAATGAGGTCGGAACCATACGTTCCACCGAAGCACCGCGTGGGATACGGCCAACCGTGGGTATATTGACAACCAACGACGAGCCATCTGCGCCCGTAACTCCAAGGCCGCCCACAACTAAATTTCCCTGCGCGATGGCATAGGTTTGGCCGTCGGCTCCCAACAAGGGGGTCATAAGTAAAGTGCCGCCGCGCAGCGATTTTGACGCGCCCAAGGTCGACACAGTAATGTCAAGTTTTTGTCCAGGCTTAACAAAAGGCTGCAGATCAGCAGTCACCATAACGGCTGCCACATTGGTTGCGGTAAGGCCCGCAGCATCTGTCACCAAACCAAAACGCGATACCATTGCTTGCATGGATTGCAACGTCAGCCCCGAGTTTCCGTCGCCCGTGCCAGCTAAACCCACGACTAGACCATAGCCGACCAATTGGTTCGATCGCACGCCTGCCACATCCGCCATATCTTTAATACGGTCAGCATGGGACGCATGGAAACTAGCGAATCCAAAGAAGCTGGCAAGAATGAGGAACCGAACGAAACCCATTTTATGTCCTTAAAGCGGCGAGACGGCAGTGAAAGCGCGCGCCAGCCAACCCTGTTTTGCGGTGTCGGCAATATCGCCAGCCCCAGTATATTTAATTTCAGCATTAGCAATACGGTCAGATAAAATCACATTGCTTGACGAAATATCGTCAGGCCGCACCAGGCCACGTACGCGAATATATTCATCGCCATTATTCAAAGTGAGTTTCTTTTGCCCCAAAATCTCAAGATTTCCAGTTGCAAAAACCCGCACAACAGTGACAGACATTTGCCCTGTCAATGTGTTCGACTGCCCAGCGGTACCTGTTCCGGCAAATGTGTTGCCGGTCGCCGCCTCCGCAGCAGCTATACCTGCTATGTTAGGTAAGGCCAGGGAATAGCTTGACGCTTTAGATGTAGCGGCATTTTGTGACTTCGTTGCTGCGAATTTTTCTTTAAATTCCACCGTTAAAATATCTCCAACAACCGAAGCACGGCGATCAGCAGCAAAAAGACCCGATTGTCCCTGTGCAAAGATAGACCCTGAAGCCATGCGTTCCGGAGTATTAGAGGCCATATCTTGCATCAGCGGTAAATATTCCTTCGAGGCAACTTCTTCTATATACGTAGAACAGCCCGCCAAACCCAAAGTTGCAGCGACCAAAACTGATCGGATCAAAAATGTGGGTGCGTTTTTCATCTATAGCCCCTTAAAGATTGTTGCTGATAAAGCGCATCATTTCGTCTGATGCGGTGATGGCCTTAGATGAAACCTCGTAGGCCCGTTGCGTTTCGATCATATCTACCAACTGCTGCACCACATTTACGTTCGACCCTTCCAGATAGCCCTGCGTCAATTTGCCAAATCCGCCTTCAAGCGGCGGGCCTTCTTGGGCTGGACCCGAGGCTGTAGATTCGACCGCAAAACTTTCACCAATTGATTGCAAGCCGCGCGGGTTCACGAAGTTTGAAATCAAAATTTGTCCAAGTTCGACCGGCTCAGGTGAGCCCGGAATAAGTGCGGTAACCTGGCCATTTCCCGAAATATTGACTTCAGTGACGGCTTCTGGAAGTTGGATTTGTGGCTGAAGAACGTAACCGCTTGAGGTAGTCAAAATGCCTTCAGAATTGGGCGAGAATGAGCCATTTCTGGTATAACCCGTACGCCCATCTGGCAATTGAACCTGAAAGAAACCCACACCATCAATGGCAACATCCATCGCATTTTCCGTCGAAACCAAACTGCCTTGCGTGTAAAGTTTTTGCGTGCTTACGATTTTGACACCTGTACCTACACTGGAAGATGAGGTTAGCGCTGTCCCGTCAGCCGTTTCAGCCCCTGCGGTCTTGCTGACTTGATACAGGAGACTTTCAAAATTCACACGGTCACGTTTAAAGCCAGTCGTATTAACGTTTGCCAAGTTGTTGGCAATGACTTGCATTTTCATTTGTTGGGCATTTAGGCCTGTTTTGGCCACGTGCATCGCCGCTGCTGACATTTTTCTGGCTCCTGAGGTAACTGTTACACTTGTAATGCAAGAGCTGTGCCAGCCGTATAAATCCCTCAGGTATCATTCGTAATTTGATACTATAGCTGCACTTTAATTATGCCGCTGCTTTCAAAGGATAAGTAACAAATTAACCTTGCGGCATTCGCATTAACTGAGAGCCACCTTCATCGAGCTCTTGAGATAAACTGATAAATTTAATACTTATTTCAAATTGGCGCTGCAATTCCATTGAACTCACTAATTCTTCAACAGAATTCACATTCGCGGCCTCTAACATGCCCTGAACAAGCTTAACTTTTTGGTCTAAAGCCGGGACTAAGCGGTCCATAACCCGAATTTGTCCATCAAGATCCTTGAACAAGGTTTTGGAATCTGGGTTAGCTGTTCCAATATATCCAAGCGAAACAAATTTTCCAGACGGCGTAGAAAGAGCATCAACTAGTACTTCACCTGTTTCAGAAAATTGAATTTCTCGATAGGCGGGAACAGTAATTTGCTCCAACTCCCTGCTCAAAATTGCGTTCGAGGCACCATCTTGCAAGATGCCTTCCGCGCTAAGGCTAAGATCACCTCTGCGACTTAGCGCGATTTCTCCGTCAATTGGCTTTACAAGCATGTAACCGTCACCAACAACTGAAACATCTGTATCTACCCCAGATTCGCTAATCGTACCCTGCGCTTTTGAAAAAGAGGAAATACCCGACTCTAATGCAAACTGGCGGGCAGAAAGTTGGCCTTCAAACGACAAATTCCTACTGCCACTTTCATCCGGCAAGTCACGGCGAAAACCTGGCACATTCACGTTGGCCAGGTTGTTCGACGTGCGAAACCGCTGATCATAAATATTCTTCAACGAATTGAAGGCGGTGTGAATCATACGGTCCATGGAAACTCCTTACTGAGGTTTAACAACCGCTTACATGCGGATGTTAATAATGGTTTGGTTCAAACTTGTGGTAGTTTCGATCGCTTTTGCTGAGGCTTGGTAGTTCCGCTGAGCGGTAATCAAATTCACAAGTTCTTCCGTGATATCCACGTTCGAGCGTTCAAGCGAACCAGAGAGGATCGTACCAAAACCTTCAGCACCAGCTTCACCTACCGTTGGAGTACCAGAAACGGCAGTCTCCACGTAGGTCGCGTTACCAATCTGCTTCAGGCCGTTTTGGTTATTAAAGTTCACGACAACGATCTTACCCAACGGGTTATTCTCACCATTCGTATAGTTAGCGCGAATAGTACCCGAGCTGTCGATCTCAAGTCCATCCAAACGACCCGATGTGAAACCATCCTGTTCAACTGACAGAACCGAAAACGGCTGAGCGAGCTGAGTGGAGGAAGAGTAATCGATATTCAATGTAATCGAAAAACCTTCAGATTGCTGGTCATACCGGACATCATTTTTTGGACTAACTAGCGCACCTGTTTTATCGAAGGTCAGCTCGCCCTCATCAATATAAAGCGGGTAATAACCAGTTACCATATTGTCAGGTGGCGAAGTCACGACATCGCCTGTAGCACTTACGTAAAGGGCAATACCCTCTGAGTTTGTGGCTTGCACCAGGTTTTTGATCTTAGGAACAGAGCCAACACCTAGTGGAACATCTGACAAGCCAAGCGTCGCGGTACCTTTTACCTTAATAGTTGAGGTGTCGCCCGTTGTACCAGTGCTGAAAACAAAATTATTGCCGTCTGCTGAGTAGCGTACTGTCACGCCGCCTACTGTGTCACCCGTGGTGGGATCCGAAATTTGGTTAACTTTTTCTTGCAAAGCTTCTGCCAAAGTAGATCCAACATAGTTACCTGACGGAACTTCAATGATACCAGATATACCATTAACTGATATGTTAAAGACATTCTCACCACCCGTTGCACCCAGCCTAAATACACTGGTCAAATCGGACTGCGCCGCAATCCCAGTGGCAACAGCAGGAGCTGCAGCCAAGCCGCGGGCGGTACTAAATTCATATTTATTTTTCCCCACACCAAAACCAAAGAGTGTATTGGCCCCAGAACCGATAATACGAGTATCGGCCAAGGTTTCCGTGATGGCGCCGCCTGTTGTATCAAATAAGTATCTACCAACTTTTATATCAGAAGCCTTTTGCGTTGTGGCCACACCCATCGCACCATTTGCGTCTATACTCTCACCAGTCGAGCCAGAAGACACAGTAAATGAAGCTGTGTCAGATGAGTAAGCGACGTTTATGCCATAGCGCTTGTTTTGTAGCTGGATCTCTTGTCCATCCGCCACGAAACTTCCTGTCGACAGGACTTCACCACCCCGGATTAAACCGCTGGCCGCGTTATTAGCGCCAGGAATTCCGAGCCTATTTGCTGAGGTGGCGTCTGTATTCCCAGAGATTGAAAATGAGTCAAAGCCACCATCACCACCTGTGCCGAGAACAGCTCTGTCAGCTGTAAATGTGAGGCGTTGATTGGTGGCATCAAAACCTACTTTTAATGGGGGAGCTTTTTCGTCTGCCCATTGGATTTGAGTTGTCAGCGCCGCCAGACCTAAGGCTGTTGTTGTTGCCGAACTATTTGTAAATTGCTCCGTACCCGTAGCGACGTGACTTGTGGACACATTCACTGCTGCCGTAGGATCGTCAAACTCAAATGTACCTACCCCTGTATCGACAACCGTGAAATTGTTCGCAGCAGCTTGTCCACGCAGCGCGGCCGTCAAATTAACCAATGTAGCTGCATCATCTGCACCCACTGTGGCACTCAAACTAACGCCCCCAGTGGTTATGTTGAGTGTGTCACCCGGAGATAAATTACCAAGGCTGACCGTGGTTCTATCACTATTTGTAACACTTATAGTGGGAGTTTTTGCGACAGGAGACAATGTAAACGTTTTATCAGCACCACCAATATACGTCAGGTATGCAGCAGAGTGATTAGCGGCAGATGGCTTCTCTCTAATTACAATTTTATTACTTGCAAAAGTATTAAACACACCATCGACTACTTTCTCACCTCCTTCGAAAAAGGCTTCTACATCAGTGGATAAGCTTGAGAGTATTTTAAAGCCTGAAAGATCTCCTGTAAAATCAGCAGCACTTAAATTCAGCCCAGTCGCATCAAATTTTAATGAATAGTATTGCTCGGTACCAGCCACGGAGGCGCCTGTGGACATGACAGTCGAACCACTATCTGTAAACTCAAACGAACCTGCAACTCCACTAGATGCAACCGAAAAAGTTGTAATAGCAGGCGAGGCCGCTGCAGCCACAGTCGCCAGCGCCGCTTGCAAATTCGACAACGTAAGTGCATCAGTCGATCCTACTGTCGTGGTTAAGGTAAGGCCGCCAGTAATGACTTTAATTGTATCGCCAGCAATAGAGTCGCCGATGCTGGCCGTATATCTACTAGTATTTGAAACAGCCCCAGAAGCGGTGGTAACCGGAGCAGCCACCTTCTCTAGAACTGTCATGGTTTGTCCGTCAAATGCCGCTCCCAATGTATTTACAAGGGGACCTGCTACACGGACCGTTTGGTTGACAATACTAAGGGCGCTCGTCATTGGCACTTTAATCTCTACAATGCCATCGGCATAAGAAAATGCTGTACCACTTGGAGGAGTATAAACTGCAGTATTATCTTTATACACTTCCAGCGCTGGTTTCTTATTCACATATGTGTAGGCTAGATGCACCTTTTCAGTGGTGGTTGCCGAGAGCGCTGTATTCGCTTGTTTATAGTCTATTGTTACGATGTCTGTGTCAGCGTAAACAGCCGTCATTGCTGTACTATTTGTCCTTGCGAAAAAGCTGGAGGCAACGCCCATGGCAGCAGCTTTAGTGCTGTCAACTGCACCCGATGAATCAAGAACATAGTCGTTCAATTCATCCGTTACTCGAGCCTGCGTATGTGCAAGTAATTCTTCCCGCGAAAAGTCTGGCGAGCCACCGGCCGTACTGATAGAAAGGTTGGTTGAGACATGAGTATCTTGCAGCAAATCAATCGAAATTGGCGTGGCCAGCGTGCTGGGATCACCATTTGCGTCGATTTTGGTAAAATCGATAGTTAATGTGTCATCAACATTCTGAAAAAGTTGAATTTTCTTATCGTCGCCATAGGCTTCATTAATCGCACGCTCAACTTCAGCGGCCAAATTGGCAGCGTTATATTTGCCTGGCCGAATATCAATTGACACTGGTTGGTCACCATCATCCACATTAACCAGCATAAAATCTTTACCCCAGTACACACCACTATTAGTAGCATCGGCCTCAACTGTGGCGTTAAAATATATCGGATCCGTTACAATTTCTACAAGGTTGTCACCTTCTTCACCAAAATCAAAACCACTAGATTCACCCCTGATAGAAGCTGGAGAAGACGCTACTTCTTGATTAAGATTGTCCAACTTATAAAGCGGTGAACCTTTGTTTTCTATAAAGTAGTTATCGTCAGGTACAGATGTGGTTTGGGTCCCAAAGCGATCGATGAAAATCGCCTTTCCAGTATCGTCAACCGCACCAACGAGATCTGGATCAATGATCGTACTACCAATAACAAGTCTTGTGTCGTACTTATTGGTTGGGTCTCCTGCCGAAGCGGTTTGGGTCTTAATAAAGTAGGCGGTTGCAATAGTTGGATTACCAAGGTCATCAAAGATCGTGATAGAGGTTGAGTTCGTATAAGTTTCTGGATTGCTCGGGTTAAACACTGTATTAGCCACAACCACAGATTCAGAGTTGACGTTAACCCCCAAAGAAATATTACCAGTAGCTTGTGGTTGACCTGAAGTCACAGGCAATTGCAAAGGAACAGCACTGTTTAGGTCTTTGGCAGTAACCGAGCCATCAGAGTTAACTGGGTAAGTCATCAGAAACTGACCCGCACTATCCACAACGTAGCGGTCATTGTTCACGTTGAACGAACCGTTGCGGGTATAAACTGTCTGCGAAGCGGTTAGGGATGGCGCCAAGGTAAAGAACCCTTGACCCGAAATAGCAAGGTCAAGCGCATTCAAGGATGACGCAATGTTACCCTGGGTAAACTGCTGCTTAATACCCTTCAAGATAGTACCCGAACCAATCGACGATGAGGCCGATTGTAAAGGAGAGGTAGCAAAAATATCGCCAAACTCAGCGCGCGAACGTTTAAAACCAGTAGTCCCAACGTTCGCGATGTTGTTCGAAGTGGCAGAAATTTCTGCCTGAGAGCCGTTAAGGCCAGTAAGAGCGGTATAGAACGACATATTTCATCCCTTTTTCTTCAGGCGCCCATGGGGCGATAATTTAAAAAAATTCTTAGCGAAAGCGCAAAACATTATTGACGTTGACGTCACCGTAATCTTCTACGTCGAGCATCACGCCATCTGTGGCCGAGCCACCCGCAGAAGTAGCCAAGACACGTGCATATACGGACGGGCCAAAATTCTGCACTCCATCGCCAGTATTGGCTTGGATTTCAATTTTGACCAATTTTTTTCCATCAATCACATTTTTGGGAACATCCGTCCAATTGAAACCAACGAGACCTGCGCGAACAGGGCCAAGTTCGTGATTAAGTAACAACTCACCCGTTTCTACATCCGTATATATTACAGACGTCGAACTGGAGGCGCTTGGCAAGTCAACTACACCGTGCAGTTCACCATTTTCATCTGGGCGCGCCACATTCCCTGGGATCAAGACCGAATGGCCTAATAGGTTCGAGGCAGTAGAAATACGCATTTGTTTCATCTCGTCGCTCATGCCTACAAGATTTGCATTCACCTCTTGAATGCCTGAAACGGTAGAAAACTGTGCCATTTGAGCAATAAAGTCGCCATTCTCCATTGGAGCAAAGGGGTCTTGGTTTTGTAGTTGCGCAGTCATTAATTTGAGAAAGTCGTCTTGTCCCAAGCTGCTTGAAGTCGCGCGTTTTGCAGCATCAGTTTCCGACGAAATTCCCAATTTATCAAATAATGCCTTTTGAGCATTAGCTGTCTGCTGAGCAGGTGAACTTGAATCAATAGTTGCCATTTTTTTTCCTTTAGCCCTAGCGGCCCATATTTGCTGTACGCATCATGAGCGTGCGCATGGTCATGACGACCTCGAGGTTATTTTGATATTGCCGGGAGGCTTCGAGCATTTCGACCATCTCTTCATCGGTATCAACCGCGGCCGAATAAACGAAACCGTCCACATCAGCTTTTGGGTGGTCGGGATGGTAAACTTTGTCGGGTGTGCGGTTGAGCTGCACAACTTTTTCCACATCAGTTGTAGCTATTCCATTTTTATTGGCCTTATCAGCATAGTTTACCGAAAAAATGGGACGAAGGGCACGGTAAGCTTCTTCTTCAGAACCGGCCACTGAGCGTGCATTGGCAAGGTTAGAGGCGATTGCATTCAAACGTGTTATCTGCGCGGACATAGCCCTGCCAGAAATGTCAAAAATGTTTCTAATTTCGGTCATAACTTATTCCTCTTTTATGGCGGACATCAGGCTTGCAATTTTGCGGTTCAAAAATGTCAAAGAAGTTTGGTACTCCATGACACTTTCCGAGAATTGCATTTGCTCGACGGGGAGCTCGACCGTATTCCCGTCAAGTGACGGCTCAATCGGCACGCGGTATTTTACACCCGACAAAGAACTTGCTTGAACAAATGCCATATGATTGACATTGGTTACGTCAAGGTGGCCCTTGGGCATATGTTTTGACATTTCACTTTCAAAATCGATGTCGCGGGCTTTAAAGTTGGGCGTCGCGGCATTGGCGATATTTGAGGCCAGAATTTCATTGCGACGCGACCGAATGGCCAACGCATCTGCATGAAGCCCTAGATATCCTTTTATACTGTCCATTTCCGCCTTTTCTCCAAATTAATTGCCAAATCTGGCTGCTTATGGATCGGTTTTTGCAAGGACAGTGCCAAGTGAACCCACTCGTGAGGAAAAAAATGAACCTGACCCCACAAAGACAAAATATTGGTATAGATCGCCCCGGCGTGCCAACCCTGTCGCCCGATATGCAAAGACTACGCCTAAGGATCTTGCTTTCGGTGGCCGATTTATCTTTTGAAGGCGCCATCGATGAAATTCGTAACCGCGTTCGCGGAGAACCAGCTGAAATGATCCGCATCGCGCTTTTGGCGGCGCAAAGCTGGCTCGTGCGTGAAAGAATGATGTCGATGTCCGAAGGCAAGAACTTAAAAACCGTAAAATCTGTGCTTTATCCACAAGAAAAGAGCGCACCCGTATCGCGCGCCAGTGCCACCAAAATTGTCCCAATACACTTAGACGATGAAGTGCCTGAAAGCCCAGAAGAAGAGGACGCCGATCAATTCATCCCAGAGCTCGATGACGGATGGCGGCGCATACATATTATTTCTGACGCCGTTGTAAATGGCGTGCGCTTTTTTGCGGGCACTGTTGTAGAAGTTGGGCCGATTGATGCGCAAAAACTCATCGCTTCGAACAAGGCCGAACTTTTGATGGGTGGTGTTGGCGTCAGGCCAAATAATGGCAAGGCCAAGCCAGCACGCGCGACCAAGACTCCAGCCAAGTCCAAAGCCAAGCCCAGCCTTTCGCCTGTCGCAAAAGAAGATATGGTTAAAACTGCCCAAGCCGAGGCTGAACTTGAAGACAAGCTAACAGCATTGCAAGAAGGTGATGATTTAGCAGACCTACCGGACAATGATGAGAGCCAAGGCAAGGCTGTGGTTATCGCACGGTCAGAGGTTACTGATTTTGATGAGTTTGATGCGCTGCCAAACAAAGAGGAAGAAGGCGGAGAAGGCAAGTAATTTTACCCTCTTTTAAAAGTCGGCATGAAAATTGCTCTAACGTCTTCAACTAAGGTAGAAAAGGAACTCGCCATGTTATCGGTCAGCAGAAATGGAATTGCAGCTGCAAATCAAGAGTTAGACGTTATTTCGCATAATATAGCGAATGCAGGAACCACTGGCTTCAAACGCTCGACCGCGCAATTCGAAGACATGTATACGGGTGTCCAAAAAGAAACCTCGGCCCCAAATTTAGGGCTCGGCGCCACGGCATTGGCGCCGCGGCGCAGTCATGCACAGGGGTCAATCAAAGAAACTGACCAAACACTTGACCTGGCTATCGCAGGCCCTGGCATGTTTGTGGTGCAATCGCCCACCGCTGGAATGCCGCCGCAATTTACCCGAAATGGTACCTTCGAATTGGACAAAAACAACTATCTTGTGACCCAAAGTGGCGAGCGCGTGTTGATGTCAAATGGCACTGATCTGCAGATTCATCCACAAATCAAATTGCCCAACGACCAAACGTCCAGGTTGACGGGGCTTGAAGTTAACAACAAGGGTAATATTATCGCCACCTATGGTATCGACGGTAAATCAACATTTATGCTTGGCACTTTGGGTCTGGCCTCGTTCAAAAATGAAAGTGGGCTGCGTAATGAAGGCGACAATCTTTATTCCGAAACCAACATTTCGGGGGACGCTATCGTAAGTCAAGCCGGAGCGGCAGGCATGGGCCTTATGCAATCTGGTGCACTTGAACGCTCGAACACAGATGTCACCACCGAAATGGTCAATCTAATACGTGCGCAGCAAGCCTATTCTTCCAATTCAAGAATCATGCAAACGATGCTGGAAATGGATAGAAAACTGCTTGAATGAAGCGTGATCAAATCACTCAAACTATTTCAGGCGATCGTCGCTCTACGCCGCCTGACTAAAGCAGGGGCACATTCCAACTCATATCAACTACATCGCAGACGCACGAAGCTTCAAGCCAAAGGTCGCCTTTGGCGGTTATGTGCAAAGGTTCGCGCAGCGCCAAAACCAATGCGGCTGGGCGCGGCGGTTCGACGCGCAGCATCTCCATTATTTGGGTAAAAATAGGGTGGCTCACAAATAACTCACCCCGCATTAACAACCGCTCGATCGGCACCGAAATGGTGCCCAAACCACCGTTGCGCACCATGTCAACTGGAATTATCCGCACGGCGCAGCTGCCACGTGCAATATTGATCAGGCCACAAGATAGCTCTATCTCACTCTGAAGTTCAACACCGTGCATCCGCAACTCGGCGCTCTGAACAAACATTTGCAAAGTCTGGGTGGGCTGCAGATTTTGTGACATTAGGCCCCCTTAGAAAACATTTCCGCTACTTCGGCAATATTGGCATTCCCGGTCACTTCGGTCATGCGATTGCGCAAATTCATGATTGCCACTTTCTTAATCTGTGACACACGCCCTGTGGTGACTTCCAGTACAGCGGCAATTTCATAAACATTTAATTCTTCTACATAGTAGAGCTGCAAAACCAAGGCCTCGCGCTGAGGCAGTCCTTCCAGGGATTTGCGCAAAGCATTGCGGAGCTCGGTTTTGGACAGCTCATCTTCCGGATTTCCTGTGTCAGAGACGTACCAAATCGAATATTCATCATAGACTTGATCCAGAGACTGGTGAACATTTGATTGAAAGGCTTGCGACCACTGGTCAAGATCTTGAATGGTCATATTCAGATCAGTGGCTGTTTCTTGCGCCGTAGGTAGGCGCTGCAATTTGCGTTCCAAGCTAGCATTCACCACATTCACTTTGCGCTGCATGGCAATGGTCGTACGGCAAAGATTAGACGAGCGTCGCAGGTGGTCCAAAATCGCTCCACGAATTCGGATCGAGGCATAGGAGCTAAACGTCACACCTTCGTGGCGTTCATATTTTTTACTGGCGTCAATCAAGCCGATATAGCCGATTTGGATCAGATCTTCGACTTCTACGGCGCCCCTGACCCTACTATGAAAGTAAAAAGCCAGTTTACGAACCAGCTGCATATGTTCTGCTATTAGATCTTCAGGTCGTTGGACCTGTTCGGCATATTTGTTTTGCATCATGGTCATTGCCCTTCCTCCTTTAAAGAGTTTGCATCAAAGAAGCGCAAGCCATTGCCACGGTTTGCGGGGGCTGCCAAAAGATTGCGCGATATAACCGCAAATGCTTCATCTTCAAGACGGTGGCCCTCAGCGCGGGTGGCCAAAAGTGGTTTACGCGTTACAACCGAACGGCGCAGAGCATTTGAGAATGGAACATGGCCCACAAAAGTAAGCTCAACATCCAGAAACCGCAAAGCAATCGCTTGAAATTTTTCAAAATGCCGTTTGGCCTCAGCCGCATCACGCGCCATGTTGACCGCAATTGAAAACTTATTTAGCCCAGTTTCCACATGTGCTGCTTTAATAAAGGAATAGCCATCCATGAAACTTGTAGGCTCGCCCACAATCACCACCAAAACCCGATCTGCCGCCGCCGCAAAGGTGATGGCGGAATCTGAAGCCCCTGCCGGCGCATCGACGATCAAAACTTCTGTACTCTCGCGCAACACATCTACATTGCGGATCAACTGATAGCGCGCTTTATTGTCAAGATTGAGCATATCCAACAGCCCACTGCCCCCCGCCAAAAGTTGTACGCCCGAGCTGGTTTTTTCAATCACATCTTCGATCTTGTCACGCCCAGCGACAACATCACTTAATGTTTTTCGCGCATTACAGCCCATCAGAATATGCGAATTGGCTAGGCCAAAATCGGCATCTAGTAGACTTACCTTACGGCCAAGTTGAGCAAGTTTGATCGACAAATTGACCGCAATGCAGGTCTTGCCAACACCTCCCTTACCGCTTGCAATTGTGATCGACTGGGTCATGTAAATTCGTCCTTATGGCACAAGCTATGGGGTCAGTCGTTTGAAGCGGGTTTGTTGCTTAGGCAGTCGGTTAAATAGCTTTCAACAATCTCACGGCTGGCAACCGAAAGGGTTGACAGCAAAGCCCGCGTACCCGAAAGCCACGCTATTTTGGCTCCAGTTTGCGCAATTTTTGACAGTTCTTTCGGTGTGCTTTCGCATTCATCAAGCTTAGTCAGTGCCAGAACTGTGCCATCTGACAAATAGCGTGGCAAGATCATGTCAATCATTGCCCCGCTACAGCCGCCAGGCAAAGCCACAATTGCCACAAAGTTTTTACCCGCGCATTGTTTGAAGGCTTGGGCGACATGGTCGGCAACCTCAGGGTCAGAGGGGGCGTCGATAATATAGGTAACGCCCGCCACCAAGTTTAACGACTGCGCAATATGAGCCATTGACCAACGGTCACAGGGAATATTCAAGATCCGTCCATAGCTACGCAAAAGGTCACCCGAAACTGGACTGTCGGTTTTTACTTCTATCAAATGTGTGCGCGTTTGGGGGCGGTGCTCCATTAGCATAGCAGCGAATTTGGCCGCAAGGGTGGTTTTACCTGATCCCGAAGGCCCGGAGATAAAGATCACTTGCGCATCCATCACCGCATGGGGTTTTGGAGCCACAATACGGTCACATAGGGCCGCCACGAAGCTTTTCGAGCCATCCTCCATGTCACAACCTGAATAAACCGGCCGCATATCAGCAATCAAGGCATTGTCAAAACCCGCGTTACGAATAAGGTTCGCGGTTAGGTCATGTGCTAAGTCAGGTTTGGCGATGGCCAGCGTGTCGACCAAACCTGTGATGGTTTTTTGCAGCCTATCAAGTGCTTGCTCTATTTTTTCAGATTGCGCAAAGTCGTCGCGCGTTTCAATGCGCCGATGGAGCGCGCCATCTTGTACGGGGGCTAAAACATCAGCGCGCAGTGGAGTTGGCGCGCTTGCGAACGGACGCGTCGGCGTGAGCGACGTGCGAACTCCACGCAAGGGTACGGGGCTCGCATTGGCGCCCACGGCCATGCGTGCAGCGCTTTCAAAAACTGGTGGGGTAAATTGGGAGCGTGGCTCTTTGGCTACAACGCCGTAAGCGGCGTCTTGAGCATATTCATGTGTTAATTGCGGCTCTGGTTGCGCGTTGTCGCGCATCGGTTCTGGTGCACGGCCCCCTTCTATGCCCTTCAAGACAGGGCGCACAAAACCATCACGCGAGCGTTGCAAGATGGTTGTGTCTTCTTCGCCGGAGCGCGCCGCCAAGGCCTGAGCAAAGCTTTGACGCGCGGGCGATGCCGTCCGTTTGGTTACAGGAATTGGATCATTGGTCGCTTTGATTTCAATCTGCCCATCGCGCTGCGAGGTAGAAAGGATAAAAGCATTTTCACCCAATTGGCGAAAAACTTCATCCATGGCAAGCGAGCTATCGGGGGCGAGTACGGTCACTGAGGGCATAGCGATCAACCTTTGCTGTTTTCAAGTTCTGGATCAAGCGTCAAAGCTCCGTTGCCACCAATAGAGGCTACGACTTCAACACGGCGGTTTTCTGGAAGTTCGGTAAAGGCAAGAATAATAAGGTCTGGCAGATGTTGGCGCAAAAAGTCTGCCAAAGCTCGACGAATTTGCGGTGCAGCCACAAAAATGGCTGGGCGCCCTTCGGCAGACATTTTTTCAGATGTTTCATTCAAAGAGTGGATAATTTGCTCCGCCAAATTGGCATCAATGGTCAAAGCACCCTCACCTGCTTGGCGGTGCGTACGCATAACTAATTGTTCCAAATCTGGCGTCATGGTTATCACTGGCAAGGGTTTTCCCAAAGGTGCTACTTGCTGAATAAGCAAGGACGCCAGTGCTGGGCGCAATGCCTCAGCCATTTCGGCGGGGCCCAAGTTGCGGCCCGCCATTGACGACAACCCTTCAAGAATGCGGCGCAAGTCTGATACGGGAATGCGTTCCGACAATAGTGCACGCATTACAGCTGTTAGCACGTGCAAAGGCACCAGTTTTGGCACAACAGATTGCACCAAATTAGGGCTATTAGTGGCCAGATTGTCAAGCAAGGCCTGAACATCATCTTGGCCAACCAACTGGTAGGCGTATTTATAAAGCAATTGGCTCAGATGCGTGGCCAGAACCGATTCAGGTTCAATCACAACATAATCATTGGCCTCTGCTTCGGCTTGCTGATGTGGGCGGATCCAAATCGCGTCCATGCCAAAGCTTGGATCCTTAACTTCGATCCCTTCTAGTGCGATATTTGATTTTGCACCAGCCAGCGCCAGCTTGCGGTCTGGATAAACTTCATCTTCGCCAACAATAGTTTGACCCACGCGAATGCGGTACGCATTGGCACCCAGGGCCAAATCATCACGAATACGCACACCTGGAACCACAAAGCCTAAGGCACGTGACACTTCGCGGCGGATGCCGGTGATGCGGGTGACCAAGGGGCCACCTTGATCCGCGTCAACCATCGAAATAAGTCCATATCCCAGTTGCAAAGACACGGCAGAATAGTCGGTGACATCTGCCAACTCAATCGACTGAGGTTCGTCATCTTCAGCTTTGGCTCCGCTGATATCTTCTTCGGCCTGATCTTCTTTGGCATCGCTTTCGGATTTTTTCGAATAGTAAGCCGCACCAACCGAAAGGGCCGCAAAGGTTAGAAATAACATATTAGGCATGCCGGGAATGATGCCAATAATGCCCATCACCACAGCAACAGGTACCCACGCGCGCGACAGGTTAACTTGGCGGCCAATATGTTCGGCCATATTCTGCGTTGACGACACTCGCGTCACAATAATCGCGGTGGCAATAGACAACAAAAGCGATGGGATCTGCGCAACCAAACCATCGCCGATAGACAGCAAGATATAGGATTCAGCAGCATCACCAATAGTCATGTCATGTTGAGCCACACCGATAATCAAGCCCCCCACAATATTGATGGCCAAGATCAAAAGGCCTGCAACCGCATCACCCTTCACAAATTTCGACGCACCGTCCATAGAGCCATAAAAATCCGCCTCGGTGCTGACTTCGGAGCGGCGCAGCGTCGCTTCTTCAGGGGTCAAAATGCCCGCATTCAAATCAGCATCAATCGCCATTTGTTTGCCTGGCATCGCATCAAGTGTAAAGCGAGCCGAAACTTCCGAGACGCGCCCCGCACCCTTGGTAATAACCATCAAGTTAATGATGACCAAAATCACAAAGACGAAAATCCCAACCGTAAAATTACCCGCAATCACAAATTCACCAAAGGCGCGAATAACTTTGCCAGCAGCTTCACCACCCGTATGGCCACTTGAAAGAATAATGCGCGTTGAAGCAACGTTAAGTGCCAGACGCAAAATTGTGGCAATCAGCAAAAGGTTTGGGAACGATGAAAAATCAACAGGTCGATAGGTGTGCATGGCCACCATCAAAATTAACAGCGACAACAAAATATTGAACACAAAGAATGTATCAAGCAAAAACACTGGTAGCGGCAAAACCATCATCGCTACCAAAATCAAAATTCCAACGGGCATCACGGCATTGCCGGCCAAAGAGCTGATATTGCTCAGATCAAAGCGTTTCAACGTCAGATCCATGACAACCTCTTTGGAGTTTGTGTCGAACTATTGACGACCAAACGCCCATCAAAGATGCAAAGCGGTGCTGCACTTGGCATTGCCCTTGCAATTACTGCTATAATTCTTGCGTCAATCTTCACGGCTCTACTTTCTGTGTTGGGGCGAAGTGCCCACAATCGTAAGAAAGCAAATTTTGTGCCAACTGTGAAAAATATTCTTTTTTTTAACAAACGCTACGGCAAAAAGCGAACTGGCACATAATATGCAAGGCTTGCATCAGAATTCCGACCCAATGGAGCGTCAACCATGAATACATTTAGCAGCCTACCCAAAGCAGTCCTTATCGCTATTCCGGCTTTAATCTTTGCTGGGGCATTGCCTTCAATACTACCTTATAACCACTCTAGCAGCGCCTACGCGCAAGTTACTGGACCACAGGATCCCGCAAAACAGCTTGCTGCAATTAAAATAGCCCTAGACAAGGCTACAAAAGCAACAGCTGCCCGTATTGCAGATACCATTACGGGACGCGGATATTCAGTTATTTCAATTCAACCTGGCAAATCTACCGGTCACCGCCGTTTAATGGCCATTCGAGCCGCGAAACTCGAAGCTCTGCGAGATTTGGCCGAACAAATCCATGGTATCCAAATTAATTCCAAAACATCAATGGCCGAAGCAATCATTCAAAACGACAGCCTGCAATCAAACGTTGATGGCGCTATTCGTGGCGCGCGCACCGTTAAAATCGAGCCGATGGGCTCCGATGTATATGAAGTGGTTTTGGAAATTGACCGTGACACCATAGCCCGCATCGTGCGTTCGGCCAAGGGATGGTTTTAAGGTAAAATATGTCAAGCACTTTTGGCCTCACCTCCTTAAATTGGGCAAACCGCATGCAGCGGATCTGTTTGGTTTTAGTAATGCTGGGCGCGGAGAGCATGATCCCCAAGCCCGTTAGGGCCGCCGTATTAGCGATCACTGCAACTGGGCAAGCATACCCAACAGGCGTGGGCGGGAAAGAACTGCTGCGCCGCCGCGCACTAGAGGCAGCCCTTTATGAGGCGGCTAGTGCCGGAGGCACCGACGTTTTGGGCTATAGCGCCTCAGATATGGCGGTGATGGTATCTGAACAATTGGTGGTACGCCCCGCGTCGCGCATTTTAGACTATCAAATCTTATCAGAGGACAAGGTTGGGGATTTTTACACCATAAATATTCGCGCGATGGTGGGCGATGTGACGCCCATCGCCGCCTATTGTGCGCGCAAAGCCCAATTAGAAATCACAGCTTTTGTGCCCCAAAAAATCTTATCATCAAATGCACCCGCTTGGGCAAGAGAAATTTTAGACCAGGTAGCCAATAGGTTAAATACGGTTCTTGAAAAAAACAATTCCCTCACATTGAGCCATGCGCAAACGTCGGCCCCGGTCAAAGTGAACAAGGCCAAAAATGACATGGACTATATGGCCCTTACTCAGGGCACCCCAGTTGAGATCGCCCCTTACGCACTTGGATATGTGGCACAAATAGAAATCGGTTATACCGAAAATGGAAGCTCAGTCGAACCCGGGCTCGAATTGCGCTTAACCTCGCGCCTGATTGGCGGCGCGAGCCATCAGGAAAAGCTGCGTAGAAGCTTTACAAAAACCGCGATTTTAGGGGTGCATACGCCCCTAGCCACTCTAAATGCTCTTTCGCGCAAAAGTCGTACCACAGTTGCCAAAAAATTGACCACTGGCCTAGAAGGCCATGTCGAAGAGATGATTCAGTCCTACGCCTGCCGACCACTTAACGGACCATTAGCACGGAAAGGCAATGCCTTGACCCTGCCGTTTGGTCGCGCTGATGGGCTGACCAAGGCTCACATGGCCTATACCGATGGCAAAGATCAGGCCTATATACTGTTCGATATTGTTGACCTTAAGCCCCACAGAGTCACGCTGCGGCCGATCCGGAAAGGCATACCCGCTGTCGCGCTAGAGGGAGCCCAAGTCCGCTTTATGGAGACAAAATGATGCGGGTGCCCCTCATCGCTTTAGGGTTTGCCTTTGCGCAATCAGCTTTCGCCGCGCCAGCACGCGTAGTTACTGGTGCCGAAATTTCGATTATGGCTGAAAAAATCTTATCAGAAAATAGCATCAAGGCTGAGGCAGTTATTGATCTGACCCGTACCTTCAGCCGCTGCGAAAGTGAACTTAATATAAGTCCGCGCCGCACCGCGGATTGGCGACTTTTGAAAGTCAGCTGCGCAGCTCCCCAAGCATGGACAATTTCTGTGCGAACCAGCAGCCAAGCCCCAAAAAAAGCCAGAGCCGAGGCTGCAGAAACGGGTAAAGGCCTAGGCATGGCCGTCGTTTTGAACAAAAGCCTGGCTCGAGGGACTGTTATTACTGCCGATGATATTGACCTAGTCGAAGTCTCGATCACTAAGGGAATGCAGCTTTTCGCCAAGGCGGAAGATGTGGTGGGACGAAAAATAAAAAGAAGTTTAAGCGAGGGACAGGTGGTACGCGCCAGTCATTTAAACATTTCTTGGCTTATTTTCAAAGACAGCCCAGTAAATATCGAAGCGGCGGGTGCAGGTATTCAAATTACGCTTTCAGGAATATCTCTTGAAAACGGTCAGTTAGGTGATATGATTAAGGTTAAAAATATCATGTCAGGTATTATTATTGACGCATTTGTCAAATCTACACAAAAAGTGTCACCTGTCGCTAACATACAATGAAATTGCGCCGTTTAAGACTCGTTAGGAGAAAACCATGATAGACCCAGTCAACTTAGCAGCACGACAAATATCCGTATCTGGTTCGTTTGAAAATAAAAAAATTCAAGCGAAAATGGCAACTAGCCCTGCACCCGTTCCAAACGAACACGCTACTGCAGACCTCAGCGCTTTGGCGTCTAAGGTAGCAGTTGCAGGTATGGCCAAAGAGCCACCCATAGATATTGAGGCGGTAACACGTATTAAAACTGCGATCTCTGAGGGCAATTACCCCGTCGATCTAGATCAAATTGCAGACCATTTGGTGGAAAGCTTTTTAGGCTCAAAGCGCTAAATCGAAGGAAAAGTTAAAATGACGTTCACAACCAAAATAAGCGTCCTCACTCAGATGGTTAGGCAAGCCTCTGACCATCTTAATGACACTAATTTCTTGAACAAAATTTCTAAGGAAATTAACCTCCATGCAACTGGTGTATTAAAAGAAGCGGCAAAGGCCTATACATCTGAAATAAAATCAGAAGCAATAGACCAAGCAATGAACGATGCCAAGTTAGAAATAACGCAACTAGAGACTAAACTTTTGCTGCGCACTAAACTTGTAGACGGATTAGGGCAATTTGTGCAATCAGGGAGAGCAGGCTTATAAATGGACGATTAATTTGAACAGCACCCTGACTGATCTGTTACTTGAACCTGCTTTGGCTTTGCCTTTGCTGGGCTTTCTAGTATTTATAAGTGCAGTAGTATTTTGGACTCTATCATCTTATCTTGTCGTGCGCAAACAGTCGAAATCGCTTGCCACAATGCAAGCGGCTATTCACGCCATGCGAGAATCTTTTAAAAAACAAAAAGATGAAATAGAATCTCCCATACAACCCGAAATCACAAAACCTGAGCCACGCCAGATTAAAGACCATAGGATTGGTCAAATTCTAGATATGCTAGACCAGCAGGCGTTGGCTTTAAGTGGAATAAAAAGTGAGATGGAGAAATTTTCGTCCTCAGACGAAAAAGACACAGGCCTAAACATAGCAATTGAGCGTGCAAGATCAGGTGCAACTTCACAAGAAATTCAACAAGAAACTGGAATTTCAACTGAACAGGCCGACGCCATAGTACGTTTTCACGGCACGGCCCGTGATTAATTGCCTTCGGGAGTTTTTAAATATGTCAATTTTCCAAAAAGCGCCTTAGCCGAAGCTTGGGCCTCAATCAGCATAGGTCCCTCTAGGTTAGAGCGCGCCTCAGCGCTGCCCGCTGCTGCTGCAGGCAGCCCAATGGCCTGCCCGATAGAAAACCAAATGTAAGCATTCGCATAATCAGGTTCGGGCATTACATCTAGGTATAGCATTGCAATTTTTAAAATAGACTCTGTTTTACCATTTTCAATTTGCTTGGTTAAACGATCGACCAAAGAGGCGATCACTTCCATTGCAACATCTTCGCTCAATAGCGAGCTAAGCTGCTTCGCCAAATCTTGTGCGCGCACCTCTCCCCCCACCTGAGCAAGCCAAGCCCAATAAATTGCGGCCTTATAGTCCTGAGGGCGCCCTAAACCTGCATCTAACAAAAAAGCCAAATTATATTGTGCATCGACAAGATCTAATTCCGCCATAGCTTCATAAATATCTACAGCTACAGAGAATTTATTTTGCCGAGCTGCCAAAGAAGCTTCTTTGAATTTAAGAAACTGCTCCTGCGTCAACTTTTGACCTGCCTGCAATTCACTACAAGTTAAAAGAAGAATAATGGCAATAAATCCGCAGATGTAGGCTCTCATTTGCCGGCCAACATGATGAGCTGCAAATACAACACCCTTACTTTAAATTTAGAATTATGTTGTTTTTCATAGACTATAATTTTGGGTCGATCAGTTACTATCTTTGAAAACTCAATCGACATAGTTTCGGGCAAATGGACCCCAGCCCTTTCCAAAGCGGCCTTCGGGTCCTCAGCAAAACTTTTCTGAAAGGTTGAATCGATCCAAACACGTGCCAAGGCCCGGCCCAAAATATCCGGTAAAAACTGGCGTACCGCTTCACGATCTTCAAGGTGAACATCATCCCGAACCAGTTTAAATGGATCAATATTAGATTTTGCACCTTTAGCTAATGCCTTACCCGACTTCTCAATCGTAACCAAGTCTGTTGATCCATTACCAGCCATTCAATTTTCCCGAAGCGTACGTTATCATACGCAAATGTAATTCAAGTTAATAGAAGATATCATAGTTTACGACAAATTATCCATTAGTTTTAATGCGAACCCACTATAATAATTTTTATATTAAACGTAGATTGCATATTTATATTTTTACACGATGTGAATTTAATAATTTGATAGAATTTGTCGTTAAGGGTTAGAGGAAAAAAATTGAACAAATTTATTAAAATATTAAAAAAGTACGGCCCATATCTTGGACCAGCTGTTTTGGTGTTTTTATTATTTGGCGTAGGTTATCTGTTGACCGCACCCGAACCAACGCCCCAAGCAAAGACCGAAGAGCCAGAAATTGTGGCCGAGCCCGACATTCCTGCCGAAGACCTAGCGCCAGACGGAACACTTTTAAAAGACATCTACAGATATCATACATTGGTTTTTCCCTTTACTGGCAACATCCATAACAGTAACAAAAAGTTCAGCGCTGAGTTGGCATTCACTATCTATCAAAATAAATTTAGGTCAGACGTGACAATAAAGCGACTTGATGTGGTTGAGAAACGTATAAGGCCTTACTTACTTGAAGACCTTATGATGATGACACTTGAAGAAGCGAGCTCCAACTCGGGCCTGCTTAAAATTAGAAAACAGCTCACAGAAACGTCAAACCGTATTCTAATAGAACTTGGCGATCCACCCAGCATCGAGGATGTCGTCTTTATAACTTTTTTAATTTTATAGGTCGAAAATGAAATCCATTTTCAAAATAATATGTTTGCTTCTGTTCGTCCAAGTTACCTGCAGCGGAAGCGCAGAAGCAGAAGCACGAATTATAAAGACTAGTCCAGGACATTGCGAGATATGGGACCTACTGATTCCAACGTGGCCCACTCGCAAGGTGGGCAAAGAAAAGCAAACATGCACAAAAAGGGCCGAGGCAGAAACAGTTAAGAAAATGACCTGCCGTATAAAAAAACGTGTTGCCAATCCAGAAACCGGTGGCACTCAGTGTATATTTCAGCGGGCCGGCTATGAGCGCGACGACGTCAGCCTTTCGATTGAAAAAGGCGAGGCATGCCCAGTAACATTTGCCTGCCCAGCTGATTGAAAAAGACGCGGTATCTCCAACATCAGTATGACTTCCCGCCCTAAATGGCCCATTTTTTGCAACTCTGATAAAAATGGAGGCCAAAATGGAATTTCAAAATACACATTCAACACTACTAAACGCAAATTGCGAACCAGGTTATGCGGTTGAGATCTGCCTATTTGATCAAATGGATCATATCGAACGCTCTATAACCGTTGATTTAAAGGAGTATATTTTGGATTTTTTAGAGATTCAGAACTGATCAGATCATTAAGGCTATTTTTCAGCAGACCTTAGTTTGAGCCATTCAAAAACTTTAATGGTAATGGCCAACAGTCCAAAAAGACCAATTACGTAAACAAAACGCATCGGCGTGAGGATTTTGAAAATCTCAACTTTCCCGCCGATGAAAGGCATGGATATAATAAGAAGAGTGGCCATTAGCAAAAATCTGCGAATAGCGCCACATTGACGACACGTCTGCTTTTTATTATGCTGCTTTGTGATCATCGGCCTATTCTATTTTACGAAAATACTTAGCGATTGGTACTTCCTACGGGCTCTTTTTAGCAAGTTTTGCTCTTTTAACAAAGCTTCCATCTGAAGGCCCAAATCGTCTTGCATCCTAGCATCTTTCTCCATTTCAGACTTTAAAACGGCAAGACCCTCACCATCACTTATACTTATTGAACAAAGAAGGGCAAATCTTTGTTCATCAAGCAACGAAAAAAGATCGACATCACCATTGATCGCAGACATACGCAGCTTATGGCCCAGCTCTTGAAGTTTTGATAACGAATCAAGCATTTACTTCAAATATATTTATCAGATCTTGAATTATTTTAATTTCGGGTGAGAAGTTCTGCAGTCCTTGGCTATGTTTATTTTTTAAGTCCACTTTTAAACGTGCAAACATAAGATGAATCAAGCCAGCAGAGAGCCCGCCCGTCTCAAGGTCAATACTTTCAGAAATAAAATCAATGCCTTGAGAAACACTTTTTAGACGCACCTCAACCTCTGATCGATCAGAACCCCGCACTGAAGTTAGTGTATTTACCATCCCAGTAAGGGCGACCGTAACTGTTAACAGCGCATCGACGTTAAAAGTCCTAGCTTGGTAAGACACTGGCAATAAATCTTGGTTCATGGTAGTCTCATTTTCAAATAAAATATCTAATGCTGGGAATGGGCAATTTGATTTCGTCTTCTAATATTAACATAAGCAACGACGGGTATATTAACCGCGACGCCCCTATGGACGGATCTGTTACGACCCGACTTGCAAGTCCTGTGCCAGACTTGCGGCAAACAACGAATGGAATTTCGCCGACACGTCAAATGCCAGCCTCAGCACGCTATGATCAGAACCATCCTGCGATGCAAATATATAGCCCGAGCATGGCTCCAAGCGCAATTTCTACAGAGAATGCTCTTACCGCGAGGTCTTTATTCACGCCAATTTATATTCATGACAGTGCCGCGTGTAAAATGGCCCGCATTTCAAATTCTCAGCGTGATGCACCCAGATTTAGTGGCAAAATCAACATGCTGGCTTAACTAAATGCCATCTAAAATAGAGACTTCTACGTTTGGTAAATCAATCAACCATTCGCCGTTTTCAATAGAGCTCCAAGTCCACGAGGCAGCGGCAAGCAATTGTGGCTTTGCTCTCGCAGCGTAAACAAAACGTGAAAACCTTTTTGTCGCAGCATCAACGCCAAATTCCGCATAACTGGCGCCAGACAATTGGCTTCCAAAAATTGTTTTAATTTTCCTAATAGCACCAGTTTCATCAAATGTGAGCCGATTATAAATATACGATTGAAGCATTAGACCTGCGTCTTCAATTTCTATTTCGGAAAGAAACCTTAAATAACTCTCGGCAGCACCTTCGATATCTTCTGGCCGGACTACCTCAAAATAATCAGTCAGAATACTTGAGTATTTTATAGCAAATACGTTCAGTCCAAAAGACGCTGAAATAAATCTCTGCGCCACCAAGCCAGATACACTAGCCGCCACCCATTCAGGACAAAATTTTGCCATTCGACCTCTTAACCAAAGAGCTTTTAAAATTCTCTGTGATTGCGCTATTACTTTTTCTTATACCTCATATTATTTAATTTTGTTCCACGCGTCAAGAATATCCTCTAACATCATAATACATTGAGATAAATCTGCCGAGATGTCTCGATTGAAAGTCAGGGTCAAGTGACGCCGACAGAATTCGTAAACGATATATAAATTCTCTGCAATTTTTCCACCCTTCTCAAAATCTAGACTTGTTTGCAAAATATATATGGCCGTAAAGCAGCGTGTCAGGTTACGGCTGCGCAGCTCTGTCGCCTCAGTTCCGGAAACCACTAAGAATTTGAGTGAGTGGACAAGCTCACGAATCGTGATGGAGATCAATTGATGTGGATTTTCAATTTCATTAAAGCCCGCTAAATCTGCTTTTTTATATTGATCACGCGCTACAGCAAAGTTCATTTTAATCTCCTGCCATCAAATTGCTCGACAAAAAGATAAACGTCAAAAAGTACGATTTGTTTAGGGATCATCAGAATTAGTCCAGCCACATTCTGAATTATAGACAGAGAAGTTTACTTTATAAGTAAAATAAAGACTTATTACTTTCAAAGCCCCAATATAAATATGCATGTCAAAGTTCCGACGTTTCCATTTTTTGAGTGATTATTAGGGATAATTTTGGGTAATAGTCGATTTATAATAAATTTTTTTGAATAAATAAATTAAACTATTTTTTTTATTATTATATATAATCAGTACTTTAAGTTTTAATTTTATACATTACTAAATTATTTAACCAAATTATTTTTGTTTGGCCCGCTCTTTGCTTTGTCATTAGCAACGAAGGAGATCGCAAAATGAGCGATGTATTGATCGAGACCAAATATTTTGAAGCGGCGGCGTTGCTGTCTGACTTAGTGTCACGTCGAAAGGTTACGGCACACCATGCCAATGACCTGGTTCCAGACGACACATCGGCCAAAGGCGTAGCCCTGGTTTATTCAACGCAGTACGAAGCCCAAATTGGCGGTGCGCAAGCCTTGCTGGAAAAGGCCCGCGCATTCAAGCCACGTTTAGTTATAATAGTTGACACAACCGCAAAGCAATTTTCTGTCAATCCTGAAATGGGGGGGAAGATTGTTCGTGTTGATATTTTGCCCACTAACTCCAACCTGGCGCATGAAAATTTTGGGCTTTTGTTGGTGGCAGACATGGTCTGTGCTGGTTTGTCGAATATGATTGCAGCGGATATTGAAACCACAAGATTGATGGAACTTGCCAATCGAGTTGCCCATTCGGATGTCACAGTATTTGTAAACGGCCCGACAGGAACCGGCAAAGAGGTATTGGCGCGCTATATTCACGAACGCTCTGCCCGCTCTTCTGGCCCCTTTGTTGCGATTAACTGCGCGGCAATTCCTGAGAACATGCTGGAAGCTTTGCTTTTTGGCCACGAAAAGGGCGCTTTTACGGGGGCATCAGTCACAAACAAGGGTATTTTCCGCGCAGCAGAAGGTGGTACTTTGCTGCTTGATGAAATTTCTGAAATGCCGATGGGCTTGCAATCAAAACTTTTGCGCGTTCTGCAAGAACGAACGGTCACGCCTCTAGGTGCCCAAGCCGAAATTAAAGTGGATGTGCGCATAATTGCCACGACGAACCGCGATATTACTTGTGAAGTGCGGGAACATCGTTTCCGAGAAGACCTTTACTACCGCTTAAATGTGTTTCCCTTGGCTACAAAATCTTTGGCAGAAAGGCGCGCCGACATTATTCCGATTGCGACATCTTTATTGCGCAAACATTGCGGTCAAAACACCGACCTGCCTTGGCTTTCCCAAGGTGCTATGGATGTAATCTCTGGACATGATTGGCCAGGCAATGTGCGCGAGTTAGAAAATGTGATCCAACGCGCTCTGGTTTTACATGTCGAAGAAATCACCGCCGACGACATTATCCTAGACATAAATTCAGCACACGCCCTACCTTCTGCGCCCGTTTTAACGGCTTCGCATTTTGCTTTGGCCGCGGGTTGATAGGAGATTATTGAAATGACACAAATTTCAGGGCTACGCTTTCAAGTCGATAATGCCGCAAATGCAGTACTTAACCGTGCACATGCTAAAATGGCTCCGAGTCAAGCGCCCGTCGCCAGCTTTTCTGACCGCATTGGTGATGGGTTGAAATCAGTCGCCGACTCGCAAAATGAAGCCAAAACATTGGCACAGAATTACGAGCTTGGCCTTGAACAAGATCTATCCAAGGTCATGGTCAGTCAACAAGTGTCTTCACTTGGATTTCAATTGACCCTGAGTATGCGCAACAAAGCGCTAAGTGCCTATAAAGACATCATGAATATGCCTGTTTAATCGCGCAAGCGATGAACATCCTTTAAACATAAAGAGACTAAAATGGCGAGAGCACCTATGGCAAATGCAGTGAATGTAGAAACATCTGGCGGTGCCTTAACCCCCAGTTCTGGTAATGTTTTGTCAAGTTTCCGTCGCTATACAGCGCAACCCAGCGTAAAACGTGCCCTGCCTATGATGGTGGCAGTATTGTCAGGTGTGATCGGGTTATTGTTCTTTGCATTGATGCAGCAACCCACCCGCACAACGCTTTACGCCGCGCTGCCCGAAGCCGAAAAGGCCCAAATAGTTGACGCGCTGACAAACAACGGCGTAGACGTTGTGCTCGACCCTGCAACTGGTGATATACTGGTGCCCGTGGCGGATTTGCATTCATCGCGTATGAAAATGGCCGCCTTGGGCCTGCCAAGCACTGTAACCGATGGTTACGATGCACTGAGCGATATTCCCATGGGAACTTCACGCTCAGTCGAAATGATGCGTCTCAAGCAAAGCCAAGAGATCGAACTTGCGCGCTCAATCATGGAAATTAAGGCCATTAAATCGGCGCGCGTCCACTTGGCTATTCCTCAGCGCACGGTATTCGTGCGCAATCAGGCCACGCCAAGCGCTTCAGTGTTTGTACAATTGATGGGCGGACGCTCACTTGATGAAAGCCAAGTCGAGGCTATTGTGAATTTGATATCAGCCTCGATCTCAGGCATGTCGAAAGAAGATGTGACCGTGGTAGACCAAATGGGCCGGATGCTATCAAAAGCGATAGACGACCCTTCATCAATCACCACAGATAATCAATTCCAATATCGTATGCGGCTGGAAAATATTTACCGCTCGCGCATTGAAAGCCTGGTCTCGCCCCTGGTAGGGGCCGGAAATGTCAATGCTCAGGTGAATATCGACATCGATTTTACACGCAGCGAATTTACCGAAGAACGGGTTGACCCCGACGGAAACGCCCTGCGGTCCGAGCAAAGATCCCGAGACACAACAAGCAAGGACCAAGCTCGGGGTATCCCAGGAACAACGGCGAACCAACCACCAGATCAGGCCGAACTTGTCGCTACCACAGAAATGAATGAAAACGGCTTGTCCACGGCGACCCCATCCGTTGCCTCAGAAACCACGAGCGAACTTAAAAACTATGAAGTCAGCCGCCGTGTGGCGACGACGCAAAATCCAAGTAATCGGATCATACGAATTGATGCGGCAGTATTGCTGCGCGAAAACACGAACCTAGACCCCGCTACGGGTTTGGAAGTTCCAGAAGTTATGACCCCTGAATTGATGGCTGAAATCGAACAACTGGTCAGCAGCGCCCTTGGCATGGATGCCGAACGCGGCGACACGTTAACAGTGACCTCGCGTCCCTTCGTTAATCGCGTCGAAGGCATAATCGAAAATTGGCATGAACAGCCCTGGGTAGAAAATATTGCTAAGCAGGGGACTATGATTTTGCTGTTGGCTGTTATCACACTTGGTGTTGTGCGCCCCTTGCTGAACCGGGTCTTGGTGCCTTCAGGCAACGAGATGGTGGCCCGGGGTGGCCTTTCAGATGACGAGGCCACCGCCCTTGAATCCATCGAAGTTGGCGAAGGCGAGACGCTTGAAGATATCAAAGCCAAACTTAAACCCAAAAAATCTAACATTTCGATGGAGATGCTTGATACAGCCAACACCTATGATGACAAGGTTGCACTTATCCGCATGATAGTGGGCGACGAAGCAGGCCGCGTGTCTAACGTGTTCAAAGAAATGATTAGAAAGGATATGGGGGTAGTTGGTTAACGCCGTTAACCAACTACCGCTATCAGGAGTAAACCATGGCCGAGGCAATAGTAAATCAAGATGGGGATGTCCCCGAGCTCGAAAAACTAACAGGAACGCAGAAATCTGCGATCTTGATGATGCTTTTAGGCGAGGATGAAGCGGCAGAGATTTTGAAACACCTCTCTCCCCGCGAAGTACAACATCTCGGCACGGCCATGTATTCTGTTGCAGGCGTCGACCAAGATACAGTTAACGCGGTACTTGATGAATTTTTGGCCGTTATCAAAAAACAAACTGGCCTTGGTTTGGGGGCAGGTAATTATATTCGTAATGTTTTGACCAAAGCCTTGGGCAATGACAAAGCCCAATCTGTTATGAGCCGCATCACACCCACCTCAAGTGAACGGCCAATCGAAATTCTTGACTGGATGGACGCACGCGCTATTTCAGAACTGATTTTGGATGAGCACCCTCAGATTGTGGCGCTGATTATATCATACCTTGAATATGATTTGGCTGCTGATGTTTTAGGCCTTCTGCCAGAGGAAATGCAGCCCGAAGTTGTGCGCCGGATTGCCACCCTTGAAACCGTGCAACCTGAAGCCGTACGCGAACTCGAACGCGTGATGCAAGAAAAATTCCAAGCCAATACATCCCTGAGAGCAAGCCAAATCGGCGGCGTAAAAGCGGCTGCTAAGATTATGAACTTCACAAAAACTGTAATGGAGCAGCGGATCATGAAAGAGATCCGTAAAGAAAGCAAAGAGCTTATGCAGGCCATTCAAGACAGTATGTTTGTCTTTGACAGCTTAGTCCAATCTGACGAGCGCTCATTGCAAACGCTGTTACGCTCGATTGAAACTGAGGTTTTAGTTCTTGCTCTAAAAGGCTCCGATAAGGCTCTGGCCGATAAACTCTTTAGCTGTATGTCCACTCGAGCCGCGGCTAATATTAAAGACGAAATGGAAGCCCTAGGCCCCGTACGTCTGACCGAAGTTCAAGAAGCGCAAAAACAAATCATTAACGTTGCACGTAGAATGTCTGACGACGGCACAATCGTTCTGGCAGGTCGCGGTGGGGATGAAATGGTCTGATGGATAAAGTGCACCCCATAGAACCCGAAAAGCTAGCCAACCAGCAAGCGCCCCTGGGAGACACCGAGATTTCGAGCCTCATCCAAGCGGCCAGTAAGGCCAGTTATCAGCCAGTAGCAGCCTATGGCCGGCCAAAAGATGTATCCTTTCGTAAGCATAATCTGGTTGAAATCGCCCGTGCAGCAAAGCCACTGCCCACTGCAACAGTGGCAGAAAATTTTGAAAAAACTACGCTTGAGTCTGACATTTCAGACACAGAAGCACTCAACATGGAAGTGCAAGATTCAAGCGCAGGATCATCCGATAATCCCAGCGACCACCCAGTCGATCCAGAAGCTGAAATCGAACCCGTGATTGACGCGGCCCTAGTTGCTGCAGAAATTAACGCGGCGGAAGAGCGCGCCACTAAAGCTGCCGAAGACAAGGGCGCCCTCCTGCTCGAAGCTGCCGAGAAGCTTGCCTATGAAAAGGGCTTTCAAGCTGGCATCGACAGCGTTTCAAGCAATGTTGAACAGGAAATGGCCAAAGCCTTGGTAGTAATGGAAGCCGCGGGTAAGGCCTTTATAACGCCACCACTTGAGGCTGCGACTGAGTTGCGGCACGCGATGGAGCAAACGCTTTTGGCGATGGCTTCGGTGCGTGCAGGATCACAAATCGATGCAGTTCCAGCCAGCTTCTTGCGCCGCATTGAAATGATGGCAGACCGAGTTCAGTCTATTGCGACAAGACCAATTTTGCGTTTGCACCCTGCCGATTTGGCGGCCATTGGCCCCCTGATCACGGGGTCAGAAATAATGTCGCAGGCACGACTTTTGGCTAATCCAGACCTGGCCCGCGGCGATGTCGACCTGTCGCTTGGCGGTGTGCGTTTGGCAGATATTTTGGGGCCTATCCCGAATGAACTCGAAAGTCAGCCCCCCGACGAATATCCTTCAGAACCGCAAAAAACATTGGCGGTTTCAGATCCTGTTCCACAAGTTTCGCCCAAAGAAGATCCATTTTTTGATCAGGATACTTCAGAATGAACGCCCTCGTTGGCTCTGTGCTTGAAGCAATTGAAAACTTGCCAAAACGCAATTTTCTGCGAGCGCAGGGGCGGGTCACACGCTTTGACGGCCAGATTATCGAATGCGACGGCTTCCCCGTTTCAGTCGGCGCTATATGCAAGGTGCACGGCGAACAAGACAAGAGCGTCGAAGCCGAGGTGATTGGCTTCCGCGAAGGCCGAAATCTTTTATTTATTTATGAATTTGGTGCGCGCATTGAAGTTGGGGCTTGGGTTGAATCTATTGATACGGGCCGCATGGTCGAAGTGGGGAGCGGTCTTTTGGGCCGCGTGATCGACGCCCAGGGCCTGCCGCTTGACGAGTTTGGCCCCCTTGGCTTGACCGATATCTGGCCCCTTATGGGCCATACTGTGAACCCATTAAGCCGGGCACTAGTCGACACGCCGTTAGATGTTGGGGTGCGGGTTGTTAACGCTTTGATGACCATTGGACGCGGGCAAAGGGTTGGGATTGTTGCAGGTTCGGGAGTTGGAAAATCAGTGCTCTTATCGATGATAACCCAATTTACTGAAGCTGAGGTGATTGTGGTTGGCCTGATCGGCGAGAGGGGGCGCGAAGTGGGTGCCTTTGTTGATCAGGTTATGCATGGGGCGGCTAAGCCCAAAATCTGCGTGGTAGCCGTGCCTGCGGACCGCTCGCCACTTCTGCGTATTCGCGGTGCCAATCGGGCTACGGCTATTGCCGAATATTTTCGATCCAAAGGCAAACACGTTCTGCTGATCATGGACAGTTTAACCCGCGTAGCCCATGCGAGGCGAGAAATTGGCTTAGCCTTGGGCGAGCAACCCACGGCCAAGGGCTATCCACCATCAGTCGTATCGATGATCCCGAACTTAATCGAACGCTCGGGTACTGGCCTGCCGCATGAAGGCACGATAACATCTATCTACACTGTATTGGCAGATGGCGACGACACGACCACTGACCCCGTGGTTGACACGGCGCGCGCTATTTTGGATGGGCATATTGTATTGTCACGCAAGCAAACCCAATTGGGCATTTACCCTGCGGTGGACATTTCAGCTTCGGTTTCGCGGGTAATGAATGACATCACGCCCGTGCTACAACAACGCGCTGCGCTTTTATTCCGTCGGCTGGTGTCGATTTATATGGACAACCGAGACCTGATGTTGATGGGAGGGTATTCCCCTGGTCAAGACCCCGAACTTGATTTGGCCGTATCGCTTTGGCCGCAGATGACGGACTTTATCTCGCAAGCTCCAGATAATCCTGAAAGCATCGCACAAACGCAAGAAAAACTCTACGCCCTGATGCCAAAATGAGCCAAAAAACCCACCTGATGGAACTGATGCGCAAGAAAGAAAAAATTATGGTTCAACGGCGCGCCTTGGCGCTCGGAGACTTGAATAGTGAGCATACCAAAACTAAAGGATTGGGCCACAAATTAAACGTGATGATCGCAGAAAATCAACCGCAATCTGGTACTGTTTTACATCCACAAATGCTTGGGAACACAGCGCGATTGAGCGGACAATTAGCCGAGCAGCGTGATTTAACCAAGAATAGAATGGATTTTTTGCAAACGGAAATAAGCGCGGCCCAAAAGCTTTTAGCTTCCCATCAAACACGTGAAACCCTACTTAAAGATCGCATCATTGTGGAAAAGCGCGCCCATCAAGAGCAGGTTCAAGTCGCCAATGATGCTTTGCTGCCACCACAGCTGGGTAAATTGCGCCGCTAAGTTGGCACTGTTTTTGCAGTAAATTCGTTGGGCTTTGATGTTCATCGCCAACAGGAAATGAAATGACAAAGATCGACCACAAATTCGAAACACATAATTCCGAAATCGGCCAGGGGGCCAAACGCGCCTCAGGGGCCGCGACCAAAAATGCTTTGCCATTCGACGACCTTTTTGGTGCGACCGTGGACAGTGACGTTAAAAAAACTAATGAAGGCCAAAATATCGATCAGAAAAGCGGATCCGAAGCCGTGCCCCCCGCAGCACAACTGGTTTATGAAACAGACGAAATTGGCCCTTTATTTGAAATGCCTAAGTTTAGTGAACCAGAATT
>JASDRS010000010.1:0-17153 GCA_041441915.1 Paracoccaceae bacterium | reverse complement strand
TTATTTGAAATGCCTAAGTTTAGTGAACCAGAATTCATAAAGCCCGAACAGATTGAAGCCGACCTCTTGGCTGTTGATGCGGCCGTTGTGATCCTACCCGATTTGGCCCCAATTGTAGAGCCTGCACCATCGCTCATTGATGCTGGGAGTTCAACTCCGCCAAAAACCACCAGCGCGGATCTACTTTTACCCCAAAAAGACCTCTCCACCTTTAAAGCAATTACGCTTACGGAAAGTGAGCGCCAGTTAAGTAAAATTTTTGCAAAGAATACAAAAGATATTGAATTAACCAAGATCCAATCAGACAAGATCGCCCCAACACTAGTGAAGGCAATAAGTTCTTCAGCAGCAGCAAAAAATAGCCATGGCCCCTCTGAAATTCTCACTCCACCTGCGTCAAAACCAGTGGCTCTGCCCCCACAAATGGCGGCGCAAGTCCTTGAAACCTTAAAAAATAGCACCCCCTGGCAAGTCGAACATCAAACAAAAGTTGCGTCATTGGGCGACGCCCTTTCCCCTTTGGAAAGCGTCAATAAAGGTGGGTTTTCACTTACAAAAGAACAAGGTGGGCCGCCCATCTCAGTCGAATTCGACGTTGAGGCAAGCAAAGATATACAACTACAAGATGCCAATGCGAGCAAAAAAATCAGTGTTCTAACAAGCAACTTAACCGCAGGTGGCCAGGGAATTGGACAGAGTAGTGGCGCGGCGCCTCAGCCCCATGCCAGTGCACCAACAACTGCGCTGAACAATGCCTCAAGCGGGACTGCTGGCACGGCGTTCGACCACGTACTGCAATCGCTTGACACAAGACGCACTGAATGGGGTGCGCGATTGGTATCAAAAGTGGACAGTTTACGTTCTGAGGGAAAATTGGGGCTAGAGCTATCGCTGCGGCCTAAAAACTTAGGCGTTTTACATATTCGGCTCGAAATCGGCACTGAGACAACTTCGGTTGGCATTAAAACAGAAACCCAGGCGGCCGCCCATTTACTGAGTGCTGGCAGGGGCGATCTTTCGCAGCTTATGCAGGAACAGGGCTTTAAGTTAGCCAGTTTGAGTGCATTTGTGGGAGGTCAAAGTCAGATGGCCGACGGGCAAAATAATCGCCAAGCACCTAATGGAAAAGGCTCTACCGCCAAGAGCAAAAATACTGTAAACCAAAATTCACAAATTGAAATGAATGGGGCCAAAACGCAAACGGATGGACAGTCTCTTATCAATGTCATTGCGTAGCGAAACCTAACGGGAAAAAGATCATGGCAGAACAAGCAGCAGATGACAAAAAGAAAAAGGGCGGCGGCATTGTAAAGATTGCCATATTCGCCATTTGCGGCCTTGCACTTGTGGGTATAGGGGTTGGTGTTGGCTATTTTATGTTTGGTGGCAAGGAACCGGCAGCGGCAGAACAATTGCTTGGGCCAGACGGCTTGCCAGTAGCGGCACCCTCGGCGGCAGCCCCCACCGTTGATCCAGATATTGAACTCGACGCCAACGGAAATCCCATACCGAAGAAAATGGTGAAAGAAACGCCGGTCGAAGATACATTTGTGACAACATATTATGAATTCGCCGGCACATTTACCACAAATCTACGCGGCTCACGGAAAATGGCGCAGCTCGGCATAGGTGTGTCAACACAATATGATGAATCTGTGATGACTAATGTCGACACGCATCAGTTGTCGTTGCGCTCTGAAGTATTGGCAGCAGTCAGCGAATTTTCGGAAGAAGACGTTGCAGGCAAAGCTGGCCGCGATCAGTTGGCTGAATCAATTCAAAACTCTTTGAATACAAAGCTTATGGAATTAGAAGGCTTTGGCGGCATCGAACACGTGCACTTCACTTCGTTTATCATCCAATAAGGCAAGTTTGAACAATGGTCGCTTCACGCAAACTCTCAACGGAAGAAGTCGATGCCTTGATTGCAGGCATGGGGGACTCTGACACAGACACAGCCTCGTCCCCCTCGCGCGCACAAAACGGCGTAGACGTTGTGCCATTTGCCTTTGGGTCTGATGATTTATCATTGCTCGGCGATTACTACGCTTTGCGTATGATAAATGAACGGTTTTGCCGCTATGCGCGGGCAGTATTTCTGCCGATGTTACGGATCCAGCCGCGTATTTCGTCATTTCCGCCCGAAGTGAAAACCTTTGACGAATATTCCAGTAAGGTTGAAAGCTTTGTAAGTCTGACAACTAGTCGAATTGAAGAATTGCGTGGAACCCAGTTGATGGTGTTGCAGCCCTCCTTCATATCTCTGCTGACAAATTCCTATTATGGCGGCACAGTTTCGTCTTTCAAGCGCCCTGTAGGCGAATTTACGGCAACCGAACAAAGAGTCATTCAAATTATCACATCGGGCTTAAATGACTCCATGCAAATGGCGTGGCGCGACTTGACCCCTCTGTCCCTCACTGTACAGGGACGCGAAGAAAATATTCAGTTTGCCTCATTCGTGGACGGAGGCGACACAGTGATCATCTGTTCGTTTTTAGTACAACTTCCTGGCAATGACCCTGCCTCTTTTGATGTGATTTATCCGCTGCAAACGCTGAAACCGATTGCGTCTCAGTTGCGTTCGCGCCTGCAAAGTGATAATTTGGATGATGACCTGTCATGGCGCGATCGCCTTGAAGCAGTTATTTTAAACATCCCTTTGACCGTGACCGCAAGGTTGGCGCAACCACGTGTATCGATGCGCGACCTGCTACATCTTGAAACCAATGAAGTCTTCCCCATCCAATTGCCCAGCAGCATCGAGCTCTTGGTAGAGGGCAAGCCAATGTTTACCGCAGATATGGGCGAAGTGGCTGGACAATCCGCGCTTCATTTAAAACAGCGCATTCGCGCCGAAAAAGAATAGGAACTTTTCATGTCCGATTTGGATGATTTATCCCAAGAGACCGAAGACAACGGCGCACGTAAAGGCGATCGCATTGGTGTCGAGAACCTACGCGTACTGGAAAATATTTCGGTTGAAATGACGGTTGAAGTTGGACGCACTGAAATCACCATTCGAGATCTTTTAAGGTTAAACGAAGGTTCAGTTATTGAACTCGATCGCTTGGCTGGTGATCCGCTGGATATTCGCGTGAATGGCACGATGATCGCCAAAGGTGAAGTTGTAATGGTGGGCGAAAGATTTGGCATCCGTTTCGGTGAAATTGTCGAGCCTGAAAAACGGGTTGAAAGTATTTAAGACTTGTCAAAAGCTTGACGAAGCTTACTGTCAATAGTCAACCATAAGTTTTATTTGGCAAGTTTTCAAAAATTATATATATTTAATCAAGAGTTTAAAATAAATTTTTACGCTCCCCTTCCTTGGCACGGAACTTGCTTTTTAAAGTTCAAGGAACCAAGGGGCAACAACATGGTCGCGATAGAAACTTACCAAATTATCATCGTTATGGTCTTTTTGGGCCTGTTGCTAGCACTGCAAATGTGGGTGCGCACCAATCCAAAGCGTTTTACGAAAGTCCAGTCATCGCGCAATATCCAAATCATTGAAGTCACCGCCATAAGCCCTCAAGAGCGGGTCACATTACTACGCTCTGGCGGTCAAGAATTCTTAATATTTACATCTAAAACTTCGGGCAGCTCTATGGTTCAAATAGCGAGCCCCCCCAAAGAACAGGTCATTGCCCCAACAATCGAAACATTTGGTGCGGCCCAATGAACCGCTTTTTTCCTTTTGTTTTTGCACTGCTCGCTTTAATTCTGATGGGCGTTCCACTTTATGCACAAGAAAGCTTGGCGAGCCAATTGGGAGGACTACCAGCTCTTTCAAGCACCACAGGAGCAGACGGGGAAACCCAATATTCCCTGTCTTTGCAGATTCTGGCCTTGATGACAGCGCTGACCGTTTTGCCATCGCTGGTGCTGGGCATGACATCCTTTACCCGCATTATCATTGTTCTGTCGATCTTGCGCCAGGCAATGGGCACGCAGCAAACGCCTCCGAACCAAGTTCTGATCGCGATTGCTCTGTTCTTGTCATTTTTTATTATGTCACCAACCTTAAATACGATAAATACTAATGCTTTGGCACCCTATATGGCCGAGGAAATGGCCGCAGAAGAGGCCGTGCGTATCAGCGGTGATGTCCTGAAGGAGTTCATGATCGTCAACACCCGAGAGGACGCGCTACTCATGTTTAAAGATATGGCCAACGATCCAGATTACGGCAGCAATGCCGACATTCCCTTCTCAACTTTAATGCCGGCTTTCATCACATCTGAGCTTAAAACCGCATTTCAAATTGGTTTTTTACTGTTTTTGCCTTTTTTAGTCATCGACATGGTGATTGCATCTATTTTGATGTCGCTGGGCATGATGATGCTGTCGCCGATGCTAGTGTCCCTTCCCTTTAAATTATTACTGTTTGTGTTGGTTGATGGCTGGGCAATGACAGTTGGGTCATTGGCTGCAACATTTATGACAGGAGCTGGCGGCTAATGGATTTTGATGGCAACATAGAACAATTGCGTCTGGCTTTTCGGATGATAATAATTACCGCAGGCCCTATCTTGGGCATGGCCTTGTCTATTGGCCTGTTGATCGGTGTCTTACAGGCTGCCACATCAATTAACGAACAAACAATTAGTTTTGTTCCCAAACTGGTCGTAGTTTTGATCACGCTCGGTCTGGCGTCTGGCTTTATGCTGACCCAAATGACTGATTATTTTTCCTATATTTTTGACGAAATCACTAGAGTATATTGATGCTACCGCTTGATCCATCAACCTATGGCGCCCTGCCGGGGCTTGGCATGCAAGGAGTTATGGACCTTATGCTACAGTTTTTTACTGTCAGCCTTAGGATAGGTGCATTCCTGCTTTCGGCTCCATTTTTTGGGTCACGGATGGTGCCCTTGCCTATCAGGATCGTCTTTTCTATGGCATTGACATTATTTATTTATCAACTGGTCCCAAGCCCCGATCTGGGCGTGATGACCAGTGCCTTGGCTATTGGCGTTATTTGGCAAGAAATTGCTATTGGGCTGAGTGCAGGGTTGATCTTGTCCATTTTATTTGCAGCGGCATCACTTGCGGGCGAGCAAATAGCCACGACCTCGGGACTTTCTTTTGCGTCCCAAGTAGACCCCAATACAGGCGCCTCAAGCCCCGTTTTGGCCCAAATATTTATGTTGTTTTTGACGGCCCTGTTTTTATCATTAAATGGGCATTTGCTCGCATTGGATATGATGATTAAAAGTTATCAATTGATGCCAATCGGCGCGCCAGTATTATTTTCTGTTTTTATACAATCTGGCATCGATTCCGTTGAAGTCATGTTTCAAAAGGGAGCGCTAATCATGTTGCCCGTTTCGGCGGTCATGCTGATGGTAAATATTACCGTTGGCGTCATCACAAAATCCGCTCCCCAGCTAAGTATTTTTTCCTTTGGCTTTCCACTGATGCTGATGTCAGCCTTTGTTTTATTGTTTTTATCGGTTTATCCTATGGCCACAGCTATGCAGAGCCTAATAGACACCGCGCTTCAAAATATGGGTCTAATGCTACAGGAGGCCGCAAATGGCTGAGCAGGAAGACAGTCAAGAGAAAACCGAAGAACCAACTGAACGCCGTTTAGAAAAGGCAATCGAAGATGGGCAGCTATTAAGTTCAAAAGACACATTTGTTTTCGCAACAATGACCATGGGGTTCTTTAGCATTCTGTTTCTGGCCGCCCTCATGCCCGCACAAATGGCCACATGGGGGACCCTTTTGATGTTTGATAGCCAAGAGACCCTCGACAGTCAAATTCTAGTGCATTTGGGAACGGCCTTTAAAGTCATCCTGGTCATTGGCGGTCTGTTTGGTTTACCGATGTTCCTTAGTGTGATAGCCACACAAGCCTTAGTGGGCGGGCTACATTTCATGCCAAAGTCATTATCTTTTAAGGGCAGCAAGCTTAATCCTATTACCGGTTTGGGCCGAATTTTTTCTATCAAGGGCCTTGTCGAACTTGGGAAGGCCATTTTAAAGGTCACCTTCATTGGCCTGGCTGCAGGGCTGGTTATTTCCAAATATATAACTGAGTTTTTGTCCCTTTCTGCCAGTAACCTTACTGCAGCTATCGACCGGCTTTTTGGGGGCTTTACGTCCATGATCATAGCCACGCTTATTGTTTTGGCGGCCATTGCGGTGATTGACTACGGCTGGTCTCTTTATCAGCACAAACAAAAGCTGAAAATGTCGTTCAAAGAATTGAAAGATGAAAACAAGGAAACCAATGGCGCCCCTGAGGTCAAGCAGCGCATACGGCGCTTGCAAGTGGAAGCCAGCCAGCGAGCTGCCCAATCGGCAGAAGCGCTCGAGAAAGTCGGTGAGGCCACTGCAGTTATCACTAACCCAACCCACTTTGCCGTGGCGCTCAAATACACCCCCGGAGAGGCTGGCGCACCAACAATTATCGCAATGGGCAAGGGGCCGATGGCACAGCGCATCATCGAAAAAGCCAAAGGCGCGGGCGTAACCGTCTTTCGAAGTCCTTTGTTGGCGAGGGCCTTGTTCTATACGAGCGATATTGGCCAAGAAATTTCGGATCGGCTTTATGGCGCTGTCGCGGCAGCCTTAGCCTATATTTACAAACTTGACCGGGGCGAAACCCCGCCTGAGCCTGATGTTGAATTGCCAAACGACTTGCACTTCAACGAAGACGGAAAACCCCTATAGAGGTATGATATGAAACGCCCTGATAACAGCCCACGCGGCCAATCCATTGGCGAAATGATTTCGACACTGGTTTATATATGCATGGGCCTTTGGTCGCTTTCGGCCGCACTTGCGTTACCGGAAGGCTCTTCCGCTTGGAGGCAAATTGGCCTCTACATCTGTGGTGGCCTGTCACTTTTGGGCAGTGTCAGGTTTATTATTGATGATCTATGGAACCAATTCAAGGGGCGCAAAAAATGAAACAAAGACGTTTTATCCGCTGTGGCGATTGCCAGTATTTTAGAGTGACACATTTGGCCCGACAGCCTTGGTCTTGTGCCTATTTTGGCTTCAAATCAAAAACTTTACCTTCACAGGTCATTTTTGCGTCAACTGGCATGATTTGTGCTGTGTTTTCACCAAAGCCCCACAACGCGGGCCAACAAACGCCACCCCTTGGCAGGAGACCAACATGAACAGCCAATCACAGGCCATCGAAGAGGGCATCAAAATCGCTTTGGATGCCGCCGACACCGCCACCAGTGTGGTGGGAGAATTTGGTCAAATCAAAGCCGATTATGCAGAGGCCCGCAAACAAATGGCAAGAACCTATAAACTTATTGCAACCATCGTCATCAGTTCAGTCTCCGCCATGGCCTTGGCCATGCTTGCGGCAGGAGTCCTCTACTTCAAGGCTTTAAGTGAAATGCAAAACGCAAGTAACGGTGCGCTAGAGGGCATGATGCTTTTGACTGAAGCGGTTGATAAACTGGAAGGTAGCGCTGGCAAGGCGGAGTCCCAGGCCAAAAATATCGCGGCCTTGATCGAGGCAACTACCGAGACCTCGGCCACTTTAAGCACTCTTGAAAAAACCACAGAGGCGCAACAAGACGCTGTGACTGCACAATTGACGGCATCAGATAATCAGATGCAGGGTCTATTCTCGCAGCAAATAGGCAGTTTGATGGAAAGTATCGACACAGGACTTTCAACCCAGGCGCAAGCAATCAGTGACTTGGCAGACAAAGCAGCAGCTGTATCGCTGCCTACATCACTACCAATGGGGGGAACTTCGAAGCCCAGTGATACGGCCATAGCGGCCCTTTCAGTACAATTGGACACGATATTACTTTTACAAAAAGAAATTTCAGCCAAAATTACCGTCGCACCGCGCGCTCCAGTTGTGAAAAAAGTCCCTAAAAAGAAGGCTGCCCCAAAAGTTAAATCAGCGCCAAAAAAAGCCCCTGATGACATCATTAAGTTTCCGTAGTTAAAGAATGGAAAGCACAATTACCCCTGGAAACGGCCAAGAACGTGCCACCCCCACGACCCCTTTGTTCCTGCGCCTTCTAAAAAACAACATGGGACCACAAGCCAAAGGCTTTCGGTTGCAACAAGGCGATGTCCTAGTAGCCATAAATGGCAATATATTTCAAGGTGATAGCACGTTTTTGTCCAAATATTTTCTTGAGGCAATCGATGCTGCCGAAGAAGACGAACTGCCAGATCCAACTTGGTTACTAACCTTCTATCGCGATGGTGTGTTTATAAATCTTTTATTTTCCATGCCCTTGACAGCAAAGTTTGACTTCTGCGAGGTCGAGACCGCCGTAAAAATTACTGAAGGTTTCAAAAAACTCAGCTTCGCACCCTTAAAAGCTTACGAAAACTATGAAGTTTTCCGCGACATGGATCACGTCTGCACGCTGTATTCGACGACACTTGACCCGATTGCAACTTATGTGCCTGCAATATGGATGTTGCAAAACAAGCTGTTCTATCCTTTAGCGGCGATTTTAATCATATATGGTATGACGTTTTTGGCCAGCCCGTTTATGTTCGGGCTCGCCTATATTTTGGTCAGCCTTTACACTAAAAATGCTCAATTAAACCTCCAGCGTTCTTATCAACTTTTTAGCGAAAAATTCTTTTGGGTTGTTGTTGGGGCGGAAAGTGATCTGATCGCTAAAGAAACCTGCTATCAACTTGACAATGATGCCCGTTTTGCCTTCGGACAAAACCCCTACACAAAGAAGAAAAAGAAAAAGGGAAGCAATGCTGGCAAAGGTAAGTAGGGCCTGGCTTAAATTATTGTTTTAAGATCGCGCCGAGCACGCGTGCGAAGAAGCCAGTTTTTTTTGCAGGTTCTTCTGGACTTCCTATATTTGGAACAGCGGAGACTGCTTTAGCAGGTTGAGGAGCCGCAGTCTGTCTGCGTGTGGGGGCGGTGAACTGCGCCACTAAATCAAGCGGCGCTTGGGTAAGCACTCCATTATTTAAAATCTTTTCACTGTGTGCAGCGCCAAAACCCACTGGCTGTTGAACGGCTGGGGTCGACGCGCTTTGCGTGGTCGTTGCCCCATAGGGCAAACTAGGCTCTTGCAACAAAACAATGGGTTCAGGCCCACCGCCCATTAATCCCAAGGCGAAATTAGAGGTTTGCGGTTCAAATAGGACCGAAGGCGCCATTGGGGGCGACCATTCTTCAAGCATGGCCCGGCGCAGTTTTTCAGGCACCAAATCAGAAGGTTTGATCACTTTTTGCACCGGAACAACGACAAGCTCGAGCGTCACCTCTGCCGCCTTAACATCTTCCACCAAGGATTGGCTTAACCCCAGGGGCTTAAACGAAGTTTTTGGAGATAACGCAAGCGAAAAACCGATATTTTTATCCTCATATCCCCATCTCTGTGACGCCAGTGCGGGCGCAGTTAGAGGCGCTAATGTTCTTGTAGCAATAGAATTATCGACATCATGTGCCGCTAATTTTGCCACGTAATTTTCAATTTGGCCCCTTAAAAGGTTTATTTCCTGATCTTTTTTATAAATTCGCAGATTAAGCACTTTTAGCTCTTGGTCAGATGCCGCTAGCATTGAATTCACGCTTTGCGTGCCATCTTGTGCATAGCCAAGCTCTTCATTCAACGCACCAATTTGAGTTTTCAAGCCCAAAATTGTAACTTCAAACAGCCCCTCGCGCTCAAGGTTGGCTTGTGCCAAGGCTTCGCGCGCCCTTGGCGCCTGTTTCAGCTCAAAGATCGCGGGCGCAATTACCAAGCCAGCGGCCGTTGTCAGCATTAATGACATAAAGACATGCCGCTGAAAAACGACAGACAAAGCCCGCACCATAAACATTAGGCCTGCCCCGCCATGATAGATTGGCGGCGCCTATCAAAAGAAGATGGAATATTTTGCATTTCGCGATATTTTGCGGCGGTACGGCGTGCCAAAGTAACGCCATCTTTAGCTATAATCTTCACCAACACATCGTCAGAATAAGGTGCGTCGATCGGTTCATTTTCTATCAGTTTGCGGATTTTAAACTTGATAGCCGCCGCCGCTTCACCGCCGTCGGTCGCGGTACCCGAAAGCCCAACCGAGAAGAAGGCTTTCAAGCGGAATGTGCCCTGCGGCGTGGCCATCATAAGCCCCGACGTTACCCGCGACACTGTGCTTTCATGTACGCCAACAGCATCGGCAACATCGCGCAGCACCAAGGGCCGCAAATGGCCCAAGCCAAAGTCTAAAAAGCCCTGTTGCTGGCGAACGATTTCGACGCCGATTTTCAATGTAGTTGCGTTGCGCTGTGCAATGGCGCGGCGGAGCCAGCCGGCCTCGGCCACGCGCTCTTGCGCAAACGCTTTAGCGGCAGGGTCAGCCTTCAGAGCCAAAATCTTTTCCGCATAACCGCGGTTGACCTTCACCGACGGCAAGGTTGACCGGTTAAGGTCAATAATCCAGCCTTCGGGCCCGCGGCGCACAATAAGGTCCGGCGGATTAACGGGATCGCCAGTGCCCGAGAATTGAGTGCCTGGCTTGGGGTCAAGGCGGCGCAGATCTCTCAGCATTTCGCGCAAATCATCTGCATCCACACCGCAAATCTTTGCGAGTGGCTTCATTTCGCCCTTTGCCAAACGTGGCAAATTAGCCAACAGTAACGCAAAAGGTGGTGAATACATATCACGATCAACCGCTTGCAACCTTAGACATTCTGCTAGATTACGTGCAAAAAGCCCAGCTGGTTCAATCGTTTGCAAACGCACCAACACACGCTCTACTACAGCCTCTTCAGCCAATAGTTCTTGAGCCAATTCACTAATTGAGCGCCCAAGCCATCCAGTGGGCTCCAAGGCTTCTGTCATGGCTAAGGCCATCAAACGGTCTTTAGGATCGGTAAATATCACATCAATTTGAGCGCAAACATGACCATAAAGCGAAGCCTCTGGCCCTGCTATGGAACTGGCAATCATGTCCCAGTCATCCCCATCAACAGAGCGTGCCTTGCTCGAACCACCTAAGTCAACTTGTCCGGTTTCAAAGGTGTTAGCTTCAGCCATTTCCCCAGAGGGTCCGTCAGTCGGCAACGCACCTGACTGCATGTCGGCGTCAACGGTTTCAGAAGCTTTCGGCGCAGCTTCGCGTGGGTCCGCCACGGGAGCCACATAATCTACTTCGCCTGCTGAAACTTCAAGGAATGGATTTTCTTCACTTTGGCTTTCAAGAAATCCAGCCAGCTCAACATTTGACATTTGCAGTAAACGGATAGCTTGTTGAAGTTGTGCTGTGATCACCAAAGATTGTTTTTGGCGAAGTTGTTGACTAGGAAATAATTGCATGTGATGTGCCTCCTTAGGAACATCATCACCTAAAATTCGTTATTTTCCAAATTTTCTATTTGACAGGGCTTGTCATGAATTTGACTAAGTAATACATTGAAATAAAGCACTTATTTTTTCTTAATGTTAACCTGTCCATTTTATGACAGTATAAAATCATGAAGCCAGTCCTAATCAACCTGCAAGGTTTAAGCCAATATGTGGATCAGAAAAAATTAATTTTCAGCGCATCATCACGATCCCATGCAGAGCAATAGTATTTAAAAATCAGGCCATTAATTCAATTAGCTTTTAAACTCCCAAATGCACATATCATTTAGTTAATCCACCAGCGCCATAACCAAGAAAAGTTTAAACCTCGTTAAATAAGGCCCATGATTGACCAAGGCGCTTAAGTCAAACAAGTGAATTAAACCTTACCAGTTGGTAAATTTTTTAGAGCGGCACAAGATGGTGCTCCAGTTAAAATTAATAACGTCATTTGATTGCATCTTTATAGTTAGGGTTCCATCCTCACAATATATAATATTCACCAAATAAAATCTCAGCATAACTATACAATTAACTTTTACACCAAAGCTAACTCTTAGTAATTATCAAAATCAGAACAAGTCACGCCAGTTTTTTTAGTGTGGATTAGTGAAATTAACCTTTATTAAAAAAATTGTTTAAAACTTCACAAATATGCTCAATTTGGCGGTTTTTTAACTGCACCTGAGAGGGTAACCACAATCCTTTGCTCCCAATTTCATCTGATATTAGGAGTTGTTCATCTTGATTATATGCCAATTGTTTGTTGATTGGCGGGTACATCGGCCTAGAGCCAATATTATGAGTGGCTAAATTATCAATTAATTTTTGCCTGTCTTGGACCATAATTTCGAAAAACCAAGGAGAAGTAAACTGGACGTCATTAAAAACAAGTTTTGCTTTTTTATTTTTTGAAAGGTGTTTTTGATAAAGATTATATAACTCTTTTTTTCTTTGAACTCGGGCTTCCAGCTTTTTAAGTTGTTCTAAACCAATAACTGCCTGCAGATCCGTGAATTTGAAATTATATCCGATTGAGTAGTGCACATCAGTACCGCTAGAGGCCCTGCCAAAGTCTTTAAGGCGCGATATTTTATGCGCTAGTTCGTCATCATTAGTGCAAACCATCCCACCCTGACCGGTTGAAATTATTTTAGGTGCGGAAAAACTGAACGTTGATAAATTTGAATGGTTACCAATATGTTTTCCATCTGGGTAATAAGAACCTAACGATTGCGCTGCGTCTTCAATAAGCTTTAGACCGTATTTCTTTGCAATTGCTAAGTAGGGCTCCATTCCACCAAGTGGGTAGCGGCCATTGGCATTCATTACGACGATCGCTTTCGTTTTTTCACTAATAGCCGCCTCAATTAATTCCGGATTCAGATAATAATCGGTGGGATTTACATCAATAAACTTCGGGGTACATCCTAAGATCTTAAACGCGTTTGCTGTCGCTATCATTGTATAATTGGGTACGATAACTTCATCTCCAAATTTCAAATCAATAGCTAAGCCGGCAATAGTTAGCGCAACCGTTCCATTATTAACCGCGAAACAATGCCTGCAACCCACTATTTTCGAAAATGCAACCTCAAATTCCTGCGTTTTTTTGTGCTCTGTTAAATAAACATCGCCATCTAAATATTCGGAAATCGCCGTTTTTTCCTCATCACCAAACCATGGTCGCATTTGTTGTATAAATTCGTGATCCATTTATTTGACCTTATTAAAAACGGGTTTTATCTCTTTCAACACCTAAAAAAGGGCCATTTTTTACTTCTATTATTTTTGTATTATCAGCCAGCACTCTGTAACCATGGCCACCATAACCAAAAATGACTATATCACCCTTTTTTGCATTGAAGGTTGACACCAATTTCTGTTGTTCATCATAAATGTCAATCTCAAGAGCACCCTGAATTACAATGATTACTTCCATAGTGATGGGAGCCGAGCGCTCAAATTGATTATGGTAGTGTCGGTCAAGAACTTTACCAGCTTGATACCACCAGGTGCCCACTTGCACCGAATGTCCATCATCCGTAAGAAAGTCGAGACCTTCTTTCCAATCCTTTGGGCTATGCACAACACAAAATACTTTATTTTCGTTTTTTACGATCTTCATTTCAGGCATCCCTTTCCGACAGAACGGGAAATTTATCTGGCCACTTAATATTCAATCTGGGATCGTTCCATTTGATCGTGAACTGTTGACCATCATCAGAATATGCACCTTCGTACGACAGAGAGTAGCAGTAAACGCTTTCTGTAAGTGAATAGAACCCGTTGCCAACCCCGGGCGGCAATAAAAGCGCTTGGGGACGGCTTCCTGAGAGAAAAAGTTCTTCAGTTTGCAAAAAATTTGAATTCTCTTTTCGATTGTCTACAGCAACCTGAAAGATCTCACCGTGTACACAAGTTACAAGTTTCCAGCTTTTTTCATCCCCATGGATCCCACGCAGCGTTTTCTTATTATTAATAGCAAACTTAACATGTCCAAATTCTAATCCTGTCGGCAATATTAATTCAGTCAATGCCTTATCAAATAAAGAGAATAAACTTCCCCTCTCATCTCGATGACTACTAAAACTAATTATTTTTGCGCCTGAAATATGGGCTGATTTAGTAACTTCAATTTCAAACGACATTACTGGTCCCTATTGTTTGCCGTACAAGCTTTAAATCATTCTCCATCATTTCTGAAACCAATTGCTCTATAGATGTCTTTGGACGCCAATTAAGCTTACGATTAGCCATACTCGCATCACCTAACAAAAACTCAACTTCGGAAGGACGAAAATACCTTGGATCAACCTCAACTAATACAGTTCCTCGAGTTTTACATAACCCCTTTTCTTCTATTCCGGCACCTACCCATTCAAGCTCGATGCCAGCATATTTAAACGCCATCTCCGCAAATTCACGAACTGTATAGCTCTTACCAGTAGCTATAACAAACTCCTCTGCTTTATCCTGCTGCAACATTAGCCACATTGCCTCAACGTAGTCTCGAGCATGGCCCCAATCTCGTTTTGCATCCAAATTTCCGAGAAATAATTTATCAATTTTATTATTAACTATTTCTGAAACGGTCTTTGTAATTTTTCGCGTGACGAAATTTAGCCCACGCCTCGGGCTTTCATGATTAAATAGGATCCCATTGCAAGCAAATAGACCAAAAGCTTCACGATAGTTTATCGTTACCCAGTAAGCATATAATTTTGCTGCGCCATACGGTGATTTTGGATAAAATGGGGTTGTTTCTGACTGAGGTTCAGAACCGGGCATCCCACCAAATAACTCTGATGTTGAGGCCTGATAAAACCTAGTATCACTATTCATATCACGGATGGCGTCTAACAGTCGAATAGTGCCAATACCAGTTGTCTCACCAGTATATTCGGGAACTTCGAACGATACGCCTACATGGCTCTGAGCACCTAAGTTATATACTTCATCCGGTCGTATTTTTTCAATTAATTTATGTAAACTACTACTGTCAGTCAAATCCCCATAGTAAGTGAAAAAATTAGGGTTTGAATATAGGTGTTCTATCCTTTCTGTCGTAAAAACAGACGATCTTCGCATGACCCCATGAACGTAATAATTTTTTTCAAGCAAAAACTCTGCTAAGTAAGACCCATCTTGTCCTGTTATGCCCGTAATCAATGCGTTTTTCATATTAGTTACTTAGTTGCCTCAATATTTAGGCTTAGTAATTTCCCATTTTCTTTATCAAAATGTGGAAAATATGCCTGTGAATGATCATCATAGTCTTTGTGGATAGTGTTTTTCCAGTCATAACGCCGCACAGAATGAAACGATGCATTTTCCAAAGTACTTTTTAGGCTAACAAAATCGTAACAAATTTTATGATAAAGTTTTTTTTCTCCAGTTGAAGTCTTAATAGTCATCGCCCCATAAAGTGGGCCTAGTATTAGGCTAATATCTTTCTTTTCATCATACAGACTTGATAACGCTTCAAAATCTGGAACGGCTATTCTTAGTGTTCCTCCGGTTTTTAGAACGCGGGACCACTCAGTAAGAACGTTGAAGACCTCCGTGCGATCAAAATACTCCAAAGAATGGCTTGAGTAAATTAAATCCACAGAATTGTCGCGAAACATCGACAAATCATCAATTGAGTTTTTGTAGTGTATATGAGGAAAATCACACAAATCGACATTTATAAAGCCGGGAATTTCTCTGTGCCAACATCCTAGATGAAGGTTCATTATTTTGCCTTATTTATCTCGTTCAGACTCAAAACATACATCAACATTATACATATTAATATACTCGTTTTAATTTCATTTGATTTTTTATTTGCTTTAATTATTGATCTAGAGAAATAGATTTTGTCGTCTTTTAGGATTTACTTTTAGCATCTTTTAGGATTTACGTGGCCGCTTTCAGAACACTCGTTAAATGGGGTCTAGTGCGAGAATGGATAATAAAAAATCTAATATTCTGAATAGTTTAAATCTTGATCAAGCCTTGAGGATGGCCAAGAGGAAATCAGATGAAGGTTTCACAAATGAATCTAAGATAATTTGTGAGAATATCCTAGAAAAGTTTCCCCAAAATAATAGAGCTAGAAAACTGCTAAAGTTGCTTTATGCGGGCATCACACAAAAGACCACACAGACTATTGAACCCTCGAAAGATCAATTGGATGCCATAATTGCTATATATAATGGTGGTAAGCTGCAAGAAACTGCGCATCAAGCCGAACTGCTGCTGCAACAGTTTCCAAATTCTATAATCCTTTATAATATTCAAGGTGCTGCGAATAGTGGATTAAAAAAATTTGAAGTAGCCATCAACAGCTTTAAAAAAGCTCTAAAAATCAACCCCAACTACGCTGAAGCCCATAAAAACTTGGGAGCTACACTTAAAGAGAGCGGCGACCTAGATGCAGCACTGGAAAGCTATGAACGGGCGCTTAAGATCAAACCAGATTACGCCGAAGTATATTATAATATTGGAAATATTTACAAAGATAAAAGAGAAACAAACGAGGCTATAAAAAACTACAAACTGGCCCTCAAGATTAAGCCAAACTATGCTGAGGCCTACAACAACATCGGTACTATTCATGAAGAGAACGACGATTGGGTCGAGGCAATAAGTAGCTTTGAGACGGCGATTAAAATCAGGTCGAACTTTTATGAAGCATATAACAATTTGGGAAATGCTTGCCTAGCAAAGGGAGACCTAGAGGCTGCGTCATATAATTTGCACCTCGCTATTGAAATCAAGCCCGACTACGCAGACGCACATAGCAACTTGGGAAATATCTTAAGAGAACAAGGTCAGTTCAACAAGGCAATTGAAAGTTATAAAAAAGCACTAAAGCTCGAACCCCGTCATTTTAAAGCGTACAATAATTTAGGAGTTTCCCTTAAAAAAAATGGGTCCCTAGACGAAGCAATAGAAAGCTACAAACAGGCCCTCAAGATCAAACCAGATTATGAAGAGGCTTTGTGTAATATTGGCAACGCGTTCAAAAATAAAATGGATCTCGACGGGGCACTTCAAAGCTACCAAAAGGCACTCAGGGTTAATCCCTATCATGCCCAAGCATACAACAATATAGGTGTAGTTTTTAAGGAAAAAGGTGAATTTGCCCCCGCTATAGAGAGCTATGAAAAGGCCCTCAAGATTAAGCCTAATTATGCCGACGCCTATAACAATCTTGGGGTTATTCTTATGGAAAGTGGGGAACTTGAGACAGCGATAAAGAACCTTAAGCGAGCGGTAAATATTAGGCCAGCCTTTGCGGAAGCTCATAACAATTTAGCAGCCGCTCAGCTGCTCAATGAAGACTTGATCTCCGCAA
>JASDRS010000009.1:0-91802 GCA_041441915.1 Paracoccaceae bacterium | reverse complement strand
CATAATTTATCAATTGTCCAGAGTTATATGAATAATTTAGAAGCAGAAATTGTTTCATTGCAAAATATAATGCAAATAGATGCTGATAACTTTGGGTTGAGGGCTGGTGTGAACTTGGCTATCTGCAACTTTTTAGAAGGTGATTTTGCGGACAGTAAAACACATCTTTTGGCAGTTGCCAAAATCCAAGAAAAAACATCCTCTATATTTAAAAATGAAAAAGTTTATTGGCGATATTTGTTAGATATTTTGAGCTGGCATGAAAAAAAATATCTTGATGATTACAGTCGAAAAACCGATAAAACTCTTTATGTCATAGGTGAAAGTCACTCTTTAGTCAGCCACCATCTGCATGTTCAAAGTTCTGAATCTGTTATCTTGTGTGAAGCAAGGTTGATTAAAGGTTGCAAGCAATGGCACCTGGGAAATTCCAACAAAAATGAATATAAAAATAAATTCGAGAGTATTTTTTGCTCTCTTCCAAAATCTAGTGAAGTTTTGTTGGCAATCGGAGAAATCGATTGTCGATTAGATAGTGGAATTATCAAGCATAAGAATAAATTTCCAAAAAAAGAAATAGAAGGAATCATCGTAACTACTGTAGAAACTTATCTTACTTATATTGAAAAAAATAATTCTGATTATCAGCACAAGATTATTATTCAAGGAGTTCCATGCCCAAATATCGATACAGAAACTTGTTCAGAAAAGGAAGTTACACAATTAATCGAGGTGATTAAAAAGTTTAACTGTGAGCTAAAAAACAAGTCAAGGGAGAGAGGGTTTGGGTTTTTAGATGTGAACAAACTCACAGATAGAGGTGACGGATTTTCTAATGCTATTTGGCATATTGATGGTATCCATCTTTCTCCTGATGGGATGCTTGAAGCATGGCGCAGATATTTCTCCGAGTAATAGATACAAAAGAACGAAAAGAACATGATAGTGTGAAGTTGGCAGAGTTTCTTAAATCGTCCTTTAGAGATGACATTTAAGGGTTATTAACGAAGTCAGTGAATAGTTGCTTTATTGGCATAACACTAAAGGAAATATTGGATGCAAAGAACTGCAGCACGCTTGTCATTATTGGACTAACAACGGATCATTGTGTATCAACAACAACAATAATGGCGGCGAATTATGGGTACAATTTTTTTCTGATTTCAGAAGCAACCGCTACCTTTAATAGAATAGGAGTAAATGGTGAAATTTATGATTCTGACTTGGTTCATTTAACCGCACTTGCAAGTTTAAAAGATGAATTCGCCACAATTTTACCCTCTGCTGTACTGTAAAATTGCTGTAATTGTTGTTGGAAAGTTTCTAACCTCGTTTTACTGTTACTATTTATTTTTCAACAGTTCCACACATGCAGTTGAATACGTTGAAACTGATTAAATGTTAGAAAGTTGTGTAAAAAAAGGTTAACATGGTTAGTCGAAGACCGAGAAGCTCTACGCATTAAAAATATTAATAAATAGTTCGAAAGTGACGCACGTCGGGCTGAGCAGTGGTCGGTTCTAAAGCTCACCACCTAGACCTGACTTGCTTGACACTACATTCACCACGACACACAGCAATCGATGATAAGGTTGAACAGTGGTGGTCCCGAGAAGATTCGAACTTCCGACCCCTCGCTTCGGAGGCGAGTGCTCTATCCAGCTGAGCTACGAGACCTCATGTTCCATCATTGTTCTGCTATATCATGGCTAACTAAAAAAATAATGGTCGTTCGGTACTCCTTTTACTAAACGTTTACTGGCTTTTTTATAGATCCACATTGTGTACAGATTTATCCAGCTGAGCTACGGGAGCAGTGCGGGTTAATTAGGCTATAATGGAGCCTCAATCAATCCTTAAATGCGGCTCGCTTACGAGAAAAGATCGTGGCAGTGGGTCAATCCCTCAATCAAATCATTAACCTCCTCAAGCGTATTATACATCGCGAAAGACGCGCGACAGCTGGCACTGATTCCTAAATGCTGCATGAGCGGCATAGCGCAGTGAGTACCTGCCCGGACAGCAATGCCTTTTTGATCAAGAATGGTTGAAATGTCATGGGCATGGGCCGCACCATCAAGGGTAAAGGAAAAAATTGCTCCTTTGCTTTTTGAATGGCCCTGCACCTGCAGGTAGTCAAGCCCAGCCAGTTTGGCACCCGCCGCATCCCGCAATATGCGTTCGTGTGCTGCTATATTATCCATGCCAATATTCATCATATAGTCAAGCGCCACACCAAAACCAATTTGCGCCACGATGCTTGGGGTGCCAGCTTCGAATTTCATTGGAGACCTATTATAGGTAATGGTGTCGCAACCCACTTGATCTATCATATCGCCACCACCCATAAATGGACGCATCTCTTTCATACGATCTGGGTGAATATAAATTGCGCCCGATCCGCTTGGACCGTATAACTTATGGCCCGTGATGGCATAAAAATCGCAGCCCATCGCAGCCACATCTACCTTAATATGAACCGAAGCTTGCGAGCCATCTACCAGCACCGGAACGCCTCTCACGCGTGCGCCTTGGCAAATGGTTTGCACATCAACCACTGATCCCAACACGTTAGACATATGCGTTACAGCTATTAACTTTGTACGTGAGCTAATAGCGTCAAATACCCTTTTAGGGTCAAGGTCACCCTTATCGTCGCATTCAATCCATTTTATCACCACGCCAAAGCGCTCACGCAGAAAATGCCATGGTACAATATTGGCGTGATGTTCCATAATTGAAAGTATAATTTCATCACCAGCCTGAAAGCGTGGGGCAGCCCAAGCGTAAGAAACTAAATTAATTGCTTCGGTTGTACCCGAAGTAAAGACAATATCATCTTCATGCGGTGCATTTAAAAACTGTGCAATCTTACCGCGCACTGCTTCATATTTGTCAGTCGCTAGATTAGATAAATAATGTAAGCCACGATGAACATTTGAATATTCCATTGAATACGTTTGTGTAACCGCGTCAATCACGACTTGGGGCTTTTGCGCTGAGGCGCCATTATCCAAATAGACAAGCTTCTTACCATGCACCTGGCGCGACAAGATAGGAAAGTCATCACGCAGGCGATTTACATCAAGCATATCAGGCTCCGATCAAAGGAAGAATAAGCGTCACAAGTACAAATACCATTACAATTGCAAAGCCGAACAGTGCCAGTAAAAGGCCAAATAGAACCAACCAAACTGACTTAAACCCGTGCAACGCCATAGTGAAATGGGTCAGAATCCAAAAGAACACAGCAAAGACCAAAAGGCTGGCCATCTCACCGGCTAAAGGAAAAACTATAGTCAATACCACTTGTCCAATTTGTAACACAATCAGCGTGACTTGAAACCACACCATAAGAGCCAAAGCATCTTCAATGCGGCCTTGCCCACCAGCAATTTTTCCAAAAATATGCAGCGCAAAGACTGAGCACACCAAAAAGACACCCTGCACTAGCGCCATACGCAATGGACTTTCAAGGGCGGCGGCGAAAATATCACGCACCTCGTCTGGTTGCAGAGCGAAGGACAACTGCACCAAAAGTGTTCCTAAAATTGAAACCAGAATAAGGGCCAACCAGCCAGCCTGGGCGTTAACTTTTTGACGCATTACCCAAAGCGCCGCGTCGGACGGACGGCGCAGGGTGAGAATAAAAAGCTCAAGATATTGTACAAAATAAAAGCTCATTGCTCTGCCATAACTTCGATTAATCCCATGAGCCAAATATACAAAAATGCTATAAAAACAACCAGCCCAAAAGCCGACGTAATAACGCCGGAACCAATAAAGCCAGACAATATCCCCTGTAGCATCATCAATGGTGCTGTACAAAGCAGAGCCCAAAACAGTGCCAAACGCGGGCCGTAAAAACTTTTAGGGCCGCCAAATACGCGCAGTAGCAAACCCGAAAAACCTGCAAGCAAGTAAAAAAAAAGCGGTGCTATAAATAGCAATGAAAAAAGCCCCCCAGTTAAACGCGCGTCCAAAGGAATTTCTGGAAATTCGGCCGCCAATCGTGCGTCAATTGGAAAGCGCGCTACAAACAAGAGCGCGCAGGACCCCATGACCAACGCCAGTGCCCTGTCTTCACGCGGACCTTCGGCCAATTTACGCGCAATGATGCGGCGGGGGGTTTTATAGCTCACCAAAAGATCATAACTGATTGACATTAAACGCGCACCTTTCCCACCCAAGCAGACAAAAGATCTCCTGTCAGTTCAGCAATGGTGCCATCATCAATTTCGGCCAAAGCATCGGCTAAGAAAGCTAAAATTAAAAGTGCCTTTGCCTCATCTAAAGTAATTCCCCGTGAACGTAGATAAAAAAGTGCAGTGTCATCAATAGCGCCTGTAGTTGAGCCATGGCTGCATTTTACATCATCAGCATATATTTCAAGCTCTGGTTTGGCCAAAAATTGACTGTTATCATCAAGCAAAAGAGATTGGCTCATTTGATAGCCATCAGTTTTTTGCGCAGATTTTTTAACCAAAATTTTGCCCTGAAAAACGCCAACTGCGCCGCCACTTAATACTTTTTTGAATACTTGCCGGCTTTCACATCGTAGACCGGAATGGGTAATAAAGAGCGTGTCATCATGGTGAAAATCGGTTCCGCCCATTGCTGCACCTGCCAGATGGGCCTTTGCATCATGGCCCAACATTTCAACCACTGCTTCGTTCCGAGTAAAACGGCCATTTGCGGTCAGAGTAAATGATTTAAGCAACGATTCATTACCCAAACGGGCAAACAAATGTGTTAGTGCATGGCGGTCATGGTCTTGACCTTGAGTGCGTATATGATGCAGTTGGGTGTGATCATCCAGATCAACTTCGCAGACTATATTTCCGCGCGCTCCCAAGGTGCCATTTTCAATAAGGGTAAGAGAACCAGCCTGTTCAATCTTAATAAAATGGTGTAATATAACATCACAACCATCTGTTTTAGAATTATAAGTTATTATTATGGGTCTATCACATTTACCAAAAACGCGAACCAATAGGCCTTGAGTTGCAATAGCCGTATTAAGCGACGCTAATGGCCGCGCCACTGGAATTTGGCCACGTGCTTCGAGCGTACCGTACAGCTCATCAGCCCAAGGGGCTCCTTGTTCTAAGAGGCTTATTTCAGCTCCTTCAAGGACTAGATTATCGGAAAGCGACTTATCAAAAACACCATCAACAAAGACCAATTTTAGTGCATTTATGCTTGCATAAGCCGAACCGTAGTTTGCCGATGCGCCAGAGTGCGCTAAGGCTGGCAATTTTGATGTAAGCGGGCTCGGATCACTGTAGCGCCAATATTCATCACGTTTTTGCGGCAAACCCAAGGATAACACCCGTCCCCTAGCGGCATGACGTGCGGTCTTAAAGGAAAGTTGAGCGGTTTGTTCCGTTCCACCAAGCTGTGTCTTTGCAGCTTCAAACCGTGTTTTTGTAGCTGACATTATAAAACCTCAGCCAAAATATCGCTATAACCGTTTTTTTCAACTTCGAGCGCCAATTCTGGACCTCCAGATTTAACGATACGGCCATCAGCCATAATATGAACCACATCGGGCGCAATGTGATCAAGCAGACGCTGATAGTGGGTGATCACCAAAAATGATCGGCCGGCATCGCGCAGCCCATTCACACCCTCGGCCACAAGTTTCATTGCGTCAACATCAAGGCCGCTGTCAGTTTCATCTAGAATACACATCCGCGGTTCTAACATCGCCATTTGTAAAATTTCGTTACGTTTTTTTTCTCCCCCCGAAAAGCCAACATTTACGGGACGCTTCATCATATCTGAATCAATTTTTAGTGCATTTGCTTTTTCGCGCACCAGTTTCAGAAATTCACCAGCCGAAACTTCATCCTGACTGCGGGCCTTGCGTTGTGCATTCAATGCTGTGCGCAAAAAGGTCATATTGCCCACGCCTGGAATTTCAACTGGATATTGAAAGGCCAAAAATAACCCCTTCGCAGCGCGCTCTTCGGGATCAAGATCAAGCAATTCTTCGCTCGCCAATAACGCTGAGCCCTGAGTCACCAAATATCCTTCGCGGCCAGCCAAAACATATGACAGTGTTGACTTCCCTGACCCGTTAGGCCCCATGATCGCATGCACTAGGCCTGCGCCAACAGACATATTAACCCCGTTTAGGATTATTTTGTCTTCTTCTTCAAGTTTAACGTGCAAATTTCTGATTTCTAACATTTTATTTCCGGTATGTGATGGGGTTGTCTGAGGTTTGGATAGGTTGTTATAACTAAAAATAAAACTTATCCAACCGAACCTTCAAGTGAAATAGCAACCAAAGCCTGTGCTTCAATTGCAAATTCCATTGGTAGAGCTTGCAGTACTTCTTTGCAAAAACCGTTTACCACTAGGGCCACGGCTTCTTCCTCGTCCATCCCCCGTGAACGACAATAAAACAACTGATCATCATCGACCTTTGAAGTGGTAGCCTCGTGCTCAACCCGCGACGAAGCGTTCTTTACTTCGATATAGGGTACCGTATGGGCGCCGCATTTATCACCGATAAGCAGGCTGTCGCATTGTGTGTAGTTGCGACTGTTAATAGCCTTTGGGTGCATGGATACAAGGCCGCGATAGGTGTTTTGCGCCTGCCCTGCAGAAATACCCTTGGAGACAATCCGACTTTTGGTGTTTTTGCCTAAATGGATCATTTTTGTGCCCGTGTCGGCCTGTTGAAAATTATTTGTGATAGCAATAGAGTAGAACTCGCCTTGAGAACCGTCACCGCGCAAAATACACGATGGATATTTCCAAGTGATGGCCGATCCAGTTTCGACTTGAGTCCACATCACTTTGGCACGATCACCACGACAATCTGCGCGTTTTGTCACAAAATTATAAATACCACCAACCCCATTTTCATCGCCAGGATACCAGTTTTGCACAGTGGAATACTTTACTTCGGCATCTTCCAAAATAACAATCTCGACCACGGCAGCATGCAACTGATGCGTGTCGCGCTTGGGTGCTGTGCAGCCTTCAAGATAGCTCACATAACTGCCCTTTTCGGCAATGATCAATGTGCGTTCAAATTGACCCGTATTTTCAGCATTGATACGAAAATAAGTTGAAAGCTCCATCGGACAGCGCACACCTTCGGGGATGTAAACGAAAGACCCGTCAGTAAAGACGGCACAGTTCAAAGTGGCAAAAAAATTATCTGAAGGAGGTACTACAGAACCAATATATTTTTTTACTAGTTCTGGATGTTCGCGAACCGCTTCTGAAATCGAACAAAAAATCACCCCTGCTTTTGCCAATTCGGCCTTAAAGGTGGTGCCAACTGACACGGAGTCAAACACCGCATCCACCGCCACGCGACGCGGTTCTTCAGCGCCTTCGACACCGGCAAGCAGCATTTGTTCTTTTAAAGGAATCCCCAATTTGGCATAAGTGGCTAAGAGCTTGGGATCTACCTCGTCCAAAGATTTGGGCTTAACGGCCATGCTTTTGGGTGTAGCATAGTAAAATTGATCTTGGTAAACGATGGCAGGGTAATTAAGCATCGCCCAATCGGGTTCAATTAAATTTACCCAGCGACTATAGGCCTCAAGTCGCCATTCCAGCATCCATTCGGGTTCGTCGTTTTTTGATGAAATCAACCGCACGATGTCCTCAGACAGGCCTTTAGGGGCATAGTCCATTTCAATTTCGGTTTCCCAGCCATATTTATAGGTGCCAGACATGGCTTGCACTGTTTCAACCGTTTCACGGTCAACGCCTTCGCGCAGGTCCATTTCTGTATCTAGGGATGGCGTCATCATCGGCTCCATTCATTAAATTTTTCGTTTTTGTTTTTCAGCCTGCGCCAAAAATGCATCGGCAAAACGCAGCACATCTTCTTTTCGCGTGTCCGGACCTAAAGATATTCTTATAGCAGAGCGAGCAACGTTATCGTCATATCCCATTGCGCGCAGAACCAGGCTCGCCAGCACTTTGCCCGAAGAACAGGCTGATCCCGCCGAAACAGCAAAGCCCGCCAGATCCATTTGCATCACCTGTGTTTCACCCTTCCATCCAGGCGAGGCAATGCAAAGTGTATTTGGCAATCGCTCTATTCCACGTGAGATTGAAATAGTGCCTAAAGCAGTGTCTGACAATGCTATTTCTAGAATATTTCTAAATTGAGTGATTTTATCCCACACTCCATCAGCTAAAAGTTTGGCTGCAACTTCCGCTGCGGCGCCAAAACCTATTATACCCAAAATATTTTCTGTTCCCGCCCGCCGACCCATTTCTTGGCCGCCGCCACGCATCTGCGCACTAACTTCAAGACCGCGCTCAAGGATCAAGGCTCCGACCCCCTTGGGCCCACCCAATTTATGCGCCGAAACTATGGCCATTTTACAACCAAGCAAATGAAAGGACAGGGGCATTTTTCCAAAAGCTTGGGTCAGGTCGACCACGGCCAGTCCTTTGGGTAAATGTTGTACAATGCCAGTTTCCGAATTTGCCAGTTGTAAAGCTACAGTTTCTGATGTCGGCACGGAAACTTGGCCTTGTTTGGACGTAGCAAGGAGGGGCACGCACCAAGCAGCTATGGCTTCATGCTCGATGGGGCTGCAAGAAAGGCCACGCCCGGCGCAGGCCAGTGCTGCGGCCTCGGTAGCCGAAGCTGTGAAAACTATATCCGCCCCATCTGCCCCAAGCGCTAATGCAACCTGCCCACGCGCCTTTTCAATTGCCGCCTTAGCAGCCCGCCCTTCGGCATGAATTGACGAGGGGTTGCCAAAAATATTCATCGCATCAATCATTGCTTCACGCGCTTTCCCGTTAAGGGGGGTCGTTGCGTTGTAATCCAGATAACCGCGCTTCGCTTTGTATAAACCCATCAGATTTCATCCACTATTTCTAAAAGGGCTGGCACTGCTTGGCATGGCGTCATTTCATTATGAATCACGTCCGAAAGCCGCGTTTTGTGCAAAAAAACATATACATGCGCCGAAAGTCCTTCCCAAAGGCGATTGGTCAAATACTGCGCCTTGGTACCAGAAACGACCCCCATTGCTCCAATTCCAGAAGGCATCGCGGACACTGTTTCCTCAACCGCCGAGAGAATTTCCGATATGCGGATACTGTCGGACGCGCGCGTCAACCGGTAGCCCCCACCTGGACCTCGTACTGCAGCCACCAGCCCCGCACGGCGCAGCTTTACAAAAAGCTGTTCAAGATAAGGTAAGGAAATATATTGCTTGCGCGAAATTTCAGCTAAAGATACCAATTTGCCTCCCTCAACCAAGGCCAGATAGGCCAAAGCAACTACCGCATAACGGCCTTTCGTAGAGAGTTTCATTGAGATTCCTTTGTAAATATATTGACGTTAAGCGCCCAGACGCTTAACTCACACCCAAGCCAAGGGTGTATAGCCTTTGATTAATACATATTCCGATGGAAACAATCAAGATTTCCCGGCTAGCAAAAGGCAGGCACCATGCCCGAAGTTATATTTCCCGGCCCTGAGGGTCGCCTAGAAGGCCGCTACCACCCGCAAAAAGAGCGAGATGCTCCCATTGCTATAGTTTTACATCCGCATCCTCAATTTGGTGGCACGATGAATAATAAGGTAGTTTATAACCTGCATTATACATTCTACCGCTTGGGTTTTACTGTTTTGCGGTTTAACTTTCGTAGCGTGGGGCGCTCGCAAGGTGAATATGATCAGGGCATTGGCGAATTATCTGATTCAGCTTCAGCGCTTGATTACCTGCAATCCATGAACCAGAATTCTAAACATTGCTGGGTTGCAGGTTTTTCCTTTGGTGCTTGGATAGGGATGCAGCTTTTAATGCGCCGCCCTGAGATTACCGGATTTATTTCAGTGGCGCCGCCAGCAAATATGTATGATTTTAGTTTTTTGGCACCCTGTCCAGCTTCTGGTCTTATTATAAATGGATCAGCCGATAAAGTGGCAAACCCCAAGGACACCATCACCTTGGTCAATAAACTGCATGAGCAGAAGGGAATCACAGTCACACATGACGTGATTGAAGGCGCAGATCACTTCTTTAAAGACGAAAAAACTCATATGGACCCCATGATCAACACCGTGTCAAACTATGTAGCCCGACGTTTGACAGAAGTGTCACGGTGAACTTGCGGTTAGAGCAGCAATTTTCTTTTTTAAATGCAGCGGATCGCTTGAAAAAAATACTTCGTGCCACGCCTGTCTTGTTTGGTGCGCGTCCTGAAAATTCTGGCGAACACTCTTGGCATGTTGCGCTTTATGCAATGGTGTTGGCTGATCAGGCTGGACCAAGTGTGACAATTAGTAGGGTCATTCAGATGCTTTTAATACATGATATTGTGGAAATTGACGCTGGCGACGCACCAATTCATGGAAATCATGATCCAATTTTGCAGGCTAAAATTGAATCAAAAGCAGCTGATCGGCTATTTGGCATTTTGCCCGCCGACCAAGCTCAAAACTTTCGTGCGCTTTGGGATGAATTTGAAGCAGCCCAAAGCGCGGACGCTATTTTTGCCAAATCGCTCGACCGTGTGCAGCCTGTAATGCAAAATATAGCAGCAGGTGGCGGCAGTTGGATTGACTATAATGTGACTTTTGACCAACTAGAAGATCGCGTGGGAACCAAGGTTGCACGCGGCGCACCACAGATTTGGAACTACGTGCGCGTCAGGGCGCAGGCATTTTTTTCGAAATAGGTTTTGGTTAAAACGTTATAGTCATAATTAAATGAACAATGGCGAAGCTAAGCTCTGGCCTTTTCGGTGTGGGTGATGTAACGCCGCCTAAAATGTTAAGAATGAAAGAGACCCTCCCAATGGAGCTACGCAATATTGCCATTATCGCGCACGTTGACCATGGCAAAACCACATTGGTGGATGAGCTATTAAAACAATCGGGATCCTTCCGTGACAATCAAGCAGTTGCGGAACGCGCGATGGACAGCAATGACATTGAACGTGAGCGCGGCATTACAATTTTGGCTAAATGTACCTCGCTAGAATGGGGCGGTTTGCGCATTAACATCGTTGACACCCCAGGTCACGCCGATTTTGGTGGCGAAGTCGAACGGATTTTGTCGATGGTTGACGGTGTGGTTTTACTGGTTGACGCCGCGGAAGGCCCAATGCCTCAAACCAAATTTGTAACAGCAAAAGCACTGGCTTTGGGGCTGCGCCCGATTGTGGTTTTAAACAAGGTTGACAAATCAGATGCCGAACCAGACCGGGCATTGAACGAGGTGTTTGATTTGTTTGCTAATTTGGGCGCAACTGACGAGCAGCTAGATTTCCCCGTGCTTTATGCTTCGGGCCGCGCCGGTTGGGCCGATGAGGGCCTTGACGGGCCACGCCAGGACCTGTCTTCACTTTATGCTTTGATTGTTAAACATGTGCCACAGCCGGCCCAGCTTGCGCGGCGTTACGAACCTTTTCAAATGCTGGCCACTACATTGTCAGCAGATCCTTTCATTGGCCGTATTTTAACAGGCCGTATTGAAGCAGGCACAATCAAAGCTGGAGAAACGATAAAAGCCATGTCACGCAATGGCAAAAAGCTAGAACAATTCCGCGTTTCCAAAGTTTTGGCCTTTCGCGGCTTGCAACAAAGCCCCATTGAGCTTGCCGAAGCAGGCGATATAGTAACATTGGCGGGCATGAGCAAAGCAACCGTGGCCGATACGCTTTGCGATCTGTCGGTTGACATAGCACTACCTGCGCAACCAATCGATCCGCCCACCATCTCTGTAACCTTTGGGATCAATGACAGCCCCTTGGCAGGTAAAGATGGCAGCAAAGTGCAAAGCCGCGTGATCCGCGAACGCTTAATGCGCGAAGCCGAAGTGAATGTTGCTATTAAGGTTACTGACACTCTTGGTGGCGACGCCTTCGAAGTCGCTGGTCGTGGTGAACTGCAAATGGGCGTCTTGATCGAGAATATGCGGCGGGAAGGTTTTGAACTTTCAATTTCTCGTCCTCGCGTGCTGTTTCAAGATATTGATGGCTTACGCCATGAGCCAATAGAAGAAGTTACTATCGATGTTGATGATGAATATACTGGCGCCGTTATTGAAAAAATTACTGGGCCACGAAAGGGGGATCTCTTAGAAATGAAACCGGCAGGCGTGGGTAAAACTCGGATAATAGCGCATGTGCCGTCGCGCGGCCTAATTGGCTATCATGGTCAATTTATGACTGACACGCGTGGCACGGGTGTTTTGAACCGCGTGTTTCATGAGTGGGCTCCCCATAAAGGACCCATCGAAGGACGCCGTGCTGGTGTGTTGATTTCGATGGAAAGTGGCGTTTCTGTTGCTTATGCGATGTGGAAACTGGAGGACCGCGGCCACTTTTTTATTGGCGTGCAAGAATCCGTCTATACAGGCATGGTAATTGGTGAGCATAACCGCGAAAATGACCTTGAGGTGAACCCCCTTAAGGGCAAGCAGCTAACTAACGTGCGCGCCTCAGGCACGGACGAAGCGGTGCGTTTGACCACACCGGTGAAAATGTCTCTTGAACAGGCCATTTCCTATATTGATGATGATGAACTGGTCGAGGTTACGCCAAAAGCAGTGCGCCTACGCAAACGCCATCTTGACCCGCATGAACGTAAGCGCCAATCACGCGCAAGTTAAATAAAAAGTCGCGATAGTATTGTGGCCTTTTCAATTACTGAATGTCTTTATTGATTTACCGCATATATTAGTTTTCTTCTAAAACCATCAGACTGCGTACTGACGCACCTTTGGCTGCATGAAGTGCTGCCTGATATGCTGGTGACTTATAGCAGGCTACTGCTGCCTCTAATGAGGGAAAGCGCGCGACCACATTGCGAGCACGCGCTTCCCCTTCAAGCTGCATGAAACGCCCCCCGCGGGCCAAAAATATCCCACCAAAAGACGCAATCACAGCGCCCGCCGGCACAGCATAAAGCTGATATCGGTCAGGGTCAGTTACATCAACATGAGCAATCCAAAGGGCAGTTGGCATTCAGGTCTCCAATAGCTTTGTGACATCAATAATGGCTTGTTCAGCGCCAGCAATATCGACCCCACCAGCTTGCGCCATGTCAGGGCGCCCACCACCTCCCTTGCCACCAAGAGCAAGGGCAGCAATTTTTACAAGCTCTACCGCCGAAATACGCGCAGTCAAGTCGCTTGTCACGCCTGCGGCAACAGCGGGTTTAGCTCCTGTGTCCGCGATCAAGACAATTACACCAGACATAACTTGTGACTTCATCTCGTCGATCAGGCCCGGTAAATCTTTGCCAACCACGCCCGAAAGCACTTGGGCAATTAGTTTGACACCGTTTACCACTATGAACTCTGCGCCTTTTGAACTAGATCCAACCATCGCCAATTCGCGGCGAAGCTGTGCCACTTCATTAGTCAATGCGCGCCTCTCATCAAGTAGACCTTTGGCGCGGTCCGCTAAATCTGCGGGCACCACTTTAAGCACCAAAATAATATCAATCAATTGCTGTGCTTGGGTCTTCATGTGGGCGAGCGCGCCCTCCCCAGTGAGCGCTTCAATACGGCGCACACCTGCAGATGAGGCTGAATCATTTAACAGAATAAAAATACCAATTTGGCCCAAACGTTTAACATGGGTGCCACCGCACAGTTCCAGCGAATATGTAGCGTTATCTCGGCCCTTTCGCGACCCAACGCGCTTACCCATAGAGACGACTCGCACCTCATCGCCATATTTTTCACCAAACAGTGCCTGAGAACCTAAGGCACGGGCATCGTCTGGAGTCATGATCCAGGTTTCAACGGCAGTATTTTGGCGAATATAAAAGTTAACTTCAGCTTCCACTGAAGATAAGTCTGCCTCGGACAGACCCGCTGAATGGCTAAAGTCAAAGCGCAAACGATCCGGTGCATTTAAGCTGCCACGTTGAGAAACATGGTCACCCAAGTGGCGACGCAACGCTTCATTAAGCAGATGCGTCGCTGAATGGTTTGCTTCAACCGCGTTACGGTGGCTGGTGTCCACAGTCAAAAATGCGTCTTGCCCAGAGACAATTTTTCCCTCGACCACTGTTGCTAAATGTAAAATAAGCCCTTGCGACTTTTTCGCATCAGAAATAGTAGCTCGACCCGTTTCAGTTTTAATTTCTCCCACATCTCCAACTTGACCGCCCTGTTCAGGGTAGAATGGAGTTTGGTTTAAAATAATTTGCAGGCTTTGGCCAACCGTGGCCTTAGTCGTTTCGGCCCCACTTCTAACCATTGTTAAAATTTTGCCTTCAGCAGTTTTAGTGTCGTAGCCTAAAAATTCGCTAGCCTCGATTCGATCAGCAAGTTCAAACCAAATTCTGGCATCTTTAGTCTCGCCCGACCCAGTCCAGCTCGCGCGGGCTGTGGTTTTTTGCTCTAACATAGCAGCATCAAAGCCTGCTGTATCAACCACTCGACCCATTTCACGCAACGCATCTTGTGTTAAATCCAGCGGAAATCCGTAAGTATCATAAAGTTTAAACGCTGCAGCCCCCGGCAGAGAAGCACCCTCAGGGATGCGTGCCAACTCATCGTTCAAAAGTTTTAAACCACGGTCAAGAGTTTGGCTGAAGCGAGTTTCTTCGAGGCGCAGGGTCTCTTCTATCATGGCTTGCGCACGAGAAAGCTCTGGGTAGGCAACCGCCATTTGCTGCACCAGTGCTGGCACTAAGCGGTACATCACGGGGTCTTGCGCGCCCAATTGATGGGCGTGGCGCATAGCTCGCCGCATGATGCGGCGCAATACGTACCCGCGCCCCTCATTTGATGGCATCACTCCATCAGCGATCAAAAACGATGTCGAGCGCAAATGGTCCGCAATCACACGGTGATGAATTTTACCAAATCCATCAGGGTCTGACGAGGTTGCATGAGCCGAAGCCTCAATCAACGCGCGCATTAAATCAGTATCATAATTATCATGCTTACCTTGCAACAATGCACCGATGCGCTCAAGCCCCATCCCAGTATCAATTGACTGTTTAGGCAGGGGAATCATTGAGCCGTCAGAAAACTGCTCATTTTGCATGAATACTAGGTTCCAAATTTCAATGAAACGGTCGCCGTCTTCATCCACTGATCCAGGAGGGCCACCCCTGATTTTGTCTCCGTGATCAAAAAAAATTTCTGTGCAAGGCCCACAGGGTCCCGTTGGGCCCATCATCCAGAAATTATCATTTGTTGGAATGCTAATAATCTGGTCATCTGATAGACCTGCAACTTTTTTCCAAATATCAGCGGCCTCGTCGTCGGTATGATAAACGGTGACCAAAAGTTTTTCTTTTGGGATCCCAAATTCTTTAATTAAAAGATCCCAAGCATAAGGGATGGCTTCTGTTTTAAAATAATCACCAAAGCTAAAATTGCCCAGCATTTCAAAAAATGTGTGGTGACGCGCTGTATAGCCAACATTATCAAGGTCATTATGTTTGCCGCCAGCGCGCACGCATTTTTGTGAAGAGGTGGCACGACTGTAATCACGTGTTTCTGCACCTGTGAAACAGTTTTTGAACTGTACCATGCCAGAATTTGTGAACATCAGTGTTGGGTCGTTGCGCGGAACAAGGGGACTGCTCTCCACAATCTGGTGATCATTGTTTTGGTAAAAGTTTAAAAATGTTGAGCGGATATCGTTTAACGACGCCATAATGGCCCCCTATAAGGCAATCAATTTGACTTGGTTTAACTGTGTCAAACGGGGCTGTCCACAGGCACACGACATTCCAATAAAAAATGGTGCAAAATACTTCATATTTTGCCCCTAAAATATTAATTTATAGATCAATAATATTCTCATCAGTTGATGCCACGTCAGGACCTCCCAGTAGATCAAAATCAAGACCGTGCGAAGCACGAATTTTATCTTCAATTTCATTAGCAATTGACGGGTTAGACTTCAAAAATACCTTTGCATTTTCGCGACCTTGGCCGATCCGTTCGTCACCGTAAGAATACCAAGATCCCGACTTTTCAACGATCCCAGCTTTAACACCTAAATCAACTAGTTCACCGGTTTTTGAAATCCCTTCCCCGTAAATTATATCAAATTCAACTTGCTTGAATGGCGGCGCCACCTTGTTTTTAACCACTTTTACGCGTGTTGTATTGCCAGTGATTTCATCCCGGTCCTTCACAGCACCTATCCGACGAATATCAAGGCGTACCGAGGCGTAGAATTTTAACGCGTTACCACCCGTCGTAGTTTCGGGGCTTCCAAACATAACACCAATCTTCATACGAATTTGGTTAATAAAAATTACCATGCAGTTTGACTTGCCAATACTTGCTGTCAATTTTCGCATGGCTTGGCTCATTAAACGCGCTTGTGAACCCATCTGCATGTCGCCCATGTCACCTTCAATTTCAGATTTGGGCACCAAGGCAGCAACGCTGTCAATTACAATTAAATTTACCGCACCAGAGCGCACTAAAGTATCGACAATTTCAAGAGCTTGTTCGCCCGTGTCGGGTTGTGAAATAAGTAAATCATCCAAGTTTACGCCCAGCTTTTTGGCATATTGTGGGTCAAGAGCATGTTCTGCGTCAACAAAGGCGCAAATACCGCCTTTTTTTTGTTCTTCGGCAACCACATGCAATGTTAGCGTAGTTTTTCCGGAGCTTTCAGGGCCGTAAATTTCAACGACACGCCCCTTTGGCAATCCGCCAATACCCAGGGCTATATCAAGGCCCAACGAGCCTGTTGATGTTGATTCAATTTCCATAGCAGGACTGTCTGCGCCCAAGCGCATAATAGATCCTTTACCAAACTGCCGTTCGATTTGCGCCAAGGCACTTTCTAGAGCTTTAGATTTGTCCATATCGCGTTTTCCATTAAAGTCGAGGAGATTTTCTGTCGCCATGTTTCAATCCTATGTTATAGTTGCCAGTGCGGCAATGATTTCAATGTTCTTTTCCTGTTCTGTTTATGGGATCAAAAGGGGAACAAAGCAAGTATTTTTTACCTTTGGCTTTTTATAACAATAAACCTTTATCTATTTAAGGCGCATTATCCCATTCGAGCACAGGCACAAACTACATTTTTATAAAGGCTAATGATGATGCCATTATTTATACACCAAAACACTCAAAAAAATTTAATCACTTTAAAAAAACAAAAGTGTCTACAATTACTTTTCAGAGGAATTTTTTTAAAACTGACACGAAAAAACCGTCCCCTCCTGAAAGTGGCAAAAAACTGTGCTCCGATACTGACTTGAATTTCTGGTTCCTAACTAAAAACTCTAATATTTGCTGTTGGTTTTCACACGCGAGGATGGAACAAGTTATATAGACTAACAATCCACCCTGTACCACTAAGCTACTGGTGTCATCCAAAATTTTAGCCTGCAGTAATGTTTTAAGTGCCAAACCTTCAGGGGTTATAGCCCACTTACTTTCAGGATCGCGCCGCCAAGATCCAGAACCAGAGCAAGGCACATCTGTCAGCACCAAATCATAAGGACCATTAGGCATAAGATCTGCCGTTTCTAAAGTGATGATCTCAGCTCCGGCGCGCTTGGCGCGGGCTGGCAAATTCACCATGCGGCGCGCATGGGCGTCATGGACAAAAAGTTTGGCATTACCGCGTGCAGCGAGCGCCAATGTCTTACCGCCACCGCCAGCGCAATAATCTAATATGCGCATATTTTTAGTGTCTGGCAGGACCGCAATCACAGCTTGCGATGATAGGTCCTGAATTTCGACTGCCCCCGAAAGGTATGCCCATGAATTTTGAACCATCCGAGGATTTTTTGTGACTTCCAACGCAAACTCAACCGATTCACAAAGCTTCGTTTCAATGCCATCATCTTCCAAAGCAGCTATGGCTTCTAACACACTTAAGCGTGACTGATTGACACGTAAAAACAAAGGTGCGCGACTTTTCAACGCGTGCATCACGGGTTCAAAATTTGTTTGCAGCGATATTTTCAGTAGTTCGGCAAGCTCTTCTGGACAATCAAGTCTGACACTTTGTGGTAGGTCAGCAAGCATTTTCCCTACGCCATCGCTTGCCGTTAGGGCCGTGGGCGCATAGCCTTCGCCTGTGAAAATCTGCCCTAAATCTTGGCCTGCTTGGATTAAGCCCCCGATTATAATACCTCGCCCTGTTAAGGCGCCGCCCTGAGCTGCATAGGACCTTTTGCATCGCAGAGCATCATAAACCAAATTGCGAATAGCAGCGCGGTCGCCCGATCCAGCAAAGCGATGGCCCCGAGCCCAATTGGTCAAAACCTGCTCGGCTGCTTGGCCTAACAGTATATTGTCCAATATTTCAATAGAAGAGGCGCATCGGGCAGCTGGGGTCATAATATTTCCGTTGGCTCGCTCACATCACCCGATAATTTGGGCTTTCCCGGGTGATTTGAACATCATGTACATGACTTTCTTTTAGGCCTGCGCCGGTGATGCGCACAAAACTGCAACCTTGGCGCATTGAACTCACTGTTCCATGACCCGTGTAACCCATAGCCGCCCGCAAACCGCCCACCAATTGATGGACCACGGCTGCAGCCGATCCTTTATAGGGCACTTGCCCTTCGATCCCTTCGGGTACCAATTTGTCAGATGCCGCGTCTTTTTGAAAATAACGATCCGCCGAACCCCGAGCCATAGCCCCAAGCGAACCCATGCCGCGATAAGATTTATAACTTCGGCCTTGGTAAAAAATCATGTCGCCAGGGCTTTCATCTGTGCCTGCAATGGCAGAACCCACCATCGCACAAGAAGCGCCAGCCGCAATAGCCTTGGCAAAATCGCCTGAAAATTTAATGCCACCATCGGCAATGATAGGAATATCACCCGCCGCCTTTGCGGAATCCATGATCGCCGTCAGTTGGGGCACGCCAACGCCAGCCACAATACGCGTGGTGCAAATGGACCCAGGGCCAATGCCCACTTTAACCGCATCTGCACCTGCATCGATCAACGCACGCGTAGCTTCATAAGTAGCCACATTGCCCGCAACCACCTGCACCACGCTGGAAAAGGACTTTATGCGCGCCACAGCCAGTGCTACACTTTCAGAGTGACCGTGCGCAGTGTCGATCACTACCATATCAGCGCCGGCCTCTATCAGTGCCATTGAGCGTTCAAAACCCTCGTCCCCAACCGTTGACGCTGCAGCCACCCGCAAGCGACCCAGTTCGTCTTTGCAGGCATTTGGGTTAAGTACCGATTGCTCGGTGTCTTTCAGCGTTAAAAGACCGGTAAGCTTGCCGTTGCCGTCCGTGACCAAAAGCTTCTCAATGCGGCGCTCTTTCATCAATGAAATAGCCACATCTCGGTCGGCAGGTTCTTGTAAAACAGCCAAATTTTTTGATGTCATCATCACAGATACTGGTGTGCGGCAATCTAATGCAAAACGCATATCGCGATTTGTCACAATTCCCAAAACACGACCTAAATTATCAACCACGGGGAATCCCGTAACATTGTAACGCTCTTGTAAAATTTTAGCATCAGCCAAGGTTTGATCGGGCCGTAAGGTGATAGGGCTATAGACAATGCCGCTTTCAAAGCGCTTGACACGGCGCACTTCTCGGGACTGCCCTTCGGGGTTCAGATTGCGGTGAATAACACCTATGCCACCAGCTTGTGCCATGGCAATGGCCATGCGAGCTTCGGTCACAGTGTCCATAGCCGAAGACAAAAGTGGTATAGTCAATCTAATGGACTTAGTCACGAATGTCGATGTGTCAGCGCCCAACGGCAGTACAGAACTGGCAGCAGGTACGAGCAAAACATCATCAAATGCTAACGCCTCGCGAATCTCCATGTTTCATCTCCTATGGATAAATGAAGGTATTCGTTTGACAATCCCCTTTCTCATGACTTTAGGACTGACGCAAGCCCAAATAGGCTCTAAGGTTGTTATTGGCGCAAGATCAGAAACCAATCTTCCCGAAGAACTTGCCCGGGCACCATATTATGGCCCAGAAAAGGTGGAGAAGTATGACCCAGACTTTCTACATAGCAAGCGTCATGGCCCAAAAACTAGAGCGAAAAAGCGTGACGTCGGTTCTGTGACTGGTTCCCCCGCGCCCCATGCAGCGTGCTAAAGTTAAAGACCACGGCGTCATCTGGTTCCATGTCAAATTTGCGAATAGTTATACTCTTGGCAACAGAATCAGGCACGGAAAAATATTTTTCAGAATCAGGGTTAAGAAGGCGTTATTTTGTGGCCATAGCATGGACACAATCTCTTTTTTTAAAAATGCGATCCCACAACGCAGCGTAAAGTGTCTTCTCTAACGGGATCAAGTAACAACCAAAAACTTATGGTTTGCTGACATAGGACCCATTCTGATGCCAGGGATTGGCTTTGGTAGTGCCTGGATCTTTGAGCAACACATAATCATGAAAAAGCTGCACCTTTTGCGACCTCATCAATTTAGCGGTTGCTTCCACAACTTGCGAGTTGGCAATAGCATCTTAAAAATAGTAAAAGCGTTACCAGTTGCTAAAATCATTAAAAAAGCGACCAGCTTCCCCTGCATTCAGATTTTCTGCGGGATGTGGCCCAGGCTCGGCCATATTACGAGCAATACCTGGATCTAATTTTTTTATCTGATTGACCAAAGACCATTGATTAAAAGCATACCGTCGGTTTGATAAGTATTAATCATCGCACGGCTGATAGTGACCATAGGCGACCCCTTTCCTATTATTCTGGAAATGTCACGTCAAGTCAGCCGCAATGAAAATGCCTCATTCAAAACTAAGATTGTAAAGCTTTTTTGCCTTACTTGCCCAAAGGCAAAAAAATCCTTATCAGATTATATAGTGTACGCCCAAGATTCGTAAAGGCAGGCCAAGAGCCTGAAAAATTAGATGACAACAGGCCCCTTTTCCTTGGTTGCCGATATAGGAGGTACCAATACACGCGTAGCGCTGGCTCGAGGTGCAACGCTACTTCACGAAACAATATCTCTATATAAAAATAATGATTTTAATTGTTTAGAGTTGATTCTTCAAGTATATTTAGCGCAAAAAAATACAATCGTTCATGCTGTTTGTATAGCAGCCGCAGGGCCTGTGGCGCAGGATGTGGCTCTTATGACTAATTTAGATTGGCGAATTGAAGCAGCAAATGTGGCTCGTGCCACTGGTGCGCGTCACGTTGCGCTTTTAAACGATTTGCAAGCCCAAGGCCATGCTTTAGGACGCATAGACAGCGCCTTGCTTTTGCCTATTTTATCTCCTAAAATTAGCACTTCAGGTGACAAAAGCACGAAACTTGTCGTCGGCATAGGCACAGGCTTTAATGCCGCGCCCGTGCATCACGTAAAAGCAGGGCGATTGGTGGTAGCATCAGAATGTGGTCATGTGAATTTGCCACTTTCTAGTACAGAAGATTATGACTTTGTAAAGTTTTTGCAGAAAAATCATAGCTTTGTAGGCGTAGAAGAAGTCCTATCAGGCCGTGGGCTTGAGCATCTTTATATTTATACAAGTCAACAAGCCAACCCAAAAGCTGGATCAGAAATCATGAGGCTGATAGGGCAAGATCCGACTTGTGAAATGGCTGCGCGTTTGTTTATGCGATTTTTAGGGGCGGCTGTGGGAAATTTAGCTCTTACGCATTTACCATTTGGCGGTATTTATCTTTGCGGCGGTGTAGCCCGTGCCTTTGCCCCCTATTTCGAACCTTTAGGATTTGAAGCAGCCTTTAGTGAAAAAGGCCGTTTTGCCCCCTTTATGGCTCAGTTTTCTGTAAGCCTAGTCACTGATGACTTTGCTGCCCTTACAGGTTCGGCGGTCTATCTTGCGGCTGAAGTGGTGCTCTAGATATTGGGCTATATGTTACGTAAACGCACAGCGTTAAATAGCACAAAGATCGACGATATTGCCATAGTCTCCGCTGCCATAATAGGCGTAAGCTGCTGTCCGATAAAAAGCACCAAGACCCCTGCGGTAATAGGGATAAGAACCACATTGCAGCCAAATGGCCAAGCCAAATTTAGCTTGATATTACGCATGGTCGCCCACGAAAAATGCACCCCATCGGCCAAAGCCCTAAAATCTAGCGACGCAAGCACCATTTTCAGCAGCTTCAATCGCTATACCTGTACTGTGCTTGGTACCACAGCCCCACAACTGCCGCCGTCAAGGCCCGGGCGAGTTATTGATTACCCCTTACAAAAGCGACTTTAGCCCCGTTGGCTTAAATCCCCACAATGGCCACAAGCTTGTCTTGCGGCATCAGGCGCGCATGGCGCCAGCGACAGGCACAGCGGCAGCCCTGACTTCAGCACTTTATAATACTGGTTTTATAGACAATGCCTCCGCCATAAAAAAAGGCCCCATTTTTGCAGATACCACCCCAATGTTTTAATGGCTCCATGAACTTAGCCAACCAATTCTAAGCTCGAAAAGAAGAACGCAATTTCGCGTTCAGCTGACTCTTCGGAATCTGAGCCGTGAACCGAATTTTCACCAACGGACAAAGCAAAGTCTTTACGTATTGTGCCTGTATCTGCATTCGAAGGATTGGTCGCGCCCATAACTTCGCGATTTTTTAAAATAGCGCCAGAACCTTCGAGAACTTGCACAATCACTGGCTCAGACGCCATGAATTCGCAAAGTTCACCGTAAAAGCCACGCTCGGAATGTTCAGCATAAAAGGCACCGGCTTGCGCCAGAGTCAGTTGGATGCGTTTTTGTGCGACAATGCGTAAAGCAGAATCTTCAAATTTAGCGTTGATTTTTCCTGTTAGATTACGTTTTGTTGCATCTGGTTTGATGATTGAAAGCGTGCGTTCAATGGCCATGAGACTTCTCTTTTCTAGCGGTTAATGGCTGGCCCAAGCCCACCAATTCATTGCGCCATCCTGCTAGCAGATGCAAAGCTACTTGAAAAGGCCCTGATATGTCATCAGGTAATTGACGCGGCGCATCAGATCAGGCATGGCGGGGCTATGTTACGTATATCAGATATTTCATACTCCGTCGAAGGTCGCCCACTTTTGGTCGAGGCTTCAGCAACCATACCCACTGGCCATAAAGTAGGCCTTGTTGGGCGTAATGGTTCGGGAAAAACCACACTCTTTCGACTGATCAGGGGCGAATTGGCGCTTGAGGGTGGCGAAATATCACTGTCCACTCGAGCCAAGATTGGCGGTATTGCGCAAGAGGCTCCATCGTCCTCCACCTCACTTTTAGACACGGTGCTCGAAGCTGACACCGAACGTACGAGCCTTTTGACAGAATCGTTCATTGCAACAGATGCTGCGCGCATATCAGAAATTCAAACCCGCCTGACTGATATTGATGCTTGGTCTGCTGAAGGACGCGCCTCATCTATTTTAAAAGGCTTGGGATTTGACATCGATGCCCAAGCGCGGCCATGCTCTGACTTTTCGGGTGGCTGGCGCATGCGAGTGGCCTTGGCTGGCGTTCTTTTTGCCCAGCCTGACTTACTTTTATTGGACGAACCTACCAACTATCTGGATCTTGAAGGGGCGCTCTGGCTGGAAGCATATTTGCAGAAATACCCCCATTCGGTGATTATTATCAGCCACGATCGCGGACTATTAAACCGCGCCGTACAAGGTATTTTGCATCTGGATGCCAAAAATCTGACCTATTGGTCAGGTCCCTACGATCAATTTGCCCGCCAAGTCGCCGAAAGACGGGCGCTACTAACGGCCGAGGCCAAGAAGCAAGATGCACGACGCGCGCATTTGCAGTCTTTCGTCGACCGTTTTAAAGCCAAGGCTTCAAAGGCTGTGCAAGCGCAAAGTCGCGTAAAAATGCTTGAAAAAATGACGCCTATCACGCCACCTGAAGAGGCGCGCAAGCAAGTTTTTACATTCCCTATTCCTGAAGAGCTCTCCCCCCCCATCATCAATATGGAAGGCGTAGCTGTGGGCTATGGCGGCCCGCCTGTACTTAAAAACTTGTCGTTGCGCATTGACCAAGATGACCGCATTGCGCTTTTGGGTCGTAATGGCGAGGGGAAGTCAACCCTTTCTAAACTTTTGGCTGGAAAGCTTGCAGCAATCCATGGGAAAATGACCCGCTCTAGCAAGCTTCGTATTGGCTATTTTGCACAGCATCAGGTTGATGAACTGCAGGTGAATGAAACCCCGTTGCAGCATTTACAAGCTCTGCGCCCTAACGAAGGTCAACCGCGCCTACGCGCGCGCCTTGCCGGTTTTGGGCTGATGGCGGATCAGGCTGAGACCGTGGCTGGGCGGCTATCAGGCGGACAAAAGGCGCGACTTTCACTTTTGTTGGCAACAATTGATGCACCGCATCTTTTGATTTTGGATGAGCCCACCAACCACCTTGATATGGAAAGTCGTGAGGCCTTGGTTGAGGCTTTGACCGAATATTCGGGTGCCGTGATTTTAGTTAGCCATGACATGCATTTATTGGGTCTAGTTGCGGATCGCTTGTGGTTAGTTAAAGGCAGCGCCGTGACCCCATATAACAAGGATCTTGACGCTTATAGGCGTGAACTTTTGGCAGGTGATTTGGCAAGTAAGCCCGATGCAGCGGCCAAACCCGTCATCAAAGCCGCGACTACCCAAAAAGCTCAAACAGCAAGTAGGGAAAAGCTTTTAGCCCTACGTGCAGAACTTCGTAAATGTGAAGAAAGGCTTGAAAAATTAAACGTAATGCGTGATCGTTTATCAAAGAAGCTTGCTGATCCCTCTTTATACGAACCTGGCCGTGGGTCAGAATCTGAAACATGGCAAAAGAAATACTCCGAAGTTATGGAAGCGCTTGACCGAGCTGAAGCGCTTTGGATGAAAGCCGCAGAACGGCTGGAAACTGTAAAAAAATGATTGACAGCATCTTTTTGATTACCAGTTTTGCCACACTTTTTGTTGTGGTTGATCCTGTGGGTTTGGTACCTATGTTCATTGCGCTGACAGATGGAGAGACACGACAGCGACGCCGCGAAATTGCTGTGCGGGCTACATTGGTAGCTGCAGGCCTTTTGACCCTGTTTGGCTTTGCAGGTGAATCTTTACTGCACTTTATTGGGATTTCCATGTCAGCTTTTCGTATTTCGGGAGGAATTCTGCTGCTTTTAACCGCACTTGATATGCTGTTTGAACGCCGCACCCTACGGCGGGAAGGCCAATTGACCCATGTTGAAAAAGACCCGTCGGTTTTTCCTTTGGCCACGCCCTTAATTGCTGGTCCCGGGGCGCTTGCATCAATGATCTTGCTTTCCGGTGAAGTTCAAAGAGATTTTGTGGGTCTTTTGGCGGTGCATCTGGTCATGATAGCGGTATTAGCCTGTGTTTTAGGACTGTTTTTGATTTCGAGTAAAATAGAAAAATTTTTAGGGCGCACCGGCCGTATGGTCGTGACACGTTTGTTGGGTATGTTGCTTTCCGCCTTGTCGATTCAGTTTATTATTGATGGAATGAAAGGCTCTGGCCTTTTGGGGTAGCGCATGGCTCAAACTAAAATTGAGCCTTTAATAAACTTCTTTAAACCGCTGTCATAGTAACATTTATTTCATGGTCCGTGCTGGCGCCAGTAAAGTTACTTTATCGCGCGGTGACAGGTAACGTTTGGCCTTTGATCTGAAATACCTGTCTTATCAAGACATGTTTCAAACCACATCTGGGAAAGAAAGTTTCACCCGTGTAATTGCTAAATTCATTCAATTCATGCCCTAGTAAAAATAAAAACCTAAAAGTTTTGGTGTCCCAAGAAGCCTACTCCCATTCCCTTTCATAATGCGCGAGCTGTCGCTCATTGGAATAAAAGTAAATAATAATGGCAAAAACACAAAGAGTTAAATCTAATTCTCAGACAGATTCTCTTGTCAGTTTAAGTTCCCACCGACCCAAGCTTTCAGACCAATATTGCGCTTTAACGCCAAGTGCCAAAGCTTCTTTCCATTGCCCACGGGCGATGTTTAAAATGGTCTTATTTTGTCCATCAAACAGGATCATGACGCGCGCCATCTGGCGCGCTTCGCTGGCTTCAAACGCCGCGCCGTCAACCAGCATTAAGGCTTGCATGTTTTCAGGTGCAATGCCTGTACCAAGCATAATTGGTTGCAAAGTGGCATGGTCATTTTGCGCCAAGCCGTGAGGCAAAAAACATTCAGGCGACCCTTTCCAAAGCTCTTCATCTAAATAATCAAGGCTAGTCTGACTTGTACCCCGCAACATCACCCTCCAGCCAGCAGCCCTTGATTTTCCCAATAAAGCCCGCGCCGTCTCCTCCACCGAGGATTGACCCAGTTGATAAAATATAACCAATGCCACTGCTAGGACTCGAAATAATCGACGATCACTCGGTTAAGCGCCAATACCCCCCACCCAGTCGCCCCTTTAGGCGCAAGATCGCTGGCAGTTTTCACAAAAGCAGTGCCCGCAATGTCTAAATGAATCCAAGGGGTTTCGGGTTTAACAAACCTCTGCAAAAACTGAGCCGCCGTCACTGCGCCTGCGTCACGCCCGCAGGAATTAACAATATCAGCTACGCGCGATGCCAATTTAGCGTCATAAACGGCACCCAAGGGCATACGCCACAAGCCTTCGCCCTCAGCCTCAGCCGCTTTAGAAAGCTTATCATAAAAGGGCGTATTATTAGAAAATCCACCAGCATTTTCATGGCCCAAGGCCACAATGATTGCACCCGTTAGGGTCGCCAGATTAATAATGCCGCAAGGATTATAAGTTTCTTGCGCATACCAAAGCACGTCAGCCAAAACCAGTCGACCTTCGGCATCGGTATTGATCACTTCGATCTTGGTGCCCTTCATAGAAGTTACAACGTCACCTGGACGCTGTGCGCGACCATCAGGCATATTTTCGACCAGACCCACAAGCCCCACCACATTGGCCCGCGCTTTACGCAAGGCCAAACTGCGCATGACTCCCGCCACCACACCAGCGCCGCCCATGTCCATAGTCATATTCTCCAGACCTAAGGCGGGCTTCATGGAGATTCCACCAGTATCAAACACCACACCTTTGCCAACCAGCGCCAAGGGGGCCTCGCCCTTTTTGCCGCCGTTCCAACGCATCACAACTAGCTTTGACGCCGACTCAGAGCCTTGCCCCACGCCCAAAAGTGCGCCCATACCCAGAGACGCCATTTCCTCTTCTTCCAAAATTTCAACATCAAGACCGAGGTCCTGCATGGCAGCCAAGCGCGCGGCAAAATCATCGGTGGTCAAAATATTAGCGGGTTCATTTACCAAGTCACGTGTGAAAAATACGCCCTCGGCAAGGGCGGCCATGGGGGATGCTTGAGTGGCCAAAGTTTCAGGCATGTCTGAAAGTACTTCAACCGAGCCAATTGTGGTACACTTGGCAGTTTTGTGCGCGGTAAATTCGTAGGCACGGAGCGCCATGCCAAAAGTCACTTCGGCGGCTTGCGGACAATTTTGCGCCCAAACTAACGTGCTTGTTTTTGAAAGACTGGAACCAATTACGCCACCAGCAAGTCGTGCTTCAAGCGCAGTCGCCGATTTAGCCAATTTTACAAGCCGCAAAGATTCGGCGGCGATCCCGGCCGGAAAGGCAAGCTCTAGCGATTGACCTTTTGGTAAATCGGCGAATTGAGATGACTTGAACGCCCTTACCAAAGCCCCTTGCATCAGGCTATCAAGCTTTTGGTGTGCTGTGCTTAATCCTTTTTCGTCAATCAGCAGTACGACGGACCCTTTTTCAGCCATCAAAACATCAAAATTGGTAGCATTAAAGTCAATTTTTATAGGATTTGGCATTATTTATCCGATCAAATGTGAGGTTTCGTGCAAACTTAGTGATGAATGGCGCTTTTGACCAGATATCAGTTTGCCCTTAACGCATTTTCGTTTTACTTTAACTTAGTTTAAGGAGGAGCGCCCGTGTCGAAATTCGACAGATATCTGCTGTCGCAATTATTGGTCTTATTTAGCTTTTTCGCTCTGTCGATTGTGGCTATATATTGGATTAACCTTTCGGTAGATTTGTTCGACAAGATAGTGGGTTCGGGTCACGACTTAAGTTTATTTTTTGAAATTAGCTTTTTGTCTTTGCCAAATTTAATAGCAACGGTTCTGCCAATTGCTGCTTTTATCTCCACAATCTATGCGATCAACCGTTTTTTGCGCGAAAGTGAACTTCTGATTATGCAATCAACGGGCATGTCTGCATTTCAAATTGCCCGGCCAGTAATGATTTTTGGACTTATTGTCACTTTAATGAGCTTGATTTTGATGAACATTGTTTCGCCCTATTCCGAAACGGTGAAAATCAATCGTTATAAATCCATAGCGCAAACGGCCACATCAAAACTTCTGACAGTTGGAAAGCTCATTCATCCAGAAAAAAATCAAACGCTCTACATCCGTGAAATTTCGGCTGATGGTCAATTGCATGATATATTTTTAAACGACCAAAGCGATCCGTTGCTAACGCTCACCTATAGCTCAAAAAACGCTTTATTTATTCGAACAAACAATGGACCAAAGCTGGTTATGCTAGATGGCATGGCCCAGTTTTTAAATCTAAACACCGGCGTCTTAGGAGTTACTAAGTTTTCAAGCTTCACCGTAGATTTGCAAAAAGATAATGGATCCAACGACAAATATCGAACACCAGATCTTGCTGAAATCTCAACTTGGAATCTGATATTCCATGCCGTCGATTTGACCAAAACCGGTAGATACGAAAAGGGATCAATCATGTTCGAAGCCCACAATCGTATTGCACAGCCTTTGCAGGGATTGACCGTTTCGCTGTTGGCCTTAGGGGCTATGTTGATCGGTGGTTTTAGCCGCTTCTCTTTGTGGCGCCAGATTGGCTTGGCAATTGCAATCATGATCGTTTTGCATTTGGTCAACACCACAACCATGGGCATTGTACGGCGCAATTGGGTATTGTGGCCCCTCACCTACACAGCCACTTTTCTTGGAACCATTTTATCGCTGAGCGCTTACGCCTTCGTGGGGCGGAAGCGCCACCCTGGGCGCGCACGTCTAACCGAGGTTAAGCCAGAATGACCCTAGGACTCTATTTGGCCAGACGTTTTCTTTTTAGTTTTTTGTGCGTCTTTGGTATATTTTTTGTACTTTTACTTCTGATCGACTTTGTTGAACAATTAAGGTTTTTAGGAAACAAACAGATCTCAACGGCTCAAATATTTGGCTTGGTTTTGTTAAATGTGCCCACTAACTTGCAAAAAATTCTGCCTTTAGTGATGCTGTTCGCCTCGATTTTTGCTCTTTTAAGCATGTCACGGTCCAGCGAATTGGTGATAGCACGCGCGGCGGGGCAATCGGGAATAAAACTTCTGATTGCGCCCATGCTGACGGCTTTTTCCATTGGGCTTGTCAGCCTTATGATTTTTAATCCAATTGTTGCAATATCAATGCAGCAATATGATGCTTCATTGTCGCGTTACGTGCGAGGAACTGATAGTATTTTTTCTGTTTCATCGGAGGGTCTGTGGCTACGACAGGGCGGCCCTGACGGGCAATCTGTGATAAAGGCCACTCGCGCCAATTCAGACGGCACCGTGCTTTATGGAGCCAGCTTTTGGACATTTGACGGCTCAGGAACGCCTATTTCACGCATTGAAGCAAATATTGCCCAGTTGGAGCCGGGGGCTTGGATTTTGTCAAATGCACGTAAATGGGATTTACGTGTGACAAATCCGCAAGCTGAAATGCAGGCCTTGACCAAAGGAGAAAAGATTAATTCTGACCTGACCCCTGACGCCATTCGCGACAGCTTTGGGAAACCCGCAGCAATTTCAATTTGGATTTTGCCAAGTTATATTGAGGCTTTGGAATTTGCAGGATTTTCAGCAAAAAGTCACAGGCTTTGGCTGCAAATGGAGCTGGCATTGCCATTTTTTTTGGCTACGATGGTGCTTCTGGCCGCGGGTTTTACGATGCGCCCTTCACGCTTGTCAGCTTCGGGAGGGTTGATTGTTTTTGCGGTTCTCAGCGGGTTTGCCATCTACTTTATACGCAATTTGGCTCAAATACTTGGTGGAAATGGTCAGATACCTATTATGCTCGCTGCTTGGGGCCCCCCTGGCGTTGTTGCCCTTTGTGCGATTGGGCTTTTGTTGCATCTTGAGGAAAGCTAATGTCAAACTCTCGGTTTGCACATTTAGTTTTTTCCTTTTCGATGTTTTTGTCGTTTATCTTACTCATGGGTCAAATGGTGCGCAGTCAAGAACTTGTACAATTGGTGGCCGATAATATTTCGACTTCGCGCGATAATGTACTTACAGCTACCGGAAATGTAGAAATTATTTATCGCGGTGAATATGTTCGAGCGCAAAGCTTGGTTTATGATAAATCAAAAGATACTTATCATTTTGAAGGGCCGCTTCTTTACGATGATGGATCAGGACTAGTGGTAATTTCAGACTACGCGACTATGTCAAAGGGTTTTAAGGATGGAATTTTGCAAAGTGCAAGGTTCATTGTGAAAGACAGCTTACAACTCACGTCGCGTCAAATTTTGCGCGCCGACGGTCGCTACAGCGAACTCGATCAGGTCCGCGCCTCAAGCTGCTATGTATGCGCTGCTGGTCTAACGCCTTTGTGGGAGGTGCGCGCAACCAAGGCCATCCATGACAAAGAAACGCGCCGTATTTATTATGATGATTTCCAACTACGTTTGGGTGGGGTACCAATTTTTTATGCGCCACGACTGCGGACACCTGAACCATCGGTAAAGCGCGCAACGGGCTTTTTGACACCACAGTTTAGCTATACAACCGATTTTGGTGGTGGCATTCGATTACCGTTTTTCATTCCGCTCAATACCTTTTCCGATTTGACTTTTTCACCCTTCATTAAGGCCGATGGTGACAGTAACAATGCGACCGCTGTCTATCGCAAAGCCTTTCCGAAGGCAGACTTAACTATAGGCACAGCTCTATCTTATGGTAATGCGGGTCCACTTAACTTTGACGGTTCTACAGCAAGTGTAATTTTTACCCAGCCCTATGATAAGGGCAATATTGCTGTAGACAGCACTTTGTCTTTCGACCAATCGAAGACCAAAGGTGTGCGAGCTCGTTACAGGGCAAGCGGAAATTTCAATCTACCAAAAGACTACAAGCTGAACTTTCTGTTTGATGGTGTACTTGGTGATTACTATCTGCTTGACGATAATTATACTGACCGCATGTATTCAAACATGACTGTATCACGGGTCAAAAAAAACCAATATTTGGCGACAGATTTAATTTCGTTTCGCTCGGTTAGGCCTGGCGAAACAAATTCTACAGTACCATCTTTGATTTTTGATAACAACTGGCAGCAGAGATTTTACGAACCATGGTTCGGCGGGGCAGCGGGGCTCAAAGTAAATCTTCGGACACAGTCCCGCAGTTCAAAAACTGGATCTGATACTGATAGTGACGGTATATCTGATGGGCGTGACACTGACCGCATGTCAATTGCAGGCGATTGGCGTAAAAATTGGGTTTTTAAATCTGGTGTGGTGGGTTCTTTAGCCTTAGTGGCAAGTTCCGACCAATATAATATAAAACAAGATGATATTTACGAAGGCAGAACCACACGCACAACCGGCGTTGGTGCAGTAGAATTGCGCTGGCCATTTGTTGCATCGGACCACCTAGGCGGCGCCCAAGTGATTGAGCCTGTTGCCCAATTGGTTTTAGCACCAAATCAAAATTATAATATTTCAAACGAGGATTCTACCCTGGTTGAATTTGACGAAGGGTCTTTGTTTTCGATTCAACGATTTTCAGGATATGATGCGCGTGAACGAGGCAATCGTTTGAATCTTGGGTTGGGTTGGACACGAATTGCACCGACCGGTTGGGAACTTCATAGTAACATTGGTAAGGTCATACGACCAACCAATTATGGGCAATTTTCTGCAGCTTCAGGCTTAAGTGGGGTTAATTCTGATCTTTTGGCTTCGGTTCGACTTAGCCTTATCAATGGGCTTACAGTGCAAAACAGATTTCTGCTCGGTTCGGGTAATTCGATTAATAAAAACGAGTTACGCTTAGGGCTTGAGCGGCCAAAATTAAGTCTGTCGGCATCTTACGTTTCGCTTTTGGCCGATACGGCTGAGGGGCGCAGCGATGATGTATCCGAGGTCTACCTGAGTTCGCGTTTTAATCTTTCTGAGCAATGGACCTCGTATGCAGGTGGGCGCTATAACTTTAAAGCACACGAACCAGTGACCGCCAATTTAAACCTGAATTATATCAATGAATGTTTGCATTTAAAGTTAGCCCTTTTACGTCGCTACACATCTTCAACAGGATTTGATCCAAATACGGATTTTACCTTGGATCTTGAACTTTTAGGGTTTAGCAATGGATCAAGCCGTGGCAGATCTAGCCAATGCGGCTCTTAGTTACATGACGTATATTTAAACGGAAAAAACATGAAGGCGATTAATGTACCACTATTTGTGAAGTTTATTATTTTGCAGACAAAAATGATCAGTTGGCCTGTGCGCAGGGTGACGTATGCGATGGGATTGGCCACCTTGGTCTTGCTGGGGCAGATGGGCCACTTGCAGGCACAAGTGAGCCTATTTGCAACAGCCATAAAAGTTAATGACCAAGCAATTAACTATTATGAAATTAATCAAAGGATTTTGTTGGAACGCTTCTTAGGAAAGTCAGGTGATTTAAACAAAGCCGCGCAAAATTTTTTAATTGAAGATCGGTTGCGCCTTGAAGAAGCCGAGCGTTTAGGTGTCACAGCGGACCTCATAGATGTTGACAAAGCTTTTGCTGATTTTGCTGGTAGTAATAAAAAAACTGTACTACAATTAAGTAAGCATTTAGCAATTATTGGTATTGATGAATCCTTTCTGCGGGATTTTCTAAAAGTTGACATAATTTGGCGCGATGTGATACGCGGTCGCTTTATAAGCCGGACCGAAATTTTACCTTCTGATATTGACCGCGCGCTTCTCTCTCAAACCCACGTTGATCGCACAAGGGTACTTGTGTCTGAACTTATCATGGCCCTTAATCCCTCCAATCGTGAACAAGCGGTCGGCTTTATAGCATCACTACGTGAATTGGAATTATCGCAAGACCAATTCTCGCAATTGGCGCAAAAATATTCTTCTGCTGGGTCAGCTTCTGCCGGCGGTAAGCTCGACTGGCTGTCCCTGTCAAAATTACCACCATCAGTTGCTAATGCAGTAAAGACCCTATCTATAGGCGAAGTAACTTCGCCAATTTTTTTAAAAAATGCGGTTGCAGTCTTTCAAATGCGCGGCATCGACGAAAACGGGATCATCGAGGCATTGGCTATCACATATGATTATGCCTTGATCAACGTGCCAAGCTCCGCCTTTTTGCAAATGATTAAAAAAACTGTCGATTCCTGTGATGATCTGTTTATTTTTAGTAAAGATGATCCTGCTGTTAAAATTGAACGGTTCAGCAAGAACCATATGGATATAGAATCTGACATTGCGCTGGCTCTATCAAAGATTGACCTGTCGGAAATTGGCATTTTACCTCAAAAAAATGGAGAAGAGATAGCCGTAATGATGTGCAACGTCGCGACCAAAGCTAGCGCTACTTTGGATCGAGAACAGATCAAGAATTTTCTTCTTAATCAACGAATTACTGATCTTTCGCAAGCTTATTTGTCAGAATTGTTGGCCTCAGCTATTATTATCCGGCCATGAACCCTACCGCTTCCCAAAAGAAACCTCCTTTAATCGTTACCTGTGGCGAGCCAGCTGGAATTGGGCCTGAAGTCGCCTATAAGGCTCGGCTGATTTTAGGGCAAGAGGTGCCCTTCGCTTATGTAGGCGACCCCCGCCACCTGCCAAAAAAGTGCACTTTTGCTAAAATCACCCATCTAGCCCAAGCGCATCAGGTGCCTTCTGATATATTGCCGATTTTACCCCATTTTTTTTCAGGCCCTGCCAGTGCGGGCCACCCCAAACTCACCCATGCCCAGTCGGTCATTGACGTGATCATTCGCGCAATGGATTTGGTAACATCTGGGCAAGCCTCTGCTATGTGCACGGCACCTATCCACAAAAAGGCGTTGCAAAATGGTGCGGGTTTCGCCTTTCCTGGCCACACTGAATTTTTAGCTCATTTGACTGGGGTGAAAGATGTGGTAATGATGCTGGCATCTCCACTTTTGCGTGTGGTTCCGGTGACCATTCACATACCTTTGCAGGATGTCGCAAACTCTCTCACTGCTGAATTAGTTGAAACAGCTGTGCGCTTGGCTCACAATGCGCTTAAGTTGGACTTTGGTATAAACTCCCCTCGTATTGCCGTGGCTGGGCTTAATCCCCATGCTGGAGAGAGTGGCGCCATGGGAGGGCAAGAAATTTCTATGATTATCCCGCTATTAAGGCGTTTACGTAATGAAGGACTGGAAATTTCCGGGCCCCATTCAGCTGATACAATGTTTCACGAAACTGCTCGTGCTAGTTATGACCTTGCGCTTTGCATGTATCATGACCAAGCTCTAATCCCTCTAAAAACACTAGATTTTACTGGTGGGGTTAACATAACTTTAGGGTTACCCTTCGTCCGCACCTCGCCCGATCACGGGACGGCTTTTGATATTTCAGGTCACGATTTGGCAGACCCACAAAGCATGGTGGCAGCATTACGCATGGCCGCAGATATGGCCCAAACCCGCGCGATCGCCAAAGGTTTAAATAGTGTCAAATTTTGATGGGCTGCCCCCACTGCGCGCCGTAATTGCAGCGCATGACTTGGTAGCAAAAAAAAAATTAGGGCAAAATTTTTTACTAGATTTAACCCTGACCGCCAAAATTGCCCGATCAGCTGGTGATTTATCAGCCTGTGATGTGCTCGAAATAGGCCCCGGTCCAGGAGGCCTTACGCGTGGGTTGTTGTTAGAAGGCGCACGGCGTGTCGTGGCAATTGAAAAAGACTCCCGCTGCATTCCCCCTCTGGAGAATATTGCAAATGTCTATCCAGACCGCTTACAGGTCATCAATGCTGATGCTTTGCGCTTTGATGCGACCCAATATCTAAAACCTCCCATTCGCATCATTTCCAACCTGCCCTATAATATTGGCACCGAACTTTTGATCCGCTGGCTCTCACCCGATATTTGGCCTCCGTTTTGGCAAAGCCTAACCCTCATGTTTCAAAAGGAAGTGGCCGAACGCATTGTGGCCAAGCCTGGGTCAAAAGCGTATGGTCGACTGGCGTTGCTGGCCCAGTGGCGCGCTGATGCAAAAATTATTCTTGCCCTACCACCAGAAGCCTTTACGCCAGCTCCAAAAGTATATTCAGCAGTGGTGCAGCTAACTCGGCTTGAAAAACCACGTTTTCCAGCTGATGGAAAACTTTTAGGGCAAATCACAGCAATGGGCTTTAACCAAAGACGCAAAATGCTGCGCGCGAGCCTAAAGGGCTTATGTCATAATTTGGAAGAATGCCTAATTAAGGCCAGTATAGCCCCAACTGCTCGGGCGGAAGAAATTGATCTTGAAAAATTTTGTGCGTTGTCATGCATTGTGGCAGCGCAACGAAAAAAGGCGTTAATTTTGCCGCCCATTGATATCGTTTAATTTCATTGCTATTCGTCTGATTGCGTCAGATTGGACTGGCCTACGACGGATTCAGGCTTTGGCTTTGGCTTTCGTATAATCCGCGATTTGCGCGCAGGCTTGTCGTCGTCGTCCACTAAAACATTTTTTGCCTCTGCATTTACAGGACGACCAAGCGCCTGTTCTCTATCGCGTTCAGGTTTTGACACGCGCGGAGCGTTACGCCCATTTGAAGTCTCGCGCTGCTCTTTTCTAAACCCACTTCCATCTACTACATCCTGTTCCGAAGCTAAATCGACAACGCTCGCACCAAATTCAGCTGGTTCTAAAGGCTCTTGTCCGTGATTTAGGAGGTCTTTACCACCAATAATTGTCTCAATATCACGCCGATAGGCGCTAGTTGGGTTAGATACAGGATTGCTTGACGCCGCTTCATAGCTGCGTTCCTCGCGTGGCTTGTCTGACCTATTTTCTGAGGGCTCATCGCGTCTTTCGCCACTTTGGTTTTGCGTTGCATGAAGCGTTGCGGCTTGAACTGCACGCATTTCTTGCTCAGCGGCAATTTCTTTTTGTGCTTCAGCCAATATTCGCGTGAAATGCTCAGCGTGCTGCTGAAAATTTTCGGCTGCGACGCGGTCATTGGAAAGCTGTGCATCACGGGCTAAAAACTGATATTTTTCAATAATTTGCTGTGGGGTTCCACGGACTTTTCCGTCTGGACCCGAACTATCAAAAACGCGGTTAACGATATTTCCAATGGGGCGTGGACGATTAGGTTTCGAACGTTGGCGGGATTTAGAGGATCTCATCTTGTCCTTGTACCCAGATTTAACTGGTTTAGTCGACAATCAGTTTCTTATAACTGGCCCTGTACACGGCTATTTGTCGATGTTTATTAAAAATATTAAGGCGCCAATAAATCCACCTTACCACTGAGCTTAATAAACACGCTGAGGTGGTTATTACAAGTAAATTTTTGCAGATACTACCAAAAAAATTATTTTTATAAAATTACATTTTTTGCATCACAGAGCAGCATTTGCTTGCAAGATGCGGTCACGCCCATCAAAATCTTTTAAAATTAAAGGGTTTAAAAGCCCATGTCTGGCAAAAATGGCACAAACATCAGGGCCTTGTTTAGAGCCTATTTCGACGATTAATCGGCCTAAAGGGCGTAAAAAGGAAGCGCAATCGCGAGCTATAATTCGATAACAGGCCAAGCCATCACCGCCTGGACTAAGGGCAATATGGGGCTCAAAGGCCAGAACATCTGGGTCAAGTGCGCGCATTTCATCGGAGCTGATATAAGGTGGATTGGCCACAATAAGATCAAATTTACCCGTGATGTTGGCAAACCAATTCGATTGCAATAATTTGACACGCGAAGAACCAATGCCAAAAACATCTGCATTTTGCCTCGCCACTTTTAATGCTTTAGGTGAAATATCGCATCCTAAACCGATGGCTTTGGGCCTTTCACACAAAAGTGTTAGCAAAATAACGCCTGATCCAGTGCCCAAGTCTAACAATCGTTCAAAAGGTTTTTCTAAGGCGGCCTTTATCAAAAATTCAGTTTCAGGTCTTGGGTCAAGCACATCAGATGACACGACAAAATCTCGGCCCCAAAATCGCCTTTTGCCAATGATTTGCGAAATTGGCTGGCCCAAAATACGCGCCTCCACCAAGAGAAACAGACGTTCAGACTGATGCTGAGTTAGGTCATCATGAGCCAAAAGCGGCACCTCACTCGCAGATATACCCAACACATGCGCTACCAAATAGCGCATATCCCGCGCTGCACCTTCAATGTCAGCCTTAGTAAGGGCCGCCTGCCCACGTATTAGGGCAGCACGCAAGCTCATGTATCAATATCAGCCAATTTGGCTGCCTGATCCGAGGCTGTCAATGATTGAATGATTTCTGAAAGTTCACCCGTCATAATTTGATTCAGTGAATAAAGTGTTAGATTTATGCGGTGGTCGGTCAGGCGTCCTTGGGGAAAATTATAAGTGCGAATCCGTTCAGAACGATCACCGGTGCCCACTTGCGATCTGCGATTGGCCGAGCGTTCGGCATTGACCCTTTCACGTTCCAAGTCAAAAAGCCGTGCACGTAAAACTTGCATCACAATCTCACGGTTGCGGTGTTGTGACTTTTCCGAACTGGTCACAATCATGCCAGTGGGCAAATGCGTGATCCGCACAGCTGAGTCGGTGGTGTTTACGTGCTGACCACCCGCGCCCGATGCGCGCATCGTATCAATGCGAATATCTGACATGGGAATATCAACATCAACCTCTTGCGCTTCGGGTAAAACTGCGACTGTCGCGGCAGATGTATGCACCCGCCCACCGGCTTCGGTTTCCGGAACCCGTTGCACTCGATGCACTCCAGATTCGTATTTCAGCTGCGCAAATACGCCTTCACCCTCGATATGAATCGAAGCATCTCGGATCCCACCCAAATCGCTTTCTTGCAGTTCAAGAATATTGAATTTCCACCCCTGTGCTTCGCAATAGCGTTTGTACATGCGCAGCAAATCGCCAGCAAAAAGTGCAGCTTCGTCACCGCCTGTGCCAGGGCGAATCTCCATAATTGCAGGCCGAGCGTCAGCTGCATCTTTTGGCAAAAGCGCCAAACGCAAGGCTTTTTCTATCAAAGAAAGTTGGGTTTTAAGACGCGGCATTTCTTCTTCAGCCAAAGTCCGCATATAGGGGTCAGCGAGCATCTCTTCCACTTCCGTTAAATCAATGAGCGCGCGTTTATAGGAAAAAATTTCTTGGACAACTATTTTCAGGTCGGAGTATTCTTTACTTAGGGTAGCAATTTCTTGGTGGCGTGCGCCCGAGGACAAGCTCGCTTCCAAAAATTCAAACCGTCGCGTGATTTGATCTAGTTTATCTAAAGGTACCATCAAGATTGGTTTGGCTGAACTCAGTTGCGCCGTCAAGGGGTCCTACCAAAGCGTTGATCCAGCCCTGAATACGCCTTTTGTTAACGCTAAAGTCATACCCACCGACGGCTGAGCGCGCAAAAACAAAAATCCGCACTCTCTGTCCAAGTGGTTCAATATAGACCGATGTCAGATCCGCAAAACCAAAAATAGCCGAACGAGTCAGATAGGTGGTTAGTTCATCATTTTTTACCAAAATTTTGGTACGTGGCGTGGCCAAAGCGATGGCATCAAGATTGGCTTTCACCGTGGCATGATCAAGATCAAGTACCAAGGCTGGGGCTTGGCCCTGATTAGACATCAGATAATAATTTGGCACAGCGGGGGCAGCAACTTGGGCTGGGTTAACTTGCGCCCTTGCCAGATCAATCGGTAAAATTCGAAACAAGCCCAAAAAACCTAAAACTACAAAAACTGCCGCCGCCCCCATGATTACCATTGTTTTTGTTCACTTCATTTCACGAATTTAGCGTGGTGATAAAGGCAGATCAATTCATACGCCACATGAGCACCCGCAATCGCGGTCGCCCCTGTTGTGTCATAAGGTGGAGAGACTTCAACTATGTCACCCCCTACCATATTGATTCCAGCCAAATCGCGCAAAATTGCTGACGCCTGCCATGAAGCTAATCCGCCCCAAACCGGTGTTCCAGTCCCAGGTGCAAAGGCTGGATCAAGCGAGTCTATATCAAAGGTCACATAAGTTGGATTATCACTAACCAAAGCTTTGGCGTGCTCCACCACATGAGCCACCCCTTTTTCATGTACGGTGCGCGCATCAATCATCTGCATGCCCAGATAATCGTCACAATGAGTGCGAATGCCTATTTGGATTGAACTTTTTGCATCTACATAACCGAGTTTTACAGCCTTATACATCATTGTGCCATGATCAATGCGGCTATAGTCATCATCAGGCCAAAGGTCTGAATGGGCATCAAACTGAATGACCGAGATGGGCCCAAATTTTTCGGCATAGGCTTTCAAAATTGGGAACGTGATGTAATGATCCCCGCCCAGCGTGACGGATCCCACATCCTGCGCCAAAATTCCAGCAATATGTGCCGTTAAGGCCGCGGGGAAGTCCGCTATTTTGCCATAGTCGAAGGCCATATCTCCGTAATCAACAATCGCCATGTCCTCGAGTGGGCTTGACGGCCAGCCATAGGGCGGATCATAGGGCTGCAGGGTTGACGCTTCGCGGATGGCGCGCGGCCCAAATCGAGTGCCAGCACGGTTTGTAACCGCTTGGTCAAAAGGTACGCCTGTGACAGCCAGATCAACTCCAATAAGGTTTTTGCTATAGGTGCGGCGTAAAAAGCTTGTACCCCCCCCAAAAGCATTTTCAAAGGCCAAACCTTTCAGACCTTCACGGGTAAATGCTAAATCAACTTCTTTCTTTGCGTCTTCTAAGGCCATATGCGTCCTGCATTATTACGGGGCCTCAGCCCCAAGTTCAGTTACAATTTAAAGGCTGCGTTTTTTCCACCAAGAGGGCAGAAAAGCTAGCACCAATCGGACTTGCTTCATCGTTAAAATTATAGGTTGCGCGATGCAAGCTAGATGCTGGGCCTATGCCCATAAACAAATAGGCGCCAGGACGTCTTTCAAGCATATAGGAAAAATCTTCTGATCCCATTTCGCGGCCATGATTGGCGTTCACATTATTGTCACCAGCCACTTCACGAGCAACATTTACAGCAAATTCAGCATTTTCTGGCGTATTTACAGTGGGCGGATAGCCTTTATCATAATCAATATGGGCCTGCACTCCAAAGGAGGGCGCGTGTCCTTCGACAATAGCCATAAATCGGCTTTTCAAAAGAGTGCATACCTGGGGCGTAAAACTCCGGATGGTGGTGCAAAAGGTCGCCTCTTGCGGAATGATGTTACTGCCAGTTCCTGCGTAAATTTGGGTGACATAAATCACGGCCTTATCCATAGCAAAAACATTACGGCTTAGGATTGTTTGAATAGACTGCACCATCGCCACAACAGCAACTATCGGGTCCACACATTCATGCGGCATCGCGTCGTGCCCGCCTTGCCCAGTAATAGTGACCCATCCAATGTCAACTGATGTCATTAGCGCGCCAGGGGGCCGTATAAAACGAACCTAAAGCAAAATCTGGCGCATTGTTAATGCTGTAGACTTGGTCGATAGAAAAACGATCCATAATACCTTCCTGAACCATCACCAAACCGCCACCACCATCTTCTTCAGCGGGTTGAAAAATCAGCGCTACGTTGCCCACAAAATTGCGGGTTTCGCTGAGATATTTGGCCGCTCCAAGCAACATTGTCACATGGCCGTCATGGCCGCAGGCGTGCATTTTTCCGTGAATTTTTGACGCGTACTCCAGTCCTGTCACCTCAATAATCGGTAAGGTGTCCATATCCGCGCACAAGCCTATGGTAAGGCCAGTTTTCCGCCCTTTGATGATGGCCACAATCCCTGTTTTTGCGATTTTTTCATGAATTTCATCCACCCCAAACTCACGTAAGCGAGCCACAATAAAGGCGGCAGTATTATAACATTCAAAGTTCAGTTCGAGATTTTCATGTAAATAGTGTCGCCATATTTGCATATCATCGGCAAAATCTGCGATACCGTTAATTACTGGCATATAGGCTCCTTGGGCTATCATGAGTACCCAAACCTAAAATAGGGCGCACTGCAATGAATAAACACGAAAAAAAAGCTAAAATTATGACTGCGAAGCAAGATGACTTTATCCACAATGGTGGTGGAGATATAGCGCGGCTTTTGCAGATTATGGAAGCTCTCCGCGATCCTCAAACGGGATGTCCTTGGGATATAGCACAGGATTTCGCTTCAATTGCGCCATATACAATTGAAGAGGCCTACGAGGTTGCCGACGCCATCATGCGCGAATCTTATGACGATCTGACGGATGAATTAGGAGATTTACTGTTGCAAACAGTCTACCATAGTCAGATGGCAGCCGAGGCGGGGCTCTTTAACTTTGCTGATGTCGTGGCTAGAGTTTCTGATAAGATGGTCACGCGCCATCCTCACGTATTTGGCGAAGAAAGCTGCAAAAAATCTGCAGAGCAACAAACTCAAGACTGGGAAAACATCAAAGCAACCGAGCGCGGACCATCCCGCGTACTTGACGGTGTGGTCCTTGGACTGCCTGCCTTGATGCAAGCTATTAAATTGCAAAAACGCGCGGCGCGCGTTGGGTTTGACTGGCCCAAAACCACCGATGTTTTGACAAAAATCAATGAAGAAATAGCCGAGTTAATTGAGGCTAAAAATCATTTAAGCCACAGCGATGTCACCGAGGAGTTCGGTGACTTACTATTTGTTATGGCAAACTTAGCAAGGCATCTTGATGTCGACCCCGAAGCCGCGCTACGTGCAACCAATGCCAAATTTACGCGCCGATTTGCCTATATTGAAGATGCGCTGGCCCAATGTGGCAAAACACCCGCCCAAAGTAATCTGGCCGAAATGGACGTGTTTTGGAATGAAATTCGGGCCCGTGACAAGGAAGACAAGCAAAAAACATAATTCTTAGTGTTTTGATTAGGTATTGACTAAATCCTTGACGCAAGTGTACAACGCCTTAATAACATACTAAAACAATCAACTATGCGTCTCACTTCTTTCGTTCAAAGTAATCTGGCCTAAATGGAGGAGTTTTTGAATGAAATTTGGGCCTGTGACCATACAAATAAACAAAAAACATAATTCTTAGTGTTTTAACTAGGTATTGACTAAATCCTCAACGCAAGTACACAATTCCCTAATAACCAACTAAAAGAATCAACTATGCGTCTTGATTCTTTCATTCAAATTAATAACTGACTAAAAGGATAAACTATGCGCCTCACCTCTTTCGTTGCTCTTGCTTCAGCAATTTTTATCGCCTCGCCCAGCCTCGCCGATAAAGTAAATATTTATTCACAACGCCAACCGGAATTGGTGCAACCATTGATTGACGCCTATGTGGCTAAAACTGGTACTACAATAAATATTTCATATATCAACAAAGGATTGCCTGAACGTTTGGTGGCCGAAGGCAAACGCTCGCCCGCAGATGTGGTCCTGACAGTTGACATTTCCCGGCTTACGCAATTGGCCGATATGGGTGTAACCCAAGCGGTAAAATCGGAAGTTATTAGCGCCAATATTCCTGCGGCTTTTCGTGACCAAAATAATCAATGGTTCGGCCTTACATCGCGTGCGCGCGCCGTATTTGCAAGCAAAGAACGTGTCCAAAACGGCGATGTGACAACCTATGAAGGTTTGGCCGACCCAAAATGGAAAGGCCGCCTTTGCACCCGTTCGGGGCTGCATGATTATAACTTGGCACTTTTGAGTGCGGTGATTGCGCATGATGGATTAGCAAAGGCCACACATTGGGCCAAGGGACTGAAAGCAAATCTTGCCAAAAAGCCTGCAGGCGGCGACCGTGATCAAGTTAAAGCCATTTGGGCTGGTGAATGTGATATTGCACTAGGCAACACCTATTATATGGGCGAAATGCTGGCCGACCCCAAGCAATCTGAATGGGCCAATGCCGTGAGCATTATATTCCCCACTTTTTCCGATCGCGGTACGCATTTGAATATATCAGGCATGGCATTAACTCAATCCGCACCCAACAAAGCTGAGGCTTTGCGCTTTATGGAATGGCTGACCACAGATACGGCCCAGCAAATTTACGCCCAAACCAACCACGAGTTTCCTTTGAAAAACGGCGTGGCGCGTTCAATCTTGGTTAAAAGCTGGGGGCCATTCACCGCTGACACCTTGCCCCTGACCGAGGTTTTCAGTCACCGCGCTGACGCGCTTTCGATTATGCAAACCATTAATTACGACGGTCAATAGTCAACCAATTCACTGGACAAATCTTATAAATTAAGATTGGCTTGGATCTGTATGGGGGCCAAAATGACAAAGTTACGTAACATTATAATAGATACGGATCCAGGCCAAGATGATGCGGTTGCCATTCTTTTAGCGCTGGCTAGCCCCGAATTGTGTGTAGTAGGAATCACCGCAGTTGCTGGCAATGTGCCGCTGGCCCTGACCCAAAAAAACGCACGCATGATCTGCGAATTGGCAGGTCGCCCTGACATTAAAGTTTTTGCTGGCTGTGACCGTCCAATAAACCGCGCTTTGGTAACTGCGGAACATGTTCATGGCAAAACGGGCCTTGATGGGCCACAAATGACAGATCCGACAATGGTGCTGCAAAGCCAGCATGGGGTTGACTTCATCATTGAAACTCTGCGCTCAGAACCTGCGAAGACCATCACAATCTGCCCTTTAGGGCCCCTAACGAACATTGCTACCGCTTTTGTCAAAGCACCGGATATTGTAAAAAAAGTACAAGAAATTGTATTAATGGGTGGTGCTTATTTCGAAGTAGGAAATATCACGCCAACGGCTGAGTTTAATATTTACGTCGATCCTGAAGCCGCTAAAATTGTTTTTAAATCTGGCGTACCACTTGTGGTTATGCCGCTTGATGTCACTCATAAAGCACTGACCACCAAAGCTCGAATTAACGCATTTCGCGCTTTTGGTCGCACCGCCACTACCATGGTCGCGGAATGGACAAATTTTTTTGAAAGATTCGATATGGAAAAGTATGGCACCGAAGGTGCGCCACTCCACGATCCTTGCGTGATTGCCTACTTGCTAAGGCCCGACCTGTTTTCTGGCCGTTTCATCAATGTAGAAATTGAAACCAATTCAGATCTTACCCTAGGCATGAGCGTGGCCGACTGGTGGCGCGTGTCGGGCCGCGCACCCAATGCGCAGTTTATGGGATCAATTGATGCCGAAGGGTTTTATGATCTGTTGTTGCAACGCATCGGTACATTATAAGCAATTCGCAAGGTTTTAAATATTTATACTAACGTTTAGATTGATTAAGTATTGCGTAAAGTTTCATATAAAATTATGCAGCCCAAACTTTATTAAATGGTTGTGCCGCTGTAAATGGAAATGGGTAGGAATGATCGAAGGTAGTTAAATTTTCTGAAAATCCGGCCTATTCCAACGGGCATACATTAGGCTTTCCATACGTATTGTTAAAACAATCCCAGCCCACCCTTGGAATAAATCAAGAGGGTTTTAATTTATTAAAAAGACTCACGACTGATGGAATTAGATTAATCAACCCAGACTTCAAAAATGCCTTTCGTCATCACTGGCTTTTTAAACAAAGCGCTATTGGCACAAACTTCATCTTACTACCTGGTTTTAGACTTTTTGACCAAAGCTATGATACAGTACATCCTTTATAATCAAAATGATAAAAAAATCAATATTTATAGTGTTTACTTACCAAAACTCCTCAATTCTAAGATTTTTAATTGTTGAGCTTAAAGGCATACAATCCACAAAAAAATTATTTTGGTCAGAGTTCACGAGTTCAGCAACTATTCAAAAAGTTCGCTTTGATCTTCGCTTGCTCCAAAGACATCGCCCTCATCGTCTGAATTATCAACATCTGTGCCAAAGGACCTACTGTCGAGTAAACCCGCGGCACGCAAATCTTTAAGTCCTGGTAAATCCCGTGCTGATTCAAGCCCGAAGTGGTCAAGAAAATGCTCTGTGACAATAAATGTCGCTGGACGTCCCGGGCTCATTCGGCGGCGTCCAAAGCGGATCCAGTCCAATTCAATCAGAAAATCAACCGTGCCGCGCGACACCGCTACGCCCCTAATTTCTTCGATTTCGGGGCGGGTCACGGGTTGATGATAAGCAACAATTGCTAAAGTTTCGATCGCGGCACGGGACAACTTACGCTGAAGGATAGATTTATTTTGCATCAAATAAGCTAAATCAGCCGAGGTGCGAAATGCCCAAGCGTTGCCTATTCGCATCAGCCGCACGCCGCGCCCCTCGTAAAATTTACTAAGGCAAATCAAGGCCTCGGCAGGATCGCACCCATCGGGCATACGCTTGGTTAACTCGACAACTGATACAGGCTCAGTTGCCGCGAAAAGGATGGCCTCGACCATACGTTGCTGCTCGGACATAGGGAAAGATTCAAACAAGGGCTTTTCTACCTGCCCAAGCTGCGGTTCGGGAGCTTGGCTCATCTGTGGTCTCGTTTTTTGATGTGGATGGAAGCAAAAATATCACCTTGACGCAGCTCAAGTTCGCCTGCTTTGGTCATTTCCAAAATAGCGGCAAAATGGGCGGAAATCGACGATCTACGGCGGTGGGGATTTGTGCCCCAACCTTCGGGCAGCCAGGTTTCAAGGTCGCTCCATGTGCCTGCATACCCAATCATGGCTCGCATTCTTTCAAGGGCCTTCTGCATCGTGTAGATATCATTTCGGTTCATAGAAAAAGGACGGAAATCATCACGGGTACGAATGCGAGCATAGCTGCGCATCAGTTCGAGAAGCGTGGCGTTATAGATGACTTTGCGGCTGGCCAGCACTTCTTCAGGCGCACCGCGCGCAAACACGTCGCGCCCCCGCAAATCGCGCATCATCAGGCGCGCCGCCGCATCACGCATTGCTTGCAAACGCTCGAGTTGAAAAGCCAAATGTAACGCCATTTTTTCAGCACTTGGGGCTTCATCAGAAGGATCGGGTGGCAATAATAACCTCGATTTTAAATAAGTCAGCCAGGCGGCCATCACTAAATAATCTGCGGCAAGTTCAAGACGTAAATATTTTGCTTTATTTACAAAAACAAGATATTGTTGAGCTAATCTCAGTACTGAAATGCTGCGTAAATCAACTTTTTGGCTACGCGATAAACTTAACAGCAAATCCAACGGACCTTCAAAACCGTCAACATCCACGATCAGGGCTTCGGCCGCCAAACGGTCGGTTATCTCTTGACGTGGCTGTTCCAGTTTCCAATTATTCATGAACAACTAATCCCCCGATAGGGCAAAATGTTCGGCTCGTAAGCCTAAGATGTCAATATCTTGGGGCGCTTTTCGCCATAGAAGTGCCTGGTTGGCTCGGTTCAGAGCCTTGCCCGTCAAATCACCTGCCACATTACAAATTTCAACCATTTCGGCCATATCACCGTTGCAATGAAGCACCAAATCACAACCAGCAGCTAAAGACCGAGTCGCACGGCGGCCCAAGGAGCCACTGAGCGATTTCATTGAAAGATCATCACTCATAAGTGCACCGTCAAAGCCAATATCATGGCGTACAAGATCAATAATGGGTTTTGAACAGGTGGCGACTTCTTCATCAATTTCAGCATATACAAGATGTGCGGTCATCGCATAAGGCAGATCAGCAAGTGCTTTAAAAACAGCAAAATCTGTCTCAATAAGTTCAGCCTTTGACGCCGTTACGCGCGGCATATTAAAATGGGTATCTTGTGTCGCGCGACCATGCCCTGGTATATGTTTAATCACTGGCAAAACGCCACCTGCCAAAAGCCCTTCAGCCGCCGCGCGACACGCAGCGCTGACATCCACCACATGTGTGCCATAACATCGTTTTCTTAAAAACTCGTGGGTGAAATTGCACGCAATATCCGCCGTTGGAGCACAGTTGGCATCTATACCCAAAGCATGCAAATCGGCGGCAATCAGACGGTGGCGCAGATAAATTGAGCGCAGCGCCACAGCGGTTCCATAGCGTTTGGTAACGCGCACAATTTCGTCAAGTGGTGCTAGAAAATTTGCAGCTAAAGGCGGTCGTAGCCTTTGTACCCCTCCCCCCTCTTGATCAATAAAAATAGGGGCTTCACGCCCAACTAATACGCGCAAATCATGGCAAAGTCGTAATATTTGATCGCGGCTTTCCAAATTACGTGAGAACAGAATAAACCCATGAGGCTGTACTGATTTAAAAAAAGCGCGCTCATTTTTGGATAAGACTGCCCCCAAGGGCGCAAGAATGCAAGCACCAACGTTTTGGTTCATCGCTTCACAGCCGGGATACAGGCCGCTCCCTCTGCATCAAGTGCGGCGCAAAACCTGATAGAGTCGTCCACATCAATAAAGCCATAGGCACGCAGGCGAAAAAAGATTTTATTATCGATCGGCGCGCGCTGAACAATACGCACCTTATCGGCAAAAAGTTGGCTAAAACGGTTTGACAGGCGCACCCATTCGGCGCGGGCAACTTCAGGGTTGGAAAAAGCGCCAAGTTGAACCAGGCGTGTGCCTGTTGAAATATCTTTATAGCTGATTTCGCGACCAAAAGTTGCTTCGCTTTTAGCATCTTGAGTTGCGGTTTCACTCAGCTTGGCAAACAGGCCAAAAGGCGGCGCCAAAGGCCGTAGCGATCGCCCCAACCCACCTTCCATGAGTGAATCGGGGACCAAATAAGGTTCTATTGTGGTTGACTGCGCCATTGCGATGTTTAGGGCCTCTTCGATGCTGCTTCGTATAATTTGTGGATCTAAGGCCGTAGTGCGGTCGCTTTCTGCGTCAAAATCATTTAATATCACTAAAGATTCCTGAACGGACTGAGGTTGATTAAGTGCGATTAAGGGCAAGATGACGGTCGAATAACTTTGATCAGATGGAAAGCTCGCAAAACCAGTGGCATCTTCTTCAAGTAAGTTAATGGCTTGCGGTGCCAAAATTACCTTATCGGGCAGATCCGCTGCGCCCTTTTCGGCGGCAATGGCATTCACGGCCAATCCTTGATAATTAACAATATCCCCACCCGGGTTTTCAGGCAGGCTCCGCATGGGCCCTTCCTTGGCTTTAATCACAGGTACTCCCGACAAATCGCCCAATTCTAGATCATAAGAAAAATAAGCAATCGCGGACAAAAGCCCAAGAGACATAAGACCCCCTACAATTTGACTGGCCCGCGTAATTTTAATAACTACATCTTGCCGCTCTTGTGGTGCCGGATCATGGGCGGCGGCGTTATAATTCCACTCAGTCATGCTTTGCCTCACTATTGAGGGATAAGGCACCCTCATTGGCCAACCGCCTTGCAGCGGGCACCATCTGAGCGCTTGTGATCAGCGCATTTCCTCGACTGGTGTAACGCCAAGAATAGCAAGACCCGACGAAATCACAACGCCTACCGCACGGGCGAGCGCAATTTTTGCCGCCATAATGGCAAAATCTTCTTGAAGAAAGCGCAATTCTATGGTGTCATTACCACTATTCCACAGACTATGCAGTTCAGACGCAAGATCATACAAGTAAAATGCCACGCGGTGCGGCTCATTGCCGCGCGCCGCAATTTCAACCAAACGTGGCCATTCGGACATTTTTTTAATCAAGGTGAGCTCGGCCGCATGGCTCAAAACTGCAGGGTCCATTTTTGCTAAAGCCGCGTCAGATACATCAAGCCCTAAGGCCTTGGCCTTAACCATCACTGAATTGATCCGCGCATTGGCATATTGTACATAAAAGACTGGATTGTCTTTTGACTGTTCCAAAACCTTGTCAAAATCAAAATCTAAGGGCGCATCATTTTTACGGGTGAGCATCACAAAGCGCGTGACATCAGCGCCCACCAATTCCACCACCTCACGCAGTGTCACAAAAGTGCCAGCCCGTTTTGACATTTTAAATGGCTCACCGTTCTTCAAAAGTTTAACCAATTGGATAAGCTTGATATCTAAGGTAGTTTTTCCGTATGAGAGTGCTGTTACTATAGCTTTCATGCGTTTAACATATCCACCATGGTCTGCACCAAAAACATCAATTAGCTGGTCAAAACCGCGTTGCACTTTGTCATAATGGTAAGCAATGTCTGGAGCAAAATAGGTCCAAGAACCGTCAGATTTCATGACAGGGCGGTCAACATCATCACCAAATTTCGAAGATTTAAACAGCGTTTGCTCGCGCGGCTCCCAATCTTCTAAGGTTTTGCCCTTTGGGGCTTCAAGGACGCCTTCATAAATCAAACCTTGAGCGCGCAATTTTTTTATTGCTGCCTCAATTTGACCAGTAACATAAAGCGATTTTTCGGATGAATATACGTCCATCTTTACATTCAAAGATGCCAGATCTTCGTGGATCATTGCCATCATCATGTCGCCCGCTAAGTCGCGCACATCATTTAACCAAATTTTTTCGGGCTGGTTCAAAAGGCTTGCGCCATATTTTTTCTTCATAGCCTCGCCAACGGGAATAAGGTAATCCCCAGGGTAAAGCCCATCTGAGATTTGTGGTTCATGGCCATAGGCTTGCCTATAGCGCTGAAAGGCCGATCGCGCCAGAACATCAACTTGAGCGCCGCCGTCATTGATGTAATATTCACGGGTAACCTCATACCCTACAAAAGACAAAAGTCGCGCCAAAGTATCTCCAAATACTGCGCCACGCACGTGGCCCACATGCATAGGTCCCGTTGGATTAGCGGAAACAAATTCAACATTCACCTTAATGTCCGTTCCAAAATTGGCACGGCCAAAATTAGTGCCCATGTTCAATATAGAAACTACCAACGCTTGAAGAACTTTGTCATCAAGCCGCAGGTTGATAAAACCAGGCCCCGCCACCCAGGCCTCTACAATACGGATATCTTTCTCCAAAAGCGTTGCCAGTTTATCGGCAATTACCCCTGGGGTTTGGCCTGCAGGTTTAGCCAATACCATCGCTGCATTGGTGGCCATGTCGCCATGCGAAGCGTCGCGAGGGGGTTCAACGGTAATTAAGCTTAGTTCGAGACCCGCAGGCAAATCGCCTGCCAACACCATGTTTTTTACAGATTGCTTTACAAGATTTTTAATATCGCTAAATAGGTTCATGATCAGCCTCTTTCAGTACCCGAATGCCAGAGGCGAATGATTTGGTCAATGCCCCGCACCCATCTGTGTCCAAAGAAGCTAGATTTAGCTACTTTCTCTACTTTTTTGACAGTCGATCAGGAAAATATTGTCAAGATACACATCAGCCATCATGCTGTGGCTTGCTTGAACGACGGCACCTATTTTGGCTCGGTTTTAGCTGTTTTTGCAAAAATGGTATGGCTCACACACTTCAAAGCAAAAACTTACTATCGCACGTAAAAACCAATCTTAAGCCGAAAAACGCATCCAAGATCATGACATTTTATTGTAAGCCCCTCTGGACCATACTTTGTTATTAACATGATTGCCTTCACGACAGATAATTTTGTTTGATATTTTACTATTTTCCAACATCTGCCTCAAATTTAATGTGGGCAAGTAGATTTAAATGCGTTAATTTATTGATAGGGCCGTGTTAGGATCTTGATAAAAGCCCGTTTTTTTTAAACTTTCAACAAGTTCTTTTGGCATATAGTTTTCATCATGTTTAGCTAATATTTCAGAGGCTTGAAATATATTATTAACATAAATTCCCGTGCCAATCATTCCCTGTCCTTCGTCAAAAAGATCGGGCAAGATACCATTAAAAACCACATCCACCACCGCCAAACCATCGGTGACACGGAATGTCACATTGGCCCCTTGACCTCGATTTAAACTGCCCTTTTCAACCAAGCCACCCAGACGAAACACTTCGCCGATTTTTGGTGGGTCTGAAATAACCTGACTTGGCGCTCGAAAATAATTAATTCCGTCACGCAGAGCGCAACCCACCAGGGCCGTAGACCCAATAAGCCCCACAAAGGCTAATGCGATCAGTTGAATTCGGCGTATTTTTTTAAGTGAACGCATATTCTCTCCTTACGGAAACAGCGCAAGGCCGTTCAGGCCGCAGGTTTCTTCGATTCCCAACATTAAATTGGCATTTTGCAGCGCCTGCCCGCTTGAACCTTTGGTCAAATTGTCAATCACAGACACTATCACAGCATGGCCCGCTTTGCGGTCCCCAACTACTCCCAAATGGCAGTGGTTTGATCCTCGCACATTACGGGTCGACGGCAGGCTACCGAAGGGCAAAACCTGCAAAAAGGTCTCAGCGACATAAGCAGTCGCAAGCGTGTGGTGAACCAGCTTTGCGTCGCCTTTAACATAAATTGTCATCAAAATTCCACGGTTCATCGGCATCAGATGCGGTGTGAATTGGACTTCAACCTTACGCCCAGCTAAGGCGCTAAATTCCTGATCAAATTCGCCTAAATGCCGATGAAGGCCACCAGCAGAATAGCTTTGTGTGCCTTCAGAAAGTTCAGCATGTAGTAAATTTTCTTTGGCGCTGCGCCCTGCCCCTGATACACCAGCTTTAAGATCAAGAATTATTTGATCAAGATCTATCACACCCGCCGCGATCAAAGGACATAGCGCATATTGGCCCGCGGCGGCATTGCAGCCCGTTCCCGCAACCAAGCGAGCTTTTGCAATATCAGCGCGGTAAAATTCAGTCAGGCCGTAAATTGCTTCTTTTTGAAGAGCAAGCGCTTGGTGCTTTTTTCCATACCACTTTTCATAAGCCATAGGATCGCGCAGACGAAAATCTGCTGAAAGATCAACTACTTTCACATGGTTTGGTATAGTCACGATCACCGCTTGTGATGTGGCATGAGGCAGCGCGCAAAAAACCAAATCAATATCCGAAAAATCAATCTCTTCAATTTTACAAAGCGTCGGCAAATCTGCCCCACGCAAAAAAGGAAAAACATCTTCAACCGCCATGCCCGCTTTGCGGTCAGCTGAAAGCGCACAAATGCGCATTGATGGATGGCCCAAAATTAGGCGTATAAGCTCTGCACCAGTATAGCCCGAAGCGCCCAAAATGGCGATGTTGTGGATCATGAAACCTCCGAAATTCTATTTTGTAATGCGGCAAGGGCAGATTTTTTTCAAGGGGATATGGGGTAAGCACCATTAATATGAACGCATTTTAGGGCTAAACAGCCTCAAAATGCACGGATCGACGCAGAAATTGTGTCGCAAGCTTGCTTACGGCAATCGGATCGCCTGAGGTAAGATATTTAGTGATCATCCCTGTTCCAAACATATTTGGGTGTCTTTGCAGATAGTCAGTTAAACTTTCGGCCACTAAATTTGCTTGGGAAAAGACTTTAACATCCTCACCTAACGCTTCGCGAAAGGATTTTTCCATCAATGGATAATGCGTGCAACCTAAAATAGCTGCTTGGGGCCGTGGCATTCGGCGTTTGAGTGCATCAACATGGCTACGCACCAACGCTTTGGCCAAAATTTCATCGCCCTGTTCTATAGCGTCAACCAAGCCGCCACAGGGTTGAGCTTCGACATCGACGCCAACAGCACGATGGGCCAATTCACGTTGAAAAGCGCGGCTAGCCACGGTGGCAGGTGTTGCAAAAAGCGCTACATGTTTCACGTCGACCTCACGCGAGGGGGAGTTGTCGCCCCATTGCCGTTCAGTTAAAGATTCAATCAAAGGAACAAAAACCCCCAAAACCCGCTTTTCAGGCGGGAGCCAGGTTTCTTGTATACGTTTAAGTGCTACTGCACTAGCAGTGTTGCAAGCTAAAATCACCAATTCACAGCCCTCGTCCCAAAGTTTTTGGGTGGCAGAGCAGGTTAGCGCGAAAATATCGTCATGCGTGCGAACGCCGTAAGGAGCATTAATATTGTCACCAAAATAAATAAATGGAACATTGGGCATACTTTGAGTGACCGCGCTCATAACCGTCAGACCACCGAGGCCCGAGTCAAAAATTCCTACTGCCATATGAACCTTGCACTTTATCGAAATTTATACCGTTCTTAAAATCCTTAGCAGCAATCATAATATTTTAGCAGCGCGGGCGAAAGGTTATAAGTTGCCTCATGCAAATAAATAGTAGCAGTGAAATCTAATTTAAAAATTAGTAAAATTGCATATAAAAAATAGACCTCTGATCACAATTTCAACTCGATTCTCTATACGGGATTTGAACTCTTTTATTAACATAGCAAGCCACAAGTTCGAATGCACACAACTTGCCAACTAAAAAAAGCCGTAAATTATGGCCCGTAAAATAGATAGGCACAACAGTCACATTTGATTTAGCTATCATCTTTGCGGTAAAATTGCGCCAGCTTGGATCCATTGGTTGAGAAAAAGGCTTGGCACGGGCCTAAACGGTACCACCTGGAAACACCCAAATAGTGCCACCACCGGACAAAAAATCTAGCACCTTGGCGCGCGATTCAATATTAAGTCTTTTGGCCTCTTTTGTTTCTTCGAATTAAATAGGTAAAACAACTTTAATAAGCCCTTCCGCACGCCGAAAGACACAATTGGCTAAAAATGAGAAAGTCGTCGCACGCCTAATTCAGCACATAGCCCATCACCATTCCGTTTAGTATTCTGTAGGGGTGATTTGCAATTATCACCAAGGGCCTATTTTCCGAAATATTAGATGAAGACTAGCCCACGACTTTAAGTCTCACGCCAGATCGAGGACGATCGTCCCGTCAGATTCTCTAAAACGCGGATTAGTGCACGCCCTGAACGACTGCGCGCCGAAGAAGGATAGCTTATTTTGCGCGTCACACAGTGCTTGTTTGCGCCTAGCACGAAAGTGTTCCCTGATTACAGAAAAATTTATATTTTTTATAAAATGACACTAAAGTTTTTTGAATTTTTAATAACTATGATAAAAATAACCATTAGTTATACAAATTTTATATCAAATTGACAATTAAATAAATATTGCAATGACTTGCATGAATCGGCTTAAGCGCTTATCTAATTAAAAAATTTAAACTGCAAGACTCAATTGGGGTCATCAGGGGCTTTGAAATGGATTGGGATAAACTTCGCATATTTCACGCGGTAGCCGATGCGGGATCTTTGACCCATGCGGGTGACAATTTGCACTTATCGCAATCGGCGGTATCGCGTCAAATTCGTGCTCTTGAAGAAAGTTTTTCTGCAACCCTGTTCCACCGCCACGCACGTGGCCTAATTCTAACAGAACAGGGCGAAATTTTGTTTGACGCGACCCAAGCAATGATCAAACGACTTGAGGCAGCGGCGGCACGTATTCGAGATAGCGAAGACGAAGTGTTTGGTGAATTGCGCGTGACCACAACAGTGGGCTTTGGCACTTTGTGGTTGGCCCCAAGGCTGCCTGCTCTGTTCAAAAAGTATCCAGCCTTGAAGATTGACTTGATGCTTGAAGAGCGCGTTCTTGACCTGCCGATGCGCGAAGCCGACGTGGCCATTCGGATGAAAGAGCCATCGCAGGCTGATTTGATACGTAAACGATTAATGAATATTCGCATGCGCCTTTATGCAACACCAGAATATTTGGCCGAAAACGGCATGCCCGAAATTATGAGTGACTTAACCCAACATCGGCTAATTTCCCAACATTCTGGCACAGCGCAGGTAGCGGCGGGGGCTTTGTTGGTGACTCAGTTGTTGCAAAATGATATTCCTTCTACACTTTCAGTCAATAATTACTTTGGAGTATTACAAGGCGTGCTCAGTCATTTAGGAATTGGAATATTACCTGACTATATTACGGAAGACTCTCCTAACCTTGTGCGCGTACTGCCTTATATTGAATCCACTGAAGTGCCTGTATTTTTAGCTTACCCTGAAGAATTGCGTCACTCAAAACGCGTTGCGGCTTTTCGCGACTTCGTCGCAGAAGAAATTTTTACATTTCGTAAACGCCAGAAAATCTAAGTTATTCTTATTATTGCAAAATGACTTTAGAACAGTTCAAATGCCTATGAGGCATACTCACAACAGCTATGCAGATTTTTTTAAATTTTATATTGAACTACTATTTGAATGGGGCTATTCAACAAAAATGTAAATATATCAAATATTTTTTGATTTTTTCACCTCCCTTGTTAGAGGTCGCTCGAGCTTTCTATCGATATTTTTTTATATGATTACACTAAAGAGCACTTGCCCAGGATAGGCACAAGTGCTCTTTTCCTTTGGCGAGCTATAAAGTATGACCCCTTTGCAATGCCCGAGCTTTGGGGCCAAACTTATAAGGATGTCCCATGCAAGAGCCCGTTATCACCCCAGAATTAATTGCATTGCATGGTCTAAACCCTGATGAATATGCTCGCATCTTAGATATTCTAGGCCGCACTCCCAGCTATACCGAACTAGGGATTTTCTCGGCCATGTGGAACGAGCACTGTTCATATAAATCGTCAAAAAAGTGGTTGCGCACTTTGCCTACAACGGGCCCACAGGTAATCTGCGGGCCGGGTGAAAATGCGGGTGTGGTTGATATTGGGGATGGACAAGCGATTGTGTTTAAAATGGAAAGCCACAATCACCCAAGCTACATCGAGCCACATCAAGGGGCTGCCACAGGTGTGGGCGGCATCTTGCGTGATGTTTTCACCATGGGCGCTCGCCCAATTGCGGCGATGAATTCATTATCTTTTGGTCTGCCCTCGCATCCTAAAACTGCGCATTTGGTCAAAGGAGTGGTCGAAGGTGTGGGCAATTATGGAAATTCCTTTGGAGTGCCTACCGTCGCAGGTGAAGTGCGCTTTCATGAAAGCTATAATGGAAATTGCTTGGTCAATGCCTTTGCTGCCGGCTTGGCTGATGTGGATAAGATTTTTTATTCTGCCGCTTCTGGGCTAGGCATGCCCGTGGTCTATTTGGGTGCCAAAACGGGACGCGACGGCGTTGGCGGTGCGACCATGGCCTCGGCCGAGTTTGATGAAACAATCGAAGAAAAACGACCCACGGTGCAAGTGGGAGATCCTTTCACGGGAAAACGCCTTCTCGAAGCCTGTCTTGAGCTGATGTCAACTGGCGCGGTTGTCTCAATCCAAGATATGGGGGCAGCGGGTCTAACCTGTTCGGCAGTTGAGATGGGCGACAAGGGCAACTTGGGTATTCGCCTTGATCTTGACCAAGTGCCCTGCCGTGAAAGCCAAATGACAGCTTACGAGATGATGCTTTCTGAAAGCCAAGAACGCATGCTGATGGTACTCAATCCCACCCTTGAAGATATGGCGCGCGAAATTTTCAAAAAATGGGATCTTGATTTTGTCATTATAGGCGAAACAATCGCAGAAGATCGCTTTTTAGTCATGTTGAATAATGAAATTAAAGCTGACTTGCCGCTGAAGGCGTTGTCATGCAATGCTCCTGAATATGATAGGCCCTGGGTCGTGCCTCAAAAGGCTGTACCTTTCGGCGCCATTCCTAAAATAGCGCCTATTTCCGGACTTAAGGCCCTGATAGGTTCGCCCAACTATGCTTCAAAGGCTTGGGCATATGAGCAATATGACAGTCAGGTCATGGCCGACACGCTCCGTGCACCGGGTCTTGGCGCGGGAGTGGTTAGGGTGCATGGCACCAATAAGGCATTGGCGTTCACCTCAGACGTGACACCCCGATATGTAAAAGCCAACCCATTTGAAGGCGGCAAACAAGCGGTGGCAGAAGCCTATCGTAACCTTTGTTCAGTGGGGGCTCTTCCTTTAGCCACCACAGATAATTTGAATTTTGGAAATCCCGAAAAGCCTGAAATAATGGGACAATTCGTTTTTGCCATAAAAGGCATATCCGAAGCCGTGACAGCGCTTAATATGCCCATTGTGTCAGGAAATGTGTCGCTTTATAATGAGACAGATGGTAACAGCATCATGCCCACACCCACCATCGGAGCGGTTGGGTTATTACATAAAATTGAAGATTTAATTTTAAGTGAACCTCAAACAGGCGATCTGATTTGTGTATTGGGATCATGCAACGGCCATTTGGGGCAATCGGCTCTGTTGGCAGAAGCCTTTGGTATGCGATCGGGGGATGCGCCCCATGTTGACCTGTTGACAGAACACCAAAATGGCACGTTTTTGCGCGATAACCGTAAATCTTTTAGGGCAGCAAATGATATATCTGACGGTGGTCTAGCCCTAGCCTCATTTAAAATGGCACAAACTTCAGGCATTGGCTTTGAACTTGACAGCCAAGATATAGGTCAGCTTTTTGGTGAAGATCAGGCGCGCTATGTGCTAGCCTGTTCTGACAGTCAGGCTCAAACATTGGCTGCAGCCGCAATTTTTGATAAGGTGCCTTTGATGATCGTTGGACGATTTGGTGGCGATGAGGTGCGTCTTGGTAATGACGTGGCTTCTCTATCGGAATTGACAGCAATTTATAACCAGAGCTTTGCCAAGGCCGTAAACGGCTAGGGCTTTGTGCAGACAAAATAAGTAATCCCTCTTGTAGTGAACTCACGCACGTTCTACATTTTAATAAAATTAAAGGACCACCCATGGCTATAGAAGCACAAGAAATCGAAGACCTGATCCGAGCTGCTTTTCCCAATGCCAGGATCACCATTTCTGACCTTGCCGGCGACGGAAATCATTGGGCGGCCGAAGTCATTGACGAAAGCTTCAAATCCATGAACCGGGTTCAGCAACAACGCGCCGTCTATGCAAGCCTGAAAGGCAAGATGGACGGACCCAGCGGGGCTTTACATGCCTTAGCGCTCACCACTAAAATTTTCTAACAAAGTCAGAGATAGGACAAAAAATGACAGAAGCAACAGAAACCATTCAAGACACTCTAACAAAAAATGACGTTGTTTTGTTCATGAAAGGCACGAAGTCAATGCCACAATGTGGCTTTTCCAGCCGTGTGGTGGGCGTGCTCAACTTCATGGGAGTTGAATTTTCTGATGTGAATGTTTTAGCCGATGGCGATTTACGTCAATCCATCAAAGAATTTTCTGACTGGCCCACCATTCCACAGCTTTATGTAAAGGGCGAGTTTGTCGGCGGGTGTGATATTGTTACCGAGATGACTATGTCCGGTGAACTTGACGTGCTATTTACCCAACATAGCGTAGCATATGATAAAGACGCGTCCGAAAAAATTCGCGAAGCCAACACCTAAACCAAAATCCCACCTTGGGGTGGGGCTATTTTTCAAATATATGTGCCAAAGATTCGGCGCGTGCAGCGATTTCTGCCAAAGTCTCTATAACTTCAGTCGGGATCAAAGGCACTTCAACGCGCTGGGGTTCTGATTTTTTTTCCTTCAGCACACGCAATTCATCTTCTAGGATCGCGGTCTTATCGGCCAACATCAAACCTGCCATAAGCAAAAGCCGCTCAGGTGGCAAGCGGCCCAGTTGGACAATCAAAGGCTGGGCTTCGCGATCAAAAATTGCGGCAGCTGAATGTACAAAATGCTCTTCGCCCTCTTGGCATGCCACTTCAAACTTACGCCCGCCGATAGAAATTATGACCTCAGGCATTTGGTACCTCTGATTACAGCAATGGATTAAGTGCGGCCACAATTTGGGCCAATTCAAGACGATCCTTGTTACGCTCAGCTTCTAGAGCAGCCAATTCTATGGCCAAGGTTTGGTTTATCAAATGACCGTCCACGGTCCCCTCTTGCATCTGCTCCCGCAGCATTCTGATATGGACCCGCAGCGACGTTACCTCCACCGATTGACGCTGCAATTCGCGCCCCTGTTCATCAAGCTGAGAAATTAAATCGTTAAGTTTAGTCTGAGCAGCTCTAGCAGATGCCAACGCTGATATCTTTTGAGCTTCAAGGTCGGCAATAGTATCTAAACAGGTGCTGCTGGCGTTGACAAAAGTGCCATCTTGCGCTTCAAGCCCGCGCGCAATGCGATCTAAAGCCTTTGTAATGCGATGTTCCAATTGTGCGATCTGCGTCATCTTTTGCCCTTACAGCATCTATAGACGGTCGTCAGCACCTTGACATGCCTCAGACTTAAGGACATTGTGGTGAAATTCTTGAGAAGTTGCAACCTTTCATGAGACTACCTCTTACTGAAAAATAGGCTGTCGGCCAAAGCTTTTTCTAAAATGCACCAGATATTGTCAGGCGTAGCTTGAACTTATGGCTCAAAATGATATTTGGTTCATAGAAGCCAAGCCGCGTCAAGGTGACAAGGCCTTCATCAAGGATCCTCCCATGGATATTTCCAGCTTGCGCGAACAACAGCCTGATCATTGGAACAAAGCCTGTGCCATTCGAGTGCTTTCGCTTGACGCGGTTGCCGCCGCCAATTCAGGCCATTCAGGTATGCCGATGGGCATGGCCGATGTGGCCACTGTATTGTTCGAAAAACACATGAATTTTGATTCTTCAGCGCCAAATTGGCCTAACCGTGATCGGTTTATACTATCAGCGGGCCACGGCTCAATGCTGATTTACAGCCTCCTGCATCTGACAGGCTATGAAGATTGCACGTTAGAACAGGTTAAAAATTTTCGGCAGTGGGGCGCTAAAACCGCAGGCCACCCAGAATATGGCCATTTAGCAGGAATTGAAACCACCACAGGTCCATTGGGTCAGGGACTTTCAAATGCCGTGGGTTTCGCCATGGCTGAAGAATCTTTGCGCGCACGCTGGGGTTCTAACGTTATTGATCACTATACCTATGTGATCGCAGGCGATGGTTGTTTGATGGAGGGCTTAAGTCAAGAAGCTATTGGCCTTGCGGGAAAACATCAGTTGTCACGCCTGATCGTACTTTGGGACAATAATGGCATCACCATTGATGGCAAAGTATCGATTGCAGATATTACCGACCAAAAAATACGTTTCGCCGCCTCGGGATGGGACGTATTTGAATGTGATGGGCATGATCCTGTAGCAATTAATGCCGCGCTCAAGGCGGCTAAAGCATCTGACCTCCCAGCTATGATCGCCTGCGCGACGCATATTGCATTTGGCTCTTCGGCGCAAGACACCTCAAAAGGTCACGGGGCTTTGACTGATGTACAATTGATCACAGACACCCGTGCAGTTTACGGTTGGAAACATGAGCCCTTTGTTGTTCCAGATGACATTAAGAAATCCTGGGAAAACATTGGTTCAAAAGGAAAATATGCACGTTTGAAATGGGAGGTAGACTTTGCTGCCCTTTCGCCTGCTAAGCAGGCTGAATTCACACGTATTTTTGCGGGTGACATGCCCACCCGCTTAGCGCCTGCCTTGCGTAAATTGAAAAAAATGGCATCAGAAACCTCACCTAAGGTCGCCACACGGCGCGCTTCGGAAATGGTGCTTGAAGTGGTAAATCCAATTTTGGGAGAAACCATTGGCGGTTCGGCAGATTTGACCGGATCCAACAACACCAAAACCACAGATATGGATGTGTTTTCTCCTGATAACCGTAAGGGCCGCTATGTCTATTTTGGCATTAGGGAACATGGCATGGCTGCGGCTATGAACGGCATGGCACTGCATGGCGGCTTTAGGGCTTACGGCGGGACCTTTATGTGCTTCACCGATTACGCCCGCCCTTCGATGCGGCTTTCGGCCTTGATGCAGGTACCTACCGTCTATGTGATGACACATGACAGCATTGGTCTGGGGGAAGATGGCCCTACACATCAACCCGTTGAGCATCTAGCTATTTCGCGCGCCACGCCTAACACTTGGGTGTTTAGGCCAGCAGATTTGGTCGAAACAGCCGAAGCATGGGAGCTGGCACTAACTACCAAAACTACACCATCGGTTCTAGCCCTGTCGCGTCAGAATTTGCCAACGGTGCGCAAGACCTACACCAGCCAAAATCTTACTGCAAAAGGCGCTTATATCTTGGCCGAAGCCGTGAGCAAACGCCAAGCCATTTTGATTGCCACCGGATCTGAAGTAGAAATAGCTTTGGCCGCGCGCGATCTGCTGCAAAGCCAAGGGATTGGCACACGCGTTGTGTCTATGCCATGTATGGAGCTTTTTTCCGAGCAAGATTTGGCCTACCGGCGTCGCATTTTGCCCGCGGGTCCCGTGCGTGTGGCAATCGAAGCCGGCGTGCAAATGGGATGGGAGCAGTGGCTTTACGGCGAACGTGGTCGCTACACAAAAGCGGGCTTCATTGGCATGACGGGTTTTGGCGCTTCGGCACCAGCAGATCAGCTTTATAAAGAGTTTGGTATCACAGCTGAAGCGACCTTCGATAAAGTAAAATCACTCTTGTAACCTGCGTCCCCCAAAGGCGTCCTTCTTACTCGAGGTCACATGATTAAAGCGTTTTATAGCTGGACGATCGACCGAGCAGCGCATCGCCACGCGCTGTGGTTTTTGGCTATAATTGCTTTCATCGAAAGCTCAATATTTCCGATTCCACCTGATTTTTTGATCATTCCTATGGTTTTGGCCACGCCAAAACGGGCGTGGATGATCGCGGGAGTTGCCACTATTTCTTCAGTTTTTGGAGGGCTATTTGGCTATATGATTGGGGCCTATCTATTTGATATTGTGGGGCAGCCACTGCTCAATCTTTACGGAAGTGTAGAACATTCCGACAGTTTTGCTACCCACTATAACAAATATGGCGCCTGGGCGGTACTGATCGCTGGCCTAACCCCTTTGCCTTACAAAATAATCACGATTATTTCAGGGGTCACAGGCCTATCTTTGCCGGTTTTTATGTTGGCCAGCCTTGTGGCGAGGGGATTGCGGTTTTTCGTCATCGCCACACTTTTATGGCGATTTGGGGTTGTAATCCAAGACTTTATCGAAGAGCGCTTAGGCCTTTTGTTTAGTTTGGCAATTGCGGCTGTGATCCTAGGATTTGTGATGGTTAAATTCATATGAAACGCCCAACATTAATATGGCTTGCTATTTTTGGCTCAAGCTTTTTGCTTTTAGGAGCTTTTTGGTTTCAATATATCCTAGGCCTCCAGGCTTGCGAGCTTTGTCTCTGGCAGCGTTGGCCACACGTAACGGCGATCTTGATCGGCATATTGGCTTTGATTATGCCAGCTTGGGCTTTTTCAGGAATTTTTATATCCTATTTGGGGGCGATCGCCATGACAACTTCGGCTGCGATTGCCTTTTATCATACGGGAGTCGAACGCCACTGGTGGCTGAGCCGCTGTTCGGGTTCAATCGCCACGGAGGGCCTATCAGCCGAAAATCTTTTGGCGCAAATTTTTGATGCACCCGTTGTCTTGTGCGATGCAGTGGCTTGGCAAATGGTCGGGCTTTCGATGGCCAGTTGGAATGGTATTGCTTCAGTCCTACTGGCAGTCCTTTGGCTCAATAGCAAAAAAAAATAAAGCGGTGCTTGGGCCACCTAATATCATTTGGTTTCAGATCAAACGGCCCATTGCAACCGCTGTATCGGACATGCGGTTTGAAAAGCCCCATTCATTGTCATACCAGGACAGAATGCGGCACATCATGCCGGCTATGACTTTGGTTTGATCCATATGAAAAATCGAGCTATGGGGATCATGATTGAAATCCGAGCTCACATTTGCCACATCAGTATAGCCCAAAATCTCTTTTAGCCGCCCAGTGGAAGCCACGCGAATAGCGTCATTAATTTCAGCGACGCTGGTGGTGCGGCTGGCTTCAAAAACGAAATCCACCACCGACACATTCGGGGTTGGGACACGAATAGCTACGCCGTCCAGCTTCCCGTTAAGCTCTGGCAGAACCAGGCCCACAGCCTTAGCAGCACCGGTCGAGGTTGGGATAAGGCTTAAAGCCGCAGCACGCGCTCGGTATAGGTCCTTATGCATCGTGTCCAGAGTGGGTTGATCCCCCGTATAACTGTGTATGGTAGTCATAAAACCTTTGGAAATTCCTATTGCGTCATTGATCACTTGAGCTACGGGCGCCAAGCAATTTGTGGTGCAAGAGGCGTTTGACACAACAAAATCTGTGCCCGTCAAAGCCCCGTGATTAACACCAAAAACAATCGTCTTATCCGCACCAGCTGAAGGCGCGCTTATCAGCACCCGTTTTGATCCGTTTTGTAGGTGGATTGCAGCCTTGTCACGGTCGGAAAAAATACCCGTACATTCCAGCGCAATATCAACATCACCCCAAGGCAATGCGGCAGGATTATGCAACGCAGTTACTCGTATCGGCCCTCGCCCCACGTCAATGCTGTTTTCCGTAGTGGTTACAATTGCTGGAAAGCGACCATGAACTGAATCAAAGCGCAGTAAATGCGCATTGATTTCTACCGACCCTAAATCGTTAATAGCCACTACTTGGACATCAGTGCGGCCAGATTCAACAATAGCTCGCAACACATTGCGGCCAATTCGACCAAACCCATTGATTGCAACTTTGACGGTCATTAGCACACTCCTTAGATTTAGCCTTTGGCGGGTTTGGGATTCAAAATTTGATAGCGCTAACATCACCAGAAACCCCAAAGATTCAAGCCCTATCCACTAATTAAAGCAAAAAGGCTAAATAATATTTTGTATTCAGAAAGTTTTTATTTAAAAAATAGAAATACACCGTCAAATAAATACAAATTCAGCCAAAAAAACTGCTATATAATAGTTTAACTAACTAAATTAACTGCCCCATCACGACAGCCACATCGGCCATGCGACACGAAAACGCCCATTCATTATCATACCAAGCCAGTACACGCACCGTGCGGCCACCAACTACCTTAGTTTGATCTGGAGCAAAAATACAAGACTGGGTTGTATGATTAAAATCGATGGAAACTTTGGGTTCTGGATCATAAGCTAAAACCATACCCATACAACCATGTGCCGCCGCTTGCACTATGGCGTTAACCTCATCTACGTTAACGGACTTACTAGAAACAAAAGTTAAATCCACCGCAGAGACATTGGGCGTGGGGACGCGCATCGCAGTGCCGTCAATCTTGCCTGCAAGTTCAGGCAACACCTCGCCCAAGGCACGTGCAGCACCAGTCGAGGTGGGTACCATTGCCATTGCAGCCGCACGGCCACGGTAAAGATCCTCATGGCGTCGATCTAGTGCAGGCTGATCGCCAGTGTAGGAATGGATTGTGGTCATAATACCGCTTTCAATCCCGATCGCATCATTAAGTACTTTGGCCAGGGGCACCAAGCAGTTAGTAGTACATGACCCGTTAGAAACGACCCGATGCTCTGATAAAAGCTGTCGATGATTTACACCATAAATTATTGTTTTATCAACATTTTTGGCGGGAGCAGAAATCAAAACCCGCTTGGCACCACGATTTATATGAACGGCCGCTTTATCACGCTGGTTGAACTGGCCCGTGCATTCCAGTACCACATCAATTCCGTCCCAATCAAGACTATGGGGATCATAGTTCGACATCATACGTATCGTTCCACGGCCAAGGTCAAGTTCATTTTCTACGATGCGGACAGCTCCATCAAAGCGCCCATGAACTGAATCATATTTCAAAAGATGGGCGTTAGTCTCAATCGGGCCAGTGGCATTAATAGCTACTACTTGAACATCATTGCGCGCAGATTCGGCAATATGCGCCAAAGTACAACGGCCTATGCGGCCAAATCCATTAATGCCGATGGTAATCATCATTTTATATCCCGTAATAGTTCCTTAGCATAGGGGTAATTTGATGTGGGGAGAAGTCTAAATACGACATCTTTTCAATATGTTAGCGCAAACCTTTATGATTGCGCTAACATGTCCACTTGTACTTTAAGGCCGCAAAGACGGGTGGGGTCACGAAATGGCTAACATCGCCGCCCAAACGCGCAATCTCTTTTACCAATTTTGAAGCAATAGCCTGACGACGAGCATCGGCCATCAAAAATACCGTTTCAATGCTGCTATCAAGAGCACGGTTCATCCCTACCATTTGAAATTCATATTCAAAATCCGCAACCGCACGCAAACCACGCACGATCACAGTCGCCCCCACGTCTTTAGCGCAATCAATTAGCAAATTTTCAAACGGATGCACTACAATCGCGCCCCCTGTCTTGCCTACAACGGCTTGGCATTCAGCCTTCACCATAGCAACGCGCGCCTCTAGATCGAACAAAGGTCCCTTCTCGCGGTTTATAGCCACGCCGATCACCAATCGATCGACCAACGCCATCGCCCGTTCTATTATATCAATATGACCCAGGGTAATGGGATCAAATGTGCCAGGGTAAAGACCAATGCGCATATGTTATCCTTTCAAATCGCGGCCAAGCAACATTATTTCTCTCAAAATTGCAAGTGAAAGCCTTCCCGTTGGCTTTCCAGCCGGGAAACGGTGCGCTTCATGCCCGCAGCCAAAAGCGCGGAAAAGCGATTAAGGCGTACCACTTGCGCGTCATCAGCATGGCGAATTAGCCAAAAACTGCGCGTAAAACTGATTTCATTGGCCAATATATCTTGCAATTCAGGCGCGGCAAAACGTGCAAAATCATGCACCACACCAATGCCAGAACCCTGACGCAACAGATTAAGTTGAACAGACACAGAATTCGACGCAAGCGAAACTGGCCCTAGTCCCAACTCAGTCAAATAATCCAGTTCCTTGTCAAAAATCATGTCCGAGATATAGCCCACCAACCGATGCGCTGGTAAATCAGATACGCATTTGATCGCGGCATGGGCAGTCAGATAGGATTTTGCCGCGGTAAGATGAAGCTTATAATCGCTCAGTTTTTGCACCGTAAGCCGACCCGCTTCGGGGCGTGACACGGCAATTGCCATATCTGCTTCGCGTTTTGATAGGTTGAATACCCTCGGCAAAGCCACTATCTGCACTTCAAGCCTTGGGTTTTGCACGACAATATCTGAAATCACTTGTGGCAATAGGTAATTGGCGCAACCATCAGGTGCGCCGATGCGTATCTGGCCTTGCAGGCCTGCATCATCGCCCTCGAGCGCATTTTGTGCAGCTATCATTGCAGCTTCGGCTTTTTCTGCGTGGGGTAAAAGACGCTCACCCTCGGGCAAAAGCAAATAACCTTGCGGGCTCTTAGCGAATAAACGCTGCCCCAAATCTTGTTCAAGGCGCGCCATGCGTCTCCCCAAGGTCGCCGGATCAAGCCGTAGAACACGCCCCGCTTTTGACAGGCTTTCACGCCGTGCTACAGTCAAAAACAGCCGTAAATCGCCCCAATCCATACTTATACCTATATTTTTGCAAAATGCTTTTGAAATATTGTCGCTTTATTTGGCAAAATTGCAAGGGTATCTTATGGCTAATTAAAGGAGAATCCCATGAGAGAACTGACCCACTGGATCAATGGCAAACATGTCAAAGGTACCTCAGGACGCTTTGCTGATGTGTTCAACCCCGCAACTGGCGAAGTGCAAGCCACGGTGCCTTTGGCATCGGGAGCCGAGCTTGACGCAGCTGTCGCAGACGCTGCGCGCGCGCAAATCGCTTGGGGAGCGACCAATCCCCAACGCCGCGCCCGCGTGATTATGGAATTTGTTAGCCTATTGAACCGCGATATGGATAAATTGGCTTTGGCTTTATCGAGCGAGCACGGCAAGACCCTTCCTGACGCAAGAGGCGACGTTCAACGCGGGCTTGAAGTTATGGAATATTGCATTGGCGCACCACAGATGCTGAAGGGCGAGTTCACCGATGCGGCAGGCCCTGGGATAGACATGTATTCGATGCGCCAACCCGTTGGCGTGGCGGCCGGAATCACACCCTTTAACTTTCCGGCTATGATCCCAATGTGGAAAATGGGCCCTGCCCTAGCTTGTGGTAACGCTTTTATTCTAAAACCGTCAGAGCGCGATCCCTCGGTACCCTTGATGCTCGGCGAATTGATGAAAGAGGCAGGCCTACCTGACGGTGTGCTGCAAGTCATTAACGGCGATAAAGTGTCAGTTGATGCGATCTTAGACAATCCTACCATCAGCGCGATTGGCTTTGTGGGTTCAACCCCAATTGCGGAATATATTTATGGTCGCGGCTGTTCTAGTGGTAAGCGTGTGCAATGTTTTGGTGGGGCAAAAAACCACATGATCATTATGCCAGACGCCGATCTAGACCAAGCAGCTGATGCTTTAATTGGTGCGGGCTACGGTGCGGCAGGCGAACGCTGCATGGCAATTTCGGTGGCTGTTCCTGTAGGTGATGCCACGGCTGAGGCCTTGATTCAGCGCCTTGTCACACGGATAGAAAAACTAAAGGTTGGGCCCTACACGGCAGACAATGACGTTGACTATGGCCCAGTTGTTACTAAAGCCGCGCAAGAAAATATCCTGCGTTTGGTTCAAAGCGGTATTGATCAGGGCGCCAAACTTGTCGTCGATGGGCGCGACTTCAAACTGCAGGGCTATGAATCTGGCTTCTTTGTTGGCCCTCATCTGTTTGATCATGTCACCAGAGACATGGATATTTACAAAAAGGAAATTTTCGGCCCCGTTTTGTCGACTGTGCGCGCTAAAACCTATGAAGAAGCGCTTGGCTATGCCATGGATCATGAATATGGTAATGGGGTTGCGATATTTACCCGCGATGGCGACACAGCGCGCGATTTTGCAAGCCGCATCAACATTGGAATGATCGGCATCAATGTGCCTATTCCAGTGCCTTTAGCCTATCACACTTTTGGTGGTTGGAAAAAATCATCCTTTGGTGATTTGAACCAACATGGTCCGGATGCATTTCGTTTTTATACGCGAACCAAGACCGTGACTGCGCGCTGGCCCAGTGGCATTCGCGAAGGCGCGGCCTTTAACTTTAAGCAAATGGAATGACCATTAAATAGGTTCTGCGCCAAAAGCGCGGGACCTATGCCGTGAGCATTTGGCTCAAATATTGGCCCGTATGACTGTCTGTCGCTTTGACCACAGTTTCTGGAGTACCTGTTACCACAATGAAGCCGCCCCCAGTACCGCCTTCGGGGCCAATATCAATGATCCAATCGGCGGTTTTTATTACATCTAGATTATGTTCAATCACCACCACAGTATTACCCTGATCTACCAACTCATGCAGCACTTCCAAAAGCTTGCGCACATCTTCAAAATGCAGGCCCGTTGTAGGCTCGTCTAATATATAAAGCGTGCGACCTGTGGCGCGCCGGGAAAGCTCTTTTGACAGCTTCACCCTCTGCGCTTCACCCCCCGACAACGTTGTGGCCTGCTGACCCACCTTAATGTAACCCAAGCCAACACGGCTCAAAGCATCCATCTTTTCACGGATCGATGGCACGGCCTGAAAAAACCCCTGCGCCTCTTCAACAGTCATGTCAAGAACGTCGGATATACTTTTGTTTTTAAACTTAATTTCCAATGTTTCACGATTGTATCTATTGCCTTTGCAGGTTTCACAGGTCACATACACATCTGGTAGAAAATGCATTTCTATCTTAATTAAACCGTCGCCTTGGCACGCCTCGCAGCGCCCACCTTTGACGTTAAAACTAAATCTTCCTACCTTATAGCCCCGCGCCCTACTTTCAGGCAAACCTGCAAACCAATCGCGGATGGGCGTAAAGGCGCCCGTATATGTTGCAGGATTTGACCGCGGCGTGCGTCCGATGGCACGCTGATCAATGTCAATAACCTTATCAAGATGCTCAAAGCCCTTGATCGCTTCGCAAGGGCCTGGTGTTTCATAAGCTCCGTTTAGCTTTGTAGCTGCATTTTTATAAAGCGTTTCGACGATTAGGGTCGACTTTCCACCCCCCGAAACCCCCGTGACACAGATAAATTTTCCTAAGGGAAATTCAGCTGTGACATTTTGTAAATTATTGCCGGTAGCCCCAATCACTGTCAGCTTTTTGCCCGACCCTTTACGCCGCACTTCTGGGACTTTGATAGCACGCGCGCCGGACAAATACTGTCCAGTAAGACTGTTTTTATCTGCTTCGATTTGCGCGGGAGTGCCTTGGCTGACCAGTCGTCCCCCATTCACGCCCGCTCCTGGCCCTATGTCAAACACATAGTCAGCTTGACGGATGGCGTCTTCGTCATGTTCTACCACCAAAACGGTATTCCCCTGATCGCGTAGATTTTTCAACGTGGTCAAAAGTCGATCATTGTCACGCTGATGCAGTCCGATCGAAGGTTCATCCAGCACATAAAGCACACCTGTCAAGCCCGATCCTATCTGGCTGGCTAACCGAATACGTTGGCTTTCACCACCCGACAAAGTACCAGCATTCCGGGCAAGGGTCAGGTAATTTAGCCCCACATTAACCAAAAATCCTAATCTTTCGCGAATTTCTTTCAAAATTGCGCGGGCAATTTCATTCTTTTGCGCCGTTAGGCTTTCAGGCACCGAACCTATCCAGTCATAGGCTTGGGCAATCGAAAACTGCACCACCTGACCCACATGCTGACCTGCTATTTTAACAGCCAAAGCCTCGGGACGCAAACGGTAGCCCCCGCAAGCACCACATGGACGGTTGTTTTGAAAGCGCTCAAACTCTTCGCGAACCCAGCTGCTGTCAGTCTGGCGATGGCGGCGTTCCATATTAGGTAGCACACCTTCAAAAGCGCGGCTCACTTCATAAACGCGCCCTCCCTCGTCATAGCGAAAGCTAATTTCCTCTTCGCCTGACCCCCGCAAAAATACTGCTTTTGCCTGCTCAGGCAGGTTTTTCCACGCCGTCTTTTTGTCAAACTTGTAATGACTGGCTATGGCATCAATGGTTTGCAAAAAATAGGGTGATTTTTGTTTAGCCCATGGTGCAAGTGCACCCTGAGCAAGGGTCAGGCTTTGATCCGGTACGATCAGCCTTTCGTCAAAAAACAACTCCTTCCCCAAGCCTTCACACGCAGGGCAGGCACCAAAGGGGGCATTAAAAGAAAAAAGCCGCGGCTCAATTTCTGAAATCGTAAAGCCAGAGACTGGACAGGCAAATTTCTCTGAAAATGTCCAACGTTGCGCGTCTAGAACGTCGTCCGCGCCTGCGTTTGGAGCAGCTTCCAATATGGCGATTCCATCCGCCAAATTAAGGGCGGTGCGAAAACTGTCGGCAAGGCGGGTTTGAATGCCTTTGCGCACCACAATTCGATCCACAACCACATCAATATCGTGGCGCAGGTTTTTTTCCAAGCTTGGCAGATCTTCAAGTTCGTAAAAGACCCCATCGACCTTAACCCTTTGAAAGCCCTGCTTTCGGAGATCAAGAAATTCTTTGCGGTATTCGCCTTTGCGATCCCGTATAATAGGAGCAAGCAGGTAAGCGCGGGCCCCTTCGGGCATTGCCATCACCGTGTCAACCATATCTTGCACCTGCTGCGCTGTAATTGGCAGGCCAGTGGTGGGCGAATATGGTGTGCCCACACGCGCAAATAATAGCCGCATATAGTCGTAAATCTCTGTCGCTGTACCCACTGTGGAACGGGGGTTTTTTGAAGTGGTCCTTTGTTCAATTGAGATGGCAGGACTTAGGCCCGAAATATGATCAACATCTGGCTTTCCCATCATATCAAGGAATTGGCGTGCATAGGCAGACAGGCTTTCCACATAGCGCCTTTGTCCTTCAGCATAAATCGTATCAAAGGCCAAACTTGATTTGCCTGACCCTGACAGCCCCGTGATCACCACAAATTGGTCGCGTGGGATATCAACGTTAATGTTTTTAAGATTATGTTCACGTGCACCACGCACTTCTATAAACTTTTGCTCTGCCATAATTTCACCCATTGCTTTGCAAAACAGATAGCTCGCGACGCCCTAAAGGCCAATGATAAAGCAAAAAAATGGGCTATTTAAAAAGCAAAACTAACCTGGGTTAATGAGATAGCAGCAAACGTAAAGTTTCCGTGATGCGTTTGACGTAAACCAGTCATCAAGCCAAATATAACCTCAAAAGTTAAAGACCTAATTTACGGGATAATATTGGATTTTTGATGCAAAGTTCTTCATTTGTTTATCCGTATGGTGCCAAAAAATCAGCGCAAAAACTGTGCTAGTGGTGCATCCTACATATGAATGGTGCGGCCATAAGCATCAAGCACACTTTCGTGCATCATCTCTGACAGGGTCGGATGCGGGAACACTGTGTTAATCAGATCTTCTTCAGTGGCTTCTAAAGTACGCCCTATAACATAGCCTTGAATCAATTCGGTCACTTCAGCTCCAATCATATGAGCTCCTAAAAGTTCACCAGTTTTATCGTCGAATATAGTTTTAACAAATCCTTCGGTTTCACCCAAGGCTATGGCCTTGCCATTTCCAATAAATGGGAACTTACCAACTTTAATTTTATGCCCTAAAGCAAGTGCTTGTTCTTCCGTCAAGCCAACCGACGCGACCTGAGGGTGACAATAGGTGCACCCCGCAATGGAATTGGGTTTAATAGCATGAGGTTTGAGCCCTGCGATCAGTTCAGCTACCATCACGCCTTCATGGCTGGCCTTATGGGCGAGCCACGGCGCTCCTGCAATGTCGCCAATGGCATAAAGACCATCAACCCCTGTGCGGCAATAGGCGTCTGTGACAACATGGGTGCGGTCAATTTTCACCCCAAGGGCTTCAAGTCCCAAACCTTCCACATTGCCAATAATACCAACGGCAGATATCACCGTGTCAAAGATTTGTGTTTCAATTTTGCCATCACTTTCTAAATGGGCCGTCACAGTTCCTCCGCCCTTACCATCGGAGGCGCGTTCCAGTTTTTTGACAGTGGTTTTTTCAGTAATCACCATGCCCTGTTTGACAAAGGCTTTTTTTGCAAAGGCGCTAACTTCGGCATCTTCAACAGGAAGCACACGATCCATCACCTCGACAACAGTGGTTTTAGCTCCTAGTGTATTATAAAAACTAGCAAATTCTATACCAATAGCGCCCGATCCTATTACCAAAAGTTTTTTTGGCATACGCGAGGGTTGCATGGCGTGACGATAGGTCCATACCAGGCCACCGTCGGCCTCAAGACCCGGCAATTCTCGCGCCCGTGCGCCAGTGGCCAAAATAATTGATTTTGCCACCAGATTTTCATCACCCGTGGCTGTTTTGACCAAAACTTTGCCCTTAGCAGGCAACGTGGCAGTGCCCATCACAACTGTAATTTTGTTTTTTTTCATCAGATGGCCAATTCCAACCGAAAGCTGTTTAGCGACCCCGCGCGACCGCGACACAACCGCGTTCAGATCAAATCCCAGCCCCGTGGCCGATAGACCAAATTCTTTGGCCCGGTTCATCAGATGAAACACCTCGGCTGAACGCAACAATGCCTTAGTTGGAATACAACCCCAATTTAAGCAAATACCTCCCAGATTTTCACGTTCAACAATCGCAACTTTCAGTCCCAGCTGTGCACCACGAATAGCCGCAACATAACCACCAGGACCCGCACCAATCACCAATAAATCAAAGGATTTTTCTGCCATTTCTTGCCTCTTATAAAATAGTTTGATGTTAAACTATATTTTTACATCTGCCAACCAGCCTAAACGAAGTCAGCGGTCATACAATACATAGTTAATTCTAAATAACCACCTAACCATAAAGCTCTGCTGCATAGAGGTAGCCACCCTTTTCCAAAAAAACTTCTTCTGCCGGAGTGTTTTGGCGGTCGAGCAAAATATTTCGATAAGGGAAACGGCCAAAGTCGCGGATAATATGGCGATGCACTTCGGCATGTCGTAACAAATCACTGCCCTCAGGCATATGATCGCGGATCAGCGCAACAGATCGATCTTGCATAGCAAGATCTTCACTATGCTCAAACGGCATATAAAAAAATTGTCGATCTGGCGCTGGCACGTCTAAGTGCCACTGCCGTTCTGTCGCTTTAATTGCCGCCTTCAGCGCTAAGGCGTCCGAGGCAAAGGCACGGTCGTCTTCACGAAACATATTCCGGGGAAACTGATCTGTCAAAATGATAAAGGCCAACGAACCCGCTGCCCCTTCCAACCAATGGTCAAGGCCGCCCGCTATGGATACCTGCCATGTTTCCGCAAAGCGCTCAGTGATTTCATCGTCTAAATCGCTGTGCGATTGATACCAGAATTTCGGATCAACCTCAGTCAACCAAAACTCCAAAATTTCAATTGGATCAGACATAGTATTCTCCCAATATCTTACAATTTGGCAGGTATTACTCTTTGGAGCAAGGCACTAATCTAGCGGCAGATCTTGAACCTGGTCAACCACAGCCCCCACAGCCAAAGCCGTAGCGTTCGGCGCAAATGTAGTAAAGACGCCCGTATCAATTGGTGCAGCTCGCCGGGTCATCCGCCAAAGCGCATATGCGGCCAAAACCCCCATCAATATACCAATAAATGCAAAAAAGCCGTTAGGACCAAAAACTGCGATTAGCCAACCCGTGAAAACCGGTCCAAAAATTGCCCCAGTACCATTAATAAATATCAGACCAGACGATGCAGACGCCATTGAGTCCACCTCCAAAAAGTCATTAGTATGAGCTATCAGCAAAGAATAAAGCGGATTAGCAATACCACCCAACATGAAGCCCACAAACAAAAGTCCTATAAAAGAAAAATCCACCACAAAAACGGAAAAAGCAATAAAAAACCCAAATAAAGAAATACCCGCTATCAAAACCCGCCTATCCATATTATCCGAGGCGCGCCCGATGGGGTATTGCATCAACAGCCCGCCCACATAAATACTGGCTATAAAAAGCGTTATATCACGCACCGAAAGCCCCGCATTACTACCCCAAACGGCCGTCATCCCAAAAAGTGCTGAAAAAATTCCTCCCGTTAATAACATTCCAGTACAGCCAAGAGGCGATGCAGATAAAAGATCTTTAAACCGCATAGATTTTGTAGTTTCAAAAGTTGGCGCGGTCGAAGCGGTAAGCAAAATAGGAATGAAGGCCAAAGAGACCATCACGGAAGGGATCACAAACAGCGTAAAGTCCGAGGGGTCCGCAACATTTAACAACGCTTGCGATGCTATAATGCCCGACATCTGTACTATCATATAGAGAGACAACGTCTGCCCGCGTGTGTCATTCTTTGCTTGATTATTAAGCCAGCTTTCAGCCGTGACGTAGACACCTGCAAAACAAAAGCCGATGCAAATACGAAGCAAAGACCATGCAATCCAATGTGGGAGCACCGGGTAAATAACCAAACCAGCCGAAATCAAACTACCCAGGGCCGCAAAAACCCGCACATGGCCCACACGGCGTATCATTTCAGGGGCTATCCGAGATCCCCCTAAAAATCCCAAAAAATAAGCTGACATCACCACCGAAAGCTCAAATGTGCTAAAGCCTTCTAAGGCTCCCCTTATTCCCAATAAGGAGCCTTGCATGCCATTTCCAACCATTAAAAGCATAACACCCAGCAAAAGAGGCCAAGAGGTTAATAAAACAGTAATCATGGCAAACCCTATTTTAATTCACGATCATAATAGCACTGGCTATACGCGATCAAGCCAGAGTACAGACACTTTCTGCCAAATGAGCGCCTTTTAGGGAAAAAGCAAGGACGAATCTCCATAGGAAAAAAAACGGTACTTTTGCGCTATGGCATGGGCATAAATAGCGTCTAAAGGGCCTTTTCCGATCAAGGCAGCAACCAGCATTAGCAATGTTGATTTTGGTAGATGAAAGTTGGTCATCAACCCGTCTGTGATCCTGAACTGAAAGCCAGGATAAATAAAAATTTTAGTTAATCCTTGCCAGGGGCGGATCGGACCAGATTGTGCAGCTGTTTCAATCAGTCGTAAGGCAGTGGTGCCCACGGCAATCACACGCCCACCCTTTTCTTTGGTAGCGCAGATTTGCGCGGCCGCTTCAGCGCTGATATCGCCCCATTCAGCGTGCATTTTATGGGTGGCTACATCTTCAACCTTTACCGGCAAAAAGGTCCCTGCACCTACATGCAATGTCACTTCGCAAAATGTGACGCCCTTGCTTGCCAACGCATATAAAAGCGCCTGATCAAAATGGAGCGAAGCAGTTGGCGACGCTACCGCCCCCACATGACGCGCGAAGACGCTTTGATAGTCTTGCTGGTCCTGCTCATCTGGCGCACGTTTACCTGCAATGTAGGGCGGCAAAGGCATTTGGCCAATACCTTCAATAACTGCATCCAGTTTACTGCCACGCTTGTTGAATTCCAGTATTAAATCAAGGTCAGTTTTCGAAATTACGCGCGCCCATAGCTCTGCGGTGAAATGCACAATTTCGCCCTCCAGTACCTTACGTAGAGGTTTTGCCATAGCCCGCCACTGACCATTGAAAGTGGGATTCATCAGAGTAATTTCAATGCGAGCCACAACATCACCCTGCGCACTTACGCGGCGACGCTCTCCATTAAGGCGCGCAGCAATAACACGGGTATTGTTGAGCACCAAAAGATCATTTGGGCGTAAAATATTAACTAAATCTGCCACACGGCAATCTGTGATATGTCCATGTTCGTAGTGCAAAAGTTTGGCCGAACCTTTGGGCGCCTTGGGGCGCATCGCAATCAGCCCCTCAGGGAGATCAAAATTAAAATCCGAAAGTTTAAGTGGCAATTAAGGGTTTACCTTCTTATTTTTTAAGATGTTTCGAAATAATCCAGGTGTTATAATGGAGAAAGGATTGACGCTCACCTCTGGCGTGTCCGAGCTGCCACGAAGCTTATAGTTAAAACTAAAAAAACCTTCGCCGCGACCCGTTAGAATGGATCCTACGCCGTTAAAAAGATAAAGTGGCGAAATAACCCCCTGCATATCGAGAAATTTATCATTTAACCCATAACGGCCCGACAATGTCCCCCCAAGCGAAGCCCCAGCGGCATAGCCATTGCTAAGCTGGATGTAATCCGGTTCAAACATAAAATCCACGGACACTTCCTCAAATGCCAAGCCCTGACCCGATAATTGATTTACCAATCCAACCACGGAAATTGCATTAAGCATTTCTGCCAATATGGCCGCATTTTTCACATTTACATTATTGATATGCATATTCCCGATCATTGGGGAAGGCGCTTCAGGACGGGTGATTGACATAGTCAAAACACCGCCCTCGGCCGCGTCAAAAATATTTGCCGCCTTAAGTGCTGCACCAGAATTTTGCGAAGTAACCAACAAATTCATTCCCTTTAAACTTGGCGTAATCACACCAGTAATTGGGGCCGTAGCATTGACCAACCCCTTAAAATCTCCCTGAAACCCAGATTTTAAATCGAACTCGCCTTGGAAGCCAGTCAGCGATAGTGTCTCGCTGATGCGCAACTTATTAAGGTTTACACTGAGCTTACTTTCCGACCCTTTGGGATAGCCATCAGCGTTTTCATAACTGCGCAAATCCAACATTCCACCAGTCACAACCAGCTTTGGCGCTTGCCCCACCCCCTCTCCAACGACGGAAAAACTACCATCAAACCATGGTGATAGGACAAATTTATGAAAGGCCATCTCATCAAGTTCGCCCCCCGATTTCAGGCTTATTTTTCCCTTTACATCTAGGCCTTCGGTGAAAAAGTCTAACCGATCCACAAAAATAGGCGTACTAAGGCTAGCATCAACAAGTAAAGTTCCGGCCTTGCCTTTGCCTTTCTTCCAACCGACCGAGGGCAGCTCCATCGCAAAATCAGTCATATCTGCCTGCAGGTGGCCGATCGGCGTTTGATTTTTGACAAGTTTGATCTCAAAAGGGACCCAGGAGCTCCCCATTAGCAATCCCTTTGGTGCTGCAATTTTAAAAATCCGCATCGTTTCAGGCGACAATATAATCTCACCCGTGATCCGGGCGGGTTTGGCAGATGGTTTACCTTCGGAACCAAAATTAGTTTCATAAAGCGCTCTTAAAGGAACCCCTTCCATAAAAAAATCACCCCCAATCGCCATGGATTTTTGAGTAATACTTATATCTGTTATTGCGCCAGAAACTGCATAATTCGGCACTATAACTTTCGACAAAAAGTCACGCACTTCACCAGTGATCAAGTAACGAACGTCTTCGGTTTTGAGCCCTTTGACCAACGTTAGGTCAAAATTTCCCTTAATTTTAGCTTGCCCCGACGCGAAATTAGGCGTTTTTTTAGCTTTTTCGATAAGGTTAAAGGGGGGCAAATCGACCAAGGTTAAAACAGATTTAAGGCTGCTTTGGGCCAACAGCGCCACATGCAAATCAGCAGGTATTTTTGTCACATCGGGCACCACGGCCACTGTGCCTGCTATATCTATAGCACCCTCATCTGACGGGGTTACAATCCCTTTATTAAACACCACAGTATATTGACCATTGACCAAAGAACCATACCCCTTAGCATCGGTCAAAAGCGGCATCGCGGGCATAAAGCGTAACGCGGCATTCATAAAGTTAAAGCCAAGTCCAATCACCGGAGCGCGGTTAGGGGCAATCTGCAAATTGGCTTTGATCTCTGCGTAATTTGCACTTTTAATATTATTGGACAACCACTTTCTGGTTTTGGGAATTACCTTTTCAGGCCACAGTGATAGCAATCTGGCTTGACTCAGCTGATCAATATCCAGGTTAATTTTAGCTGCCCACCCATCGGGCGTGGCGCGCAATTTCCCTTTGGCAAAGTAATGGCTGGCATCCCCCTTTAAGCTCAATTGACCAATATCAATTGCAAAGGGCCGCATATTTACACGCAGGTCCATCTGAGCAGAATCAAACGCGATCGGCGCTTCAAATAAGCCTTTCGAATCAATACGGAACTGATCCAACTGGAATTGCGCAATATATTTCTCAGGCAAGTTTTCCTCTATTTGCGGCGCATAAATTTGACCCCGACCTTGAAGCTGCAGCATTTTGCTTTGGACATTTAATCCATGCAAATTGAGCACACCGAGCTTGGAACCATAATCGAACGCAAGCCCCGCCTTTTCAAACCGGATTTCACTATTCATCCCCTTCGGGGCCAACATGCCTTGGCCTACATCAAGTGTGCCTTCGACGCCGTTGATTTCGCCGGCATTGCTAAATACGCCAGCAATACGTCCCGAAATAGGCGCATCAATCACGCCAATCCAGCCAAAGGCAGGCGTTTGTGCCACTAAATCAGCAGCCTCGATCTGATCAATCGTGACAGAAATTTTGCTATTACCACCATTTTTTACCGACACGGCGCGCAAAACAACCTGTCCATTGGTGCCGCTTGTCGTGCTGACAGACGCGCCAAGTTCAATGACCAACTGATCCTTCATATTCAGCAGTGACAGGCGACCATCCCCCATAGTCCAGCGTTGGCCCGTAAATTGATCATCATAGATGAGGGCAAGTCCCTCACCAGAAATCTCCGACATTTGCTCAAGCATCGGGGTAGAAAAGCTCTGTGCTATCCTATGCATGAAAGTTCCAAAATTGTTCAGATCGATGTGCGATACAGCGGCACTACGAGAGGCTATGCCCTTCGTGGGGTCTCGCGTCCAAAACAAATTAAAAGCACCTTGCGCGTTGCGCTGTAAAATTATCTCAGCACCCACAAGTGTTAACGCGCGCGGTTTTAGCTGCCCTTTCAGCGCCGCCTTAATATTGATCAAAATCCGCAATTCCGCAAAATCAACCAAAGGGTGGGAATCCTGATCAAGAAGCACCACATTTAAAAGACGTATCTTCGGGCTCCATCCGTTCGAAAAGCCTATATCCATATGGCCAATGGTTAGTCTGCCCCTCCCTTCCAGCGCTAAAGAATGGTTTAATGTTTGCTCAAAGCGATGCGTGACCTCATTGGAAAGTCTAATATTTTTATCAAATACGACCAGACCGACAAAAGCAAAAATAACCACTAAACACATCAGCAGCAACATTCCCACAAGCTTAAACAAAAGCCTGCCCTTTAAAGGCTGCTTTGAAGATGGAAAAATTGTATCATTCGGCTCTTTTGGCATGCGGTGCTTTCTTTCGTACTTTCTGCCCTGCCTTTATCTTTTTTGAAAGGGAACTAAAACTAGAATTAAATTTTATTTACTTCAAGGATATCCCATGACTAAATTTCTCTTGAACATATCTGATCTTGCGCCAGATTTCACCCTTCTGCGCGATGGCGGGGATAATTTAACCCTCTCAGCCTTGTGCCCACAAAAGTAGTGCTTTATTTTTATCCGAAAGATGCGACACCAGGATGCACGATTGAAGCGATTAATTTCACCGCTCATGCTGCATAATTTGCAAAGCTAAATACCGTTATAATCAGAATATCAAAAGATTCAGTCAATTCCCATGATAAATTTGTTAAAAAATATAATCTCGGAATAACGCTCGTTTCTGACTTTGAAAGTAACCTGTGCGAAGCTTACGTAACTTGGGTCGAAAAAGCTATGTATGGCAAAACATATTTCGGCATTGAGCCGTGCGACATTCTTGATCGACGGATGTGGCAATATAACTAAAGCTTGGCTAAAAGTTTCGGTGAAAGATCATGTGGAGGAAGTTCTGGCCGCTTGCGCAAGTTAAAAAAGTGCCACATCAACAAACTCAAAGTCAAAGTGATAAATTGGCTAACAGCTATGAAAATTTCGCCAAATAGAAACTTAGGCGTAAGATCAACCAATGGACGCCCATTAAATTAATACAGACAATAAAAGGTAGACGTATGTTTAGTTATATCTCACATATGATTAACTCTTGGTTCCGGCGCTATTTTCCCGAACAACGCGTTTATATAAAGACCAACACAGAGATGCGCTATGTCAGGCTGACACCTTCTGGTTAAATATTTACAGCAATGGTGTTGTTTTTACTTTTCTTGTGGCTGTTACTGTCGACAACCATACTTTTGATCGAGGCCACCCAGCCGAGTACAACGCAAGATCAATCAGCGCACCACCAAAAACTTTTTAAACAAAGGCTAAGTATTCTTTCGCTAGACCAAGACGTCCGGGCACAAGAAACTTTGGGTGCGCAGCAAAGATATAACGTGGCCCTCGCGGAAGTATCGCAAATGCAAAGCACGCTTTTGGCTTCGGACGGCCGGTTGAGAGAATTGGGCAGCGAAATTGAAGTCATTCAAAAAAACCTCCGACGCACTATTAAAGAGTGAGACGCAGCACGCATTAAAATCAGAGTTATCCAAGCGAAAGGCCCAAAGGCGGCGACGCGCTCTGTTCAAGAAATTGTCGAGGATTCTCAAGAGAGTTTAGGCCTAATGTCAGACGCATTGCATAATACAACCAAATCTGCGGCTTATTTACAAAAGCAGATAACCGAGGCACATCTCTCAATCACTAATTTAGAACATGAAAAAGCCGAAAATAAGTTAAAAAATTCACTTATTTTCTCGAAACTGGAGGAGGCTCTTAGTATCTCAACGGAGCCGATTCGAAAATTTTTTTCGGCTGCAGGACTTAATGCAGATGCTTTGCTTAAGGAGATCAGGCAGCGCTATTCTGGCGAAGGTGGGCCGATTTTTCCGGAAAGGCTTGCCACGTGGGCAACCCAAAAGACGATATGATCGCCCGCGCTACAATGATATTAAACGGCTTTGACACGCTTAATTTTTATAAAATAGCCGCCCAACGCGCACCCTTTGGCGCGCCAATTCGCGATGTGCATCGCTTATCATCGAGCTTCGGCATTCGCTCTGATCCAAAAGACGGCCGCACACGCATGCATTAAGGCACGGATTTTGCAGCACCATATGGTACCGCTATTTATGCGCCAGCAGACGGGGTGGTAATTTATGCAAACTTTAAACCCGGTTATGGGCGCTTGATAAAAATACGTCACAGCTTTGGATTAGAAACAAGATATGGTCATTTATTAAGATTTTGGGTTAAAGTTGGACAAATAGTATCGCTTGGTGATAAAATAGATGATATGGGAATTTCAGGAAAGTCTACTGGAACCCATCTTCACTGCGAATTGCGGGTAAACGGAACGCCAGTCAACCCAATCACTTTTATTAGGGCAGCAAAAAATGTTTTCTAAGAGTAGAATAAATGAGCCAGTCGCAAAACCTACAGGAGAGCCTAATAAGCCTAATGAGGTTAAACAAAATGCTGAGCTGGCAGAACCAAACCAAGCACCAGAAATTCTGAGCACATCGGTACAAAGTCCAATTGTTTCGATTTTGTCTTCAGATTTGACAGTGGTGGGCAATCTAAATACCGCCGGAAATGTCCAAGTTGAGGGAACAATTGAAGGTGATATTCGCGCGCATTTGTTGACCATTGGTGAAGGCGCCACTGTGAGTGGCGAAGTGGTTGCTGATGACATAGTCATAAATGGTCACATCGCTGGGTGCGTGCGTGGCTTAAAAGTGCGTTTAACCTCGACCGCTAAAGTTGAAGGCGACATTTTTCATAAAACGATTGCAATCGAATCGGGGGCTCAGTTTGAAGGATCTGTTCAGCGACTAGAAAATCCTCTGTCGACCAACAAAACAGCCCATATCACCAAAGAGTAATCTTTAACAAATTCTAAAGGCTAATTTGGGAGCCTTTAGTCTATATTGGCCTCAGCTCGAGATTTTCCGGCAACATCCTGCGCCAATGTTGCTGCCATAAAACGATCAAGATCCCCATCGAGCACACCTTGGCTGTCAGATGTCTCTGTTCCTGTGCGCAGGTCTTTGACCATTTGATACGGCTGTAATACATAAGATCGGATTTGATTACCCCATCCAGCATCGCCCTTGTTTTCATGCGCGGCATTAATGGCAGCATTGCGCTTATCAAGTTCTATTTGGTAAAGCCGCGACTTCAGCGCAGCCATACAGTTGGCACGATTTTGATGTTGCGATTTTTCTGAACTTGTCACCACAATCCCAGTAGGCATATGCGTAATGCGCACAGCAGAGTCAGTAGTGTTAACATGCTGCCCCCCCGCACCTGACGAGCGGTAGGTATCAATTCGAATATCATTGGCCGAAACTTCAATATCAATATAATCATCAACCACTGGGTAGACCCACACCGACGAAAATGACGTGTGCCGCCGCGCCGCTGAATCAAAGGGCGAAATACGTACCAAGCGATGCACACCGCTTTCTGATTTTAGCCAACCATAGGCATTTAGCCCACTGATCCGATAGGCCACCGATTTAATCCCCGCCTCTTCGCCTTCTGACATGGATTGAATTTCGACTTTATAGCCTTTTTTTTCCGCCCAACGAACATACATCCGCGCCAGCATCGAGGCCCAATCACAGCTTTCAGTCCCTCCCGCTCCAGCATTGATTTCTACGAATGTGTCGTTGGCATCAGCCTCACCATCAAGCAGGGCCTCAAGCTCTTTTGCGGCTGCCTGCTTTACCACGGCTTTAATAGCAGTCTCAGCTTCGGCAATGATAATGGCATCTCCTTCTATCTCGCCCAGTTCAATCAATTCAAGATTGTCGTTCAGGCCACTTTCGATCAACCTATAAGTGGAAAGTTGATCCATCAGCGATTGACGTTCACGCATCAGTTTTTGCGCCCGCGCTGGGTCATTCCATAGTTCAGGATTTTCGATCAAAACATCAAACTCTTCCATCCGATGCGGAGCTGTTTCTAAGTTCATTCGTTGCGCCAAAAGGGCAATTGATTTTTTAATGGTGGCCACATAAGAGAGAGTTTCAGCGCGCATATGCGGATTTCCTTAAACGATAATCAAGAGGTTTTACAGGCTAGAGAAGCAGGGGGCAAGCCTTGGAACTCAATATAGTCCTCCGGCACTCAATGTGCCAAAGTCTGCGGTCTTGGCGGCAGGCTCTGCACCCTCCTCACCCTCAATTTCTAAGGGGGCATAGGTCTGCTCACTTTGCGGGTCATCTTCCCCAAGTGCAAACAGCGGCAAATTGCTTCCCATACTAAAGCCACCGTCGACCAAAGCATTTTGGCCAAATACGGGGGCTATATCTTTTCTAAAATATTCAGCAACAACATTTTCACCCACAGCATCATCGGGCAAACGCGCACCAGTATAGCGATCAATATTTAAAAAATACCCATTTGACGGTACAGAAAAGGTGCTACCACCATATTTTTTTATGGCTTTCTCCATAAAACTTTGAAAAACGGGGCCACAAAGTGCGCCGCCATAAACACCCTTGCCCATTGAGCGCGGCTGATCAAAACCCATATAGCAGCCCGCCACAATATTTGAGGTAAAACCAACAAACCACCCATCTTTTGAATCATTGGTTGTGCCCGTTTTTCCCGCCACTGGTACCGACAGTTTGATCGAGCGCGCTGTACCACGCGTGATCACGCCTTCCAACATTGATGTAAGTTGGTAGGCTGTTATAGAATCCATCACTCTTTCACGATCAGACAGAATGCGTGGCGCTTTACCTTCGAGTAGTTCAGCTTGCCCACAATCCATGCAGCGGCGCTGATCATGGCGGTAAATAGTTCTACCCCATCGATCCTGTACACGGTCTACTAAAGTGGGCTCAACCCTTTCGCCACCATTGGCAAACATCGCATAGGCAGCAACAATATTAAACAGCGTGGTTTCTTGCGCCCCCAAGGCATTAGCCAAATAGGGTTGCATAGGCTTATAAAGGCCAAATTTTTCCGCATAAGAAGCCACTGTTTGCATTCCAATTTCTTGGGCTACCCGCACGGTCATAAGATTACGGCTTTTCTCAATTCCAGTGCGCAATGGTGTAGGCCCATAATATTTGTCAGACGAATTTTTTGGACTCCAAAGACCTTCAGGCGTATTCACTTCTATCGGGGCATCCACAACGACGGTCGAAGGAGTAAAGCCACTATCAAGTGCCGCTGCATAAACAAAGGGTTTAAAACTAGATCCTGGCTGCCTTTCGGCCTGCGTTGAGCGGTTGAAAACGGATGTTTGGTACGAAAATCCGCCCTGCATCGCCAAAACCCGACCCGTATTCACATCCATCGCCATAAAGGCGCCTTCCAGTTCTGGCACTTGATGCAAAGACCAATGGGAAAAAGCGCCAGCCTTGTCGGTCACTTCTTTTACATAGACCACTTCCCCGACTGAAAGAAGATCTTTGGGGGCCTTTATAACAGGGCCAAGCACTCTGTTTGGCAAGACTTTGCGCGCCCATTGCATTTCTGACAGGGGAATGATCTGTTCAGCATCCTCGTTGATATTTTCAACACCAATCACCGTTTTTTTCGGCGTTATCTTTAACACAACCGCCAGATGCCATTCTTTAATGTCGCGTGGCGCTTGCACAGCGCCCAAGGCTGCACGCCAATCTTCTTTCAAAGTATCGAGCGCAATAATAGCACCAGTGCCACGCCAGCGCCGGTGCGCCCGGTCATAGGCTTCAAGACCTGACCGCAAAGCCAACCCAGCTTGAACTTGGAGCTCAGGATCAACCGTGGCTCGAATGGCCAGGCCTCCCGAAAAAAACTCATCTTCACCAAAAACTCCTGACAATTGACGACGAATTTCATCAGTAAAATAGCCGCGTAAGGGCAACGATTGGCGAAAAGACGGATAGTGTCCTGCCTGAACAGATAAAAGCTGCGCCCTAAGCGCACCATCTCGTTCTTTATTAGTTACGTAGCCATCCTCTGCCATACGCACAAGCACATAGTTACGGCGCGCCAACAGCTTTTCGCGTCCGCGAACCGGATGAAAATTCGATGGCTGTGTGGGCAGCGCAGCCAAAACCGCCACCTCTTGAATACTTAGCGCATCAAGGGTCTTGTTAAAATAAGTTTGCGCTGCGGCTGTTACGCCATAGGAATTTTGACCCAAAAAAATCTCGTTCAGATAAAGTTCAAGAATCTTATCTTTGGATAAAGTTTTTTCTAGCCGCGTGGCCAGAATAATCTCCTTTATCTTGCGCTCACCGGTTCGCTCGTCCGATAAAAGAAAATTTTTCATGACCTGCTGCGTGATTGTTGATGCGCCACGCACGTTGCGCCCCCGCGACAGTACCGCATCTTTGAGTGCTGAAATCATACCACGTGCATCATAACCTTGATGCAGGTAAAAATTCTGATCTTCCGCCGCAACAAAGGCGTGGCGCACCATCAGGGGAATATCTTCAATGGGGGTATAAAGGCGGCGCTCCTTGGCAAATTCATCTAGGATATAACCGTTGCCGTCAAAAATGCGGCTGATTGTGGGCGGGGCATAAAGAGCCAGACTTTGGTGGCTCGGCAAGTCACGGCCATAGAACAAAAACACCGCCCCGATCGACATAACAACGCACAATAGCCCCAAGGTTAAGGCAGTAAATAGAACGCCAAAGAATGAAAATAGAACCCGCATTTTTCCCACTCAAAAGTTTTAAATATACTTATACAGAAGCTTGAGCCAAGGTCAAAACGACAAAAACAAATTTAGATGAATTTTTTAATGGAGCGTAAAATATTGTCTAAGATTTGTATCATTTTTTGCCCAATCTATAGTGCCATCTACTAGAGCCACCTGCATGGCTTCGCGCCAAACGGGATCATTCAATCGAGAAAAATCAGTTTTTGAAGTCAAAAACCCAAGTTCTATCAACACAGAGGGGATATCAGGCGATTTGAGCACCGAAAACGCCGCTGATTGTAACGGGCGCGCATACATTTCTATACCGCTCAATAAAATAAATTTCTTCAGACTTTGCGCCAACCTATTAGTACGCGGCGCAGTTTCAAGCCGTGCCATGGCCATTAGTGCTTTGGTCACTTGATCATCTTGCGAACTTAAATCAACTCCAGCCAGAAGATCATCGAGGTCATGGCGTTGGGCTAAAACTTCCGCCGCGCGGTCTGATGCGGCATCGTTCATAGTATAAATTGTTACACCAAGCGCCTCGCCCAGAGGCAAAGCATCAGCATGCAGAGACAAAAGTAGATCTGCACTATGGCTACGAGCAATGCTAGGCCGAGCTTCAAGTGGCACAAATTGATCCGATTTGCGGGTCATAATCGTCTGGACACCAGCTTTTTCAAACAGATCTTTTAGCTCAAATGCGAATTCCAACATCATTTTAGCCTCAGACGTGCCAAAGGCCAAAGCACCTGGATCAAGCCCGCCATGGCCTGGGTCAAGCACCACTGTCAAATTGGTTTTTTTCTCCACATTACTCCTCAAATCCAAGCCAAAACGGGCGGGTTTAATCCTGATAGGTTCAGCCCAAAGCGGGGGTTCAGGGACGGTTGCCGCCTTTGCAAAAGCCTCAGGTGTCGTTTTTTCAAGTTTCAGTGTGATTACCACGCCATCACTTTCACTAGCCAAATAAGCCTCAGAAAGGGTCATCGGATAGCGCAAAGCAACCACCAAACGGGCCCACCCAGGAGTAAAGCTACCAAATAGTACATCGCCAAGCAGCGCATTTTTAAAAAGACCGGGATTAAGCGCGCTAAAATCGGCGTCTTTTATATCGATCAACAGTCGGGCGGGCGAACCTAACAGCCGCGCGCGCCACTCCCGCGGGCGGCTTAGACCCAACCGCAACGTTAGGGACTGCGTGTCGCCTTCCATAAATATTGTGTTCAGTACCACTTGGGTGGCCGTTTGGGCTTGCGCTGAACTGCCCGCAGCCTCCAAAAGCCAAAGCCCTAAGACGGTATTTAAAATAATACAATAGATAAGGCGCACCATGGAATGATCTTTCACTGCTATGTGCCAATCCGCCAAAAGACGCATTACTTTATGGGGGCATAAGACTAGACCCTGCCCAAAATATCTGCCATCTTTCTTTAAATTTACCAAGGAGTTTTTATGAAGTTAATATTGATGTTTAGTTTATTACTGACAGTTTTTTTATCTTCTTTTTCAGCAAATGCGTTTGATATTAATGAATTATCAGTAAATGAACGCGATATGCTTCGAACTGAAATTCGCAGCTATTTACTGGAGAACCCAGAAGTTCTTACGGAAGCCATAGCCGTTTTAAAAGATCGCGAAAAGAATTCTGCTAATATGAGTGAAGCACAGTTGGTGCAAAGCCATTATGACGCGATAGTGAATGATGCAACTTCGTGGGAGGGAGGCAATCCTGAGGGGGACATCATTCTGGTAGAATTTATAGATTACCGTTGCGGCTACTGCCGCAAAGCCCATTCTGAAGTGAAAGAGCTAGTCAGATCTGACGGCAATATCCGCTATATAATTAAAGAGTATCCAATTTTGGGCCCCAAGTCTGAACTGGCGTCACGCTTTTCCATTGCTACGCGCCTTGTCGCGGGGGACGATGCCTATGAGACCATGTATAATGGACTTTTTGTTTATAAGGGCGCTATCACTTCAGCTAGCCTTATGGGCCTTGCCAATAATTTGGGACTTGATGGCGCAGCAATATCAGCCCTCCTAAACGACCCAAAAATCGACCAAATAATGGGTCGCTCTGTCGGTCTAGGGCAAAAATTAGGGATTAATGGTACTCCGACATTCATCATGAATGGACAGATGTTGCGCGGCTATGTGCCTCTTGAAAAGATGCGCGCGCTAGCAAAAAGCCTACGCAAGGGCTAAGGCCCAAACCTGATAGGACTACACAAGCGCTTTGATTTCACAAGCCACCGCTTCTACTTCAAGAGCTTGGGCCTTTTCTTCGACCAACCCTACTATCTGCTCGATCATCTGGTCATTTCCTAGCTTATGGCTTTGCTGGCCAGCCAAATATACCATGCCTGACCCTGCCCCGCCACCAGTAAATCCAACATCGGTCATCAAGGCTTCGCCTGGCCCGTTTACCACGCAACCGATGATAGACAGGCTCATCGAAGTAGTAATATGGGCCAAACGCTCTTCTAATGTCGACACGGTTTTAATCACATCAAACCCCTGTCGCGCACAAGAGGGGCAAGAAATGATCGTCACACCACGGTGGCGCAAACCTAAAGATTTCAAAATCTCAAACCCGACTTTCACTTCTTCTAAAGGGTCTGCTGACAGGCTGACCCGAATTGTGTCGCCAATACCCGACCAAAGCAGATTGCCAATGCCCACTGCAGATTTAACAGTGCCCGTGGTCACACCACCCGCTTCGGTAATACCCAAATGAATAGGGGCGTCAGTCACGTCGGCCAGCGCCTGATACGCGGCGACAGCCAAAAATACATCTGATGCCTTAACGCTGATTTTAAATTCATGAAAATCATTGTCTTGCAGAATTTTAATATGGTTTAGCCCTGACTCCACCATCGCTTCGGGGCACGGCTCAGCAAACTTTTCTAACAGATGACGTTCCAAACTGCCCGCATTCACGCCAATGCGGATAGAGCATCCGTTGTCTTTGGCGGCGCGGATCACCTCTTTAACGCGCGCAGCATCACCAATATTGCCAGGATTTATACGCAGGCAAGCAGCCCCCGCCTCGGCGGCTTCTATCGCGCGTTTATAGTGGAAATGAATGTCCGCCACGATAGGTACTGGACTTTCGGCAATAATTTTGCGTAAGGCGCGTGTACTATCTTGATCAGGTGTTGAAATTCTTACAATATCTACTCCCGCCGCGGCGCACCGATGCACCTGCTCAATCGTCCCCACGATGTCGGTGGTCAAAGTGTTTGTCATTGTCTGAACAGAAATAGGGGCATCACCGCCCACTGCCAATTTGCCTACCATGATTTGACGAGATTTGCGACGGTGAATATTGCGCCAAGGGCGAACAGCATTATGTTGCATCACTTCTCCTGCTTTGACCTAAGCCTACTGTAAATTCCACAAGGTCACACCTCAACAGGTTGGTTAAACCAACTATTGGCTACCGGGACGGCTGCTCTGACGGCTCAATAATTGTGGGCACATCGATCGTTTCAGCGCTGGCTATGATTTTTTCAGGAGCAGGCACAGTTACGGAAAGAGCTAAGTCATAGCTCGTTTTAATTAAATTTGCAGACAACTCAACGTCGCGTACCACATTCGCTTTTTTCGAAGCTGGCCCAAACACCGCACCATCGGTGATGAAATAGACCGACGTGGCGTTACCTGCTCTTAGTATGGGTGATTGTTCTAACTGAGGAACCTTGTAAGTTTCACCGGCATTTAATATTTTCTCAAACAAAATAGTCCCATCTTGCAACGACACCCGGACCCAAGCAGGATTTTTTGCGAATACACTAACTAGACTGGGCTGGGCGTCAACCACCTGAACTTCGGACACGCTGGCCCATTCAGCGGTACTTATTTCTTTAGGCGTGGGTTCAACGACAACAAGAGTGGTCGCAGCTGCGTAGACATCGGATGTCAGATACGGATTAATATTACCAATTGGGCCATCGCGCGCAACAAGTACTGGAAACTCTAACGCCTGAGGGCGGTAAAGTCGGCCCAGCACTTCAGCGTTGCTGTTGTTTATAAACTCACCATCAGAAGAAGCAACACTTGAAAGGCCTGCTCCGGAAATGTCATCTTGGGGCACTAACAACTCTGGGGCAATTTGCGAAACCAAAGTAGGGGCCTGCTCAACAGGGGCCAACTGCACCCTTTGCACTTCCAAAAGTACCGACCAGCCACCATATCCAATAGCTCCGATCAGAAGAATAAGCACAAAAAAAGAGCCTATTGCTCCAGTCTCAATTGAACTCAACCAACTTTCGCTTGGCGGCAGAAAATTGGTGCGCGAATTTTTAAAAGGATCTGGCACTTGCGAGGCGGGGATAAGCTTTGCACTCTGGCCAGAGTTTGGCAAGGCAGAAAGTCTACTCAGAGCAATGAAATCCGACTCGTTACACAAGCGAGCAAATATTTCTTCAGGGTCTAGCTTCAAATAGCGTGCATATGAGCGCACATAGCCTGCCACAAAGCTTTGCGAACCAAACACTGAAATATCGCAATTTTCGATAGCGCTAATATATCGCGCTTTAATTCGCAATTCACGTTGTACATCAAACACAGATTTACCTAAAGTTGCACGTTGGAAACGCAACAAATCTCCCAAGCCAATCTGATGGGAACCGGCACCGGGACTTCCCTCATTTTGGTTCTCAGAAGGTTTATTCCTCCGTCCAAACATTCAAATCCCCATCTATAAGCGCCGTTAAAAATTTATTTAAAATACTAGTTACGTCGAACATACCATAGAGCAAGTCTAATTTCATCAAATCATTTAAGAATTCAGCAATTTTTATTTAATTTGAGTTTTTTTGCTAACTTGATATTTTAAATATTGTTTCAACCGTCGAGCGTAACCTTTGGGCTTAGCTGGACAGTGGCGAAAAATTTGATAAAACTCGCCAATGTATTGGAGTTTGCACATGTCCCTTTTCCAAAGCCTTGCTCAAGCCGACAGCGCCTTGCCCCAATCTATCGACCGACTGCTTGAATTTTTACGCATCCCATCAATTTCAACCGACCCCGCCTTTGCGCCCGACTGCGAACGGGCAGCCAATTGGTTGGTCAAAGAGTTGAAGGATTTGGGCTTTGATGCAAATGTTTATCCTACGGCGGGGCAGCCGATGGTGATTGCCGTGGGCGGGCAAGATATTTTGGGCCCCCACATTCTATTTTATGGCCATTATGACGTTCAACCAGTTGATCCAATAGATCTTTGGGACAGACCGCCCTTCGACCCTGCGGTGATTGATACGCCCGAAGGCCCCATCATTTTTGGGCGAGGGTCATCTGACGATAAGGGGCAACTCATGACCTTTATCGAAGCCTGCCGGGCTTGGAAAGAGGTGCACGGCGCCTTGCCCTGCAAACTCACGCTGTTTTTTGAGGGCGAAGAGGAATCCGGATCGCCGTCGTTAATTCCGTTCATGCAAAGTAACGCAGAACTATTGAAAGCCGATCTAGCCCTCATTTGTGATACCGATTTATTTGCCTCAAAAACTCCGGCAATCGTAACAACATTGCGTGGAGTTTTGGGGGAAGAGGTCACCATCCTAGGCCCCAACAAAGACCTACATTCGGGCATGTTTGGCGGCGCCGCCATCAACCCACTGCGGGTTTTATCGCGTATTATAGCAGGGCTACATGACGAAAAAGGCCGTATTACCTTGGCTGGGTTTTATGATGCAGTGCCAGAACTACCCGACGCCATTCGCTCTCAATGGCAAAATCTGGCCTTTGACCATTCATCTTTTTTAAACGAAGTAGGACTTAGCAAGCCTGCGGGAGAGCATGATCGCACACCGCTTGAAATGCTCTGGTCACGACCAACCTGTGAGGTGAATGGGCTCTGGGGTGGCTATATGGGCGACGGGTTTAAAACTGTGCTACCTGCCAAAGCGCACGCCAAAATCAGTTTTCGACTGGTGGGTGATCAAGATCCACTTTTGCTGCGCCAAGTATTCAGGGATTATGTAACGTCACAACTGCCACCAGATTGCACCGCTAGCTTCAAAGAGCATGGTGCAAGCCCCGCCAGTGCGATGGAAATAAATAATCCTGCCTTTGACAAAACGCGCCGAGCACTGACCGATGAATGGGGTATACCTGCAGCCTTCGTAGGCTGTGGCGGATCTATTCCAATTGCTGGCTATTTTAAAACCTATCTGGGCATGGATGCGCTGTTAACTGGATTTGCCCGAGCAAATGATCAAATCCATTCCCCTAATGAAAAATATGACCAGAACAGCTATCACAAGGGCATTCGCTCTTGGCTGCGCATTATGGAAGCTCTGACAAAATGACCCTAAAATTAACTTGGGCAACACTCAAAGATGAAGCCGCTTTTCGTGACCTTTGGCAACAATATCTCGTTTTTTACTATGTGACCCTTGCACCAGATGTGACACAAGCGACATGGAACAGAATCTTAGATCCAACGTCGCGGGTTAAAGCCCGTATGGCTTCGTGGAACGGTGAGATGATTGGCTTTGCGGTGCATCACCATCACGATTCCACTTGGATAAACGGTTCGGATGGATATTTAGAGGACCTTTTTGTCAAGGAAACCCAGCGCGGCATCGGAGCGGGGCGTGCTTTGATTGATGATCTGATAACAATTTGTCGCGAAAGGGGCTGGAAACGACTATATTGGCAAACGAGCGAAAACAACAGCCGTGCGCGCAAGCTTTATGACAGCTATACACTCTCAGACGACCATGTCAGATACCGTCTTGATATCTAGACTTTGGAAATATATTGGCGCGGTTGACGGGGCTCGAACCCGCGACCCCCGGCGTGACAGGCCGGTACTC
>JASDRS010000008.1:0-28399 GCA_041441915.1 Paracoccaceae bacterium | reverse complement strand
TAATCAAACATCCACTCAGCCTAAAAAATATCATGTATATCTTACCTCACACCTTATGAACCTTCAGCTTCTCAGATGCACGATGCCTCATTCGTGGTTGCCCTCATCGCCTATCATGCTTTTTTAAGAAGGTGGGGTTCGAGCGTTTGCTCCGCCACCACTTTCTTGAGATCACGGGCTTCGCGACGCAAATCTTTAACCTCATCGGTCGTGACAATGCGGGCCGTATCACCTGCTAACGGCTTCTTCCCCGCTTCCATGAAGTCTTTGGACCATTTTCCTCAGATATGTTTTTACAGCGGCATAGCTCAGCAATGCTATCCTCACCGCGCAAACCATCTAAAACGATCCTGATTTTCTCTTCAGAGGAATACTGTTTGTGGGTAATCCGCTGGATGTCTTTAATGAATTTCTCGCTAGGGCTTTTGCGTGTTCCAGATATTTGTCTCATGTTCCACTCCTCAGTGGTTACGATGAGACAGAAACACTCCCTTATCAAATAACACTATTTGGAAGCATAAGAGCTGGCAACAGACAGGTATACTGCGTGTTGAGATGACATTTATTATGCATCCAAAGGTTTCATCGTTAGTGCGTCATTCACCGTTCGTACAAGAGCCCTAGTATTTTTTATGTCCCAAATATTTTGACGTGGCTTCACGGTCTATAGGTTGTAGATTCTCCAATGTTTTTCAGCGAATGAGCCATGCTAGACTGAGAGTGTCCATGATTTAAATAAATTAGCTTAAGTCTAAAAAAACCGTCCAATTTTTCAATGACCAGTTTATGTCTTGGGATATTATTTTAGCGCAAATTTTCTTCGAAGTAACAAAAGATTTAGATGTAAGTGCTTTAAAACCAAACTAGTTATAACAAATAGTTTTATGCGAAAGAATCAGTGATGATGAAAAAATTACCGTTAAACCGTCGACTAAACCGTCGACAAATATTAATATTTGCTTCAAGCTCGATAGTTGCCGCGCCATTCATTAGCTTAGCAAATGAAACTTACGGTCATATTCACGTTGTAAAAGACCCACAATGTGGCTGCTGCAGTGCATGGATTAAAATTTTAGAAAGCGCAGGTTTCAATGTGACTACCGAAAGTCGTGCGGGCAGTCTTCTGACTGCCTTCAAAATTGAAAATGGAATCCCAAGGAATATGATGTCTTGTCATACAGCTAAAATAAAAGGCTATTTCGTCGAAGGTCACGTGCCAGTTAGAGAAATAAAACGTCTAATAATAGACCGTCCAGATGCTTTAGGGTTATCGGTACCTGGAATGCCGTATGGTTCGCCGGGGATGGGACCTGCAGAAGGCCGTGAAGCCTATGATGTTTTTGCCATTTGGAAAAATGGAAACGTAGCGGTTTTTCAACATTATCCAAAAGCAGGAATATCTGTTTAAAAAATTTCTACACCCCGCCCAGATTGGCCCATTCTTAATATGTAGCTTCAAAAACCTAATGCTTAACCTGAGAGGCGCTGAAAAACTCAGACATTTTGTTGCTAGCCACAGGCATGGCAACGTATTTGGCGATAATAGAAGTAACTGCTCTAGCTGGTGGCACAATAATGAGGGCAAAATCTAACTGTACATTTCAAATTTGTTCAACCATTGACCTAGGTATTAATAAAATAAAATGTGCTATCATCGACGGTGGGCCTTCCATGAGTGGCAGCTCCAGCAGCAAGATAGCAAAGGTTCATCTCTTCTCTTTCAAATCAGGTTTCAGAAATTAAATTCAAAATTAATTTTTATAAAATATGTTATTTCACGGGACTTTTAGGACAAAATAATTAATCTAAATTGGTGGAGCCTATCAATTAATAAATATTAATAAGCCACTTCACAGCGGTAGTGTTCCCGCAACGGCATATCTTAGAATTTGAACCACCTGAGCTGGTCCTTCCGCAACGGCTAAAGCCGCGGCATCTATTTCTTTAAGTGCGTGTTGGTGGTCAGGCCCATGCAAAACTATAAGTATTTTTCCTAAAGCGGCGGCATAGCCCGCGTCAAACGCTGCATTCCACTGCTTATATTTATCGCCGAAACGCACGACCACTATGTCAGCTTTCTTAATAGAAGTGCGTGTCCTGATCGCGTTAACCATGGCCCCTTTGTGGTCGTGCCAATATTTGATCGTCTCACTACCTAATATACTTACCCCACAGTCGTCACTTGCAGCGTGATCTGTTACTGGCCAATCAAAAGTAATATCTAGATCCCTAGCACCTTCAATTATTTTAGTTCGCCAATCTGTATGAATTTCGCCAGAAAGATAAATACGCACCTAATTTCTCCTTTATAATATTTGTCACTCAATACTTTCAAAGCTAAGCTTTTAGGACAACCAAAATTTGTTCATTATTTTAAAATAATGGTGTAATAATTATATAATGTTCTATAAAAATTTATATTTATTTACAGAGCACCAAAAAGCATAACTTTAACGCCAACTAGATGTCGTTATTATCTCTTTAGTCGTTAGTTTTGGGCAGCTCAAAAAATTATCAAGTCCAATGATGAAAGTTAGTTTACTTTTCCTCACACAATACACAGCCTTGGCGAGTCAATGCGTGATAGACTGCGGGCAGTGGAATGTCAGCTTTAAATTTTTAATCAAATTGGCGGCTGGGTAAATGCGATGGTGAGCATTTAGGCTTACCAGTTTCTTAAAAAGCGATAGCTCACATTGTAAAAAATTTAGATAAAATACCTGAAGGGTTGCATTTTTTGCACAGCAGTAATTCAGAATTGTCTGATGCCACTAGGTCAGGAATGTGGCATACCATATAAATGAAAGTACAGAAAATAACTATGATTAATGCATTATCCAAAATATTTTTTGTGTCGCAACAAGCGGCCGCAGTCGTGAAAATATTAGACCAGCTTTCAGACCATCTATTAGCTGATCTTGGCCACACACGGGCAATATTTGTTCAAGAAGTGAAAAATAAATTTATAGCCTCACTCAACAGAGAAACACCAGCAAAATTCTATTAAGCACCCACAGGTGCCAATCTTGTCAGCACTTTGTAAATTAAGAAAAATATTATGCGGGCGTTTAGCGATGAACTGCTTGCTGCAGGCCTGACAAAACCAAGCGCGAGGTGATTAAAACCAACGCAATATCCAGCGCACTGTGAAAGAGCCCTTCCGTCATGCGCTTAAGTATCAGATTGGTGCTAAAACCCTCACAAACACCGAAAGTAGCCATTATAAGCGAACCTAAGAACTAAAAATCTAACAATAGCAGCACCCAGAACGGCTCATGTCTGCTGGCATAAGAAGGTCTAGAGTTTTTGTCATGCACATTATTGACATGGCGCAACTTTTGCCTACCTCCCTGCATTATATTAGACAAGACCTCACCTCTTAGTAGCACTAATGTAGGATGGGCCAAATCAATACCGACAGATGTAGGTTATATTGGAATAGTAGCTTCTGTCGCCATTGTCCTATTTGAAAGCTTTGCGAAGAGCGGTGAGTAATTTAACCCCTTTACAAGGCAAGATAGGCCAACTTGGCGACCCCAATTAGCAGTATTAAAACTCTTGGCCCCGCCACAGAGGCGGTATTTCATAAGGCCGTCTTCTATGACGGAGAAAGGTTGCAGACCTGGGTGCAGGTGCGACCACATATTTCTCGACTATTGCGTTCTCGTAATGGTACTGCAAGGCTGGCCTTGGAATGATTGTGAGGGCACTGAAAAAGAATTGCTTCACTGCAAATTTGATATATTAAAAACTGAAGTTCAGCACTCGACGGCGGCGCTTGATCATAGAATTGAAAAAATCCTACAACAAATCAGGGTCACCGGGCGCGCGCGCAAATAGCTAATCTGGGTGGTTAAAACTAAGCTGGCTACAAATAAGAGGGTGGCCACCATTAGTCTCACAAATGGTCGAACGATATCTTAAGCAGATCTAGGTTATTTGCGTATTTTTGCCAATTTTTAAGGCCAGTTTGAAAATAAGTTGGCAAGCCGATAATTTTTATTTGGTTGGAACCAACTGTCCCGCGTTTTTAAAAGCTCATGCAACCCTCATCCCAGTAAAGCCAACTCATTAAAACAAGGATCAAGCGACAGAAAAAAATTCTAAATGAGGCGGGCTTCATTTCAGCTGGAGAATCCAGTCCTATTTACGTTGCTACATTTACCAAGGGTATTGTGCGTGGGTTTGTTACCCCACCACGTGCTTCTTACCTTTTAAAACCGCGTTGATGCGGCAGATTATAGGCGCTGACCCCAGCTTTGCCCAATGTCATAGGGTCTTTTAGGTAACTTTGCAGCGATTGGTTATCAGTCTTATAGCCTTCGGCTGCCAATATTGCTTTAAACTGCACTTCTTGATCGGCCAATGGGCCCATCTCATCAGCCCGTATCATCACTGTTGCGCCAGTTAGGGGCTGTTCCTTAAGCTTTTTGCGAAGGTTCAAAAGCTGGCGTATCATAACTTTTGACTTCATTATTTTTGATTGATCCATCAGTACTTAATCCTAACAATGGTTCCCGATCCGTTGCACCGTTTGGCGCGACGGTTAGCCTGTAGTTTGTTTTGAGGTGCAAAGCAAATTTACAAATTTTGCAAACCATTCATCCATGGGAGCAGTATTAGTTTACCTGATATAACCATGACAGGTGAAAATAAAATGAGCCATTCAATACTTTTCAGCATTGTTATTTTTTAAAAAAGGTCTTCCACGAGATAAACCATTCTTGGTCCTTGTCGGTGAACTAAGTATGCAAAATTGAAAGTGACTGAAAATAAAAAAATAATGGAAGCTTTATTATGGTAATATCATAAGATGGATGAGCCAGTTCAGACCTTAAGCTGAACAAAAACACCCAGATTAAACTAATTGAGCATTATGGTCGTTTATCTATGTACGCAAGTTTTTCATTTTACCTCCGCACAGAAGACTGGATGGGCTAGCAAGGGTCCATCCTTTTTCATGTGGTAAGCACGCAAAACCATATTGCCTATGGCAATGCGCAGCATGGTTCACGGGGAGATGAATCGCAGTCAAAATGTTAAAATTGATAATAATATGACGTTGAAGCAAAACTTAGATTTGGATACAAAGCTTATGACTTTCGACACAGAAACTATTCAAGTTTATGAAACTCTATCTGAGAAATACTCACAGCTTTCAGGAGCAAAGCGGCCAATTTTTGAAGTCTCATTCATTGATAAAATGCCTCCAAATGGGAAAGTATTGGACTTAGGTTGTGGGCACGGTGCAGCAGCAGCAAACTTTGTGTCTAAGGGTTTACGTGTGGAGGCTTGGGATGCCTCTAAATCCATGCAACTTCTGGCGCAACGGCTTTTCAATCTGAATGTGACGTTAAAAACTTTTGAGGATCTGACGAGCATACGCGATTATGATGGCATATATGCTAATTTTAGCCTTCTGCACGCCCCCAAAGATGATTTTATTAGGCACTTAAGTTTCATTCATAAAGCGTTAAAGGTGAATGGTGTTTTTCATTTGGCTCTAAAGCTTGGCGAAGGCTCCCACCGAGATGAACTAGGCCGATTTTACAGTTATTATCAAGAAAGTGAACTATGTCGTTCTTTGATGAAAGCTGGATTTTGGGTAAAAGATAAGTTTGAAGGAGAGCACAAAGGCTTGACGGGTAAAGTTGAGCCTTGGATAGCTTTGCAATCTCAAAAGATAGAGGCGTAAATTTTATATAAAGCTACGTAAAAACCCCATTTGTTGTCAAATCTACATCCAGAAAGTTAGCATCAGTGGCTGGCAGATTAACCCTATTGAAAAATTCATGCACCTTTCAATGCATTAGAGGAGTAGCTTTTTCTGTGTCAATGCCTGCACCTCCACGACCGCCTGACCAAAGAAAGTCTAGCTCTGCAAGAATATCGGCAATTTGATTATCCGTTTTATCAGCTTCAATTCCGAGTCTACATATGAAACGTTTGCAAACATCCAAATTTTCAAGGGTCAGGTCGGGCTCAACGTAATATTCTTTAAATTCGTCCAGCATATTTTTCTCCTAGAGAAATGTAAGGGAACCAAACAGGCTGAAACCCCAGTTTGAAAGTAAGGTGATATTCGATAAACGGTGTAATCTGATTTTTATTTAGGGCCGCCTTATTAAACTTGCCCCCCACCATAAATTTACAACTATTTTCAATATAGTTACTTTGGACTGCGATCAAAGCTGAAAATAGCACAAAGACCTTTGGCGCTTTTTATGCAGCACACTGGAATAAAACGGCAAGTAAAAATTGAGAAAATCAGTGCTTCGTCAGATTCTAGGGACCCTACCCCTATAGCCTAAAAGATAGTCTCAGGATCGGCCATAAACTTGATATATCCCTGTAGTGGAAAAGCCAAAATTATCACTCAGCACTTCACTAAAAAGGCGTCCCGATACTCTTAGTGCAGCGCCCCCATTGGGAGTAGGATGGCGGGCCTTAGTGGTTTGCAGTACTGGATCAGTTTATTGTTACGAAAAAACGCAAAGGCACACCAAAGGCGTAATGTAAAAATCGACAAGTATAAACAGGCGGAGCACACAAAAATTGCTCTACATTACCACCCGCGGCAAACGCGCGCCGACAGGTTTTTAAGCCACAAAGATAGAATGATATATTTGGTCAGGCTCAGTGATCCGGCTGATGAATTTCCACTTAAACCCCAAACCAAAAAAAAATAGTGCATCCATAGGTAGTGTTTATTTCAAAAAATTCCGTTGGCCCGTTGCAGGGCACGAACATAGTTCACGATGTTTTCAACATCTGATCTTGCAAGCCACTTGATCATGGGCATATCACTAAACAGTCAATGATGCGCGCAGACGCTGTTTAGTACGGCCAACACAAAGGCTATTATCCATGGTGGCTCGGCTCGTAGAGCTTGTGTAGAAGGGTCGTTCGACGTCCTCTTGCCCTACACCATTCGCTCCATGACAGGCTGCGTATTTAGCATCATAGGTATTTTACCCATCGCTTCACACCCCCACCATTGAGGAAGCTTCACTACTGCCAAGTTAAGTGATCCAACGGACGAGGACACGTGGGCCTATACGTGTGTCACATCGCCAGCGGGTTGCAAGATCGCCCACGCCCCCATGCCTAAAGCTGCTAAAATTAGACTGGTGATAAAAGAATTTCTTATGAGACATCCTTTTTGGAAGGGCATGTTATACTACTGCCAAGGTCGATAAAAAGTGCAGATTTTTAAAGATAAACATTTTGCTGTTTGCGCGCAACCGCGATAGTCTCATCGAACTAGGGATACCCCATATGCGCAAGCACCATGGTCAGATATAAAATTGTATCCCAAACATTGCAAATAGCGGTCACAGCATTGTTTCTAAACAGAAGGCTTTTTGATCTACCAAACAAACTGATAAATGTTAAGTGTAATGAAAATGCTATTTGGGATAAGTTGCCTTATGAAAAAATTTTTGCATACCATAGCATTTATAATATGCCTGTACCCAAATTTTGTTTCTGGGCAAGCCTATCGAGGTGGATTTGAAGCTTATCAGCGTGGAGACTTTCAAGGAGCCATCGGTCAATTTAAACCGATTGCTGAAAGTGAAAACGCATTGGCACAGTACAATCTTGGTTTGATATATAGTGATAAAGAACATTCGTTCCTAGATTATGAACTAGCTTTTAAATGGAATAACCTTTCAGCTGAACAAGGCTTTGTGGAAGCGCAATACGTGCAGGGTCAAATGTACCGCACTGGGGAAGGGATAGAAAAAAACTACCCACAAGCTTTATCCTGGTACATGCGCGCAGCAGAGCAAGGACATAAAAATGCAGCATATAATTTGGGTTTAATGTATTATCTTGGTTACGGCGTCCCGCAAAATTTGCAAGAATCTGCTAAATTATTTATTCCTAGTGCCGACGCTGGATCGGCAACCGCACAGTTGATTTTAGCTAGGATGTATGAGGCTGGTGAGGGCGTGCCAAAAGATGTTTCAACCGCTGTCAATTGGTATAAACTTTCAGCGGCACAAGGGATGGGAACCGCACAATCTTCATTGGGCAATATTTATAAACGTGGCATTGGTGCCGTACAGGACTATAAACAGGCAGGGTATTGGTATGAACTATCAGCACAGCAGGGCAATGCAGGCGCTCAAAACGAACTGGGAAACCTTTATCGAGACGGGTTATTTTTTAAACAAGATTATGAAACTGCTCTCAATTGGTACCGCTTAGCTTCCGCACAGAGTTTATATGAAGCAAATATCAATATGGGGATGATGTACTTCAATGGCTTTGGCGTAGCAAAGGATTTCAAAACGGCTGTTAAGTGGTACAATGAAGCAAAAAAACTTAAAGATGATGGTATTAACGATGATTTCAGCATTCCGTTTTTAGAAGGACGTGGGTCAGCAAAGGATTTTGGAGCGATGCTGGAATGGTATCAGGATGAAGTCCAGGCTGGAAACAAAACTGCCCAACTCAATCTAGGAAGTATGTACTACGCAGGCGAAGGTTTGGACCAAAATTACGAAACTGCGTTGCAACTGTACACTCTATCGGCGGAACAGGGAGATGCTAGAGGGCAGACTAATTTGGGACACATGTATGTAGAAGGCGAAGGCGTAACAGAAGACCTGGCGTTGGGAGCTAAATGGTTTAGCCGAGCGGCGGAACAAGGTTTTGCAGAAGCCCAACGTAATCTAGCCATGCTATACGCCGAAGGGCGCGGTGTAGAACAAGACAACACACAAGCCTATATGTGGTTGAAAGTTTATGAAACCATAAAAAAGCCAAGCACTTCAAAAATACAGGATATTGCCAAAAACATGGGTCGTAAACAAATTTCTAAAGCTGAGCAACTTGCAACTCAATGCATTTCCCAAAGCTTTAAAAATTGTGCAACAAAATAAAAGGTGATGTTTGACGCGTGCAAACTCTCCTTACTGTACATTTATTTGCGATCCATTAGGCAGAACAAAGACCTCACCACTAGGTAAGAGCGGCAACACGGTTCAGCTTAAAATTCTATCAGATGCAGAGGCTTAACTGCTCATTAAAATGGTTGTGAATGGAGGAATGGATCGTGGCAATTTTCTGCAAACTTCGCATCGGTCTGAAGCGGATCACCGCTCGAACTGGTCGTCGAGAAGCTAAGCGCAAATCCCCAGCCCGATTGCTTTAAAAGTGACTCGTTTGGTGACTATCACCGTTGCTAATGATGTTCATTTCAGCGCCACAAGGGTGCAATCTATCAATGACTATCACTTTAGGAGAGCTAAAGCGTTTTGTTGATTTTCTTAAGAATTTCAATGCCGCCTTGAGATATTGGCGCTTAACTACCTAGGTTTCCAGGACTTTGCCTTCATGGTCTACAGGGTGCCAAACGCAATTTGATCTCACCACTTATTTTTTATAAAACCTTATCAAAATTCCATTTCCAGCTGGAAATTTCCAGTTAGGAAATGTGCATACTCCGCTAATACTATTTTTCTGAATCTTTACCACAGACAGCTACCCTAACATGTTTCAATAAAGTCAAACATACTCGTAGCTGATTTCAATCCCTCGTTTATGCATAAGAATCTTTGACATTTCGAAGCGATAGTAAAAACTAAACGTGAATCCTCACTGCTACTTTGATAATCTCTGGGCTCGTCTTAAAATACTCAAATATGCGGCGTTTTGTCAGAAGCTGACGCTATGAGAAATCCCAGCCCGGCTCAAGCCAGTTTACTCTAGCAGTGCCACCCGTTAAGTTTTTAAGCGAAAATACAAATTGATAGCTTCATTTCATAATCACAAACGTTCCATCTTTTGGAAGCAATGTGTTTGAAACATATTTTGTCTCTCCAAACTTACTTTCACATAGTTTTTTTGTTCTCAGCGGTTCCGCAAAATAAATTTTATTTTCGACTACGGTTTTCTTTTGATGCGTAATTTGGAGATTGAAAATAATTGCTTGCTGAGTTTTCAACCAACATTTTTCAAGACACCGGAAAATGTAATTTTCCCAAGCATCTACACTTTTAGTGACTGCATAATTAAACGTGCCAGACATAATAGTAAAATCTACCATCTGCGTGGGCTCAGATCCTTGTTTGAACTCCGCCCAAGTGTGGCTGATGTTCTCATTGCAGTGCCTTATAACCTGCTTTGACAAATCAATACCGATGTATCTTGCGACCCTTGGAGTTGTTTTTTTGCTTATATATTCAGAATAAGCACCATATCCACATCCCAAATCACAAATACTAATTGGGTCATTTTTACTGATTTTATCAATTTCCTTAGAAATTATATCAAATCGCACTTGCTGCCTGAGACCAGAATACCAGAAAGAGGCCTCTGGTAAAGCACCATGCTTTTTGAACGATTTATTGTAAGCATTAGCTATGCGAATGTTGGTTAAATTAAACATAGCTAAAAGATAAAGTGTGCATAGTTATTAATTCCAACTAAGCAGCTCCATGGCTGTCCTTAAATCATTTTTACTTATAAACGTCTATCCTATTGCGCTGCGATGAAGGTCACTCGCAACGTTGATTGGCTAAAAGCAGACCTCTGCCTAACAAACAGGGCCTTAAGCCCTGTCAATCACATCATATCATTAGGCCCAAATTCATGCGCTCTTTGAGATAATTTTTTTGACTGCTGCTTTCTTAACTGCGGGCTTTTTTGTTAAGTGAACCTTAGAAGTCACTTTCTTTATAGAGGCTTTTTTGACCCCCAACTTTTTGGGTTTACCGCCTTTTTCAGCTTTTTGTTCAACCAATTCAATGGCTTGATCTAATGTGATGTCTTCGGGTGTAAACTCTTTTGGCAATGTCGCATTGATCTTACCGCATTTAACATAGGGGCCATAGCGCCCCGCCATCACCTGAACTGCTTCACCGCTTGCTGTCGAACCAAGTTCACGCAAGGGCGCTACCACCCCACGGCCAAAGGTGCGTTTTTGTGCCAAAACCTCAACAGCTCGGTTCATACCAATGGTAAAAACCTCATTCACATCGGCTATATTAGCATAGGTTTTACCATGTTTAACATAGGGCCCGTAGCGCCCGATCGCCGCTTCGATCATTTCCCCATCTTCTGGGTGTGGCCCAATTTCACGCGGCAGATCCAAAAGCATCAAGGCGCGCTCAAGCGTCAGCTCATCAATCGGCCAGCTTTTGGGAAGGCTGGCACGCGGGGGCTTTGGCAATTCTTCGGTGGCTTCCCCGCGCTGCACATAAGGGCCATACCGCCCTGAGCGCAGTGATATCGCAATACCGGCCGCATCTTGCCCCAAAAGCTGTCCATCGGGCGAGATGCCACTTTCCTCTTCGCCAGACACAGATATGGCGCGGGTATAGCGGCATTCAGGGTAATTTGCACAGCCAATGAAGGCTCCGCCCGAACGCGCGGTTTTCAGATGTAAACGCCCGGTGCCACAGGTCTGGCAGATGCGCGGGTCAGAGCCGTCAGCACGCAACGGATAAAGATGGGGTGCAAGAAATTCATCAATTTTAGTCAGCACTTCGCCAATGCGAAGCTCGGCTGTGTCAGCGATCGCGGACGAAAAATCGCGCCAGAATTGTGATAAAATATCTTTGTAATAGCGCCCCCCTGCCGACACCTCGTCAAGCTGTTCTTCAAGGGCTGCGGTGAAGTCATACTGCACATATTTGGTGAAATAATTGGTCAAAAAAGCTGTGACCAAACGGCCCTTATCTTCGGGAATCAAACGGTTTTTATCTTTGCGTACATAAGAGCGGTCTACAATCGTGGTCATGATTGACGCATAGGTTGATGGGCGGCCAATGCCTAGTACTTCCATTTTTTTCACCAAGGTCGCCTCAGTATAGCGGGGAGGCGGTTGGGTGTGATGTTGATCCGGCGTCACGCTTAATTTTTTTACCTTTTCGCCTCTGGAAATATGCGGTAGGCGGCCTTCGTCCTCTTCGTCTTCGTCGCGCCCTTCGTCATAGATTTTCATGAACCCGTCAAAACTTACCACTTGACCATTGGCACGCAGCACCACTTGATTGTCGGAGCTTGAAATATCAACAGCAGTGCGCTCTAGACGCGCAGCCGCCATTTGGCTTGCGATCGTGCGTTTCCAGATCAGATCGTAAAGCTTACGTTGATCAGCCTCAGTTAGGCGCAGTTTTTCTGTATCCGCCGACATTTCGGTGGGGCGGACACATTCATGCGCTTCTTGGGCGTTTTTAGCTTTGTTTTTATAGATGCGGGGGCTTTCAGGCACATAAGCCGGTCCAAAGCGCCCTGCAATTTCGGCGCGCGTGGCCACAACGGCTTCAGGCGACATATCAATCCCATCGGTCCGCATATAGGTAATATGACCGGCCTCATAAAGCCGCTGGGCCGTATTCATACATTGTTTCGCTCCCATGCCTAATTTGCGGCTGGCCTCTTGCTGCAAGGTAGAGGTCATGAAGGGCGGATAGGGATTGCGCGTGGCGGGCTTGGCTTCAACCAAAGCAACAACCAAATCGCGGGCAGACACGGCATGAACAGCAAGTTCTGCGGCTTCTTGCGTGGGAATGTCAAATTTATCTATCTTTTTACCAGCCTTTTGGGTCAGCCGCGCGGTAAATTCTTGGCCGTGAGGAGTAGTTAATAGAGCGGTTACGCTCCAAAATTCTTGGGCCCGAAAGGCTTCTACTTCCATTTCACGTTCAACAATCAGGCGTAAACAGACTGACTGAACGCGACCCGCCGATTTTGCTCCCGGCAATTTGCGCCAAAGTACGGGAGAAAGTTTAAAGCCCACCAAATAATCCAAGGCGCGGCGCGCCAGATAAGCGTCAACTAACTGCTGATCCACTTCACGCGGACTTTTCATCGCTTCGGTGACAGCGGTTTTAGTGATGGCGTTAAAGGTCACGCGACTAACCTTGGCTCCTTTTTTCAAATCTTTGGCCAGCGCCTGCTGTAAATGCCACGAAATAGCTTCACCCTCACGGTCAGGGTCCGTAGCCAAAATTAGAGTTTGATCAGTTTTCAAAGCATCGCTGATGGCGCGCAGGTGTTTTTTGCTGTCAGCGGCGACTTCCCATTTCATTGCAAAATTATCGTCGGTATCGACAGATCCGTCTTTAGGGGGCAAATCACGCACATGTCCAAATGACGCTAAGACTGTATAGCCATCACCCAAATATTTATTTATTGTCTTGGCCTTAGCCGGAGACTCGACAACCACAACCGCCATAAAAACTCCTTTGCACCACCCGACTATGTCTCGCGGCAAGATGGCTTTGAAGCGGCCCACTTGTCAATGCACCAAAATTAGGGGGCCCAAACTTTCTAATTTGCTATTTTTTTAAATTTTACTAAATGGCTGCTGCTTTATGGTATAGACATATTCCCTTCATCTCAAGCCGCCAAGGTTAACGGTTGGGAAAGCAGTTCTTCACACGAAACTCTTACACAATTTTGTTTTTTTCTTTATTTTTTAGGTCTAAGCACAATAGGATTTAAATCCTGAAAGTATTTGGTCAAATATCTTAAAATCAGACAAGGAGGGCCGCACAATGTTGAACAAAGATATTGCCATAAGACGCACTGATGCTATTGCTAGAGGCGTTGGGGTAGTGACGCAGATCTATGTTGATCACGCGCTCAATGCCGAAGTCTGGGATGTTGAGGGCAACCGCTATATTGACTTCGCCGCAGGCATTGCTGTGGTTAATACTGGCCATTGCCACCCAAAAGTAATGGCAGCCGTAACAGCACAGATGAGCAAATTCACCCATACCTGCCACCAAGTCCTACCCTATGAGCCCTACATACGTTTAGCCGAACGGTTAAATGCAGCTGTGCCGGGCAATTTTCCTAAGAAAACCGTTTTCGTAACAACTGGAGCAGAGGCCGTAGAAAATGCGATTAAAATTGCTCGCATTTCAACCGGGCGCCCTGCCGTGATCGCTTTTGGCGGCGCCTTTCATGGACGCACGTTTATGGGCATGTCACTCACAGGTAAGGTCGAACCGTATAAAAAGGGCTTCGGCGCCATGATGCCAGATGTTTGGCACGTGCCTTTCCCACAAGATGTTCATGGGATTTCAACTACCGATGCCCTTGCTGGCATGACCAAATTATTCAAATCTGACCTGGATCCGGGTCGAGTTGCCGCAATCATTTTTGAACCTGTGCAAGGCGAGGGTGGCTTCTACCCTGCCCCTGCGGATCTGGTGCGCGCCATTCGCAATCTTTGCAATGAACATGGCATCATCATGATAGCAGACGAGGTGCAAACTGGCTTTGCCCGTACTGGTACACTGTTCGCCATGCATGCCTATGATGTTGTGGCTGATATCACCACTATGGCCAAGGGCTTAGCCGGCGGCTTGCCCTTGGCCGCCCTGACTGGTCGCGCAGAACTGATGGACGCAGCCCATCCAGGCGGCTTGGGTGGCACATATGGCGGTAATCCGTTGGGAATTGCAGCCGCCAATGCGGTTTTAGACGTCATTGAAGAGGAAGGTCTGTGTGGGCGCGCCAATGAACTTGGGTCACGCTTAAAACAAAAGCTTGAAGCCATTCGCGCCACAACGCCTGAAATAATTGATGTTCGAGGCCCAGGTTTCATGGTGGCAGTTGAATTCGCCAATCCTTCTTCTAAAGCGCCAGACGCTAATTTTACCAATCTTGTACGCGGCAAGGCGCAAGAAATGGGCCTAATTTTACTAACATGCGGCGTCTATGGGAATGTCATCAGATTTTTAGCCCCCATCACAATTACTGACGAGCACTTCACAGAAGCACTAAATATTTTGGAACGTGCCGTTGCGGCTGCGCGCAGTGTATAATCTAACGTGGACGATAGATCAGGTTGCGCTTTGGGGCCGACGAATCTATCGTTTTGAACTGCAAACATAGGCTGAAGATGACATCTTTCGACCTTTTAGCCAAGTCTGGCCCCGTTGTGACAAATGCCTGCGTCAGTTTTGGCACACATTTGATATTGGGGCCTATCTCGCTTACGCTACATGAAAGCCGCATTGGTATAATTGGCCGCAATGGATCAGGAAAATCAACATTGTTAGCCTTGCTCGCAGGCCTGATCACGCCCAGCGCGGGGCAGGTTTTGCTCGAAGGATTTGATCCCGCCAAAGACCGCAGCCGTGCGCTGCGTGCTGTTGGTGTACTGTTTCAAAATCCTGATCGCCAAATTATTTTTCCTACCGTGGATGAAGAACTGGCCTTTGGCTTGAAACAATTGGGCCATAAAGACCCAAAAGGGGCGGTAAATGCGTTATTAGAACGCGAAGGGCGCGCCGATTGGGCTGGCCGCTCGGTTGCGGCCCTAAGCCAAGGACAGCGGCAATATCTATGTCTGATGGCAGTTTTAGCGATGGAGCCGCGAACAGTTTTATTGGATGAACCCTTAAGCGGATTAGATCTGCCTACCGCAGCACGCCTGATGGCACGACTAAACCAAGCGCCACAAAGGCTAATCACCATCAGCCATGACCAAAAGATATTGGCCAGATACGACCGCGTAATCTGGATCGAGGCGGGGCTTGTGAAGGCAGACGGACCACCCCAAATGGTGATCAAAGCATATGACGCAGAAATGGCTCGCTTGGCAGGTGAAGATGCTGACACTGACCTCAGACTTTAAAACCGCACTTCATGCAGTGCCTGTGGGACCCAAGCTTTTGGTGCTGGCGGGTTTTAGCCTGTGGGTAGCCTTTGTGCAGGGCTGGCCCTTGGTGGTATTGGGCTTGGGCGGAGTGAGCATACTTTATCTGGCCCAAGGTTGGAGCTTCGCACGCCAGGGCTTACTTTTGCTGCGCCCACTGTGGCCATTTTTGCTTTTACTTGCGCTTTGGCATTGCTTTTCATACACGAAACTTGTTGGAGCAATTTTGGCTGGAAAAATGGTAGCGATGGTGGCTCTAGCCAATATTGTAACTCTAACCAGCCGATTTGACGCTTTGTTGGCGGCGATCGAAAAACTTTTTGCACCGTTACACATGGTCGGACTGTCGCCACGCATCTTGGCCCTAACGCTGGCCTTGGTGATCAGATTTACGCCTGTGTTACTGGACAAAGCAGGACTTTTACGGCAAGCGTGGCGGGCCAGATCGCACAGGGCGCCTTCTTGGCAGCTTATATTGCCTTTGACTTTGGCAGCATTGGATGACGCCGATCATGTGGCCTTAGCCTTGCGCGCGCGTGGTGGATTTATTGGGAAAGACTTATGGAAAGACAAGTGACCTACATTTCCCTTTTTGCTGCTCTGATCGCGGCCTTGGGGCTAGCACCACAATTTGCGCTCTTGTCAGGCGTGCCTATTACTGCACAGTCTTTGGGCGTGATGTTGTCCGGCACCGTACTTGGGGCCAAGCGCGGCGCTTTGGCGGTTTTGGTGTTTTTGCTGTTGGTTGCGATGGGCTTCCCACTATTGGCAGGTGGCCGCGGTGGCCTTGGTGTGTTTCAAAGCCCCTCAGTCGGGTTTTTAATAGGATTTCCAGTGGCTGCCTTTGTCGCAGGATGGGTCACATCACAAAGGCGATTTCCCTTGTTTTGGGCAGCCATTATGGGTGCGATTTTGGGTGGAGTTTTGGTGCTTTACGCTTTCGGAATCACAGGCATGGCCATTATTTTAGGCAAGAGTTGGACGGAGGCAGCACCGCTCGCCCTACCCTATCTGGTGGGTGATGCAATCAAAGCCCTTTTGGCGGGAATCGTGACCCACTCGATCGCACGCCTGCGCCCCATGGCTATAATGTCACGCGCATGATAGATTTCGAGAAACTGGCCCAAGCGCGCGCATCCGTGCGTGCATTTTTACCCCAAGCTGTTGCAAAAAATACCGTTCAGCAATTGATTGAAGTTGCAAGACTGGCTCCTTCAGGAGGAAATTTGCAGCCGGGGCATTTCTGGGCCCTAACTGGCACACCCTTACAAGATTTATGCGGTGCAATACTAAAGGCCCGTGCTTTTGGGCGCGCTCCGGTTTCAGAATATGATTGGTTTCCGAAACAGATGCCCAAACAGCTTAAAGAACGCCAACGTACTGCGGGCTATGGGCTTTATAACGCCTTGGGAATTAACCGCGCCGATCGCACGGGTCGCAACACACAGTTTGACCGCAACTATCAGTTTTTTGACGCGCCCGTGGGCATTGTTATCACGCTTGACAGGTCGATGGGCGCAGGTGCATTTTTGGATCTTGGCATGGCTCTTTCGCATTTTTGTTTGGCAGCAACGGCTACTGGACTTGCGACGTGTGGTATTGGAGCCTTAGCTAATCACGCCGATGTAGTGCAAGAAAACCTTAACATACCCAAAGACCAAATGGTGATTTGTGGCATGGCCTTGGGCTATGAAAACAAGACCGCCCCCGCAAACCAATGGCGTACGGGTCGAGTTGATTTTTCTCATTATTTGAAGATGAATGGCTTCGATGATGAACCTAACCCCTAGCGAGCAAATATAACAGCCGACGCCAAGCCTCCAGCCGCCGCAATGCTGGCCAAGCCTTGGCCTTGGACTAAGTCATGGAACATCCTGACCGCCAAAATTGCCCCCGATGCCCCGATTGGATGACCCCTTGCCAAGCCGCCACCCCCGCAGTTTACGAGTGCTGGATCAAGCCCAAAGGCAGATGTACAGGCGATAGTTTGAGCAGCGTAGGCCTCCATCACCTCAGCCTGATGTATGTTCTCGATCGTGAGGCAAGCCCGAGCCAAGGCGCGCCGCATCGCCTCGATGGGAGCCAAGGCAGGGGCACTTGGGTCACCACCCAACGTTGCGCCAGAAATGATGCGCATCGGGCCTAAGGGGCCACAATGACCGCTCCGCGCTTGTTTTGCCGCCAGTTCCTTCGACGCCAGCACCACAAAACCCGCTCCATCAGCCTCAACTGCGCAGTTGGCAGCTGTAATTGACCCACAAAGCACTGGCGCTCGAGCCAAAATATCTGGGGTTAAATTACGGCTAAAGCCGTCGGTTATCGCGCCCAAAATAGGTACAATCTCGGGCCAGCCATGTTTGGCGCGGGCCAGTGCCTTGGCGTGACTTTGGCCGGCCCAAAGATCTTGCGCAGTGCGGCTGATCTCAAGGCTTTGCGCCACCTGCTCGGCTGCTTCATTCATATCGGGATCGCTGTCAGGCCACGGAGTAAAGGCGGGGCGTAGATAGGTCTCGGGAGGGCGTCCATCGGAAAAGGTACGCGCGCGCAGGGGTCTGCGCGAATAGCTTTCAACTCCACCTGCCACAACCACTTGGGCCTCGCCCGATGCAATCAGCGCCCGCCCAATCAGCAAAGCATCAAGCCCTCCCGCACATTGCCTATCAATGCTTAAGCCAGCAACAAGGTCAGATAAACCCCCCGCCAAAGCGCAAATTCGCGCTGGGTTACCGCCCGCGCCCAGAGCGTTTGATAGGATCAACTCATCAACTTCGTCCGCCTCAAGCCCCGCATTTTTGAGTGCTGCTTCGATTACAGGAGCGGCAAGCTCTTGCAGATTTAAAGCACTAAAGGCTCCATTTTTGGGCATGACCGCCGAGCGGCGCCCCGATAGGATGAAAACCTCGCTCATGGCGTTTGCCTCAAAGTGGCGACATCGGGCTTGCCCGACGGTAAAAGCGGCCAATCGGCACGAAAGCTGAGGCGGCGCGGTGCTTTTAGAGTGCCATATTCTTGTCGTAACTTTTGCAAAATCACTACTTCGTATGTTGCATCACCTTGCACAATTGCTCGTAAAATATGTCCCCGTTTGGAATCGGGTTCGGCCAGTACAAAGGCTTGGATCACACCTTGGCAGGTGCAAAGGTAGGCTTCAACCGCATCTAAAAATACATTTTGATCAGCCACCGTGACCATGCGCTGCCCGCGCCCTTCGAGATAAAAATCTTGGCCGATTAAGCGGCCCCATTCGCCAACGCTGATATAGCCATTTTTCCAGATGGCACCTTGATCAGCGGGCATAAGGTAGCTTTCAGCCAGATAGGGGCTTTTGACCCAGATTTGACCCAAATTCCCAGATTGGACGGGCTGGCCTTCTGACGTTTTGATAATAATTTCAACACCTGGATAAGCCCGCCCCACAGAATTTGGAGGCGTGGTACAATCAGAGAGCGTAATGAAACTTGTTTCCGCAGCCCCATAGAACTGCCGTATCAAAGCATTGGGGAAAAGCGCGGCCAACTGAGTGGCAAGCCCTTGATCAAGCCGCCCACCACCGATGACCAGATAGCGAAGACCCGGCATGGGGGATGGGGCGCTGGCCATAATTTGCAGCATCTGCGACGGGGTGGCGTAAAGCACCGCAATCTCATTTTGCAAAAGCGATTCCGCCTGTCGATCTGGGCGCTTACCGTCAAGTAGATAGAGATCAGCTCCAAGGCTTAAAGTCTCAATCGCGGCATAAAGGCAAAGTGACTGCGAAAGCCGCCCCAAAACCCCGACCTTTGTGCCAAAACCAATGTCAAAAAGCTTTGCATTCACGGCAAATGAGGTAAGCCAACTTTGCTGACGTCGTACAATCACACGCGGCGTGCCTGTCGATCCTGACGTTTGGGTTTCAAAAACATCGCGCTTCCCTGAAAGCGGCTCAAGGTTTGACCCATTTAGCCCAATGCGAAAACTGCGCCCTAGGCTTGCAGCAGTGATGGCCGCCAACAAAGCTGGTCCTATTGGGCGATCGGCAAGGGGGGTAGAACTTGCAGAATCTACATAAACATCGGGGCGCAAAAGCGCTGTGCCATCTGGCAAAAACACCCACGCTTTGGTGTGCCACGCAAAGCGCATGTCCTAAGGCCGCACCCCACCCAAAAGCACCGCCATCCGTTCAAGCGCCAAATCATAGCCCTGTGTGCCAAATCCAGCAATCACACCCTCAGCGCGCTGGCTGACATAGCTGTAGTTGCGAAAGTTTTCACGTTTATGAATGTTCGAGATATGCACTTCCAACACCAGCCCATCATAGGCATTTAGCGCGTCTAGAATTGCGATTGATGTGTGGGAATAAGCGCCTGGATTAATAATGATTCCAGAAGCCTCTTGTCGGGCTTGGTGTATCATATCGACCAAAGCGCCTTCGTAATTGGACTGCATGGAACGCAATCCGAGCGCCAAAGCAGCTGCCTTGGCGTTTGCACGGCTTTCCACATCGGCCAAAGTTTCAGTGCCATAAATCTCGGGTTGGCGAAGGCCAAGCAGATTGAGGTTAGGGCCGTTTAATAGAAATATAGTTTGGTTCACGGGTTTTCTCGCTTTTCTTGCAAGATACAAGTTTTTTGGGGCCAAGCAAGCCAGTTCGCCCCAAAGCCACGATCAAGCGACCATTTGCAAGCCAGTTTGCGACCTCAGACCAAGCGCCAAACAAGTGTCACGAGTCAGATGCGGACGGTTTAGTGTATAAAAATGCAAATCCTCGACCCCTTCACGCTGCAATTGATCACAAAGCTCGGTGCAAAGGGCCAAAGACAGCAGGTCAGCACGCCCGTCACGAATTGCCGCACTAAAGGCTGCATCAATGTCAGGGGGAATGAAGGTATCTGAGCGTTTTGCAAAAGCCTTCAACCCAGCCCAATTTTCAATGGGCATAATGCCCGGAATAATGGGTGCATTAATGCCCGCCGCCACGGCCTTATCACGGAAACGCAAAAATACCTCAGGTGTAAAGAAAAACTGGGTGATAGCGCTTGAAGCACCCGCATCAATCTTGGCTTTCAGCCAAAGCAGATCATCTTTGGCACTGCGCGCATCAGGATGGGTTTCAGGATAGGCTGCCACACGCAACTCAAAATGTCCTGTTTCAGCTAATGCAGCTATCAATTCTATCGAATTGGCAAAGCCTTTTGGAGTTGGGATAAACCGCGCCTGCCCTTTGGGGGCATCACCGCGCAAAGCGACAATTTCGCGAACCCCAGCGTCGTGGTAGCTTTGCGCAATCTGCAGTGTGTCTGACTTGGTTGCATTCACACAGGTCAGATGCGCAGCCACCTTAAGCCCATAATGCTCGCCTATAGCCGTGACCGCTTGATGGGTCAGATCACGCGTTCCCCCAGCAGCGCCATAGGTCACCGATACAAACTCTGGATTAAAGGGCGCCAGCATCTTAACTGTTTCTGAAAGGTGGAAGGCACCATCTAAATTTTTAGGGGGAAAAAACTCGAAGGAAACGCGGGGGGGATGGGTCATACTGAAACTCCTATCTTGTCTGTTTATGGCCCATTGACGGTATTGAGTAAAATTCATAATAATCATATTAATTATGAGGATAATTCACATGCATCTAGAATTTCGCCATCTGCGCACCATTCGCGCCATCCATCAAGCGGGCGGCTTAGCGCGCGCAGCAGAGACATTGAACATAACACAGTCAGCCCTGTCACATCAGGTAAAAGGGCTTGAAAACCAAACAGGGATTGAGCTTTTCGTGCGCCGCTCAAAACCGTTAAAACTTTCAGCCGCGGGGCACCGGCTTTTAAAGCTCGCTGATAAGATTTTACCCGAGATCGATGCGCTGAACGATGAATTTCTTGCTCTAAAAATAGGAAAAACGGGGCGGCTTCACATTGCAATGGAATGTCACGCCTGTTTCGAGTGGCTGTTTTTGGTGCTAGAACCTTTTCGCCATTCTTGGCCAGAAGTTGACGTTGATATTCGCGCGGGTCTAGCCTTTGACGCTTTTCCAGGGCTGTTGCGCGAAGAGGTTGATCTGGTAATAACGTCTGACCCAATCACGCTGCCGGGAGTCGTCTTTAACCCTTTATTCGATTATCACCCAATGTTTGTGGCAGCATCAACTAATCCTTTAGCGCAGAAGCCCATGATCACTGCCGAGGACTTTCGCGACCAATTGCTAATCACCTATCCAGTGGCGCGCGATAAGTTGGATGTTTTTACCGAATTACTTACCCCCGCCAAGATCGAGCCACGCGCCACAAGGCAGGTCGAGCTTACAGCAATGATCCTGATGTTGGTTGCAGCCAATCGCGGTGTGTCGGTGCTGCCTGATTGGGTGTTGCGCGATGTGCAAACAAACGCCGATTTTGTCACACTACCCTTAGGACCCGAGCCCGTGATTAAAAGACTTTACGCCGCCACCCGCGCCGAAGATGCAACCAAACCGTTTATGGCGAATTTTTTGCGCCTAAGCCGGTCAGAACCCGTTAAATTACAGCGCAGTTTATGAAAGGAAGGCTCCCCCCTTTCCATTAGGGGGAAGCTCTCGTATATCCGCGCTTTAAATAGAGGGAGACAAGACAATGCAAGGTAGCGCAAACCTGAACCTGATGATAAAAACCGCTCGTAAAGCGGGACGATCGCTTGTCAAAGACTTCCGCGAAGTGGAAAACCTGCAGGTCTCATCTAAGGGACCTAGTGACTTCGTGTCGCGCGCCGACCGCGAAGCAGAACGACTGATCAAAGCTGATCTGATTGAAGCGCGCCCCACCTATGGCTGGCTTGGCGAAGAAACTGGTGCCGAAAAAGGCTCTGACCCTACCCGCCGCTGGATCGTTGATCCGCTTGATGGCACCACTAACTTTTTGCACGGCTTGCCGCATTGGGCAGTGTCGATTGCACTGGAACATAAAGGCGAGATTGTCGCAGGCGTGGTGTTTGACGCAGCTAAGGACGAAATGTTCTTTGCCGAAAAAGGCGCTGGCGCTTGGCGAAATGAAAGCCGATTGCGCGTTTCGGGCCGCAATAAGATGATTGAAGCGGTTTTTGCCACCGGTGTCCCTTATGGCAGCGCGGTTCTTTTGCCAGCCACGTTGCAAGATCTGGCGTGCTTGGTGCCCATTTGCGCGGGCGTACGCCGCTGGGGTGCTGCTGCGCTTGATTTGGTCTATGTGGCTGCAGGGCGCTATGACGGCTATTGGGAACGCCATATCAATGCATGGGACATTGCCGCAGGACTTTTGATCGTGCGTGAAGCCGGCGGCATGGTGGGAGCAATTGATCCCAGACAAAATCCCCTGACCGATGGGTCAATCCTATGCGCCAATGATGCTTTGTTTGCAAGCTTCTCCAAAACAATTCGCAACAGCTAAGGCCGCGCCCTAACTGCGCCGAACGCTTTTTGGAATAGAACTCCACCGCAAAAACGAGGCAGCTATATGATCTAGCTTGCCGCCCACTCGCGCCCAATAGTAGCGTCCACCCAAGCGGGTCCAAACTGGCCATATCAAGGCTACACCAACTATAAATCCCCCAATATGCGCCCAATAGGCCATGCCGCCGCCAGCCGCCGCGCCATAACCATTGAAAAGCTGCAGCCCAAACCAAATACTCAAAAACACCCAGGCGCGTATGAGCCAGATTTTAAAGAAAAACCCAAAGAAGAAAAACACATCAATCCGCGCCTTGGGGTATAAAAGCATATAGGCCCCCAATCGCCCCCGATGCACCAACCATTGGCACAACCGAGGCTGGCCCCGCACAAATGTGAAAAAGTCCAGCCCCAATGCTCGAGGCCAGATAAAACATCAAAAACCGCCCACGGCCCAATATATCTTCTAAATTATCACCAAAAATCCACAGATAAAGCATATTGCCTGACAAATGCATGATGCCCGCGTGCAAAAACATGGCCGTGAGAATGGTCTCCAACCCGGAACCAGCCAAAAACTGCGCGGGTCGTAGGTCATATTCGGCAAAAAACCGAGCAGTTTGGGCTGGGCTATAGTCCCATGTCGCGGCATAGACTGCTATATTGAGTAAAATCAGCCCATAGGTCACATAAGCTCTGCGGACCGAGGGGTTATGATCGCGGATAGGAAACATCCGTTACTCTTTCTTTAAATGACCCCTTCATTTGACGCATTTATGTTGCCCGCCTCAAGCAGTAATTGCGCATTACCACCCGCGGCGGTGGTATCCACGCAAACATGGCGTTCAAAAACCACATCGGCAAATATTGGAGCACCTGTGATTAGGCGCAAAATTGGTCCTTCACTGGCGCGCAGCACCTGAAGATAGGCGCGCGATTGGGAGCTTTGGCCCCAAAAAACCGCTCCACCGTAACCCTGAAGAAGCGCCAATTCTTTGGGATCAAGATCGTGCGCCAAAACCCCTGACCCACCGAGTGCGGTGATGGCCGCCAGCTGAGTTTTGGCGCCTACGAGGCTAGGTCCAAGGCAAAGGATAGGATCCCGTTCAAAGCGGTAGAGACGATTGCTTTCGCCCGTTGGTCCGCACATATCGGCCCAGCTCATGGCCTTTACCCCCCGCGCAGCCAAAGCCACGTAAATGGCTTTTTGCAGCACGCCGACGTTGGCAGCAGCGGTGACCGGTGAAACCAAGGTCGTAACATTTTGATTTTGACAAAAACGTGATAAGTAAAGTGGGCCACCGGCCTTTGGCCCCGTTCCAGAAAGCCCTTCACCACCGAAAGGTTGGCTTTCGACTACTGCACCAATTTGGTTGCGGTTGATATAGATATTACCCATTTTCAAATTGGAAATCACATATTGCACCCGATCATCAATTCGCGAATGAAGGCCAAAGGTTAGGCCATAGCCACAACTGTTGATGTCAGAAATGATTTTAGGCAGCTCGGCCACTTTGAACGTGGCTAGATGCAAAATTGGACCAAAAATTTCTTTAGTAATATCGCTGATTCCCTTAACGGAAATCACGCTTGGCGCAATGAAACAGCCGTTTTTTGGGCAAGGTATTTCATAAAGTAGCCGTCCCTGATCGCGTGCGATTTGCACCTGCGCAGCCAAAGCACTTTGGGCAGCCTGATCAACCACTGGACCGATGTCAGTCGACAAATCCCAAGGATCACCCATGGTCAAAGCGTCCATCGCGCCGTAAAGCATTTTAGTAAATGCTGGTGCCACGTCTTCTTGCACATAAAGGCAGCGCAGAGCCGAGCACCTTTGCCCCGCCGACTGAAATGCCGAGGTCACAATATCGCGCACGGCTTGCTCTGGTAAAGCGGTGGAATCAATGATCATAGCATTAATCCCACCTGTTTCCGCAATCAAAGGGGCCGAGGGGTCAAGATGCTTAGCCATCACTCGGCCAATAGTTTGAGCCGTTCGGGTTGAGCCAGTAAAAACTACTCCTCTAATGCGCGGATCTCGCGTGATCATGCTGCCAACCTCCGCCCCGCCGAGCAACAGTTGCAATGCGTTTTCTGGCACGCCCGCCCGATGGAAAAGGGCAGTAGCATGGCGCGCAATCAGTGGTGTTTGCGGTGCAGCCTTGGCCAAAACACCATTGCCCGCCGCCAGAGCCGCAGCAATTTGGCCCGTAAAAATTGCCAGGGGGAAATTCCAAGGGCTAATAGCTGCGAAAATGCCTATGGGTGGGGCAGTGAGCTCCGAGATTTGACCGGCATAATACCGCAAAAAATCAATGGCTTCACGCAGCTCACCCAATGCATCTGGCAAGGTTTTACCCGCTTCGCGCGTTAAGAGGGCAAAGATCTGACCAAATCCGTTTTCAAAAAGATCGGCCACTTTGAGCAAAATTGCTGCGCGTTCAGGCCCGGGAGCGTCCCACGTTTGGGCTCCAGATATCGCCATATCAATCATGCTTTGATTGGCCCAGTTAATTTGTCCAATGGGCGCGAGTGTAGCGGGATTGAGTACGCTATGAGATTTCTCCTGATCCTTCGAAAAGTCTGGTTTAAATATATGGTAGCGACAAGGTGAGCGCGCCTCATCTATCAGCACCAAGTCCCCGTAGTCAGCCAGATCAAACCCAAGCGCATTTTTGCGCACCCCAAAAAGGGTTCCACCCGTTAGCAAAACAGGATTTGGGCCAGTGCCTTTCGCTTTTACGCCGTCAAACGGGCAAGCAGCCACCACTTCTACCGGTTGGCTTTGATCGATGATCTGATTAACAAAGCTGGAATTGGCACCATTTTCCAGCAACCTGCGCACCAAATAGGCCAGTAAATCACGATGAGCCCCCACGGGCGCATAGATGCGGCAGGGTCTTTTGTGGCGTGTATGAACGATGTCATGCAAGACCTCACCCATGCCATGAAGCCGTTGAAATTCAAAACGCTGATCCGGCGCTGCCATAGATAAAATTGCGGCCACACTATGAGCATTATGGGTGGCAAATTGAGGATAAATACGGTCTCTCATGGTTAAAAGTTTGCGTGCATTAGCAATATAACTGACGTCCGTAGCAACTTTGCGTGTAAACACGGGAAACGAGGCTAAGCCTAGGACCTGAGCGCGTTTCACCTCAGTATCCCAATAAGCGCCTTTGACAAGCCGCACCATCATTTTACGGTTGTGTTTTTCAGCCAAAGCGTAAAGCCAATCAATTACTGCGGGCGCACGCCGGCTATAGGCCTGCACCACAACACCAAAACCACTCCACCACGCCAAAGACGGATCCGCGAAAACTTGTTCGATTATTTGCAAAGAAAGGCCCAGACGGTCGGCCTCTTCCGCGTCGACGTTTAGACCCAAATTGGCCACTTTGGCCATTTGTGCCAAGATCAAAAGCCGTGGGGCCAGCTCGGCCAACACACGTTTTGAATGCGCGGTCTCATATCGCGGATGCAGCGCCGAAAGTTTGACAGAAATACCGGGGTTTTTCCAACAATCATTAGACTTAGCCACCCCTGAGATAGCCTCAATAGCGTTTTTATAGACCGTAAAATAATGTAATGCATCTTCGTCTGTTTTAGCCGCTTCACCCAACATGTCATAGCTATAGAAAAAGCCCAAAGCCTCGCGCTTGGCGGCACGGGTAAGGGCTTTTGGGATGGTTTCGCCTAAAACAAATTGTCGCCCCATTTCCTTCATTGCGCGGGCTACAGCCAAGCGAATGACGGGTTCGCCCAAACGTTTGACAATTTTGTGCAAATGTCCAGCTAAACTGATCGATTTGTCCCCCAATACGCGGCCCGTAAGCATCAAAGCCCAAGTTGAGCTGTTGACCAAAGACGAGGCTGACTTGCCCAAGTGCTGGCCCCAGTCTGAAGGTGCAATTTTATCTTCGATTAAGGCTGTCATCGTAGCATCATCTGGAACTCGTAAAAGCGCTTCAGCCAAGCACATAAGAGCAATACCTTCAGGATTAGAAAGCCCATATTCAGCCAAAAACACTTCCATCATACTAGGTGACTTGTGCGCGCGAATGGCCATTACCAAATCTTTAGCACCCGCTTTAATATCAGTGCGGGCCTTTTCTGAAAGGCCGGCCAAGGCGACAAGGTTTTCAAGCGCTTCTGTTTCATCCATCAGACTTTTGGTACTGATGATCTGCCAGGGGGAAAGTGTCATGTGGCCTCCAATATTTTGGGCAGATTACTACAGAGTTTACAGGGATATTCCCTTATGCTACCTAATATTTAAGGCATATAGATTGGAATAAAGGTCCAAATTATGAAAGTTGACCAAAAAGGTCTGGACAAGTTTGATCACGCAATTTTAATGGAATTGGCAAAAAATGGCCGCATCGCAGTTACTAAACTTGCGCACGTCGTTGGACTTTCGAAGTCCCCCACCCAAGAGCGGGTTAAACAGCTAGAAAAACGCGGTATTATTGTAGGCTACCGCGCTTCGATCGACCCTATCCGTTTGGGGCGCGATCATGTGGCCTTTGTCGAAGTGCGCCTGTCTGACACGCGCGAAAAGGCCCTACAGGCTTTTAACAAAGCCGTGCAGCTCATCCCAGAAATTGAACAATGCCATATGATTGCAAGCAACTTTGACTATTTGCTTAAGGTGCGTACCAGCAACATTCAAGAATACCGCCGCATGATGGGCGAAAAACTGTCATCCTTGCCCTATGTGGCCTCAACCTCGACCTTCGTAGCAATGGAAGCGGTGAAAGAACTTTTCTAGCTCAACTACCACGCATCATCCGTGCTGGTTTTTTACATACAACATAGGCGTCAAACTCGTTAGCTATCGATTGATTTGATGTTTATGGATACCGGTCAGTACAACGAGCGCGGGAAAGGTATTAACAACATGCCAGATCAAGAAATTCAGGCATTCACGTGCCATCAGTTGAGCTTTAGGCTATTTCTATTTCATAGATAATGGTATTTACGTTTTACAGCATCAAATAACAATCAAAACATTTTGGATTACCTTATGGAATTAACGCTAGCTCAAATGCTTCAAAAAGCTATTGAGGCTCAAAAAGCAGGTCAGCTTCAAGAAGCACGTCAGCTCTATGTTTCCATACTTCAGGCACATCCTACACACCCTAGCGCTAATTTTAATATGGGCACGCTGGCTATTGGGCTTAATAAGCTTGATGACGCTTTGCCGTTCTTCAAAACAGCGTATGAGATTAGTCCAAGTAATGTCCATTTTGTGCGGCACTATGTAGTTGCACTTGTTAAATTGGGGCATGTGGATACTGCTAAGGCTGTTTTTAGCCATGCAAAGGCAAGCGGGGCTCAGGGCGAAGAGCTAGATCTGCTTGAAAAGCAATTAAGCGAACTAAAGAGCCCTCAGTCGG
>JASDRS010000007.1:0-7081 GCA_041441915.1 Paracoccaceae bacterium | reverse complement strand
CGAACATACAGCATTACTGCAAGTCGGATGACTTCAGGGCTGGTTTTAAAGTAGCCGAATGGGCTAATTTTTAGCGTCTTCAGACAACAAAACAACCAGGATTTCGATATTTCAAAACCAGCCCTTAGATTATTTGTTTGACATTAACGACCGCACCGTTAATTTTTTGTTGACCGGATGCAGTATGACAAATCCAGTGAAATCGAACCCATCAAGAAAACGCAAACCGAAACGCTACGCGAGATGTTACCACTACGGCGGTAAAATTCATCACTTTTAGTGGCTGCTACAAAGCTACTGAAGAATAACGAAACGTCCACAAGGAGAGAAAAGAAATGTCTATCAAAAAAATCTTGACAACTGGCTTGCTGCTTAGCACGCTCGGCGTTGCAGCACAGGCGCAGTCGCTGGTGTATTGCTCCGAGGGCTCGCCAGAAGGCTTTGACCCAGCTCTGTTTACGGCTGGCACCACATTCGATGCATCAAGCCACCCGCTCTACAACCGGTTGACAGAATTCAAGGTTGGGACGACCGAAACTATCCCTGGTCTGGCAGAAAGCTGGAACGTGTCCAAGGATGGCAAAACAGTTACGTTCAGCTTGCGTCAGGGCGTTTCGTTCCACGCGAATGCTGATTTCACCCCAACACGTGATTTTAATGCTGACGACGTGATCTTTAGCTTTGACCGTCAGGGCAACCCTGAAAACCCCTATTTTGAGGTATCCGGCGGCACATGGGAATACTTCGGCGGCATGTCGATGCCTGACTTGATCGAGAGCATTGAAAAAGTTGGCGATTATACTGTTGTGTTCAATCTGACCCGCCCAGAAGCACCGATCATTGCCAATATGGCGATGGACTTTGCGTCAATCGTGTCTAAAGAATACGCGGACGCAATGATGGACGCTGGTACACCTGAAATGGTCAACCAAGCACCAATCGGCACAGGCCCGTTCACGTTCCAAGCCTACCAAAAAGATGCCGTCATACGCTATCTGCGCAACGACGCATATTGGGGCGATAAGGCAAAAGTCGAAAGCCTGATCTTTGCGATCACACCAGATGCTTCCGTGCGGTACCAGAAAGTCCAAGCGGGCGAATGCCACGTGATGGCTTACCCAAACCCTGCGGATGTATCGGCAATGAAAGACGCTGAAGACATTATTGTGATGGAGCAAGAAGGCCTGAACGTTGGCTACCTTGCCTATAACACGCAGGTCGCACCCTACGATAACGCCAACGTACGTAAAGCATTGAACATGGCGATCGACAAGCAAGCCATCATCGACGTGGTATTCCAAGGCTCTGGCGAAATTGCCAAGAACCCGATCCCACCAACGATGTGGTCTTACAGCGAAGACACAGTTGACGACGCTTATGATCCAGAAGCAGCCAAAGCCGCGCTTGAGGCTGAAGGCGTCACAGACCTGACCATGAAAATCTGGGCCATGCCTGTTCAGCGCCCGTACAACCCGAATGCACGCCGCATGGCCGAGTTAATGCAAGAGGACTTCTCGAAGGTCGGCGTCACGGTTGAAATCGTGTCCTACGAGTGGGGCGAGTATCTTGACAGATCCAAAGCGCTTAATCGCGACGGTGCGGTTCTACTGGGTTGGACTGGTGACAACGGTGATCCCGATAACTTCCTCGCAGTTCTGCTGGGTTGTGACGGTCTTGAAAGATCCAACCGCGCACAGTGGTGCAACGAAGAGTTCGACGCTCTGATCCAGCAAGCTAAAGTTCTGCCAACACAAGCAGAGCGTTCGGCGCTGTATAAAAAAGCACAGGCGATCTTCAAGGACCAAGCGCCTTGGGCCACCATCGCACACTCGGTTGTCTACATGACCATGCGTCCAGAAGTTGAAGGCTATGTTGTTCACCCATTGGGTGGCCACATCTTTAACCAAGTTGGCATTTCGCAATAAGCGGATAGATCATCAAGGGGCGGCGCCGCGCCGCCCCAACCTGCTTTACGACCACCAAGGGAGCACACTGCAAGTGCCAAGATCTTTACCCGACCGCCTGTCTGACTATGCCCGCGTTGCTGCAAATCTGAACGTGGATGCCGTAGCCCTAGTTCCTGGCCCCAATTTTGCGCGCGCCATTGAACACAGCTTCATGAGCCACGAACGCCCCTTTCTTATTGTGATCCCTGCGGATAAGCCTGCTGCTGCTTTGGTCCCTAATCTTGAACTTGGAAGCTGGAATCTTGTCGGGTTTGAGGGCGCGATTTTTGATTGGCGCGATCAAACTGGGTACGCTGACGCCTTTTCGCAGCTGATGGCCCATCTGGATATTTTATCCCTGGCCGTTGAGGGGCAAGTCATGCGCGTTTTTGTGCATCACGCCTTACTCGCGGCCCAACCTACTTTGAAAATCACTGACGCGGAACTTGAAATTTCGGGTCTTCGCATGATCAAGACCAAAGCGGATATCGCCGCTATGCAAGCCGCGATTGATATTTCAGAGCGTGCGCTGCATCGCACATTGGACAGTATTGAATTGGGCCAGTCTGAGACAGAGATTGAGCAAACGCTGATCAAATGCCTGTTTGATGAAGGCGCGGATGGTCTGTCGTTTGCGCCAATTGTGGCCGCTGGAGATAACTCGGCCATGCCCCATGCGCACGCGCGTCACGACTATATGGTCAAAGCGGGTGATGCCCTGTTAATTGACTTTGGCGCGCGCAAAAACGGCTTTGCCGCTGATATCACACGCACTGTTTTTCTGGATCATGTCAGTGAAGAGGGCCGCGCGGTTTATGAAACCGTGTTGGCCGCGAATATGGCTGGATTAGATGTCACCCGTGCAGGCGTTACCGCGCATGACATTGATGATGTTGTCACATCCGTGCTGGAATGTTCACCTTACGCCACCCGCATCCGCACCAAGACCGGTCATGGTTTGGGTCGCGACGTACATGAAGCCCCCTATATTGTGCGGGGCAATCACATGCCGCTGCCTGCGGGCACCGTTTATACCAATGAGCCGGGCCTTTACGAGATCGGGAATTTCGGTGTGCGGATCGAAGACGATGTGCTGATCACCGAGGGTGGGTACGAAACACTGACCCACTTCCCCAAACAGCTGATGGTAATTCCATGCTAAATTATGCATTAGGCCGCCTGCTGACATTCATCCCAACGTTTATCGGTGTCACATTAATCTCGTTCAGCTTCATCCGAGCCCTGCCCGGTGATCCTATTCAGGTCATGGCTGGCGAGCGTGGTATCTCGGACGAGCGATATGCCGAATTAGCCGCGCAATTTGGCTATGACCGCCCGATATACGTCCAGTTTTGGGACTACCTGGCAGGGGTACTGCAGGGCGATCTTGGCAATTCATTTGTGACCAAGCGGCCCGTATGGGACGAGTTCTTCGCACTATTCCCCGCAACGCTAGAACTCTCGATCTGTGCGATGATTTTTGCCGTCGTCCTTGGCTTGCCTGCGGGGGTTGTCGCAGCGGTGAACCGCGGTAAATTCGCGGACCGCGCGTTAATGTCAACAGCACTGATCGGTTACTCAATGCCCATCTTCTGGTGGGCGCTTTTGTTGATCATCGTATTCTCTGGCAACTTGCAATGGACGCCTGTTTCGGGCCGCATTAACCTGATCTATTACTTCCCCAACCCCACAGGCTTCATGCTGATCGACAGTATTACTTCGGGACAAAAGGGTGCGTTCTTGTCGGCGGTGCGCCATCTAATCCTGCCTACAATCGTGCTGGGCACCATCCCGTTGGCCGTCATTGCGCGCCAGACACGGTCAGCGATGCTCGAGGTGCTAGGGGAAGATTATATCCGTACGGCCCGCGCCAAAGGTATGTCTCCAAGCCGGATTAACGGGGTTCACGCGCTACGTAACGCCCTCATCCCAGTCATCACCGTGATCGGCCTGTCCGTCGGCACATTGCTTGCAGGAGCGATCCTGACGGAAACCATCTTTAGTTGGCCTGGTATCGGCAAGTGGATGGTCGATAGTATTTTCCGCCGCGATTACCCTGTTGTACAAGGTGGGCTGCTGTTGATTGCCGTGATGGTGATGATCGTGAACCTTACTGTTGATATGCTTTACGGCGTGATCAATCCCAAGATCAGGAAGCGCTAGCATGACCGATATTGATCAAACTCCCGACCTGCACGCACGCCCCGGTCGCCTTAGCGAATTCTGGTTCTATTTTCGTGAAAACCGTGGTGCTGTCATCGGCTTGTGGATTTTTGCGATCTTTGCATTTCTCGCCTTTTTCGGCCCGTGGGTTGCACCACATGATGCAACGGCACAGTACCGCGACGTGACTTTGCAACCACCTGTCTGGCAAGAAGGTGGATCCTGGACCCACATTCTTGGTACTGATCCGCTAGGACGTGACATGCTCTCACGCTTAATTGTCGGTGCGCGTTATTCGTTCTTTGTTGGCGTGGTCGTCGTCAGCATTGCGGCCACGGGCGGCATCATCATCGGACTGATCGCAGGCTTTGCGCCCAAGTGGCTTGACAGCATCATCATGCGCATTATGGACATCGTACTGGCGTTCCCATCCTTACTACTGGCCCTTGTGCTGGTCGCGATCCTTGGGCCGTCACTGACCAATGCGATGATTGCCATCGCGATTGTTTTACAACCACATTACGTGCGCCTGACCCGTGCGAGCGTAATGTCGGAACGCCAAAAAGACTACGTAACCTCTGCCCGCGTGGCGGGATCTGGTGTCGTGCGCATGATGTTCGTAACCGTACTGCCCAACTGCTTGGCACCCATTATCGTACAAGCGGCTTTGTCGTTCTCCACAGCAATCTTAGACGCCGCGGCCCTTGGGTTCCTAGGGATGGGCGCGCAACCGCCAACTCCTGAATGGGGCACAATGCTTGCAGAAGCCCGCGAGTTTATCTTGCGCGCATGGTGGGTTGTCACATTCCCAGGCATCGCAATTCTTGTGACCGTGCTGGCAATCAACCTGATGGGCGACGGCCTGCGCGATGCACTTGATCCGAAACTGAAGCGGAGCTAAACGATGACCCTATTACGCATCAGAAATCTCAGCGTCGATTTCACCACCGCCTCGGGAAAATTTCGGGCCGTAGACTGCGTTGATCTAGAAGTTAACAACGGTGAAATCTTGGCCATTGTCGGCGAAAGCGGGTCGGGTAAATCCGTGTCCATGTTGGCGCTTATGGGCCTGCTGCCTTGGACTGCAACCGTGACCGCCGACGAGCTAACATTCGACGGGCAAGATCTGCTAACAATAGCACCCAGAGCAAGGCGCAAAATCATTGGCAACGAAATGGCGATGATCTTCCAAGAGCCAATGTCGTCGCTTAACCCATGCTTTACCGTGGGCTGGCAAATCCGCGAAGCCCTGCGTGTGCAGCTTGGCATGGGGCGGCGCGAACGGCAAAACCGCGCCATCGAGTTGTTTGAAGAGGTCGGTATCCCCGACCCTGAAAAACGGCTTTCGGCATACCCGCACCAGATGTCTGGCGGCATGAACCAGCGTGTGATGATAGCCATGGCCATTGCCTGCAAACCCAAGCTGTTGATTGCCGACGAGCCCACAACCGCGCTTGATGTGACCATTCAGGCGCAGATTCTTGATCTGTTGGCCTCCTTGCGCGACGAGACTGACATGGGCCTTGTGCTGATCACCCATGACATGGGTGTTGTGGCGGAAACCGCCGAGCGGGTCAGCGTGCAATATGCGGGTCAAAAGATCGAAGAGCAGCCCGTCGTGCCGCTGTTTGAAACGCCCCATCATCCCTATACATCCGCACTTTTAGATGCGCTGCCAGAGCGGGCAACAGAACGCCGATTGCCAACAATTCCTGGCGTAGTTCCGGGGCAATTTGACCGCCCTGTAGGATGCCTGTTTTCACCGCGCTGCCAATTTTCCAATGCCAAGTGCAAATCAGAATCCCCCCCAGCGCTGCACGGCGATGTGGACGACGCACGGTGTTTCTATCCATTAAATATGAGCGCGAGGGCTACATCGTGACAGATCCAGTGATGACAGCTACAGCACTTGAGCGGCACTATGATGTTAGTGGCGGATTGTTCCGCAAGGCGCGCACACTCAAAGCCGTAGCGGGGGTCGATTTCAAACTCTACGCCGGTAAAACCCTTGCGGTAGTGGGCGAAAGCGGCTGTGGCAAATCCACTCTCGCACGCATCGTGACAATGATTGAAGAGCCAACAGCAGGCGCGCTGAAATTGGAGGGAAATCTGGTTGTTCCGCAAAATTGGGCTTCATTGCGGAAGTCGGTACAAATCGTTTTCCAAGACCCCTACGGCTCGCTGAATCCACGCCAACGGGTTGGTACGATCCTAGAGGAACCGCTCAAAATCAACCGCCCCGACATGAGCAACGTGGAATGCACGGCCAAAGCCCGAGAAATGCTTGGGTTGGTCGGCCTGCGCCCTGAACACTTTGAACGCTACCCGCATATGTTCTCGGGCGGTCAACGGCAACGCATCGCGATCGCCCGCGCATTGATGCTTGATCCCAAGGTTTTGGTTTTAGATGAGCCGGTGTCCGCACTTGACCTGTCCATTCAAAGTTCGGTGCTTAATTTGCTTGTCGATCTGCAAGAACGCCTTCAACTGGCCTACCTGTTTATTTCGCACGACCTTAGCGTTGTCCGCCATGTAGCGGACGAGGTCATAGTAATGTATCTGGGACGCGCCGTCGAAAAGGGTAGCCGCGAATCAATCTTTAACGCGCCGTTCCACCCCTATACCAAAGCACTGCTATCAGCGACGCCGCAAGCCAACCCGCGCCTAAAGAAAGAGCGGATCAAGCTCGAGGGCGAAATCCCGTCTCCACTGGCAATTCCTGATGGCTGCCCGTTCGCACCGCGTTGCTGGAAAGTGCAAAACAAATGCCACCAACAGCGGCCTGGCCTTGCAGGCGAAGCGCATTCCGCTGCCTGCTTTTTCCCCGAAAATAGTGGCGGCACGGCGTAACTCTCAGACGCAGCTGCCAAACTAATTAGAATTCGCATCAGATTGCTGGCACAGCCTAAATCTATGCACTCAATAATTGACGCCACTCGGCGAGAGCAGCGGCACGGTTTAGCTTGAAATTG
>JASDRS010000006.1:0-221390 GCA_041441915.1 Paracoccaceae bacterium | reverse complement strand
CCATTTATTGTATCCTCTCAAGTAATTAGGTGTTTAGCCATCCAATCTGCAGATTAGATGGCTAATAATGACCACGCTCCCGCATCAATGCATCAGCCCGATTCTGTGAGTTTTTAAGGGCGTTGCTAACAGACTTAAGACCCATCAACATATCGTGCATCTCCTCACCAGCAATGGCAATAATCTTTGAAATTTCCGGCACTGGTGGGCGGGGCCACATCTGCAAAACATTTGATCGCGCCATATTATCCACTGTGGATATCAACGGCGACATTTCCCGAACCTCGGGGTCCATGCAGACGCTAAACCGTGGGCTTACCAAGCTTCCGTTAGTCAAGTACAGTTTAATCGCGTGAGCTGATGTAAGCGACATTAAAGCTGTCCAAATTGGACTAATCTGATCAGCCGGTACGTTTGATGGAATCGCCAAAGCATACCCACCAACTGGTGCAATTGGGCGCCCTTTAGGTCCATTCGGAAGTGGCAGATATTCTGTAACACCGTATGCAGGCGATTTTTTATTTTGTTCAAACAGTGGCGCTAGCAACGTGGCACAGTATGCCATTCCCACGTTCCCATCCGCAAAAGCGCGCGCACGATCATACCAAGCCATACTTAAAATACCGTTGGGCGAATAACTTAGCAATTCTTGCAGGTATTCAGCGGCGTCTCTGGCTCCATCCGAATCGAACATAGGACGAAAATTCTCCCCCGCGACAACTTGCCCATCAAACCCAGTTCCTTGTGCTCTTAAATTTAGGGCAGGCTGTCCAAAGCTGGCCATCACGTATAAAAACGAATGCCCTAGCGGCGTTCCACGTGCGGCGTTCCAGGCAATACCAGCCATACTGCGCCTTTTGCTATGCAGTAACCGGGCAGCAATCAATGTTTCCTCAATGGTATGGGGTGGAGCCAGCCCGTTGCTTTCAAAAACATCACGTCTGTAAACTAAGAGCTCTGGGGTGGTCTGGACTGGAATGCCGTACTGTATACCTCTGTACTGGGCGCTGGCCATAGCCTCCGAATGAAAATCCAGCGTGTCCATCTTGCTAGACTTTATTAGGCCGTCTATTGGCAAAAAATAACCAGCTTCAGCCATCTCACCAAACCATGGCAAATCGCATGCAATCAAATCATAATTGGACAACGGTGCCGCCCCGTTAGAAAGAATTTCATCACGTAGTCGGTCGATCGATAATGCACGGCTGTTTATGCTAACACCAAAAACGGACTCAAATTGCTTTTTTAGGACGTTCATTGCCATAAATGTGGGATCTGCATGGACAAGCAAGCGAAGGTCACGATTAAGCAGTAGTTTTGATTCCAAAACGCTCGGTGGCGGCAAAACTTGCCCTTGCCCATACGAGGCGCCGTAGAAATAATCAGAAGTGCCTATAGAACCATTAAAGTTGAAGCCAATCGTAGTACCTATAAGCGAATTTATACGGCGCGAATACTCCTGCCATTCGTGGATCATCTTGTCCGAAGGGTGGAGCGAATAGCTTTTTCCCGTAATGGTTCGAGGTCGGCGAATTATCATGCCCCGGTTTTCTATTCCGTTTATCGCCCTGACAGCGGTACCATAACTCAAACCCGAGTGTTGCGCCAAAGACGACATAGTCGTCAGTTTTCCACTTAGGTGATTACGTAGAAGCGTTACTAGGATTGGCGTCTCATCGTACCCGTCGCGTAAGCTTAGGGACCGCTTTGTTTCTAGGCCCATTTGAGAGATAAAATCTAAAAACCGAGACATTTTGTCGTTTGAAACACCAAATTTTTGAATTCGATCTATCGTTTCAAATGGACCCTCTGGCTGAGCGCTCATTTTCTTCCTGTATTCCATGGCCCACACACTAACTGTAAGTTGCCCAGTTACCTCATTTGAGCGGCAACCTTCGGGGTTTACTCAATACTTATTTTATTTAAATAGCCATCAAATTTTGTTCAAATTGGATATTTCATACTCGTTTCGCCTCACTAATAAATTTTTCCGCCGCTGTTCAACATCTCTGAGCAATTGGTTGCGCCGCTGCGTTTCGTCAAATATTCTTGAGCCAGTTTGGAACATGATAACAACTATAAGCAATATTCCAAGGTACAGTTGCACCATAAAAGATTGTGTCACATTAAACACCAGACCAGTATTCAGAAAGTTCACCGTAAGCGTCCCGATCGCGGCACCAATAACGCCCCCCTTGCCTCCCATAATGCTGACACCACCGATAAAGGCTGCCACAGTGCCAGCAAGCAGTAAGTGCTGCATGCCCAACGCCTGCGCAGTGCCCGAGCGCAGCCCAATAATTGCACCTCCCAAGCCCGCGCAAAGGCCAGAAATGGCAAATACAATAATCATTGGTCGCTTGAGATCTATCCCAGATGCCAAGGCCTCCTTACGAGCGCCGCCGATCGCATATATTTCACGTCCATAGCGAGTATAGTGCATAAAGGAGCCGACCAGAACGAACATTACTATAACCAGTAAACTGGCGGGCGAAAAATATCCCAGCAGTTTAATTGATATAAAGTCTGGCGCCCTAAAATCGGTCAGCATCACGGTTTTTTCTTCAGCTGCAAAAAGTGCGACGCCACGTAATAGCATTAGGGTGCCTACCGTCAAAACTATCGCACGAACCCGCAGATAAGCGATGAAATAGCCCTGTATGGCGCCAATGATAGTTGAAATAACCAATGCTATAAGAAGCGCTGTGGGCGCTCCAAGGCTATCAGTGAAACGCACCGTGATCACCGCCGCTAGCGCTGCGTTAGATCCGATCGAAAGGTCAATTTCTCCTGCTATAATGCAGAGAGTTAATGCTAAACCTACTAACCCAAGAACAGCAAAGCGCTCCATAATAGCGTATGCTGTGCGGTGAGTGGGAAATAGGTCCTCTGTAACCCCAAAGAAACTATAAACCGACATCGCCAGAAGAATTGCAAAGGTAAGGTCTGGGTTGGCTATCACCCAATTTTTGATTTTTGTGTGCATAAAGTTTTCCCTGTTATTCTTCTGATCGACTGCCGCGGCGAACAAGCGCGAAAACCATGATGCTAAAGACAATCATCAATCCAACCGCGAGGACGCGAGGACCACTATTATAGCCGTGCAAAACCATCATATTATCGATTACTGATATAAAAATAGCACCAATACTGGATCGCACCGTCGATCCATATCCACCCATAATGGAATTTCCTCCAACCATAACCGTAGCTATGACCATAATCGTCATATCACCAGATGAGCCAAACGACGACGAGAAGTAATTAACGTGTGCGCTTGAAACCTGAGCTGAAAATGCGATAGCCACAAACGCTGAACATATAGATGCAATAATGCAGACCTTGATCGCCATGGCAAAGTTTTCATGCCCCGTAGCCCTACCAGCAGCACGATTTGCACCAATCAAATAGACTTGCCGACCGAATGTAGTTCGCCGCAAAACCAATTCCGCCACCACCGCAATCAGTATGAAGGCTATCGTAATGTTAGGCAGCCCCAGAAAAGATCCTGTGCCGAGCCATTCTGCTCCATGGGGCCGACGAAACGACAAGACTAGGTTATCGCTCCACCAAGATCCGATCCCAAAAAAGAGCCCGGCGGCCCCTAGGGTAACAACAATTGGATTGCCACCGAGGCCAATCAGTGCTCCCTGCAGGGCGCCTGCTAGGGCTGCGATGCACATTGTGAACACAAACGATATTTCGAAGCCGTGGCCAGCAGACATGCTGGTTGCGAAGGCGATGATGCTAAGGGCCGCGGTTTCCTTCATCGATAATAAAAAGAAATTTCCTGATAGCGTTACGAACGTTAGGCCGATCGCCATGATGCCGACCAGCGCTGCATCACGTATAATGGTCTTAAAATTGAAGACCGTCAAAAAATTCGGTGCCGTTACGGCTCCAATTAAAAAAACCAAAATAAAGATCGCGACAAGCACAATTACCAGCGGTGAGTTGTCCCGGACAACTCGTTCTACAATTCCTACTTTTATAACGTGCAATCCTTTATTCATGCTTTTGCCTCTTTATTCCCATGCATCCCGGCTTCGTTAAAAGGGTCGGTGATTTGTTGGAGAATAGTTGCGGGGCTAATATCAGCTAACTCGATTTCGCCAATTTGCATGCCCCGATAAAAGGTGATTACCCGGTCTGGGAAATTACTTATTTCCTGCATATCGGTAGAGGCCACAACAATTGCTGCGCCAGCTTCGGCCAACTCACGGAGTTTTTGATAGATTTCAGCCCGCGCACCGACGTCAACACCCCTTGTGGGTTCGTTAACCAATATTAAGATTGGATTAATAGCTAACCACTTACCCAAGGCAACTTTTTGTTGGTTTCCGCCGCTTAGAACGCCTGCTTCTTGCGGCAATCGATCAGGATCAACCGTAAATTTTACCGCATTTTCAGCGGCAAGGTTCTGTTCAGTTGAAGTTGACAATATACCACGTTTCGAGATTGCTTCCAATGCGGGAGATGTCATATTATCTGAAATTGGTCGCCCTAAAAACAAGCCGTCGTGCTTGCGATCGTCCGAACAGTAGGCAATACCTGCGGCGATCGCCTCCTTCGGTTTCTTAGGTAAAAAACTACGCCCACCAAAATCTAATTTACCACCACGCGTCTTTTTGGCGCCGGCAATGGCCGCAAGTATTTCACCAGTTCCGCTACCTAACTGTCCGGCCAATCCAAGGATTTCACCTGGAAAAATATTGAAGGTCACCGGCTCAATTAAACCGTCAGGCCACAAATCACGCACAGACATCAGTGGCTCAGCTTTGCGGACAGGCTTTCGAGCTGGAAACATATTTTCCAGCTCACGGCCCAGCATCAACTTCACCAGCTTATTGACATCAAGCTCGGAAGCAGTACGCGGTTTTTGGCTTCTGCCGTCGCGCAATACCGTGATTCGGTCCGTAATTTTAAAAATTTCATCCATCCGGTGGCTGACGTAAATAATCGATTTGCCGCTAGTCGACAAGCGCTTCACCATATCTAAAATACGTATACTGTCGGCTTCACCCAATGCTGCAGTGGGTTCATCTAATATCAAAACCTGCGGATCATGCGCCAACAAACGGGCCACTTCAACCAAATGCTGCTCACCGACAGACAGTCGATCTGTAGTGACGCCTGGATCAATATAATCTAGCCCAACTTCTTCTAGAAATGGGAGCGCTTTTTGCGCCAACAAACGTTTGGTGGCAATCGTGGGCACGCCATCCCCGGCAAGAAAGATGTTTTCTGCAACGCTCATTGTTGGAATAAGGCTGAGCTCTTGTTGTGCAACCGCCAGACCCGCTCGCTCTGCCTGAACGGGAGATGTGAAATGGGTGGGCTCGCCGTTTAGCAAGTACTCGCCCGTAAACTCACTGTCAAAACCACTGATGATCTTAACCATCGTCGATTTTCCTGCGCCGTTCTCGCCCACGAGGCCCATAACTTCACCAGGGTAGACTTCAAAATCAGCGCCGCGCAGTGCCTGCATTGAGCCATAAGACCGGTTGATGCCCGTAAGCTTCAAAAGTGGTTGCATCTTCAGCCCGCCCCATATTCAGTTGGTCTAACAAAAGCATCGAAGAGCACGCATCGGTGCTCTTCGATACTTCTCATGAATGGTGACTAGTTTACCCAGTCGCCATTATCGTTTAGTTACCCCACGCACCAGAGCAAAGCTCTTCAATTGTGTAAAGCTTGCCGTCAAAACCACGGAGTGCTGTGGTTTCGATTGTGTCTTTGGTAACAGATGGGTTTGGCGTAAAGTTGATATAATTTTCCAACTTGCCTGTTTCCAGATATTCTTCGACCAGTTTGATAGCCAATTGACCCTCGTGGAGTGGTGACTGGAGTGTCGTACCGTATTGACGGCCCTCTTCGATCAACTGTTTGTCGCCATTGCACACCGTACCGACAGCGATGGTATCTGTCCCCATTTTGAATCCCGCTTCTTCAAGTGCGTTAATGCCACCTGTCAAGATAGCATCATCCATGCCGTAAACAAAATCGATGCTTTGGCCCTGAAGTGAGGCAATCATTTTAGCCGCGCCCTTATAGCCATTTGCCTGTCCAAAACCTTCATCAACATCACCAATTATGACTAGATCAGATCCAGCAATTGCTTCTTTGAAGGCGTTGATCGACAAGCCGTAGCCACCATAGCTATGCGGATATGACAGAGCAAGAACGTTAAAGCCAGTTCCGCCAGCCGCCTTCTTCGCAGCTGCCGCTTCGCGCATCATATATCCAGCATTGCGTGCACGCAGGCGATCATCGGGGCCCGCATAACCAAAGATGTATTGTTTGTCCTGCTCATTTGGCAGTTGGTTTATTTTCAACACAGGAACGCCTGTCTTAGCCAACGCACGGAGGGAGCCCAAACCGGCCACCGCGTCAGATGGCCACCAGATAAACACGTCAGGCAGTTCGCCAGCAGCAAGAACCTGTTGAACCTGTTGGTCCTGCTCTGCTTGGTTGAATTGATTCTCAAACACCTTAATATCAAAACCTTTTAATTTTGCGGTTTCTTTAATCCCGGTAATAAATCGGCCGATATATGCCTCACCAGCAGGCCCGTTGAATGAAACGATAGATCCATCTGCAAAACTTGCTGCAGTCGTCGCAACAAATACGACAGAACTAACCATCAAAGCCCGTGTGACTTTTCCTAAATACGTCATAAAATTCCTCCCCTAGAAGTTAATCGCTTATCACGATGAGAATCCTTATCGCAAACTCCCCCTACGCTGTTCGCATCAAATACATCCAATTTGGATATATATAGTTCAAATTGGACAATTTTGAGGATTACAAATTTTTTCTCTTTCGCCAAAATATCATCTGTAGATAAATTTGAAAAATATGAGGCTATCATGGACCGAAACCGCTTAAACGGAAAAAATATATTAATCACTGGAGCAGCGCGCGGGATGGGTGCTGCTAATGCCGAGCATTTTGCCGAACAGGGGGCCAACGTCTGCCTAGGAGATCTAGATATTGACCAAGCACAAAAGGTGGCTGACGGTATCAATGCTGCGGGCAATGGTAAAGCAATCGCCGTAAGAATGGATGTAACCAAACGCGAAGACAATGCGGCAGCAGTTGCGGCCACCGTCAGTTCATTCGGCACGATAAACGTTGGTCTTTTTAACGCCGGCGTTAATAAACCACGTTTCTTTATGGATATCGATGAAGACAACTGGGACATGATAATGAACGTGAACACAAAGGCTATGTGGCTCGGCATGCAGGAAACAGCTCGCCAGATGATCAAGCAGGGCACTCAGGATCACCCGTACAAAATTATCAACGTCGGATCCATAGCTTCGCGCAAGCCACTCGTAGATGTTACCGTGTATTGCACCTCAAAATACGGATGCCTCGCACTTACACACTGTGGCGCTCTTGCGCTTGCAGAACACAATATCAACGTCAACGGTTATGCTCCAGGTGTCGTCGTTACCCCACTTTGGGAACAGCTTGATAAGGACTTGGTCGACATTGGTTTCAAGCAAAGAGCTGGACAGGCCTACGAAGACATTACCAACAATGAACTGGTAATCAAACGTGTTTCATATCCTGAAGATGTTAGAGGTACTGCCGCTTTTCTAGCAAGTAATGACAGTGACTACATGACTGGCCAAATGATCCATATCGATGGAGGCTGGTGTATTCAGTAGCAACAAAATATCTAAAGTTCTATTTCGATCAAGGGGATGAGCTCGAGCTGACCACTATCAGCGCCGCACCAAGATCGCCGCGCGGCAATAGCATGCTTAGAACCCATTAGGGAGGGAAGAGCCTGTGGTTTCATAAAATTACTGTTTTCTTACAAATCTTTGTTGATTCATTTAGAGCGCGTTAAAAAACAAACTTCAAGGGAACTAAAGTGGCAATGTCGAAAAAACCTGTTTGGCTGAGTTCTGGTTGTGGAGCATTAGCTGATTTTGTCGAAACAGTTGGCCAAGCCACTGATCCTAGTACCGTTCCTAACGCTAACTCTATCTGCAAAAATATCCCAGTTTATAGATATGACGAACTTGAGAAATTGGACGAAGGCGATATTAGAGCGATTATGGGCGAGTGGGCAAACGTGTTAAAAGCTGGCTCGGGTATAATTGTTATTGAAGGGCTTATAGACACAGATATTATTGACCGCGCAACCGTTATATTTAATGATTTGATCAAAACGGAAAAGTCGGCAGGCCACGTTGTCGGCGACCATTTTGCTAAACCAGGTTCTAATGACCGCATATGGAATTCGCTTGAAAAGCACTGTATCGCTGATCCTGAGGGCTTCGCCCATTATTTTGGAAATCGCGTTTTTGATGCGGTGTGTCAATCTTGGCTAGGTCCAGCCTATCAAGTTACTGCACAGGTAAACCGAGTAAATCCAGGAGGGCAGGCCCAAAGCGCCCACAGGGATTATCACTTAGGTTTTATGAATCCGGACACAATTGTAAAATTCCCATCCCACGTTCACACCGTTTCCCCTATGCTGACACTACAAGGTGCTGTTGCCCACGTTGATATGCCAATTGAATCTGGACCAACAATGTATTTACCGTTTTCACAGCAATACCATGAAGGTTACATAGCTTTTGGCCAACCAGATTTTCAGGAATACTTCAGACAGAACCACGTTCAATTAGCTTTAAAGAAAGGTGACGGCGTGTTCTTTAATCCTGCAATCATGCACGGCGCTGGCAACAACATTTCTCAAGATATGCAGCGCTTAGCAAATTTGGTACAAGTCTCTTCCGCTATGGGCCGGGCAATGGAAGCAGTGGATCGTACACGGATGGCAAATACGCTATACCCTATTTTAAAAAAACTTAGGGAAAACAGTAATTTGACACAGCTCCAAATTGAAGCTGTCGTTGCCGCTTCTGCAGAGGGCTATGCGTTTCCAACCAATCTCGACCGTGATCCACCAACTAATGGTCATGCCCCCAAATCACAAGCTGAGCATATGTTAAAGGCGCTAGAGCTTGAGATGAGCATCAGAGAATTTTCTTCGTTACTCGATGATTTAGAAAAAAAACGGCGCGCGAACTAGGCTGTAGTCTTTGGTTGGGAGATGAGGGCATTGGTTGCTTAGTGAGGCATCGGTCAATACAGGGAATCAGCGATAACAGGGTTTTAAATCTGGGCCCTATATCTGCCTTTGGCATTTCTTATGGCCCCTTTGATGGCCTGAAAATGGGTCCCATGGAAGACAAAGATATGACCGCTGTGCACACGCATTCTTCTCGGCCAGCAGCATCACAGTTTTTTTATATTTTGGATTTAACGTCGTATGTGCCTAGCACGATTCACACAGGAACGCTCGTGTTAGTGAGTATGATGTAACTATTGTATCAGAAAACTACAAAATGCTCGCCTGACTTAATTGTCCTGATCTGGGTGCGTTTTGTCATCTGATAAAGTCAATTTATCGACCAAATGGCTCAAGCTATTTACATCCAGCTAAAGATGCCTGTTTTATGTGTAAGTCACAATTACTGCTTTATTGCTAAACATACCATAAAAAACCCGTCCATGCCGCCAAATTCGGACCAATAATCTGGTCGAAGCCGGACGCCCCCTTCCGGAGCGAGCCAGTCTAGATTAAGCCCCAAAAAAGCGCTCGGCAAAACCTGCAAGGTCGGATGGCGATTTAGGGCTAACGAAAGCTGCTCTTCACCCTCTGCGGGCAAAAGAGAACAGGTACAATAAACCAAGCGCCCTCCGGGCCTGAGCCAAGAGAGTGCACGGTCAAGAAGTGCGCTTTGCAAGTGGATTAACTCTTCAATTTCACTACCGTCTTTAACAAAGGGCAAATCAGGATGGCGGCGAATTGTGCCTGTAGCCGAACAGGGCGCATCAAGCAAAATGCAATCAAACAAACCTTGCGGCTGCCAGTGAAGCGCGTCATCAGCAATGACTTCGGCCCTAAGCCCCGTGCGCTTCAAATTATCATGCAAGCGCTGTAGCCGCGGGGATGAAATATCCAAGGCCACCACATCTGCACCCAGCGCGGCAAGCTGCATGGTCTTGCCACCTGGAGCAGCACAAAGATCAAGTACGCGCTCGCCAAACTTTGCATTCAAAAGCTTCACCGCCAATGCTGCTGCGGCATCTTGCACCCAAAATGCGCCCTTATCATACCCTTCTATTGCCGTAACTTGCGTGTTGGGCCCCATGCGTATCGACCCTGTGGGCAGAACTTGACCCGGTTCAGACCAAAGCGCGGTGCCCATTGGGGTTAAGTCAATTGGGGTGGCTTGACTTTGCACCGCTTCGATTTTTGACACGACATCACGGCCGTAAGCATCAACCAATGGCTTGCGCAACCAATAGGGCAGGCGCTGCGCTGGATATTTAGCGAAAAGATTGGACAAGGCCCCAATTTTTCTCAACACTGCGTTGGCAAGCCCCGCCGAGTGTGTGGTTTTTCGGCCCTGGCGCATCAATGCCACAGCGGCATTCACAACGCCATGGGCGGCCGCTCCATCAACCACCATTTCAACAACAGCCAACCGTAAAATATTTTGCACCTCGCGCGGTGGCGTCCTACGCAAATAGGGGGCCAAAACGGCGTCAGCCTGCTCGATGTGGCGCAAAGTCGTTTGGCAAAGGCGTTGCGCGCGGGCGCGCTCAGACGGGTTTAACCCCGCAATCGGGCCGTTTGGGTCATACAGGGCCTTCTGCAAAAGCGCGCCCTCTTCTAAAACACTGTTAAGCAACCCAAGCGCTGCTTGGCGTGCGCTGATCCCATCTGACATGCTCTATCCGATCTTGCGCGGCCTTGCCGCGTCATCTCGATGGGGCTATATGTTTTTTAAAGATGGTACAAGGAAGTGGCAGATTCCATGATTAAGAACGGTCCAGAGCTCCATAGCCCTAAAGACAACACTTTGCCCCCCGAAGCCCAGCGCGCTCTTATTGAAGCAGCCGAGCGACGTAAAAACGCGGCGCAACTTGCCCTGCCTAAAGAATTAGGCGGCCGTCAAGGCCCTGAGGCAGTGCGCTATGGAGATTGGGAGAAAAAGGGCATTGCGGTTGATTTTTGACTGTCAGCCCTGAACTAAGCCTAAAGGCCCAGGACATCTATCATATCATATTGCCCGGACTTTTGGCTTTGCCCCCAAAGGGCTGCGCGCAAGGCACCGCGCGCAAATATGGCGCGGTCGGTTGCCAAATGTCGCAACACGATGCGCTCGCCATCAGTGGAAAAAATTATGTCGTGTTCACCAACAACATCGCCACCACGAACAGCGTTAAAGCCAATATCACCCCTTTTGCGCACACCCGTAATGCCGTCACGCCCTGAATCGCGGAGGCTGGGCAAATTGCCGCCCCGCCCCTGGGCCGCAGCTTCGCCCAACATAAGCGCCGTGCCCGAGGGTGCGTCTACCTTATATCGGTGATGGCTTTCGATAATTTCAATATCCCAGTCCTCGTCTAAGGCGGCTGCAACTTTTTTTGTGAGCTGCACCAGCAAGTTAACTCCAAGGCTCATATTTCCCGCCCGCACCAAAACCGCGTGATACGCGGCACGTGATAAGCTCTCAAGATGATTCTCTTCCAGCCCCGTTGTTCCTATCACGTGCACAAGGCGCGCTTGCGCTGCAAGGGCCGCAAATTCAACTGTAGCGCTGGGGACTGTGAAATCAATCACGGCTTGCGCCTCGGCAAACAACGGCAAGGCGTCATCCGTCACCTTGATGCCCAAGGGCCCGCACCCCATCATCAGACCCACGTCTTGCCCAATCCAAGGATGGCCAGCACGTTCAAGACAGCCCGACAGATGTGCTTTATCAGAGCTTTGCAGCAATTGGATCAACATCTGACCCATATGACCAGCAGCGCCGGTGATTACGATTGATGGGTTTTGGGTCATGGGAGGCTCCTTTGCCCCTCTTTAACGCCTTTTGCACAAAGGGCAAAGGGTCTGTTGCGGGCCGGCACAAAAGCGCCTAAATGGAGCTATGGCAAAAAATCATTCTTCCTCGGGCGCAGGCCCCACACAAAGGCAGCTTCGCGTCGGCGAACTTATTCGACGCACGCTGTTCGATCTTTTAAACCGCTCAGAAATTCATGATCCCGATCTGAACCGGCACTCCATCACAGTGGGCGAAGTGCGCATGTCACCCGATTTGAAAGTGGCCACAATTTTTGTAATGCCTTTGGGCGGTCAGGGCGTGAAAGAGGCGATCACCGCACTTGCACGCAACAAATACGAACTGCGCCACCGCATTTCCAAAGAGATGACGCTGAAATATGCGCCCGATCTACGCTTTTTGCCAGATGACACGTTTGACAGGCTCGACGATGCGCGACGTATGTTTGAAAATGAAGCTGTGGCGCGCGATGTCGCAGCGGGCAAGGATGACGCCAACAAGGATGCTAGCGCGCCATAACCCAACCGAAAAAATGAATTTACAGGAAAAACATGGGTCGCACACGAAAAGGTCGTACTGTTTCAGGATGGCTAGTGGTTGATAAGCCTGCGGGCATCACCTCTTCTGCTGTCGTTAATAAGGTGAAGTGGGCCTTTGATGCGAACAAAGCAGGTCATGCTGGAACGCTTGACCCTGCAGCGACCGGCGTTTTGGCCATAGCCCTGGGCGAGGCCACAAAGACCGTACCATATATTACCGATGCCTTGAAATGCTATCGTTTCAAAGTGCGTTTTGGCCAAGCAACCAGCACCGATGATGCCGAAGGCGAGGTGATCGCCCAAAACGACCTGCGCCCCACAGATTCTGAGATTACTGCGAGCCTTGCCATCTTTCGTGGTGAGATTATGCAAGTTCCTCCACAGTTCTCGGCCGTGAAAATTGAGGGCGCGCGAGCCTATGATCTGGCGCGCGAAGGTGAGGTGTTCGACATCAACGCCCGCCCACTATGGGTGGAAAGTTTGCGGATGCTTTCACGGCCAGATATGGATCATGTAGAGCTTGAAATGGTTTGCGGAAAAGGCGGTTACGTGCGCTCCATTGCGCGCGATTTGGGTGCAACCTTAGACACACTTGGTCATGTGGCCTGGCTGCGGCGCGAATGGTCGGGTCCCTTTGATGTGGCGCAAGGCGTGAGCCTTGAACGGCTTGACGCTTTAGCTAAATCACCAGAGATTGATCAGTTTTTACAGCCGCTTGAAATAGGCCTTGCGTATATTCCAGAACTACCATGTACCCCCGAGGGGGCGGCAAAATTAAAAAATGGCACCCCTGGCATGGTCTTGTCATCATCAGCAACTTACGGTGATTCGGCGTGGGCCAGCTATCTGGGCCGCCCCATTGCTGTGGGGATTTATAAGGCGGGCGAATTGCATCCAAGCCGCGTCTTCAACCTTGACTGAGGGGGCCACCTCTTGATCCTCACGCGCCATCACCACTCGTTTTTTACTCAAAGCACGGCCATCTATTCAGATGATGAGCGCTACCGCTATAGCCTAACCCGTGTTTGGAACGCAGTGGATCAAGGTTTGATGTTTTTGATGCTCAATCCCTCTACCGCGACTGAAGCGCAAAATGACCCCACCGTGGAAAGATGCGAAAGACGCGCGCGCGCCTTGGGGTTTGGTAGGTTTTGTGTGGCCAATATTTTTGCCTGGCGCGACACCAATCCCGCCGGTATGCGTAACGCAAGCGACCCTATAGGTGTTCTCAACGATCAGTATATTCTAGAAAATATCCAAAACCACGACCAGATCATCTGTGCTTGGGGCGCACACGGCAACCACTTGGGCCGCAGCGATCAGATCATTGGTGTTCTACAGGGTTCAGGCAAGCCACTTTATCATTTAGGCCTGACAAAATCGGGCCAGCCGCGTCATCCGCTTTACATACGTTACGATCAACAACCGATCGCCTGGCAGGTGCCTTAAGCTGTGCCCTTAACATTTAGCTTTCCCGAAATTTTTGCGCCCGATTCAATCGAAAGCCCATCACAATGCACATCGCCCAAAATGCTGGCCGTACTTACCAAAAGAAGGACCTTCGCCATAACATTTCCCTTGACTGATCCCAAAACTACCGCGTTTTTAGCGGAAACATTGCCCTCAAGATAGGCTTGCTCAGAAATTGCTACATCTTGCGCCACGATGTTACCCTTGATTTTGCCGAACACTTCAATTTCCCCTTCAGATTTCAAATCACCAACAATCACCAAATCGGAACAAAGGATCGATTTTTTAATAGGTTCAGACATAATATTTTCCTTTGCGGAGTGGACTTAAAAAGTTCTGCGAACATGACGATTATTTAGGTATGCCAACAAGTGAAGCAATTAGTCAAACGGCAATGATAGTAAATTTTTTAATTTTAACTGTTTTAAGAGTTTTTTTAAAATAATTGTTGTATTTTTACAATTAACTTGTGAAGCGGTCAGCGTCCAAAGTTTCACAATTAAATGCACCAGGTTTTTTTCAAAAGACCCTGGTACTTTGCAAAAAAGTCTCATATTTAAAATACAGAATAATGAGGTATAAATTGCGCTACGTTAGGTTTGGGCTTTTCTTCTCGATCGCTATAATAGTTGTGGCGTTTTTCCATTATTCTTTGCCACAACATGACATTGTGCGCATTACTGGCACCTATAACCGAGTGACTGCGGTGGGGAAAAACCAAATATTTTATGCCAGGCCCGATGCGAGCACGAGCGAAGCTTCAACGACCCGCGATATTCGCTTTATTGAAGCCGTGCGCGAAAACAACAATGTGATCGTTTATCGTAACGAAGATACGGGTTGGATTTGGCCTCCCTATTTTAAGTGGGACAGCTCAAACGTGCAGGCTGAGGCCTCAAACCTTAAATCCGACAAAGCGTCGCCCGTATGGGTCTCAATCACCCATTATGGATGGCGAATGTCTTGGCTTTCAATCTATCCTAATGCTGTGAGCATAACAGAGGTCGCAGGCCCAAGCGCAACAATAATTCCCTGGTTTAATATTGTATTTTTCATTTTTTTTGCTGGGCTTATTACTTACTTATACCGTGCTTGGATCCGATTTCGCAAAAACACGCTCGAACCTATTTTAGCCGATCTTCACGACCAGCTTGATCAAATCAAAGCCAATGGCCAAGCCTCACACAACAAGATTTATGTTCGGTGGGTCGCCTTTAAGGCCATTATTAATGGCATTTTTCGGAACCCCTAAGCGGTCTAAGAGCGCAGCGTGCCGCCTGTAGCTTTCGATACTTTTTCAATGATCTTGGCGCTTACGGCCTCAATTTCGGTGTCAGTTAAGGTTTGTGATTTTGGTTGCAGACGCACGGTAAAGGCCAGCGACTTTTTGCCAAACCCCATTTGGGCTTGCGCTTTTTCGCCAATAAACTGATCAAACACACGCACGCTTTGGATCAAAACTTTATCGGCCCCCTGGGCGGCATTCACAAGGGTCAGCGCTTCGAGTTGCACATCTACCACAAAGGCGAAATCACGTTCAACCGCTTGCAGATCGCTTAAGGCCAAAGCCGCACGGGTGGGGGTTTTTACTTTGGGGAAAGGGATGTTTTCGATCATGAGGCTAAAGGCTACAACAGGGCCTCTCACATCCAGCTGTCTTAAGATGCTCGGATGCACTTCGCCAAAGCGCGCTAGTATATTGGGCCCAAGCCCAATTACACCCGAGCGCCCAGGGTGCCACCAGCTAGGCGCGCTGCGGCTTATTTGTACGCGTTCAGGCGCACCAAGGGCGGACAAAAGGGCTTCCACATCTGCCTTGGCATCATAAACATCTGCCATGCGGCGACTTGCGAAGCTATCACGCGGCGCAGTTGCGCCTACCAAAAGGCCCGCGGCTTGCAGGGCCTGATCTCCGGGCTCGCCGCCATGAAAGATGGGGCCCACTTCAAATAGGGCCAAATCAGAAAAGCCGCGAGCCTGATTACGGCTGGCCGCACGCAAAAGGCCCGGCAAAAGATCAGGACGTAAGTGGGTCATTTCCGATGAGATTGGATTATCAATCTGGACTGCATCAGCGCCTCCATCAAACATTTCAGCAGCCCCTTTGTCGATGAAGCTATAGCTGATACATTCGTTATAACCCAAAGACGCAAGTGTGCGTCGTGCCAAACGTTCGCGGGCCTGCACTGGCGTCAGAATCGGTTTTGGCACGCCCACTTGTGTGCGCAAAAGGGGCTTGCCAACAATTTTGGTCAGACTGGCAATGCGGGCCACCTCTTCCACCAGATCAGCTTCGCCCAAAATGTCAGGGCGCCAACTGGGGGGTCTAGCCATGTCGTCGTCAAGGGTAAAGCCCAGCGCCAACAAAGTTTGGCGCTGAACCGCTGCGGGAATATCCATTCCCAACAGGGAAATGGCGCGCGCTGCGTCTAACTTGTATGCGCGACTCGCATCAGGCACCGCCCCGTCTATCACCACGTCAGATGGTTTTCCGCCGCATAAATCTAGGATCATTTGCGTTCCAAGCGCCAAGCCATCCAGTGTAAAGGCTGGATCAACGCCACGCTCAAAGCGGTAGCGCGCGTCAGAATTAATGCGCAATGCCCGCCCCGTTTTGGCGATAGAAATCGGGTCCCAATAGGCCGATTCCAAAAATACGTCTGTCGTGCTTTCTGAACAGCCCGAATATTCGCCTCCCATGATGCCCGCAAGAGATTTCGGGCCCTGGTCGTCTGAAATTACCATTTGCCCAGCGCTCAGGCTATAGGTTTTACCATCAAGCGCCAAAAGCTCCTCCCCACCTTTGGCAGCATGAATACGTAGATTTCCTTTGACTTTGGCAGCATCAAACACATGCAGGGGGCGGTTAAGCGCAAACGTGAAAAAATTGGTAATATCAACCAGCGCAGAAATTGGCCGCAGACCAATGGACTTAAGTCGCCCTTGCAGCCAAGCGGGCGAAGTTCTATTTGTCACCCCCTTAATCACCCGCCCGGCGAACAGGGGGCAATCTTTATTCTTTAGACCTGCTTTGATTTCAGCGCCGATGGGGCTTTTGAATTGCCCTGCAATCACTGGCACTTTCAAGGGCTTTAAGGTTCCCAAGCCGCGCGCGGCCAAGTCACGCGCGATACCGCGCACGCCTAACGCATCGGGGCGGTTAGGTGTAACTTTAATATAGATCATTGGGTCATTAATGCCTCGATAGTCAATAAAGCGTTGACCCATCGGCGCATCTTGAGGCAGCTCAATAATACCGTCGTGATTATCTGACAGCATAAGCTCGCGTTCAGAACAGAGCATTCCGTTGGATTCCACACCACGAATTACACCTGGTTTTAGATCGACACCCGTACCCGGCACAAAAGCACCAGTGGGGGCAAATACGCCCACCATCCCTGCTTTGGCATTGGGCGCACCACAGACCACCTGCACTTCGACCACATCTCCATCGGGACCTTTTGGATAGGTGGCCACCCTGCACAAGCGCAAACGGTCGGCATTGGGGTGGGGTTGGGCATCGATCACTTTACAGATTCGAAAAGCACCCAGAGTATCGGCAGGGTTGACGGCTTCTTCTACCTCTAGACCTAGGTCGGTCAGGGTATAAAGGATCTCGTCCAACGAAGCGGTTGATTCAAGGTGATCTGCGAGCCAAGACAACGTGAATTTCATACGGCGGGCCTTTTAAAAAGCGTCAAGGTATTTCGTCTGTCCATAAAGCAAATAGAGGCCAAGGGAAAGATGGTGCGGCAGCTATGGTGCAAAATGGCGGTAAATGGCCGTTTTGGACAATCACCGTACTTTGCCAAGTAATTCTAAAGCCGCTACAACAATATCGGGAGCCGAGGGCATGGTCATCCCATATGATGGCCCGGTGGCAATAAAGCTGTCTTGCGCACTTAGACGAGCAAAGGGGCGGTTAGTATTTTCAGAAAAAAGGGCCATAAGCGATTCTGCTACACCACCCGAACGGCGGGTTTCATCAACGATAAGAATGTTTTTAGACCCTACCAGCGCATCAAGAAGGCTGGATTCTGGCAAAGGCATTAACCAGCGCAGATCAATCACGCGGCACTGAACTCCTTGGGCCTTTAGGCCGGCTGCGGCTTGAGCTGATAAGTAGGCACCATTGCCAAAGGTCACAATTGCCAGATCGGCACCATGCCCCGTGATGCCTACTTCGCCAAACGGCAAATATTGATCAGGCTTGGGGTAAACATGCATCCAGCCACCATCTTTTGCGTCATGTAAATCGCGCATGGGGTAGAGGCTGATGGGCTCAACAAACAAAACCACGCGCTGTTCGTCACGGGCTAGCCTTACGGCTTCGCGTAGCATCAGAACCGCGTCTCTACCGTTTGACGGGCAGGCCACGATCACGCCCGGAATATCCCGCAGGGCGGCCAACGCATTATCGTTATGAAAATGCCCGCCAAAGCCTTTTTGATAGCCGAGTCCCGCGATGCGCAGCACCATCGGATTAGTGAATGTTCCTTGTGAGAAGAATGACAGGGTCGCCGCCTCACCGCGAATTTGGTCTTCGGCATTGTGATAATAGGCAAGAAACTGAATTTCGGGCATCGACACAAAGCCATTGTGCGCCATTCCTATGGCCAAGCCTAAAATCGATTGTTCATCAAGCAATGTGTCAATTATACGGTCGGCACCAAAGCGAACCTGCAGCTTTTGCGTCACGCCATAGACACCCCCTTTTTTGCCAATATCTTCACCCATCATGACAATATCCTGATATGTCAACATCAGATCAGTCATGGCCCAGTTCAAAAGTTTTGACATCGGCTGCGGCTGATCTATTTGATCAAAGTCCGGGCCAAAGATGGCGACGCGCTGCTCAGCGGTAGGGCCGTTAGCCGCGCGGTTCTTCCGTGCAGGCGGGATAATCGATTGCATGACCTCGGCTGCGGTTTTCAAGCGGGGGCGGGTGACGGCTTTTCGAGAGAGCGCCAAAACATGCGCGCCAATCTCTTGATAAAGCGCCAAAGATTGCGGCACGCTTTGCGCGCCACTTTCATTTAATTGGCGCACCATATGCAGCAAAGGGTCATTGGCCTCTTGGGCCTCGACCTCGGCTTTGGGCAGGTAGGTGGTAGGTACATCAGACCCCGCATGGCCATAAAGCCGCAGCGTATGCAAATGTAAAAACACCGGTTTTTTGTGGCTGCGAGCAAAGTCAGCTGCCGCTTTAGCGGTTTCATAGGTGGCAAACATATCCAAACCATCGGCCTCAAAATAAGTCAGACCGGGGCGGTTCATATAGTTATCCTTGATCCAACCTGAGGGCGTTTTAGTCGAAATGCCAATACCGTTATCTTCGCAGACAAATATGAGCGGCAGTGGGATGTTTTGATAGGACGTCCAAGCCGCCGCATTAAAGGCTCCCTGCGCCGTGGAGTGATTAGCAGAGGCATCGCCGAAAGACACCATCACCACTGCATCATCTGGCATCATCTGATATTCAGGCGCATGGCGGCGTGCCGCAGAAATCGAGTAAGCTGCGCCAACCGCCTTGGGTAAATGACTGGCAATGGTAGAGGTTTGCGGTGGTATCATCAGAGGGCGTGATCCCAGCACCTTATGCCGCCCGCCCGAAATCGGATCTTCAGCGCTGGCGGCAAAAGACAACAGAATGTCCCATTCAGGCGCTTCGTGACCTACCTGCCCTGCGCGCACCAACTGAAAGGCCGCATCGCGGTAATGCAAAAAAGCCATGTCAGTAGGATGCAAAGACATAGCCACACCGGCCATTGCTTCGTGCCCAGACGAGCCGATGGTATAAAATCCCTGCCCTTCACGCTGCATTTTCCGGCTAGTCATATCTAAAGCTCGGCTGGTACAGGCAGCGCGGTAAATGGTGCGCGCAACATCAGCGCCAAGTGCCCCTTTAGGAGATTGGCCTTGCGGCAAATCTCCAGCGCCCAAGCGCGACAGAAAATTGGCATGCACGATATCAGCCCGGTCCATAAACAGCCTTTATTAGAAAAATGCCTGGAGGCCCGTGATGGCACGGCCTAAAATCAGGGCATGTATATCATGAGTGCCTTCATAGGTATTTACCGTTTCAAGATTCATCATATGTCGCATGATTTGGTAATCTTCTTGAATTCCGTTTCCTCCATGCATATCGCGCGCAAACCTTGCGACATCAAGCGCCTTGCCACAGTTGTTGCGTTTGATCATAGATATCATTTCAGAGGCGGCATTGGCTTCGTCCATCAAGCGACCTACCTGCAAGGTGGCCTGCAATCCAAAACTGATGTCGGTCATCATATTGGCGAGTTTCAGCTGATAAAGCTGCGTTTGCGCCAAAGGCTTGCCAAATTGTTTACGATTAAGCCCATATTTGCGCGCCGCATGAAAACAAGCCTCGGCAGCGCCCATAACACCCCAAGCAATGCCATAGCGCGCTCGGTTTAGGCAGCCAAAGGGGCCCTTCAGACCTTCGACATTTGGTAAAAGTGAATCCTCACCTACTTCGACATCTTTCATCACAATCTCTCCCGTAACCGAGGCGCGCAACGACAGCTTGCCTCCGATTTTAGGCGCAGACAGGCCCTTCAGACCCTTTTCAAGCACAAAGCCGCGAATTTTGCCACCATGCGATTTAGACTTTGCCCAAACCACAAAAACATCGGCAAAAGGTGCGTTAGAAATCCACGTTTTTGCACCATTAAGCACGTAGCCACCCTCGGTTTTTGTGGCAGTGGTTTTCATACCAGAAGGGTCAGACCCAGCATCAGGTTCGGTCAGGCCAAAACAGCCAATCCATTCGCCTGTAGAGAGTTTAAGTAAAAATTTACGCCGCTGTGCTTCAGACCCATACGCATAGATCGGATACATCACCAAGCTTGATTGAACCGACATCATCGATCGATAGCCACTATCTACCCGTTCAATTTCGCGAGCCACCAATCCATAAGCCACATAAGACGCCCCAAGTCCGCCATATTCTTCGGGAATGGTCAAGCCCAATAGGCCCATCTCACCCATTTCAGCGAAAATAGCTGGATCGCTAGTTTCATCGCGGTAGGCCTGAATCACGCGGGGTTGCAGTTTTTCAGATGCATAGGCTTGGGCCGCATCGCGCAACATGCGCTCTTCTTCACTCAACTGATCGTTCAAGCGGAAAGGATCTTCCCAATTAAACCGTGTAAGATCCGGAGAGTCTTTTGCTTTAAGTGGCATGATAGACCTAATCTTTATATAATTTAGCCCAAAGGATCACTAATTGGGCAGAGTTTCAATTGTTGATACGCCTTGTTTGTCGCCAATCAGCATCATTTGCGCGCGGCCTTTTAGCTCGTCGAACAGTTCAGGGCCAGTTCCCGTCATCATGGCTTGGGATCCAAGCGCGCAGAGCTCATCATAAAAGGCGGCACGACGATCTTTGTCCAGGTGAGCCGCCACCTCATCCAGGAGCAAAATTGGGGCCATGCCTATATCAGCTAAAAGTGCACGCGCGTTGGCTAAAACCAACGACACCAAAAGAGCTTTTTGTTCGCCTGTCGAGCATTGGTCGGCAGGCATCGATTTTTCTTGATAAAGGGCTTCCATATCAATGCGGTGCGGCCCGCTTAACGTGCGCCCAGCAGCCAGATCACGTTTGCGCCCATCAGCCAAAGCCAAAACAAAATCAGAATCAGAAATGATTTGGGCCGCGTCTGTGGTTTTTAGGGTGATCAGGGCAGCGGGAAAGGCAGTTTGCGTTTCGGCTTGTGCCGCCTGCAAACGCTCCAATGTTTGACGGCGATTTTGCATGATGATCTGGCCTGATGATGCCATTTTCTGTTCTAAAACTCCGTACCAATGGGCATCCTGAGCCTGATCTTTGAGCAAGCGATTACGATCGCGCATGGCCTTTTCATACGCCAATACCGCCACAGCATGATCAGGCAGGAAGCTAAGGGTAAGGCGATCAAGAAAGCGTCGTCGCCCTTCGGCAGATTCAATCCAAAGCCGATCCATCGCGGGCACGAGCCACACCACCCGCGCTACCCGCGCCAGGCTTGATTGTGTGACGACTTTTTCATCAAGTCTCACCTGGCGGCTAGACCCCACTTGATACCAAGTTTCAATCACATGCTTTTGGCTAAGACCTTGAAGGTTAGCTGAAATTTTCCAACCCAAACTTTCAGGCTTGCGTGCCATTTCATCAAGTGCAGATCGGCGCAATCCACGGCCAGGCGACAGAAGAGAAATAGCTTCCAGTATATTAGTCTTGCCCACACCGTTTCCACCAAAAAGCGCCACAGGCCCATGTGAAAAATCAATTTTTGCAGCTAGGTGACTACGAAAATGCGAAAGAATTAAAGATTTTATCGCAAGACCAGACACGCCTGCCCCACTTTCTTAAAACAGAGCAAACTCCAGGTTTGGCTCAAACGCGCATCGGCATAACGACATAGACAGCAGACGGGTCATTGCCTTCACGCATCAAGGTTGGATCCCCTGCGGAGTTAAACATGAATACGGCATTTTCGCGGTCAACTTGACTGGCGATTTCCAGAAGATATTTGGCGTTAAAGCCAATTTCTAAACGCTCATCACTATAGGCCACGGCCAACTCTTCTTCTGCGGCGCCTGTATCGGGTGAATTAACCGACAGAACTAAACGATCTTCATCAAGCGACAATTTAACCGCTCGTGATTTTTCCGATGACACTGTGGCCACACGATCCACCGCTTTGGCGAATTCTGACGCGTCAACTTCCAGGCGTTTGGTATTGCCGGCTGGAATCACACGGGTGTAATCAGGGAATGTGCCGTCAATAACTTTTGACGTCATGGTCAAAACAGGCGTTGCAAAACGCACTTTAGTTTCTGACACAGAGACGGCAATTTGCGCTTCGTCATCATCCAAAAGCTTGCGCAATTCATTCACGGTTTTGCGCGGGACAATCACGCCCGGCATATCGGGTGCCCCCGCAGGCAAGGGAGCATCAATTCGCGCCAAACGGTGACCATCGGTCGCCACGCAACGCAAAACAGGGCCATCTTCTCCCGATGCCACATGCATATAAACACCGTTCAAATAATAGCGTGTTTCTTCAGTTGAGATGGCAAATTTTGCCTTATCAAACAGCCGACGCAGCACAGGTCCCGCAACCGAGAAATTTGACACATATTCAGATGTAGCCATCACAGGAAAATCTTCCCGCGGCAAGGTCGCTAGTTTAAAGGTCGAGCGGCCCGCGGTTACAGTCAAACGGCCCGCTGTACTGTCTTCTGAAAGGTTAACCAAAGAGCCATCCGGCAATTTGCGCACAATTTCATGCAGCATTACGGCCGATACCGTTGTAGCTCCAGGGCGCTCGATCATTGCTGGGGCGCGGTCAACAATTTCTATGTCCAGGTCAGTCGCACGAAAACTAATACTGTCGCCTTCGGCCTCGATCAAGACATTGGCCAAAATTGGAATGGTATTGCGCCGCTCAACCACGGATTGTGCCTGCCCAATCGCCTTCAGGAGCGTTGCCCGTTCGATGCTTATTTTCATTCCAGTTCCCTTTACCAAACCTAAGGATGCAAACAAAGCGTGCCCACTTTACAGTCTTCATCAAGCCTTATTATGTTTTTGAGGCGCTTTCATCGGCCCGTCAAGGCCTTGTGCAATGGATTAGGCCTGAAGTAGACGCTTAAGAAGTTGTAGATCGTCAGAGAGTTGGGAATCTGTCGACATTAGCTCTTCAATTTTGCGCACACCGTGCATGATGGTGGTGTGATCGCGGCCACCAAAGCGGCGCCCAATTTCGGGCAAGCTGCGCGGAGTGAGTTGCTTTGCCAAATACATTGCAACTTGGCGCGGGCGGGCGATGTTGCGCAACCGCTTAGGTCCGATCATGTCCGAGAGGCGAATGTTATAATGTTCCGAGACTTTGCGTTGGATTTCTTCGATCGTGACTTTGCGATCTGACGCACGCAGAATATCGGCCAAACAATCTTGGGTTAGTTCCAGTGTGATTTCGCGCCCAACCAGACTAGCAAAGGCGAACAGCCGCGTCAAAGCCCCTTCAAGCACGCGCACATTGGTTGTGATGCGATACGCCAAAAATTCAAGAACGCCGTCAGCCAAGGTCAGACCTTGGTATTGATGGCGATAGTAATCCACTTTTTGGCGCAAAATACCCAACCGCAGTTCATAATCTGTTGGGTGCAAATCAACCACCAATCCACACTGCAGACGGCTTTTAATTCGGTCTTCAAGATCCTTAATCTCCCCTGGAGCACGGTCAGCTGAGATGACGATTTGTTTATTTTGATCAACTAAGGCGTTGAATGTATGAAAAAATTCTTCTTGCGTGCTGTCTTTGCCAGCGATGAATTGAACATCGTCTACCATCAAAACATCAACCGAGCGAAAAAGCTCTTTAAAATCCATTATTTGGCGTTCGCGCAAGGCCTGTACGAAGCGATACATGAATTGTTCGGCCGACAGATAAAGTACCCGCAGTTCTGGCCGCCGCTGGCTTAACTCATGGGCAATCGCATGCATCAGATGGGTTTTACCCAAACCAACGCCACCATACAGAAACAACGGATTAAAAGACACCGGGCCCCCTTCAGCCACACGGCGCGCGGCGGCATGGGCCAATTCATTGGGCTTGCCCACAATAAAACTGTCAAACGTAAATCTTGCGTCAAGTATGGAATTTGGGGCGCTGGGCGCCTCTTCATCGGTTGAATCACGGGGCTTTTTGGAAACTACTCGGCGCACCTCAGAAGATTTACTTTGCGTCGATACGTTAAATTCTAACCGCTGCACCACATGACCCGACTGCGACAGAAGTTGGCGAATCGTATCTGAGAAATTGCGCGAAACCCAATCACCGAAAAACACCGTCGGCACATCAAATCTAGCCACACCACTTTCCAATGAGGTTAGGCTTAGGGGTTCAATCCAAGTTGTATAATTATTTTTGCCAACCCGCTGCAAAAGCTCTGTTTGCAAAACTGCCCAACTTTCGATCGTCATTCTTTTCTCCGTTCGCCTTCTTCTTTGGGTTTTCACCCAGCCCACACAATAAGCGCTCCACGTCGTAAAATAACCAGCAAGCAAAACAAATTCTTCAGGAAATATATATTTCTTTTAAAAGGGTCCGCTAAATAAAAATCCACGCAATTTGCCGCTAAAAACATTTTAGGGTGACAGCCCCTAAATAATTGCGATCGGCTCACGATAAGTGACAAATGAATCACTTATACTATTTAGCAATTTCAACGCTAAATCCGCAACTAAACTTCTCTGTTGACAGGTATAAGAATCACCTTATTTCTCTAAATCTCTGAAATTGATGGTTTTTTTATGAGGGCTCACAGATAAATTAAGAACTTCTTAAAAAGTGGAAAAACGGCTGATTTAGATAATTTAAATGAAATCATGTGGTTAGAAAAATTAACTTATCGCTGATAGGACGAGTTTTTAATAAAATAAACCACTCATAAAACTCTACAGATCTTATGGGTTGCCCAGCGTCACTTTTGGGATCAGTGGGGCTCTGCCACCGATGTACTTAGGATCTAAACACCCTTAAAATATATTGGGCGACACAAGTGCCGCCTGCTTTAAAATCATCTGACTTTAAATTACGCCGCTGCTAAAGATTTAACTCGCGACGACAGCCGAGACATCTTACGAGCAACAGTGTTTTTGTGCAAAACACCTTTAGTAATGCCGCGAGCCATTTCTGGCTGGGCCTCACGAAGCGCATTCGACGCTGCGGCTTGGTCACCAGAAGCAATTGCTTCTTCGACTTTACGCAAAAAGGTGCGAATGCGCGAGCGGCGCGCTTTGTTTACTGCAAAACGTGCTTCTGATTGGCGGGCGCGTTTTTTAGATTGGGGCGTGTTTGCCATTAATAAATTCCGGTTCTGCGGTTTATGTATATATTCAAGGTGCCGCTTTAAAAGGTAGGCCGCCCTAAGTCAACGGACAATCGGGTGAATTCGTTATCTATCGCGGAATTGTGGCTGACGCTTTTCCAAAAACGCAGCCATTCCCTCTTTTGAATCTTCAGTGCCAAACAATCCATGAAACATCCGGCGTTCAAAAAGAAGACCTTCACGCAGGGTGGTTTCGTAACTACGGTTGACCACCTCTTTCACCACCATCGCGGTGAGGGAGGATTTTTCGGAAATTTTGATGGCAGTTTTGTGCACCTCTACCAAAAGGTTCTTTGCTGGCACAACGCGCGACACAAGGCCCGAACGCTCCGCTTCCGCAGCGTCCATGAAACGGCCAGTCAGATGCATGTCCATAGACTTTGACTTGCCAATAAAGCGCGTTAAGCGTTGCGAACCGCCGACGCCCGCCACAAGACCCAAGTTAATTTCGGGCTGGCCAAACTTGGCTGTATCAGCGCAAATGATAAAGTCGCAAATCATTGCCAGTTCGCAACCACCACCCAAAGCATAGCCCGCAACAGCCGCAATGATCGGCTTGCGCACGCGTACGATCGTGTCAATATCGGCGCCAAACAGATCTTCGACATAGGCGTCAACTTGGGTTTTTTCAGACATTTCTTTCACATCAGCGCCCGCAGCAAAAGCCTTTTCAGAGCCCGTGATCACGATGCAGCGTACCTTGTCGTTTTTGTCAGCGGCGGTCAGGGCCTCGGCCAATTCGTGCACCATAGTTGTGTTTAATGCATTCAATGCATCCGGCCGGTTTAAAGTTACCAGCTCCACGTAATCTTCTATTTCGACAATCAGCGTTTCATATGCCATTGCATCATCCCATTTGCTCTTTGTTGTTACCTACCAGCGCTGGCGCAAGGATCAAGTCATCTTTGACAGGTGGGGCACATGAAGGTTGATCGCCCAGCCTGTGTGATACGGGTGACTTTTGTATGGCAATCGGGAGTATGGCAGGGCTCATTTTCGCGCCCATAAACATCGAAACTATGCTGAAAATATCCAAGCCCTCCATAAGCTTGACGGAAATCTTTCAGTGAGGATCCACCCGCCTCAATGGCGGCTTGCAAAACCGTCCGGATGATAAGCACAAGGGCCGAAATTTGCTTTGCAGAAACATTGCCCGCCAACGTCTGCGGATGAATTTTTGCACGATAAAGCGTCTCGCACACATAGATATTACCTAGGCCGGCTATGATTCTCTGATCAAGTAGGGCAGATTTGATCGGCGCCTTGCGGCCCTTTAGGGCTGCAAGAAGGCCTTGAGAGGAAAAGTGGTTCCCCAAAGGTTCGGGGCCCAAGGAGGCCAAAAGAGGGTGTGACATGGCAGATTGGGTTGCAAACATATCCATCGCGCCAAAACGACGAGGATCATTAAATGTTAGTCGCGCGCCATTTTTAAAGTCCAAAACCACATGATCGTGTTTTGTGGGGATTGGGTGGTTATAAAAAAATTGGCCGCTTTCTGCTCCAGAAACCAAAATGCGCCCCGACATTCCCAAATGAATCAGCAAAGTTTCACCAGATGACAGATCAGCCAGAATATATTTTGAACGTCGATACAGGCCCAGCACCCGCGCGCCCGTAAGCCTTTGCGACATTTGCGCTGGAAAGGGCCGGCGTAGGTCGGGACGGTTAATTTGCGCCCTGGCAACAAATTGACCCGTCATAACAGGGGCCAGTCCGCGCATCACGGTTTCAACCTCAGGCAATTCTGGCATTGTTTCCTCTTTGGTTAAAGGGGTGCATTGCAGTGCAGCGCAGACGCCCTATAAAGAAGGTCACACAGCAATCCGCAAGAGCATGATGAAAAAAGACAGCCCCCAAACCACCCATTTCGGTTTTCAAACCGTAAACGAAGCTGAAAAGTCCACCCTTGTGCATGGGGTCTTTACCCGTGTCGCCAGCAAATATGACATTATGAATGATTTTATGTCGCTTGGGATTCATCGGCTTTGGAAAGATGCAATGATGGATTGGCTGTCCCCAGGGCCCACCCAAAAGCTTTTAGATGTGGCGGGTGGCACAGGTGACGTAGCTTTTCGCTTTTTAGAGCGCGCAAAAGGGGCCCAAGCCACAGTACTTGATATGACAGAATCGATGCTAATTTCTGGAAAAGCACGCGCCGAGGCCAATAATATGGCCGGCCGCCTGACATGGGTGGTGGGCGATGCGATGGCCTTGCCCTTCGCCGAAAACAGCTTTGACGTCTATACAATTAGCTTTGGAATTCGCAATGTTACTCGCATTCCTGACGCCCTGTCAGAGGCCTACCGCGTTTTGCGGCCCGGAGGGCGCTTGGTGGTGCTTGAGTTTAGCCAAATGCCCAATGAGCTGCTGCAAAAAGCATATGATGTGTATTCATACAGCGTCATTCCACTTATGGGCCAGATTATTGCACAAGATCGTGGCAGTTATCAATATTTGGTGGAATCCATCCGCAAGTTTCCGACCCCGGGTGCTTTTGCCCATATGATTTCGGCTGCCGGTTTTAGTCTGGTGAAATATCGCAATCTGTCTTTGGGAATTGCGGCGCTGCATTCGGGGTGGAAGCTTTAGATGCGCGGGCCCCATAATCTTTGGCGGCTAATCCGAACCGGTGCAACCTTTGAACGTTCCGGCGCGATGGCTCAAGCGCTTAAGGCCTTTAATGCGCCGCCTGCTTTGCGGATTGCGGCACGTATTTTGGGTTGGCCTTTCAAGCTTTTGGGACTGCGCGGCGATACGGCGCTGCCGCCTATGACGCGTGCGTTGACCGCCCTTGGGCCTGCATACATCAAATTTGGCCAAATCCTGTCGACCCGCCCTGATATCGTGGGCGACGAAATGGCAGAGCAGTTAAAATATCTACAGGACAAGCTTCCGCCCTTTCCTATGGCAACAGCAAGAGCAATGATCGAAAAAGACCTAGGGGTTTTGATTGATAACGTTTTTTCTGAATTTTCTGAACCCGTAGCAGCAGCCTCGATTGCGCAGGTGCACAAGGCAAAACTGGCCAGTTCGGGAGAAGATCTGGCCGTTAAGGTTTTGCGCCCTGGGATTGAGCGCGCCTTTCGCAAAGATATTGACGCCTTTTATCTGGCGGCGCGAATCGTTGAGACTCTGGCTCCCTCGGCTCGAAGGTTACGTCCAATGGATGTAATCGCGCATTTTGAAGGGGTGGTTTTGGCCGAGCTTGATCTGCGCCTTGAAAGCGCCTCGGCGGCAGAATTTGCCCGCAACACCAAAAATGATTCTGGCTTTGCCGTTTCGCAACCTGTTTGGAACCTGTGCAGCCGACAGGTCATGACCATGAGCTGGGCCGAAGGTATAAGTTTGGCAGACAACGTAGCCATCGATCAGGCTGGTCATAATCGAACGCATTTGGGCGAACGCGTTTTACAACTTTTTCTAAGCCATGCGCTGCGCGACGGCCTGTTTCATGCCGATATGCATCAGGGTAATCTGAAGGTTGCGCCAAACGGCGATATCATAGCGCTTGATTTCGGCATCATGGGTCGGCTTGATGAATATACCCGCCGCGTTTACGCTGAAATTCTTTATGGGTTCATCAAACGCGATTATCAGCGCGTGGCCGAAGTGCATTTTGAAGCGGGTTATGTGCCCCCAGACCGTGACGTTGACGAATTCGCCCGCGCGCTGCATGTAGTGGGTGAGCCAATTTTTGGAATGGATGCTGCCCATATTTCAATGGCGCGGCTGTTGTCTTATTTATTTGAAGTAACAGAGCGCTTCGGTATGGCTACCCGAACCGAACTCATTTTGCTGCAGCGTACGATGGTTGTGGTTGAGGGGGTGGCGCGCAGTCTTGATCCAAAAACCAATATTTGGACGGTGGCAAAGCCTGTAGTCGAAGATTATATCAAAAGCAACATCGGGCCAGTGGCCCTGTTACGCGACTTGCGCAAAACAGCTTTGGTTTTAACCCGCTTTTCTCCAAAATTACCAAGCCTGGTTGAGGCGATGCTTCAAGCGCAACAAAACCAATCCCTGACGCAAAGCACGCCAAAGAAAACTGGCGCCTTGGCCTGGCTAGTCTTTAGCGCGGGGCTTTTTGGGGCTGGTATTTTGCTTGGGTTTTGGCTTTAGTCTGACAATCTTGCTAAGATGGCCATTTCAAAATCATGGCCCACTTTATAAGCTGGAAACCCGTTTTGCGCACGCCACAAGCAATAGGCGGCCATGCGATAGTGAAAAAGTGGTAGCAGTTCGTGCAGTCTTTTTACAACCTCTTGGTCGGGATAGGCATTTAGAAAATCAGCCGCCTCGGCCGCTTGGAGAGGTTTACCGCGATAAAGCGCTTGCATGGCTGGCGATAAAAACATGGCTAGATCTTCTGCGGGATCGCCAACGGCGGGACATTGCCAGTCGATAAAGCGCAAACCCTCTGGCCCAACTATGATATTGCCCGCCACCATATCGGCATGAATCAGGCAGGGCTTTTTCACGGGGCCAAGAGTTTTAACCAATGGCGCAGGGGGGGTGGGGCCTTTACAAAGTACAAAAAGCTGCTCTGCCGTTTTGAAGAGTGCGGCCGAACCTGATGGCGCGTCGCGAAAAAGGCCCTTCGGCACTAAAGTGTTATGAAGCTGCCCTAGATGGCGGGCGACAGGTGCGCCTTCTTGCGCCCAAGTCTCACCTTTGACAAATTGATAGGCCAACCAATCAGCCCCTGCAGCGCAAAATTCGGGCGCAATTCCGTGAGGCGATAAATACTCAAGCGCGCTCCGCTCAGCCAAAGGATCGTTGGGAAAAAGAAGGCTTTGGGCTTGTACATTAAATTGCTTTACTACCAAATCGCCCACCCGCCATAAGCGGTTGGTAAGCCCACCCGATAGAGAGTGCCATTTTTCTACCAGCGTTTGCGGCAAGGCCTCGGCCACTTGGGCGCGCAGGCCTAAAGGCGCAAAGGCCCGTTTTGTAAAGTGAGGTAATTGTGTAATATGCATAATCAGGGTGCAAATTAGCCCTGAATGCGTTCGCTTGACAAGCGCCCTATAACCAAAGCAGCCGTTGCGCCAGTTTCAGCGTCGCCTCAAAACATACAGCTGACACTGCTAGGGGTCGAGCTGACCCCTTTAGCTTTAGCGTAGGAGCGCGCCTGCTCACACCAAGTTAGGCTTGGCTCTAGGCAAGCACTCCAAAGCCATACTTAACATCGTAACTTTTTTCTGATTATTAGAAGCCCCCCAAACCAAAAAGGGTTCGACCCTTCTCAGACGGGTTTTTAACACCCAAGCTTAGTGGTTTTTAGGTTTGTTTTACTAGGAAGATCGTGGCAGTCTAAGAAAAATCTAGGAGCGCCCATGTCAACAGATCCGCTTTTACAACCTTATCAATTAAAACATCTGACCCTAAAAAACCGGATCATGACCACAAGCCATGAGCCTGCCTATCCAGAAGATGGCATGCCAAAAGACCGCTATCGCCTTTACCATCTTGAGCGCGCAAAAGGTGGTGTGGCTTTGACAATGACGGCTGGATCGGCCGCCGTTTCGCGCGACAGCCCGCCCGTCTTTAACAATATCTTGGCTTATAAAGACGAAGTAGTGGGTTGGATGAAGCGACTGAGTGACGACTGTCATGAACATGGCTGCGCAGTGATGATCCAGTTGACCCATCTAGGTCGTCGAACCCGCTGGGATAAGGGCGATTGGTTGCCAGTGGTGGCCGCAGGCCCATCTCGCGAACCAAGCCACCGTGCGTTTCCCAAGGTGATCGAAGATTGGGACATTGCGCGGATAATCGAAGACTATGCTGACGCTGCTGAGCGCATGCAGGCGGCGGGGCTTGATGGGGTGGAATTCGAATGCTACGGGCATTTGATGGATCAGTTTATGTCGCCCCTAACCAATGCGCTTGATGCACCATATGGCGGCAGCTTAGAAAACCGCGCACGCTTTGCAATCGAGGTGTTGGCAGCCTGTCGCAAACGGGTCGGTGACAGGTTTCTTCTGGGAATGCGCTATGCTGCAGATGAGGTTGAAAATGGCGGCATAACTTTAAACGATGGAATCGAAATTGCTCGTATTTTTAAAGCTTCTGGTTTTGTTGATTTTTTAAATATAATCAGGGGGCGCATTCACACCGATGCCGCCTTGACCAATGTTATTCCTATTCACGGCACGGCTTCTGCGCCGCATCTGGATTTAGCTGGCCGCATTCGCGCAGAGGTATGCATGCCCACTTTTCATGCCGCGCGCATTCCAGATGTTGCAACCGCGCGCCACTCAGTTGCGACGGGCCAGCTTGACATGGTCGGGATGACCCGCGCCCATATGGCAGACCCCCATATAGTTCAAAAAATCACTGAGGGGCGAGAGAACGACATTCGGCCGTGTGTTGGCGCAACCTATTGCCTTGACCGTATTTACCAAGGAGGTATGGCTCTTTGCATCCATAATCCCGCAACTGGCCGGGAAGAGACCATGCCGCAGACCTTGGAAAAGGCCGTCATGCAAAAAAAAATTGTAATCGTTGGCGCTGGTCCCGCTGGCTTAGAGGCGGCGCGCGTGGCATCAGGTCGTGGTCACCGTGTCACGGTACTTGAAGCAGCCCCCGATGCGGGCGGTCAAGTAAGGCTTACGGCGAAGTCTCCACGCAGGCGTGAACTAATTGGTATTATTGATTGGCGTATGGCACAATGTGCGGCACATGACGTGACATTTCACTTCAACAGCTATGCAGAAGCCCGTGATGTTTTAGCCCTCAGCCCAGATGTTGTGATTATCGCCACTGGCGGCCTGCCCACCACGGACGTCTTGACGACTGGCAATGATCTGGTTGTGTCAGCCTGGGATATCTTGTCGGGCGACGTAAAGGCCGGCAACAATGTGCTTCTATTTGATGACGCAGGCGATCACACCGCCTTACAGGCAGCGCAAATGATCGCTGAAGCAGGCGCCAAAATCGAAATAATGACCCCAGACCGCTCTTTTGCGCCGGAGGTAATGGCAATGAACCTGGTGCCGTATATGCGCGCCATGCAAGATAAAAACGTCACCTTTACCGTAACCTATCGCCTAGCCTCAGTGAAGAAAGACGGGAATCAGCTCTGCGCCACAATTGGGTCAGACTATGTTTTTTTGGAAAAAACTGCGCATTATGATCAGGTAATAGTCAATCACGGCACCCAGCCGCTTGATGGACTTTATTTTGAACTTAAGCCACTTTCCTTAAATCAGGGCGCCGTCGATTATGGCGCGCTACTCGATGGGCGTGCGCAACACGAACATCGTGGACAAAAAGGCTTTGCGCTTTACCGCATAGGTGATGCGGTCTCATCGCGCAACATCCATGCAGCGATTTATGACGGCTTACGCTTGATGAAAGACATATAATCACTATATGTGAAGTGATGAATTTCTATTAACCCCATAATCTGACGCATTCTGGCCAGATGGCCCGCTTAGCGCCCCCTAAGGAGAAACCCTATGGCCACTATCGCCGTCACCGATGACACCTTTGACGCTGAGGTTCGTAAATCATCCGTTCCGGTCGTTGTTGATTTTTGGGCCGAATGGTGCGGTCCTTGCCGCCAAATAGGTCCTGCTTTGGAAGAGCTGTCTGAAGCCTATGCGGGGAAAGTCAAAATAGTGAAGATAAATGTTGATGATAACCCGGTCAGCTCATCAGATTTGGGCGTTCGCGGCATTCCTGCTTTATTTTTATTTAAAGACGGTCAAGTCCTGTCAAATAAAACTGGCGTGGCCCCAAAAGTGGTTTTGGAAACGTGGATCAAGACGGCCCTTTAAACTTATCCGCTTCGCGATTGGCGCCCTTCGGGGTGCTTTTTAAGGTTTGGGCTGAAAATCCTCGTGTCGGTAGTTCAAATCCGCCCCCTGGCACCATTTTATGAATAATATCATTGCTTAACTGGTGGTACGCACGCATTAATTGCTAGCTTATAAAACACGCTGAACGCACCCTTTTTGGTTTGTTTGTTGGCTGCTTTTGAAAAAGTGGGGCAGTTAACCAAAACAGGCCTTCGTATTTCAATACGATTTTGATTGTAAAATCTAACACCACGTCTTCTGCAATGCTATCGTTTAAAAAAACATCACCTGCGGCGTAGATAAACATAATAGGCCCCGGCTCCACCGTGGCGAGCGTGAGCTTGGGCGGTTTGTAAAACCACCGCGGCAATCGGCGCCATACGCAGCCATTGTGGAACTTGGTGCCGTAAAATTCCATGATTTTGCGGTATAGGGCCAATATCTGGTCCTTGTTTGCCCTTGCCGGTCACTACCAAAACCAACCGCAAACCATTGTTGTGGGCTTGGACTATAAAGCGCTGCAAAGAAGGGTGAGCTTCGGCGACGGTCATACCATGCAAATCTAGCTGAGCTTCTGGGGCGATCTTGCCTTTTGTCATACGGCCGAAGTTTTTCTTATCCATTTGAAGGGGTGCTTGGCACAAACTTTCTTGCAACCTGGGTTTCAGTTTGATCGTAGGCATCAACCCTGACTTTTCACCCAACCGAAACGAGGTTGGCACGATAAACCGTGGTTTTGGTGTGATTTGGGGCTGAACTCTAAATTTTGGTGGCATGTTTTGAATCGGGCCGACCGAATGCTTCACAGCAGGCTTATGCATAGGTGTGGCGGTTTGCGCAACCGCCTGCCAAATCGCGACTTCTTCCGGTTTTAAAGTGCGCCGACGTGCCATTATCTCTTGCCTTGTTGGAAAAACGTCTTTTCAATTGGTAACAAAACCACCAAACTGCCTAACCGCGTTGTAAGCCCCATTATCAAAGCAAAAAATTTTGTGTTAATCCCCAGTTGCAACCAATCGCCAATTTGGGTCTTGCGCACCCGTGATACGCGCAAAGGTCCATACGTCACGCTGGCGCTTGATTTCCGATTCACTGCCTTCGACAATGTCGCCGGCAGCATTACGCACAAACGACTTTAATTCAGAAACAAAACGTACCGAGATTTCCGCTTCTTTATTCGTGGGATGAAACACGGCCTCTTGTACCGCCAATTCACGAATACCCATAAAGCTGGTGTTTACCGTTAGGCCCTGCGCTTTTCGCGCGACGACGGCTTGCGAGAAACTCTCATAAACATCTTCAGCCAAAAACGACTTAATAGGTTCAACGTCACCGTTTTCAAACGCCATCAAGATCATTTCATATGCCGAGCGCGCGCCCTGCAAAAAAGGTGTGAGCACGAAATCAGGTTCTGCACCCTTGATCTTAGCCAAGGCCAGGGCCGCTGCACTGCCTTCGGATACGTGATCTAGAATGTCAGAATCTGGTCCACCCTCAATTACTTCAAAAGAAGGCTTTTGTTTTGGTTTATCAGTGGCGGGTTTTTCAAAGCCCTCTCTTGTGCCCAAAACACTCCGTAGTTTAAAAACCAAAAATAGGGCTATTGCAGCCAGAACCAAAAGTTGAATCATAGCGTTCATAAACTTCCTCTGTGAAAGAGCCGCCACCAGAGCGGTTTCCGTTGGTACTTAGGATAATTGAGCTTTATGTAGGGTGTGATGAGGGGCAAGTCTACCTTCTGGGCAAAGATAGAGTGATAAGGATGATAAAATGTTTCTTTTTTTGATTTTCGTCGCCATTCCCGTGATTGAGATTGCCCTTTTTATCACCATTGGTGGCTGGCTTACGCTATGGCCAACAGTGCTGACGGTGCTTTCAACGGGCTTTTTGGGGTCTTTTTTGGTGAAGTCGCAAGGCTTGCAGGTTATATCAGAAGTGACAAAGCCTCAGAAAGGCGCCAGCTCAGTCGTTGATGCTTTAGCAAACGGGGGTTTGATCATTGTTGCAGGCCTTTTGCTGATCACGCCGGGGTTTTTCACCGACGCGGTTGGTTTTTTGTTTTTGGTGCCACCGCTGCGTCAATGGGTGATTGTCCTTGCGTCAAGATATGTTCATTTTCGGTTTTCGGGGAAGTGGGCGATGCAAGAAGATATTGTTGATGCCGAGTACCGCGACGTCACGCCTGAGGACCTAGATAGAAAAATAGGGCCCAACCATTGAGGCTTTACTCCTTTGGTGGTAAACGCGCCCAAACGTTGCAGGGAAAGAAAAAAAATGACGAAGAAAGAGACCAAAGCCGCTGTCGCACAGGTCAAAATGAAGGCCCTAGCTCAATTTGTTCGGGACATGTCTTTTGAAAATATCGTGGCACAAAAGGGCGTGGCAGAAATAGAAATCGTACCAGAGTTGAAGGTGGCTGTGGCCCTTGATGTCAATAAGCACGCCAGCGAAAATCAATATGAGCTGATTTCAAAATACAGCGTTTCGTCAACAAACAAGAGCAATGGTGATGTATTATTTTTGTTAGAGATGGAATATGGGAGCATTTTCCATGTGGAGGGCGTGCCGGAAGAACAGTTGCACCCTTTTTTGCTGATTGAATGCCCCAAATTTGTGTTTCCTTTTGTTCGCCGCATAGTTTCAGATATCACCAGGGACGGCGGGTTTGAGGGGGTTAATCTGGAAACGATCGATTTTGTGGCGGTTTACCGCGAGCAATTGGCTTTGCGCGCAGCCCAGAGTACTGACAATAAGCCTACCATTTAAAATCAGTTTTGGGCGAATTTAGTCCATATCGCAACAACACCCATTTGGGCAACAAAGGCTTTGTGGGCTTCGTGTTCTCCATTACTTAGAAGTGGCGGCAGTGGCTTCGGTCGAGTGTGAGGGCGCCAGTCTTCCTGTGAGGCCTGACTTCCTTCAGGCATTTTTTGTGCGCTCGCCAAAACGAGGTCGGGCTGGCGGCCTCCTATTAGTTCTAGATACACTTCGGCTAAAATTTCACTGTCTAAAAGTGCCCCGTGCTTTTGGCGGGAAGCATTATCAACACCAAAGCGGCGGCACAAAGCGTCAAGTGAGGCTGGCGAACCTGGAAATTTTTTTCTTGCCATGTGGACAGTATCAATAGATCTTGACATAGGTAGCGCGGGAAGGCCGATGCCGACCAGTTCGGCATTTAAAAACTTCATGTCAAACGAAGCGTTGTGAATAACTAAGGGCGCGTTTGCGATAAAGGCCAAAAAGTCTTCAGCAATTTTGGCAAAAACAGGTTTATCGCGCAAGAAATCATCCCCCAAACCATGCACGTCATAGGCAGCTTTAGGCATTGGCCGTTCGGGATTGATATATTGGTGATAGGTTTGGCCTGTAGGCATATGGTTTATCAGTTCAATCGCGCCAATTTCTACTATCCGGTCGCCAGACGCAGGTTCAAATCCAGTGGTTTCTGTGTCAAGAACGATTTCACGCATTTTTAAATCTTGGGCTTTTAATTATTTGAAGAACTAGCTGCTCAGCCTGCCCTAATGTGTCAGTTTTAATAACATAGTCTGCCAAATTTTGTTTTTCAACATCAGACATTTGATGTGCCAAAATCAGATCCAGATCAGCGCCAGTCATAGTGCCACGCGCCAATACCCTTTGACGCTGTACCGCTGGGGGAGACGTGACGACCACGACAGCATCCATCATTTTATCAACCCCAGTCTCAAAAAGCAGTGGCACGTCGAACACCAGAAGGCCTGTTTGATGCTGAATCAAAAAGGCTGCGCGATCTTTTGCAACAAGTGGATGAATTATAGCTTCGATTTTAGACAAAAGCGCCACGTCAGACGCAATAGCTGACTTAAGAATTGCGCGATCTATAATGCCATTTTGCAGAGCAGACGGCACGAGGAGCGATATCGACTCTACCGCTGCCCCGCCTAGCCCGTAAAGACGATGGACGGCCGCATCAGCGCACCAAGTCAGGCCGCCATGCTTGGCAAAGAGCGCGGCTGTGGTGGTTTTCCCCATTCCGATGGAGCCCGTCAAGCCAAGTTTAAATGCGCTCATGTTGAAATAAACCCTTGATCGCCCAAATAGGTTAAAACTGGGAGCATGGGTATTCCCAAAATAGTGAAATGATCACCATCGATTTTAGAAAACAGACGCATGCCCTCAGCCTCTATTTGGTAAGATCCCACCGAATATTGGCAGTATTGCCAATTGCGTGCTAGATAATCATCGCGCCATTTATCAGAAAAGGGTCGCATAGTTAGGCTAGCTTTACCCATATGGCGCCAAATTGGCTTGGCTTTTTGATAAATAACAACCGCCGAAAAAAGCCGATGCGTTTGTCCGCGAAGCTGGTTAAGATCATCGCGTGCCGTTTCAATGTTAGGTGCTTTTGAAAATATGCGATCGTTGCATTCTAGAACTTGATCGCAGCCGATCACGACGGCGTCAGGGTTTTTCACAGCAACCTCGCGTGCTTTCATATCCGCTAAAATATCTGCGATGTCATGATGCTTGGCTTTTTCTTGAATAAGAGTTTCTAACATGGTGGTTTCATCTACCCGCGGGGGCATAGTATCAACCGTAATGTTTGCTGCCGAAAAAAGTGCGGCACGGGTTTTTGATGTTGAGGCGAGGATAATATTCATGGTCCGAACCTTGTGGGTAAGTAAGTGACAGTTTTTCCAAGATATGGGGTAAAGTAAGTCAGGTTTGGCGCTTGGGGTAAATCAGATCAGTTCTATGAAGATTGTGGCTTTTTATCCTCATGTGCATAACATAAATTCATCTTGAGGATAAAGTTTTTATGCACAAAGAGCCCAAAAAACTTACAGATTTTAGCATATAAATATTTTATAAGTAGCTTAATTTAAGTGTTTATTTTTTGTTATTTTAATCACAAAATTATCCACAGAACTTAGGAGCTTTTACTCTCTTGTTGTAGGTTTGGGGATTAATTACGATATCCAGTTTTCCACAGGCCCTACATCTACATTTCTTTTAAATATTATTTTATATAGAAGTAGTAAAGATTTGGAGAAAATATGGCTGACTTATATTTATGGATGAAAGCGCTTCACATAATGGCAGTGATAGCGTGGATGGCTGGTTTACTTTATTTACCCCGCTTATTTGTCTACCATGCCGAACAGGTAAGTGTAGGTTCACTGACTGACAAAATTTTTCAAACCATGGAGTGGCGCTTGCTAAAGTTAATTATGAACCCTGCTATGGTGGTAACGTGGATTTGCGGGCTTAGTTTAGTTGTAACGCCAGGTTTGATTGATTGGAGTGAATTTTGGCCATGGATAAAAGCTGCCTGTGTTATTGTGATGACGGTGTTTCATATGTGGCTTGGTCAAAGGCTAAAATCCTTTGTAATTGGTAAAAATAATATTTCAGGCCAGCAATACCGTATCATTAATGAGGTTCCGACCTTTTTAATGATTATTATTGTTTTTTCAGTTATTTTTAAGTTCTGAAAACTTGACTTTAAAAGTATTTTTCTCTAGGTAATCTTTTAATAGCCGTTCGGCTTTTAACCTCCCATTCTATAATTTTACATCGTATTTTAAAGACGGGTTTATTAGGAATTTTTTACCATGACTATTAAGCGTCTGAACCTTGCTGAGCTTAAGGCTAAAAAACCTGCTGATTTACTAGCAATGGCAGATGAATGGGAAATCGAAAACGCCCCCTCAATGCGTAAGGGCGAAATGATGTTTTCACTATTGAAAGAACATGCCGAAGAGGGCTGGGAAATTTGCGGTGACGGCGTTTTAGAAGTGTTGCAAGATGGGTTTGGATTTTTGCGCTCCCCATCGGCTAATTATCTTTCGGGGCCCGATGATATTTATGTTTCACCCGAAATATTACGGCAGTTTTCGCTGCGCACTGGTGACACGATAGAAGGTGTTATTGCTGCCCCAAAAGAAGCAGAGCGCTATTTTTGCATGACAAAAGTTACGCTGATTAATTTTGTTGATCCGGAAAAAGCGCGCTACAAGGTACATTTTGATAATTTAACTCCACTTTATCCCGATGATCGCTTTAATATGGAGGTTGAAGACCCGTCGCTTAAAGACCGTTCTGCGCGGATAATTGACCTAGTAGCCCCAATCGGTAAGGGTCAACGGGGATTGATCGTTGCGCCGCCACGCACCGGGAAAACCGTTCTACTTCAAAATATTGCCCATTCTATTGCCACCAATCATCCGGAATGTTATTTGATTGTTTTGCTGATTGATGAGCGTCCTGAAGAGGTAACAGATATGCAGCGCTCGGTTAAAGGCGAAGTGGTGTCTTCAACCTTTGACGAGCCAGCAACACGTCACGTCGCAGTGGCTGAGATGGTGATCGAAAAAGCCAAGCGTCTGGTTGAGCATAAACGAGACGTTGTTATTTTGCTTGATTCAATCACCCGTTTGGGCCGAGCCTTTAATACCGTCGTGCCATCATCAGGTAAGGTTTTGACCGGCGGTGTTGATGCCAATGCATTACAGCGTCCCAAACGGTTTTTTGGCGCAGCGCGTAACATTGAAGAGGGCGGATCTTTAACCATTATCGCCACCGCTTTGATCGATACAGGCAGTCGTATGGACGAGGTAATTTTTGAAGAGTTTAAAGGCACTGGTAACTCGGAAATAGTACTTGACCGTAAGGTCGCGGATAAACGCGTGTTCCCCGCGATAGATATATTAAAATCAGGCACTCGCAAGGAAGACCTGTTGGTTGACAAGAATGATTTGCAAAAAACGTATGTTCTGCGCCGCATTCTGAATCCGATGGGTACGACAGATGCTATTGAATTCTTAATCACCAAGCTCAAACAAACAAAATCTAACACAGATTTCTTCGATTCAATGAATAGTTAACCAGTTAAATCAAAGGGTTAATGTAATGGACACGATCTATGCCTTGGCGAGTGCCCGTGGCAAAGCTGGCGTGTCCATCGTGCGCATTTCAGGCGTTGGGGCTTGGGATGCCTTGCGCTCGCTGACACTAAGCGTGCCAAAGCCACGTGCTGCGGCCTTGCGTACCCTGACCTGGAGGGACGAGATTTTGGATCAGGCTCTAGTTTTGGTCTTTGAAAAAGGTGCAAGCTATACTGGAGAAGAAAGCGTTGAGCTGCATCTTCATGGCAGTTTAGCCACGGTTAAAGCGGTAATGGCGGCGCTTGGTAGTCAAAAGGGTTTGCGGTTGGCTGGGGCCGGTGAATTTACCAGACGAGCGTTGGAAAATGGTTGCTTAGATCTGGCGCAGGTCGAAGGTTTGGCGGACTTAATTGAAGCAGAAACTGAATCGCAACGAAAACAGGCTTTGAAGGTACTGTCTGGTGCGATTGGTCGTCGAGCCGAGACTTGGAGGCGGGACTTGATTAGGGCAGCGGCGCTGCTGGCCGCGAGTATTGACTTCGCTGATGAAGATGTCCCCCTTGATGTAACGCGTGAAGCGTGTGATCTTTTGTCTAATTTGCTAACTGATTTGCAGAGCCAAGCGCAGGGCAGCCGTGCTGCCGAACGCATCCGTGATGGCTTTGAAGTTGCGATTATTGGTGCCCCAAATGTCGGTAAGTCGACCCTACTGAATGCTTTGGCTGGGCGCGAGGCGGCCATTACGTCTGATTTGGCCGGCACTACGCGCGATGTAATTGAAGTGCGGATGGATATTAACGGTATGGCGGTGACGTTTTTGGATACCGCGGGTTTGCGAGAAACGATTGACCCTATAGAATCTATTGGGATTGAGCGTGCCGTTGCGCGCTCGAACGCAGCGGATCTGCGGCTTTTTTTGCGTTGTGGCGGGGTTGATGAGGTAACTTTTGTTAAGGCGCAAGCAGGCGACATTACAGTTTGGACAAAGTGCGACCTGCAGAGAGCCCAAGGTTTGCAAATATCGGCAAAAACCGGCGCAGGAATGGCTGAGCTGTCCGGGCAGATCGCGGCTTTGTTGAAAGAGCGCACGGCTAATGCCAGCCAGCTTATTCGCGAACGCCATCGATTGGCGGTTGAACAGGCTATTAATTATGTGAAAAGTGCTTTGAGCGAGCTGCAATATGGGTTAGGCAGAACTGAAATTGCCACAGAGGAATTGCGGTGTGCTGTTGCGGCCTTGGACATACTGGTTGGTAGAATCGATGTAGAGCAGATACTGGATGAAATCTTCGCCAGTTTCTGCATTGGAAAATGAAGGTTGTTTCACGTGAAACATTTTGACGTCATTGTAATCGGGGGCGGCCACGCTGGCGCCGAGGCGGCAGCGGCTGCGGCGCGGATGGGCGCTGCTACGGCGCTTCTGACTATGTCGCGCGCATCTATTGGAGTCATGTCTTGTAACCCCGCTATCGGGGGTTTGGGCAAGGGCCACCTGGTGCGTGAAATCGACGCCATGGATGGAGTTATGGCACGTGCCGCGGATGAGGCGGGAATACAGTTTCGTTTGCTTAATCGACGCAAAGGCCCGGCCGTGCAGGGCCCCAGAACGCAGGCGGACCGGAAGCTTTATCGATTAGCGATTCAAGGATTTATGGCAGGACAAGAAAACCTAACTATTATTGAGGGTGAAGCAGTTGATCTGCAGATGCAGGGAAAGCGTGTTGTTGGTGTGGATATGGCCGACGGTATATGTCTGCGTGGAAAGGCTGTTATCCTTACCTCTGGCACATTTTTAAACGGGATTATTCATATAGGAGATATATCCAAATCTGGTGGACGGATGGATGACGCACCCTCGATCAGGTTGGCTGATCGGTTAGCCTCATTAGACTTAGGTAGAGGAAGATTGAAAACTGGAACGCCACCCAGGCTTGATGGCAAGACCATAGACTGGTCTGTGTTGACTATGCAGCCTGGTGACGAAAATCCCGTTGTATTTTCATTTTTGAATACGGCCCCAAAGGCGCGGCAGATTTCCTGCGGTATTACCCAGACTAATGAAAAGACCCATAGCATCGTTCGTGATAATCTTGAAAAATCAGCTATGTATGGAGGCCATATCGAGGGTGTTGGGCCACGATATTGTCCGTCGATAGAAGATAAAGTTGTGCGCTTTGCTGAGAAAAATGAACACCAGGTTTTTTTGGAGCCTGAAGGCCTCGACGACGATACGATTTACCCCAACGGAATATCAACATCTTTACCGGAGGCTGTGCAGGAAGATTATGTGCATTCTATGCTCGGTCTTGAACGGGCTAAGATTTTACAGCCTGGGTATGCAATCGAGTATGACTTTTTCGATCCACGCGGCCTGAGCGCGGCGCTGGAAGTTAAGGCCGTTCCTGGACTATTCTTCGCTGGTCAGATTAACGGCACCACTGGATACGAAGAGGCTGCCGCTCAAGGACTTGTTGCGGGCATCAATGCTTCACTTCTGGCTCAGGGTAGGGAATTCCACTTCTTTAGTCGGTCTGAAAGCTATATTGGCGTAATGGTTGATGACTTGATTACCCGCGGTGTTACAGAGCCCTACCGAATGTTCACATCGCGCGCTGAGTTTCGCTTGACGCTTCGAGCGGACAATGCGGATCAGCGGCTAACCCCGGCAGCGATAACACTCGGATGTGTGTCGGAAAGCCGCCGTAAAGCTTTCACTCGAAAAGGGGAGCACATAGCTAGGGGCAGGAGCGCGCTGGAAGCTAAGACTTTTACACCAAACGCGATCAGGGCGCTGGGAATAAAAATAAGCCAGGACGGCGTTCGCCGCTCAGCCTTTGGCCTTTTGTCTTTTCCTGATGCACCGCTCGAGGTAATTGCGGCGCAATGCCCAGAGTTTTCTGTGCTTGGCGCGGATATTAAGCATCAAATCTGGTGTGACGCACTTTATGCACAATATACCCAACGCCAGCTTGATGATGTGGACGCGCTTAAGCGCGACGAAGGCCATGCGATACCGATTGAATTTGAGTATCACGACTTACCGGGCCTTTCGTCTGAGCTTAAGTCGAAGCTCATCAAGGCACGGCCTGAAAATTTAGCGCAGGCAGGTAAGATGGAGGGAATGACGCCCGCAGCTCTGACGCTTATCCTCGCGCGGCTTAAGCGCGAAACCAAGAAGAAGGTTGTTTAAGTGCATCTAGATCTTTTTCAGTCTTGTGGGCTGAATGTTTCACGTGAAACAACCAAAAGGCTAGAGGTGCTTTTGGCGCTGATGGTCAAATGGAACGCTAAGATAAATCTTGTGTCGCGTAACAGCTTGGAAGACGGCTGGACCAGACATATTTTAGATTCGGCGCAAATATATAATTTGGCACCAGAAAACACGTTAAAATGGGTAGATCTTGGCAGCGGTGGTGGTTTTCCGGGCCTTGTTGTTGCCGCTATTAGCGCCGAACTTCGGCCCGATCTGATGGTAACGCTGGTAGAATCAGATCACCGGAAAGCCACATTTTTGCGTCAAGCAAGCCGAGAGCTCGATTTGAACACAAGGGTCTTGTCAGAACGGATCGAAACTGTTGAACCACTTAATGCTCAGGCGCTCTCAGCGCGAGCGCTGGCACCGCTTGGAAATCTTTGTGGTTTTGCGGACCGTCACTTAATTAAGGGCGGCACGGCTCTTTTTCCCAAAGGAGTCACTTATACACAAGAAATAAGTGCAGCGCAATTGAAGTGGCGCTTCCAAGCCGCCATAAAGAAAAGTGTTACCGACCCAAGAGCAGTGATATTAATATTGAAAGATATAGCTAATGCCTAATGTGATTAAAAAGCCGCACATTATTGCTATCACCAATCAAAAGGGTGGCGTGGGAAAAACCACAACATCAATCAATCTTGCTGCGGGGCTTACCGAACTGGGCGCTCGTGTTCTTCTGGTTGATCTCGATCCTCAGGGAAATGCGTCAACCGGCCTTGGAGTTGAACCTATAAATCGTAAGGCCACAACCTATGATCTTTTGATAGACCAGTTGTCGGTGGCTGAAGTGGTTATTGAAACGCAGTTTGAAAACCTTTATCTTTGCCCCGCCAATTCAGACCTGTCTTCAGCAGATATTGATATGGCAACGAGTAAAAATCGAAGCACTATTCTAAAAAAAGCTTTGCGTAGCCCTGATCTTGATGGGTTTAACTTTGATTATGTGCTTATAGATTGTCCCCCATCCCTTAGCCTTTTAACGCTTAATGCGATGATCGCTGCCCACTCTGTCCTTGTGCCGCTGCAGTGCGAGTTTTTCGCGCTTGAAGGTCTGTCCCAGCTGATGCTGACCATCCGCGAGGTGCGCCAAAATGGAAACGAGGATTTACGCATCGAAGGCGTAGTCATGACCATGTATGATAGCCGCAATCGCTTGTCCCAACTTGTTGAAAATGATGCACGCCAAACATTGGGTGAATTGGTTTTTCAGGCCGTAATACCACGCAATGTTCGTGTCAGTGAGGCCCCATCTTTTGCGCAATCCGTGCTCACCTACGATCCGCACTCCAAAGGTAGCGAAGCCTACCGAAAACTGGCTGCCGAGGTGTTCTCGCGCCACCCTAAGTCTTAATCGAAATAGGTATATAGATGACAAAGAAAACAGAACGTCATGGTTTGGGCCGCGGTCTTTCAGCCCTTATGGCAGAAATAGAGCCACTAGTTAACGAGCTGGAGACCCCACAATCAGCTACCAACGAGGTTCGCCGTGCTGATTTTCTAGTTCCTGTTGAAAACATCATCCCAAATCCAGCGCAGCCTAGGCGTGATTTTTCTGCTCACTCTCTGGAAGAGCTGGCGGCGTCTTTGCGACAACACGGCCTTATTCAGCCAATTATCGTTCGGTCTGCCAAAACTGAGGGAAAGTATGAAATCGTTGCGGGTGAACGCCGCTGGCGCGCGGCCCAAATGGCCAAAATCCACGAACTACCCGTTGTTTTGCGAGAGTTTGACGATACTGAAGTTCTTGAAGTTGCCATCATTGAAAATATCCAGCGCGCTGATTTAAACCCAATTGAAGAGGCAAGGGCCTTTCGTCAGTTGATGGATAGCTTTGGCCACACCCAAGAAAAACTGGCAGAAGCTTTGTCCAAAAGCCGCAGCTACATCGCCAATCTTTTGCGCCTACTAAGCTTGCCAGATGATGTGCAGGGCCACTTGCGCCAGGGCAGGTTAACCGCAGGTCATGCGCGCGCCTTGATCACCGCTAAAAACCCATCAGAACTGGCTCTCCAGGTGATATCTCGTAATCTTTCCGTGCGTGACACCGAGGCGTTGGCCAAGCGTGACGGGGTAAAGCCCCAAAAAACCAATTCTAAACGCCAAAACACCCAAAACGAAAAAGACGCTGACACCCGTGCGATCGAAGCTGATCTGTCCGCTAATCTAAAAATGGCTGTCACCATCAGCCACGAACCAGGCGGCGAAGCAGGAATTTTGCAAATTCGCTATAAAAAATTAGATGATCTGGACAACCTGTGTCGTAGCCTGTCGGTGATGTCACAGGATTTTGACAGCTGATCACGCAGTCGCAAGATCGGCAATCAAAGTGTTTAAGACCATACGGCCAGACGTTGTGGCTATGATTTGATCGTTATCGAAACTTATCATCCCAATTTCGCTTAAATGCTGCTTTTTCGCAGTTGAAATAGGGCGACCAGCAAGGCGCGCATAGCGTGCCATATTCATGCCCTCGGCCAATCTAAGGGACATCATTAAATATTCATCAGCCTGCTCTCTTAAATTGATATTAGCCCTTGGTGTTTCGCCATTGTTTTTCTTAAACACTTTTCCCAGCCACAAAGATGGCGATTTCGCAGATTCGCACGACAACCTTTGCCCCATAAGCGTCAGCCGGCCATGAGCACCAGGCCCAATGCCCATATAGTCACCAGCCCGCCAATAAATCAAATTATGCCGCGACTGCGCGCCGTCTTTTGCATAGTTTGACACTTCATAGCTATTCATCCCCGCCGCGCCGCAAATATCTTGGGTTATCGCATAAAAATCTGCGGCCATATCGTCATCTGGCAGGCCTTTAAGTCCTCCACGTTTCAGTCGGTCGCCAAAAGTGGTGCCGTCTTCCACTGTCAATTGGTATAAAGACAAATGATCTGACGCCAAACTTAAGGCTAACCGCAGCTCATTTTTCCAATCATTTAATGACTGGTTTTGGCGTGCATAAATCAGGTCAAAGCTAACACGATCAAAAATTTTCTGTGCTATATCATATGCTTGTACTGCTTCTGTCACCGAATGCAACCGTCCAAGAGCTTTGAGATCAAGGTCATTCAGGGCCTGAACTCCCATGGAAACACGGTTCACCCCAGCGTCCCGGTAACCCATAAACCGCCCCGCCTCGACGGAGGTCGGGTTGGCTTCCAGTGTGACCTCAATATCATTTGCCAAAGCCCAGTGGCTTTGGACCCGCGCTAAGATTGCGCCAACCACGCGCGGCTCCATCAAAGACGGCGTGCCGCCACCAAAGAAAACCGAGTTCAAAAACCTGCCCTTGGTTTCAACTGCTAATCGGTCAATTTCGCTCAAATAGGCCTTGAGCCAAACATCTTGATCAATCTTTGCCACCACATGGCTGTTGAAATCGCAATAAGGGCATTTTGACTGACAAAAGGGCCAATGAACATAAAGCCCAAAGCCGCCATTCTGCCAGTCGTCCATCATGCGCCCTTAAATGCAGAAACGCCGCCAATCGTGGCAAAGCAATAGTGAGACTGATCGGTGATAAGTTCCAGCATGATCATGGTTTTATAAAAAGTCCCATAACACCCGACACAAAATACCAAGGCCCTTTATAAATCTATAAATCGCCCAAGTATAGGTCATTTCCGCTTCAATGGGTGATTCCGTTGATACTTCGTTCATAAAAAACACCCCTTTACCAATTTTTGAAAGGCATCGGCGCGATGACTAATCAGATTTTTTTGCCAGCGCTCCATCTCGCCAAAGGTGACATCATAGCCGTCAGGTTGAAAAATCGGGTCATATCCGTGGCCTTGATCGCCCCGCATCGGCCAAACCACTTGGCCTGGCATAATCCCCTCGAACACTTCGTCATGCCGATCAGGCCACGCTAAAACCAAAGTGCAGCGAAACTGTGCTCTTCTAAGCGCAGGGGCCCTTGCCCCTTCAAGTAGGGCCCAAGTTTTCGTCATCGCCATTACAAAATCACGGCCATTTGGCGTTTGAGCCCAATCGGCGGTATTAACCCCGGGCGCGCCCCCTAAATCATCAATACTGATACCAGAGTCGTCAGCTAAAGCGGGCAGTCCGGTAGCGCGGGCGGCAAAATGTGCCTTAATGCGTGCGTTGCCAATGAAATCATCTTCGGTTTCTTCAGGCTCCACTAAACCCAAAAAGCCAGCAGATACAACGTTGGTTCCAAAGGGCGCAAGCAACTGGGTGATTTCATCCAACTTTCCCGCGTTATGGGTAGCAATCAGGAGATTGGGTTCGGTAAATCGTCGCATCAGCCTAGGGCAGCCTTTTGCGCTGCAATCAAAAGCTTGGAACCTGTTTCCGCATGATCGATTAGCGCATTCATCTCTTCTCGTGAAAAAGTGGCGCCTTCGGCCGACATTTGTATCTCTATCATACGACCTGAACCGGTCATTATAAAATTTCCATCTGTGCCCGCATTGCTGTCTTCGTCGTAGTCTAAGTCTAAAACCTCCTGACCAGCATAAATACCGCAAGAAATTGCGGCCACATGGTCAATCACAGGATCTGACGTCACAGCGCCTGTCTTTAAAAGCTGATTCGCAGCCAAACGAAGTGCAACCCAACCCCCAGTGATGGATGCGCATCTGGTGCCGCCATCAGCCTGAATTACATCGCAGTCAACCACGATCTGCCGCTCGCCCAAAGCCGAGCGATCAACTCCCGCCCTCAAAGCGCGCCCGATTAAGCGCTGAATTTCCTGTGTGCGACCGGTTTGCTTGCCCGCTGCAGCCTCGCGGCGGTTGCGGCTGTTGGTGGCGCGCGGCAACATGCCATATTCTGCCGTTACCCAGCCCAAACCCGTATTTTTCAGAAAGGGTGGCGCACGATCTTCAATCGTGGCTGAGCAGAGAACATGGGTTTCACCCATCTTTATCAGGCAAGAGCCCTCAGCATGCTTCATTACACCAATTTCAATGCTGATAGAGCGCATTTCATTTATTTGACGACCAGAGGGGCGCATAGGCTTTCCTTTCAAATATTTAAGCCAAATATCCCGCCATAGCCAAAGGATGCAAGTGATATTGATGTTTAAGCCCGAACATGACATCTAAAAGTCTAGGAATTTTAATATGCATGACGCGCCAAGTATTTTATCCGAGCTAAACGAACGATCACGCGAAGTCTTTCGTCGTGTAGTCGAAGGGTACCTTGCATCGGGAGATCCGATGGGATCGCGAACACTTACACGTAGCATGTCCGAACAGATCAGCCCCGCAACCATTCGTAATGTGATGCAAGACCTTGAGATTTTGGGTCTACTTGACAGCCCTCATACCTCAGCAGGGCGTATACCGACACAGCTTGGTTTGCGGATGTTTGTTGATGGCCTTCTAGAGGTCGGCGATGTGGCACTCGAAGATCGCCAGAAAATGGATGCAAATTCAGAAAATAATAATGCAGATGTCACAACTATGCTCGATAATATCAGTGCAACCCTGTCGGGCATTACCCACGGCGCGTCAGTTGTTTTGGCGCCCAAGCATAATGCCACCATTCGCCATATTGAATTTGTAAGTTTGGCCGTTGACCGGGTTCTTGTGGTTTTGGTCTTTACCAATGGTCACGTTGAAAACCGAATTTTCACGCCACCTCCTGGTCAAACCCCGTCATCCATGCGCGAGGCCGCAAATTTTCTTAACTCTTTGGCTGACGGCAAAACCCTGTCGGAGCTACGCCAAAGAATTGCCCTTGAAATGCAAAGCCGCAGGCAAGAAATTGATTCGCTGGCGCGTGCGCTCGTCGATGGTGGTTTGGCGCTTTGGGAAAACGCTGGCGAACCATCGGAACGTCTGATCGTCCGCGGTCAAGCAAATTTGATCGAAGAATCAGGCCAAGCTGTTGATTTTGAGCGAATTCGTAATCTTTTCGACGATTTAGAACGCAAGCGCGATATCGCTGAATTTTTAGAACTTACCGAAGCAGGCGAGGGCATGCGCATTTTTATTGGCTCAGAAAACAAACTTTTTTCACTTTCGGGTTCCTCTTTGGTCATCTCTCCCTATATGAACGCTGAACGAAAGATTATAGGTGCTGTTGGCGTCATCGGTCCCACACGATTGAACTATGGGCGGATCGTGCCAATCGTTGACTATACGGCGCAGTTGGTAGGCCGCCTGGTATCAGACCGTGGCGGCGTTTAATAAAAGAGGAATAAAAATGGCTCAAGATCAGGTTGATCCAGCAGATCTAGAACCCCAAACGCCAGAAGTTCAGCCTGAAGAGGTTCAAGGTTCAGACGAGCCCATTGGCGAGACACTTGATGCGCTGCGCGCAGAGCGCGACGAGTTTCGTGATCGCTTTATGCGCGCATTGGCAGATGCTGAAAATACACGCAAGCGTGGAGAGCGTGATCGGCGTGAAGCAGAGCAATATGGTGGCACCAAGCTCGCACGCGATCTTTTACCAGTTTACGACAACCTCCAGCGCGCACTAAGCGCCATCACTGATGAACAACGCGAAGGGCATAGCGCACTGATCGAAGGCATTGATCTAACGCTGCGCGAGCTTTTGACCGTGATGACCAAACACGGCGTCACACCAATCGCACCTGCTCTTGGCGATGCATTTGATCCGCAAGTGCATCAAGCCATGTTCGAGGCTCCAGTTGTGGATACAAAAGCAGGCCATATTATTCAGATCATGACCGAAGGCTTCATGCTTCATGATCGTCTGCTGCGCCCTGCTCAAGTAGGCGTGTCGTCCAACGCTCACTAGTGATAACCTTACGGTTTTTGCGCGTCTTTGCTGTCCGCCAAGGCGCGCAATTCGTAAAGCAAACTAAGCGCGTCAATTGGCGTAAGGCTGTCTGGAAAAATTGTTTTCATGCGGTCTTCTAGGGCTGATAGTTGTGGAGTAATTTGTGGAGCGCTAACACAGGCTGAAAATAAAGGCAGATCATCGATTGATATTTTTGCCTTTCCTTCACCCTCGTGTGCGCCCGATTCAAGAGTCGCAAGTATAAATTTTGCCCGCGCAATCACAACGGGGGGCAAGCCAGCCAGTCGTGCCACTTGCACGCCGTAAGACCGATCCGCAACACCCTTACGCACTTCATGCAAAAAGATCACGTCACCTTGCCACTCTTTCACCGAAACAGTGGCGTTTTCCACGCCTGGAAGCCGATCGCTAAGTGCAGTAATTTCATGGTAATGGGTGGCAAACAGGCCACGGCATTTGTTCACGTCGTGCAAATGTTCAAGCGTAGCCCAAGCAATAGACAGCCCGTCATACGTGGCAGTTCCGCGGCCGATTTCATCTAAGATCACTAATGACCTGTCATCGGCCTGATTAAGAATGGCGGCTGTTTCAACCATTTCGACCATAAAGGTCGACCGACCCCGCGCCAAATCATCAGACGCGCCAACGCGACTAAAAACCTGAGATACAAGACCAATATGGGCCGACGTCGCGGGTACAAAGCTGCCCATTTGCGCCAAAATTGCAATCAACGCATTTTGCCGCAAAAAGGTGGACTTCCCTGCCATATTCGGGCCCGTCAGCAAACAAATTGCTGCATGATCGCCCGCGTTCAGCGTACAATCGTTGGCCACAAAGGGCGCACCACTTTGTTTGCGGAGCGCACGCTCTACCACTGGATGGCGTCCACCGCTAATATCAAAACAGCGGCTTTGGTCGAGTTTTGGTGCAACCCAATTTTCTGACGCCGCCAAATCCGCAAGTCCCGCTACCAAGTCTAACTCGGCCAAAGCCCGTGCTGCGGCGGCAACCGGCCCGGTTTGGTAAAGCACCAGCGTCGAAATTTCGAAAAACAGGCGCTTTTCAATATCAAGCACATGGTTTGCGGAATTTAAAATGCGGGCTTCAAGTTCAGAAAGTTCGAGCGTGGTAAAGCGCACCTGACCAGCTGTCGTCTGGCGGTGAATGAACCGTGCAGAAAGGGGCTCAGAAAGCATTTTTTTGGCATAAGTGGCTGTGGTTTCGATGAAATAGCCCAGCACATTATTGTGTTTGATCTTTAACGTGTTGATCCCCGTTTCCGCCATGTAATCAACCTGCATCCGCGCAATTACGCCTCGACCCTCGTCGCGCAACAGCCGGGTTTGATCAAGTTCTGCATCATATGATGAAGCAATAAATCCGCCGTCGCGGGTGATAAGTGGTGGCTCTGCGACCAACGCATTTTGCAACGCAGACAACAGGGATTGAAATCCGCCCAAAGCGGCCAAGGCCTCCGCCAAAACTTTGGGGGTTTGGGTGGGCTGTTTGGTAAAAATGGCCTGAGCTTGTTCTAGGCCGTTGCGAATGGCGGCCAGATCGCGCGGGCCGCCGCGCCCCAGAGCCAAGCGCGACAAAGCGCGGTCTATATCAGGAATTCGGCGCAACGCAACGCGCCAATCATCGCGCTGACGTGGGGCACCGAGCAAAAATTTTACGGCCTGCAGTCGCTGTTCAATTACCTGCAAATCGCAAGAAGGGCTTGAAAGCCGCCGCTCTAATAGCCGCGCACCGCTGGCTGTGATGGTGCGGTCAATCGTGGTTAAAAGCGCACCATTAGGTGCACCACTTAGGCTGGAGGTCAGTTCCAAGTTGCGCCGTGTTGCGCCGTCAATTTGCATGACACCGCCCAGGTTTTCTTTAACCGGAGGGCGCAAAAGCGGCATATTGCCCCTTTGCGTTAAGTCAAGATAGTTAAGAACTGCACCCATTGCAGACAGTTCGGCGCGACCAAAGCCGCCAAAAGCCTCAAGAGAAGTTACATTAAAAAAGTTACAAAGCTTCTTTTCACCAGAAGCGCTGTCAAAAGTTGATTTAGTAGCAGGCGTGACCGTGGTCCCTAGCTCTGCCAAGAGTTCTGAAAGCGTTTCATCGCCTTCGTCCATCACCAAAAGCTCCCGCGGGGCAAGGCGAGCCAGTTCAGGTGCGAGCTTGGGCAGCGGGCAAGTGGTCACGCTAAACTCACCCGTTGATATATCAACCCAAGATAAGGCACAAGCATCCCGCACCTGAGCAAAAGCGGCCAGGAAATTATGACGTCGTGGCTCAAGCAGGCTGTCTTCGGTCAAGGTGCCGGGCGTTACCAACCGTACAACTTCCCGCCGCACAACCGATTTATAGCCTCGCTTTTTGGCTTCGGCGGGGTTTTCCATTTGCTCAGCAATCGCCACGCGGAAGCCTTTACGAATAAGCGTTAAAAGATAGCCTTCTGCCGCATGATAAGGCACGCCACACATCGAAATATCTTTGCCTTGATGTTTGCCGCGTTTGGTAAGGGCAATATCTAGCGCTTCGGCGGCGAGATGCGCATCTTGAAAGAACATCTCATAAAAGTCGCCCATGCGATAAAAAAGGATCGCGCCTTGATGTTCGGCTTTGATCTCTAGGTACTGGGCCATCATTGGTGTTACGCTGTCGTCTTGCACTTGTGCCTCCGCTTAATTGGGAAACACTACAAAACCCAAGGGCAATGGAAAAGCGGCAAATCTATCTATTTACGTATGATAATCACTTAATGGCACACCAAAAGCAACCACCCGCAAAAACCGTGATTTCGACTTTGACCAAAGTTGGGCCAGACAAGGCTGATAATGCGATTGCTGCACAGATTAAACCCTTTGTACGCTGATCGAGGGTAGGCGATCTAAAATTTCTTGATCAATCTTCATTAGTTGGCCTGTTTTGGTCCAAAGGATTGCCGTGCGAATGGGCAGGTTCGGGTAAATTTTCGCCAAAGCCAATGCATAGGCGCGCATTTGCGCCAAGATACCAAGCGGAACATCCTTGGCCAGCGCCGGCTGCAGGCGGTTTGACTTGAAATCAACAGCCAGAATATAATCTGGCATGACCACCAATCGGTCAATCTTGCCCAGTATCGGAAAGCCATCGACACTGGCTGTGATAGAAACTTCCGCGAAAGAGCATGGGCCAAACACAAAGTCGAGCGCTGGATTATCAAGTAAATCCATAGCCTCGCGGGCAATCGTTTCACCCTCGGGTGTGTCAGATAACAACTTTGCAGCCAAAGCGGGGCGCGCGGCCTTAGTGGCTTGGGGAAAATACTCTAACAAAAGATGCACCAAGGTGCCGTAAGACGTCGCGTCAAAATCAGAATCTTCTTGCGGGCCAGCCACGGCCTTGGCCCCCGTCAGACCCGAGGGTGAAACTGCCTGCAACGGCCGTTGGGGCTTGACTGCGGGCAAACGAGCCCAATCAGGCAGGGTCACCCCGATATCAGGCGACGAGGCTGCTGCCCGCAGCGGAGTTGGCCAAACGCCTTGAGTATAAATCATGCGGCCATCAGCCTGGGTCGCAGCACCAATTGCTCGCATCGCAACTTGGATTTGATTATACCAAGCATTGGCCCCCGTCGTCCTGCCTGCTGCTGCCACAATCAAATGACTTTGTGCGCGCGTTAGGGCAACGTAAAGCAGGCGGAGCTCTTCATCTTGAGCCTGGTCTTGTCTTTTTTGACGTGCATCTTTGATGATCTTGGGGCTGGAAAATTTTGAGGTTTTCCACGACAAAAGACCGCTCTCTAGTGTGATCAATTCGTCGCTGTCTATGGGGCTTTTATCGGCACAATCGGGCAAGATCACAATAGGTGCTTCTAGCCCCTTAGCCCCATGCACCGACATAACGCGGATTTGGCGGGCCGCATTGTTCATCTGGCGTTTGATTTGCACGTCATCGCTTTGCAAAAAGGTCAAGAAGCCAGTCAGACTGGGCACGTCGGTTTGTTCATAGATCAGGGCTTGGCTTAACAAAGCGTCGATACCGTCTTCGGCTTCGGGGCCCAGGCGGGTCAGCAATCTTTGGCGGCCCTGATGGCGCGTGAGAATGCGTTCAATAATATCATAGGGGCGCAAATAATCAGCCTGATCGCGCAGGTCGTTCAAAACTTTCAGCGTTTCAGAGTGTTTATCAGACTGGCGCAATTCGGCCCAAAGATAACCTTTTCTCATATATGCCAATGAATAAAGATTGGCCTCGCTAAGCCCCAAAAGGGGCGAGCGCAAAGCCTCGGCCAATGACAGGCAGTCTTCTGGTGTAGCCAAAAACCCCAAAAGCGAGGCTATATCCTTCACTGCAAGTTCGGCGCTAAGGTTTAGCCTGTCGGCTCCGGCAACGGCCAGACCTTGGGCCTTACAGGCGCGGATAATTTGGGTGAAAACCTCGGATCTACTTCGCACTAAAATCAGGAAATCACCTTCATGCACTGCTCGTAAACTGCCTTTGACATGAATACGTGTGCCAGCATCTATCATGTCTTTTATCCGCTTGGCCACCACATGACCCAAGCGGGCCGTGTGATGTGTGTCTTGCACCAAATCGACTGGATCATCCCAGCTGCCCTTTTCGGGGGCACTGCTTTTTTCAATCACCGGCCAAAGCTCGATTATACTGGGCATATCGCTATCATGGGCCAAATGTTTGAAATCACCGCCCAGGGCTTTGCGCCCATCAATATTAAAACAGCTATCCACTAGCGCCAAAATGGCCGGGGCAGAGCGAAATGAATGCTCTAATGCCAGGTCTTTCAAGGGCTGATTGCTTTCACTGAGGCGCTGCGAAAAGTGCAACTTCATACGGTCAAAGGCACCGACATCTGCCCCTTGAAAGGAATAAATCGATTGCTTTTTATCACCTACAACAAAGATAGTGCGGTTAATATCACGAGCGCCTTTGCCAGAGGTAAACTCTTGGGCCAAAAGCTCGATCACTTTCCATTGGGCGGGGCTGGTATCTTGCGCCTCGTCAACCAAAATATGATCAACGCCGCCATCGAGACGGAATAAAACCCACTGCGCGACCGATGGTTCGGTCAGCAAAGATCCAGCACGGTTTATAAGATCATCAAAATCTAACGCAGCACGTTCGTTTTTGCGCAGATGATAAAGTGGCAAAAAGGCACGGGCAAATCGATGCAGAGCCAGGGTGCGCTGGGCGGCAAAAAGACCAAGCTCGCTTTCCCGCGCATCTGCCAGTCGGCGCATAAAGGCAACTAAATCATGGGCCAGATCACCCATTTCGTCTTTTGATTTTTTAGTGGGGATCTTTAAATTGGGCTGGCCCGCGTTATTGCCAGATTTGGTCAGCATAGCGCCTTTCAGGGCCTCGTAATCTGCAGAGCTGGGGTTTTGCCAATCAACTTTTGCCAAAACATCGGCCAAACGTACCATCGTTATACCGTCGCTGCGCAAAATCGGGATGATTGTTTTGAACAGCGCGACTTCCACTCCTAAAAACACCTGACCAAGAAAGCCCTCAATGGAAAAATTAGGGGCAAGACCAAAGCTGGCCCAAATATCGGTTACGGACAGGGGGGCGCTAAAGTCAGATTGATGTTTGATAATGGCTTGCATCAGTCCGTCGAAATCTTCGCTGCTGTAACCGGCGGCCATGTCGGCCACTTCTTGGCACGCGCTTTCAAGAGCCATGTCATCAACAATTTCTTGGCGCATCAGCGTGGCGCTGCGTTCATCCATTTCCATAAATAGCGGCGACACGCCTGCTTCAAGCGGAAAGCGGCGCAAAAGACTGGCGCAAAACGAGTGGATGGTTTGAATTCGCAAACCGCCCGGTGTTTCGATGGCGCGTGCAAAAAGCTGGCGGGCTGCGGCCAGCTTGTCAGACCCAAAAGGCCCCAAAACACCCAGCTGCGCAAGCTCTTTTTGCAGACCCTGCTCTTCACTCATGGCCCATTTTCCCAAGCGTTCAAAAAGCCGCACCTGCATTTCTGATGCGGCGGCCTTCGTATATGTCAGGCATAAAATCCGCGCAGGCTCGACCCCTTCTAAAAGCGAAAGCGCCACGCGGTCGATCAATACCTTGGTTTTCCCAGACCCCGCATTGGCTGACAACCATGTCGAGGCTTTGGGATTAGCCGCTTCAATCTGGCGCAGGCTGGCGTCGCCTAAAGGGATCATGTCGCATTAACCTTTTCACTAAGATCCCATTCCCCAAACCGCGACAAATGATCATAATCGCTCGGATATTGCACCGAAAACATGGCACGGCGCGCCGTATACCCTTGGGACGGGCTGTTATATTGCGTGATCAAGGCGATCAGACCTTGAAGCTCTTCGGCCAAAAGCTCGGGCGTGATCTCGGTCCTTTCTGTTTTGGGATTGTTGCCAAGGCCAATGTAAGAAATCGATTTCACTGATTTCGGCCCAAAATCCGTGAAGCCGCCGTTTTCTGCTATTAAGGCCGTGAGCAAAAGCTGTTTTTCAAACGCGGCCTGTTCACTTTTGGTCGGCGGGGCTCCAGTTTTGTAATCGATGATTTGAAGATCGCCATTTGCTAGAACATCAATTCTATCGGTCCTGGCTTTCACGGTAAAGCCCAATTCAGGTAGATCATATGTACCCGATCGCTCAGTTTGCGACTCAAGTATCTCTGCCCCGCGATCGCTTTCTAGAAATACATCAGCAACGTGGGCAAGCTGGGCGAACCAAAGCGCGCGTGCGGCGGGCCAGGGCACAATTTTTCCCAGCATCAAAGCAGCAAGCGTCATTAACCGATCCTTGGCGGCGGCGTAGTTTTGGGGTAAGAGCTCCTCTGCGGGGCGCGTTTTCACGAATTGCTCTAAAATCTTATGCAAAACGTCACCGCGTAGCCGGGTGTCGGCCGACATATGCAGTGGATTAAGCCTGTAAAGCTTTAAAATATAGCGCGCATAGACATGATATGGGTCGCGGATCAGTTTTGAAATGGCCGTAACGGGAAGGTTTTTTGGGCGGCTTTCTACGGGTGGCTTGGGTGATGGGCGCTTGCTTGGTTGCAACATCGCATCACTTAAATGCGCCTCGTTTGGTAGATCCAGCCTAAGCGCAAGATCCAGCCAAGCCACGCCACGGGCACGCATAAGCGTAAGCGCCGCAGCGCCGCCTTGATCGGGCAGCCCCGCAAGCAGGTTCGTCAATCGATTAAGCCAGCGAGAGGGTACGGTGGGCGCTTCGGCGTCTCGCAATGTATGGCTTAAAATCACCTGAGGCGCACAGATCGCTTGCTGAAAGTCATGTGCCGAAAGCCCGATGCGTCGTTCGGGCAGCAAAAGCCCAGATTTTTGTCGCATTTGTCGATTTAACCACGGATCAGGAGGCGGAGCTTGCGGCCATACGCCATCATTTAGCCCGCCCAAAATGACCAAATCAGCTCCCTGCACCCGCGCTTCAAGAGTACCCCAAATCATAATATGAGGGTTGGTGATATTCGCAATACGGATCTGGCCTTGGTTTAATACCGACGCAAACAACGCTTCAAAATCATAAGCGGATAAGATGCCGCCAAAAGGGGCTGCTTTTTGCAGATCGGCCATTACTTCGGCCGCCTTTTGACCCGCCTCTTTTTCCCAAAGACTGCCAGAGCCCGTGGCTAAAGAGCCCGCGGCCAAGGCCTCGGCGCGCAGGATCAGGTCGGATAAATGAGTTTCAATAGGACGGGTGTTGATTTGGTCAAGTCCTGTCAGGGTCGTAGCCAGCCATTCGGCCCAAGGTTTTGCCATGGAGTCAGACTGAGTGCCGGCCCAAGCAATCAGCATCTTGGGATCGTAAAGCGCAGAACCAAAGCGGCGCATGTGTAATTCGTATTCGTGCGAAAACCGTAAATGCACCCCGCGCGCTGAACCCGTTGCCGTAAGCGGGTGTTTAAGTAACGTCAGAAACGCCGCATTTGATATTTTGCGGCCAAATAGCTTGGCAATATGACGCAAAAACCGCCCAGGCGCCGAAAGTGCCAGAGGGCGGCCCGCAGAATCATCGGGCAAAATTCCCCAGCGATCAAGCGCTGCGGTGACTTGGCGCGTCAGCATTCGGTCGGGTGTAATCAAAGCTGCCACTTTGCCCATTTCAGCGGCATGGCGCAGGGCAAGGGCTATGGCCAAACCCTCGGCTCTTTGGCTAGGGGCTTCGATCAGGCTTAGGTCTTGGGTGGCGGCGGTAAGATCAGTAAATCTCTGCCCCTCAGTCAGCCATTGGTCTGTGACGGGGGCGGGGCGTAGCGCTAGCGATATGAGCCGATTTCGCGCGGGGCATGGGGGGTAGATTTTCTGCCAATGGCGCACATGATCGGGCGCGATGCCTAAAATACCCATCAGTTTGGCAAAGCGAAATTGAGGGTGATCTTCGGCAGTCAGCGCATTATCAAGCTTCATCCAGACACTTTTGTGCATATCAAAATCAAATCCGGGTAAGACCAGCGCACCGTTGCCCAGCCCCGCCACCAATTTCATAAACTGCATCGTGGTGCCGCGCGACCCAGTTGAACCCGCAACGATCACCGGGTCTTGCGGCGCCGTTTGGCTCCAAATAGCGGCCAGTGCTTCAACAGCCAGCCTTTGACGTTGTAACGTGTCAGGTTGTTCTGATCCGTTGAAAAAGGGCAGAACAATTTCCATGAATGCTTGTGTGCGTTGCCAATGGCCCGAATGGCCCGACACATCAAGCCCGATGATGGTTTCGGGGGTAACCGCTTCGCCTTGCATTTCATCTAACAGATCGGCCAGACTGTCTGAAAGGTCAAATAAAGCGCTTTTTGCTGCCAGATCCGGCTGCGATTCAAGCAGGCGGGCGACCAGTTGGGTAAGCTCCAACCTGCGCCGCAAGGCAGGCGTGGCTTTGGGTAAATGCGCAAGGCGCATATCTTGATCAATTTCAGAAATCAGGAAAATCCGCGGCAAAAACCCAGCGCCTTGTTCAACAAATAAATCTGTCACGCGCCGGCGCATACGCTGGGTATTTAAATAAAGCGTGACGCGTGCCATATCTTGAGGCTCCTTGCCCTGCGTGCGGGCAATCAGCCCTGCAACCAAGGCTGCTGGAAAATCAACCCCTGGGGCCATCGCAAAAACATGGGGCGCGGCTTCTTTAAACATTGTCACTTTTTATCAAAGCCTCCGCCAGGACGATGTTTTCTGGGCACCCAACGCCGCACCAATTCCCGTCATAGACCAGACCAAAGCCTCGACCATTTCGGATCACTTCGTCCCAAATCAGATTAAGAGAAAAACACTGTTCTGCGATGTGGTGCAGGGTGTCTGTCTTGACTATTTGCGCGCCCAAATAAAGAAAACCCGTTTTAGATTTTTCACGTTTAATCCGACCCTCTGCGTCAAGCCCAAAGTCCGAAAGACCTTTGTGACCCACCACTCGACCCATCTCACCCAGCAAAAGTAAAGCGTCCATTTGATTTGGATCCCAAGCTGCTAAAAGCTGACCAACGGGACTGCCACCTTGCCAGATCGCATCAGTGTTCAAGGTTAATACCGGCCCCATACCCAACAAAGATAGCGCTGCACGTAAACCTCCGCCCGTTTCAAGAATTTTGCCTTTTTCGTTTGAAACCTTAAGTCCAGCATCGATGGCAAGATGCGCGATGATCTGTTCTGCCAAATAGTGCACATTAACCACGCGGTTTTTAAAGCTAAAGCCGCGCGTTTGGTTGAGCGCATGATTAAGCAGGCTTTGGCCTGCCACCTGAAGTAAGGGCTTGGGGCGGTCTTTGGTCAGGGCCCCCATACGGCGGCCAAAACCTGCGGCAAAAAGCATAAGACTTATTTGGGCTTGGGGCATATTTTTTCCAAATATTGCAGGCGCAAGGTGGTAGGTTCAGGCAGATGTTGGGTGCTAAATTTCTTTAGGGCCCGCAAAGCAGGATGCTCCAAGTTTTGGTTAAAATCACGCCATACACGTGGAATTAGTTTCAAATATTGCGGTTTTCCTGCCAATGCCAATCGTGTGAATATGCCCAAAATACGCGCTGCGCGCTGGGCCCCAAAGGCAGAGTAAGCTGCCATAAAGGCGGCATGACCCTGACCGCTTATATCTAGAAAGTGACGCAAAGTTGCCGCTTGGGTGGCCAGTGAAACTTCACGCCGCGCGTCTTGCAATAGTGATACCAGATCGTAACAGCTTTGACCCATTTGCCCAAGCTGGAAATCCAACAACCCAACCCGCGCCAAGCCTTGCCTTTCGGGTAACCACAGCAGGTTTTCGGCATGATAGTCGCGCAATATGAACACACGGTTATTATCGGCGTATTTTACCAATAGCTCGGTTAGAATTCGAATGAACCCCTCTGTCACAGAAGCTGAAACACCGAATTGGGCGCCGTAGCACAGAAACGCCAAATCAGAAGATTTGGCCCATTCGGCACAAGACAAATTGGCTACCCCCAAAGGGGCTTCAGCCTTATGAACGTGGGTTAAAACATGGGCGGCGCTTTTGTAAAGTGGCAGTTCAAGTTCAGGCGATTGGCCCAAAAGACGAGCGTACAGGTTGTCGCCAAAGTCTTCAAGCAGAAGAAAACCCTTTTCTAAATTCTGGGCAAAAGTCTTGGGTGCAGAAAGGCCAAGGCTTTGTAAAAAGCGGCCAATGGATAAAAACGCGGCGGGATCGTCTGCCTGACCTTTGGGCGCGTGCATTAAAACGGAACGCTTTCCTCGTAGGGCCAAACGAAAATAGCGCCGCGCTGATGCGTCGCCTGGCAAGGGCGTGACCGAAGCCGCACCCCAACCAGCAGATTCAATGAATTGATGACGGGCCTTGTCCTGTGCTGTGCTCATTTGTTCGGCCAGTCTTCAAGTAGTGCAAAAGCTAAGTCAAAGCGCGGAGAGCCAGAGACTGTGACTAAGCGGCCTTCGTCTTGAGCGGCAAACTCCAGCCAAAGCGCGGATTTGGGTGTGGCTTGCCCCAAACGATCTGGCCACTCCACAAGGCAAACCGCACTCGAAAAAGCATCTTCTAGACCAAGCTCTACCACCTCTTCTGGATGGCTTAGACGGTAAAGGTCGGCATGCCAAATGTCAAAATCGGGGGCTTCATAAGTTTGAACCAGTGTAAAGCTGGGCGAGGGAACATCCTCAAGCTCGCCAACTTTGGATTGAATAAGGGCGCGTGCAAAATGGGTTTTTCCTGCACCGATCGGTCCAGACAGTAAAAGAGTATCTCCTAATATAACGTGATGCGAAAACCATCGCCCTAAAGCCGCCGTGTCGTTAGCGTTCTGCAGGTAGGTGGAGTGGGTAAATTTTTGCGTCATGCCGCATGATTGCTTGTGGCGCGCGCGGGTGCAAGCCTGCTCAAGCAGTTTGGAGGGCGGCATCTGCATGATTTTCATACTCGACCAGACAACCAATTTAAGCCCATCTAGGTAGGTGCCGACCCAAATTAACACAAAGCAAGCTCATTTTTGGTCGAAAACAATAAAAACTCTTCAAAAAATGAGTAAGACCATAACAAAAATCGTATCAATTAGCGATGTTTTCGTTCAAACCTAACCCGCCCTGACTTGGCGCTTCCAGCGCACTTAATGGCCAGGAGACATCAACAACAGCACCACCCGCCTGCAGATCCGAAGGATTTTGGCCAGCATCGTCTGATCCGTTAGAAAATTTCAATTTGCCGCCGGTGCGTTCTAAAAGTGTTTTGGCGATAAAGAGCCCCAAGCCCATGCCTTCGTATTCTGGCCGGCGCATATTTTCTTGGTCTAGCGCCCGCTGCCGCACGAAAGGGTCCCCGATCCGGTCGATGACCTGTGCTGGGTAGCCCGGACCATCATCTTGAATGCGAACCTCGACTGTGCTCCTGCTCCACCGGGCCTCTACCCAGACATGGGAGCCCCCAAAATCAACAGCATTTTGGATCAGATTTCTTAAGCCATGAATCAATTCTGGTGAGCGCACGATTAAAGGCTCAGAAACCAAAAACTCATCAACACCTAATGTCCGAAAATGTACTGACTTTCCTCGGGCAATATGGGGCTCGGCGGCTTCTTGTAAAGCGGCCGCTAGGGGCACCTGTCGCAAATGCTTATCGTCTTTCCCAAGTTGGCCCATATCACGTAAAATATCGCGGCAGCGGTTTGTTTGATCGCGGATGAGCAGCGCGTCAGAATAAAGATCAGGAAATTCTTTAAGCTCGGCCAAAAGCTCCGAGCTTACCAGCTTAATCGTTGCCAAGGGCGTACCCAACTCATGCGCAGTGGCGGCGACAACGCCGCCTAGATCGGTGAGCTTTTGCTCACGCGCTAAAGCCATTTGCGTGGCAAGCAGTGCATGTGCCATTGAGCGAACCTCAACTGCAATGCGGCGTGAATAGAACGATAAAAATATAATTCCGGTAATAATGGCTGCCCAAAGACCAAAGGCGAACAGACCAGGAATTTCAAGGATCTGCCCATTCATAACCCTTAAGGGGATGTAAAAAAATGACGTCAAACTGACTAATAAAATAGCAACACTTGCTAAAATGACAGTGGTGCGGAGCTCTAATGCGCTAGCCGAAATAGCAACAGGTGCAATGACCAAAATCACAAAGGGATTGGACAGCCCTCCAGTCAAAACAATCAGCGTAAAGAGCTGGAAAACATCAAACAAAAGTGACAAAAACGTCTGCATCTCGCTTAGGCGTTTAGTGACGGGAAAGGCCAAAATAGAAATAATATTGGCGACAACTGACACCCCTATCACTGCCAAGCAAGAGGCAAATGGTAAGGTTATGTGAAGGACATAAAAGCTGATCAAAAGCGCCAAGGTCTGACCTGCGATCGCCATCCACCGCAGAAGGATCAAGGTTCGCAACCGCACCCAGTCCGAGCGTGACCCAATTTTAGGAATGCGTGAATTAAAAAGATGCACGGGCGGTAACTCCTAGCTGCGGCGATTTTTCGATTGCTAATAGCCCATTAGGTTCTATCAATGGTTGAAACTTTGGGGGCACGTCAAGCAAATGTCAAAAAATTATGCCGCAATCGCTGTTTTGGTCGTTGTGGTGTTTCTTGCTTTGTCAACCTTTTTTGCTATACGCAATGGAAGTTGGTCAAGTCTAGGCTGTGGTGAAGGCCAGGTTTCGGGCGCCGCCATCGGGGGGCCATTTAATTTAGTTGATCACAAGGGCCAACCCGTCACCGATCAAGATATTATCACAAAGCCAGTCTTAATCTATTTTGGCTATACGTTCTGTCCCGATATTTGTCCCTATGACGTTGCACGTAATGTCGAAGCGATCAATATTTTAGACAGTCAGGGATATGGTGTCACACCAGTTTTTATAACGATTGATCCGAGGCGCGACACACCTCAGGTGTTGAGTGATTTTGTGGATAACATGCATCCACAGCTGATTGGCCTTACCGGCACCGACGCGCAAATTAAAGTCGCCTCGAAGGCTTATAAAAGCTACTACAAAGCTAATGAAACTAATGATGAATATTATCTGGTTGATCATTCGACATTCACCTATTTGATGCTACCAAAAACTGGGTTTGTTGATTTTTTTCGCCGCGATGAAACCGCCGAACAGATAGCAAAAAAAACTGCATGTTTTGTCGATAGAGCTATGCATGTATCATAGACTTGGCCAAAAGCAAAAGAACGCTATACTCTAGCTTACATGAAATATTAAAAAGGCGGAACATGGCCGACATAACAGCCCTGGATTTGGGAACTGACAAAACATTGCTTTTGGTTGATGATGATGCACCGTTTGTGCAGCGCCTTTCCAAGGCTATGGAAAAACGCGGCTTTATTTCTCAAACCGCCACATCTGTGGCCGAAGGGCTTGCGCTGGCAAAATCCAATCCACCAGCCTATGCGGTGGTGGATTTGCGTCTTGAAGACGGTAATGGGTTAGAGATTGTTGAAGTCCTGCGAGCCCTTCGATCTGACTGTAAGATGGTAGTCTTAACGGGCTATGGCGCGATTGCAACTGCCGTTGCTGCGGTAAAAATAGGGGCTATTGATTACTTGGCAAAGCCCGCTGATGCCGACGAGGTGGCCCGGGCCTTGCTTTCAAGCGGTGAAATAATTCCTCGCCCTCCTGAAAACCCCATGTCTGCCGACCGAGTCAGATGGGAACATATTCAGCGCATTTATGAAATGTGCGACCGCAATGTATCTGAAACGGCCCGCCGATTAAATATGCATCGCCGGACTTTACAGCGTATTTTGGCCAAACGAAGCCCACGATAAATTTGAATAACACACGTTATTGGAAAAAGGATCAGGCTTTACGCACCCAAAGGAGGTTCTTTGATGCGATTGAAAAAGAAGACTTTTAGATCAACTCTATGTTTGATTATTGTCACACAACCTAATCAGATTTGCCGCGCGGCAAATAAAATCCTCACGTACAAATTTGGGTGGGCGCAACTTGATTTCAAATTGTTTTAGATAAATACTGGAGTGTTTTCCAAAGCATTTGTCAGCTTCTGGTTGTGAAAACCCGGCTATATTTATAGCCTCAAGCCATGCTGAAACTACATCTGCCGCTTTTATTGCTTTTTTAATTAAAGTGGGGGCTTTTGCGGGCAGCCCAAACCTGCGGTGGATGGCCGTAGTCAGGCGTTCGTCTAGGTCTTCATATCCATGGCCTACGGCGGCTTTGACGGGGCTGATCATGTCACCAATTACATATTCAGGAGCGTCGTGCAAAAGCGCCACAAGTTGCCACGTCGCGCCAATGTTTGGGTTCTGGCCGGAAAAAATTTTTTCCACCAAAAGTGCATGTTCCGCTACAGAATAAGGCCAGTCGCCTTTGGTTTGACCGTTCCAGCGCGCCACAAAGGCCAGGCCATGGGCGATGTCTTCAATTTCAATATCCATTGGCGTTGGATCCAAAAGATCTAAACGCCGCCCTGATAACATTCTTTGCCATGCCCGTTTTTGTCTCATTGACCGCTCCAAATTTTCTAGTTTTACTCATAATGATTGGATGTTGTCGAGGTGGCGTGGCCGTGTTAATTAATCAAAAATAATCTAGGAGCCTAAAGTGAAGCAAAATTACATCGTCAAAGATATCTCAATGGCTCAGTTCGGCCGCAAAGAATTAGATATAGCGGAAACAGAAATGCCAGGGCTGATGTCGCTTCGTAAGGAGTTTGGTGAAGGCAAGCCCCTAAAAGGTTCGCGGATTGTTGGCTCTCTGCACATGACAATTCAAACAGCCGTTTTGATTGAAACACTCGTTGAGCTAGGTGCCGATGTGCGCTGGGCATCTTGCAATATTTTTTCGACCCAGGACCACGCAGCCGCCGCCATCGCAGCAAGCGGCACGCCTGTATTTGCGATCAAAGGTCAGACATTGACCGAGCATTGGGATTATCTTGATCGGTCGTTTATGTTCCCTGAGGGAGCGAACATGATCCTTGATGATGGTGGCGACGCAACGCTGTATGTGCTTCTTGGTGCACGGGTTGAAGAAGGCGAAACCAATCTGATCGACGTTCCGACGTCGGAGGAAGAAAAAGCTGTTTTCGGGCAAATTAAAAAGCGTATGGCTGAAACACCAGGATGGTTCGTCAAAACCCGGGCCGCAATTCAGGGCGTGTCTGAGGAAACAACAACAGGCGTTCACCGTCTTTATGAATTGGTCAAGCAAGGCCAATTGCCGTTCTCTGCGATCAATGTGAACGACTCTGTGACCAAATCAAAATTTGACAACAAGTATGGCTGCAAAGAATCTCTGGTCGATGGCATTCGCCGCGCCACAGATACGATGATGGCTGGTAAAGTTGCCGTTGTTCTTGGCTATGGTGATGTTGGCAAGGGCTCTGCAGCCTCTCTGAAAGGTGCCGGGGCACGGGTGAAAGTGACTGAAGTTGATCCAATCTGTGCGCTGCAAGCTGCCATGGACGGCTTTGAGGTTGTATTGCTAGAAGACGTGGTCTCAAGCGCAGATATCTTTATCACTACAACGGGTAACAAAGACGTTATTCGCATTGAGCATATGCGCGAAATGAAAGACATGGCGATTGTTGGAAACATCGGTCATTTTGACAATGAAATCCAGGTGGCAAACTTAAAAAACCACAAATGGACCAACATCAAAGATCAAGTGGATATGATCGAAATGCCATCTGGAGCTCGGTTGATCTTGTTGTCTGAAGGCCGTTTGTTGAACCTTGGAAATGCTACAGGTCACCCATCCTTTGTGATGTCAGCATCCTTCACGAACCAAGTCTTGGCGCAGATTGAGTTATGGACTAGGGGTGACAATTATAACAACGAAGTTTATATCCTACCAAAACATTTGGATGAGAAGGTTGCTCGCCTGCACCTAGACCGTATTGGTGTGAAGCTGACAAAGTTGGCCAAAGAGCAGGCAGATTATATTGGTGTTAGCACTGAGGGCCCGTTCAAGCCAGAGCACTATCGTTACTGAAATTTGACCGAAGCACTTTAAAAATTGCTGCTTTAGTGACACTTTTTTAATAAGTTAAAAAAGCTTTAATTAATAATTATTGGCTAAAACTGAAACGCGACGCCAGGAGTTTTCAGAACAGGCTGTTAAGCACCAAGTTCACGTGTAGCGTTGGAATTCTTGGCATAATTGAAAGCCCTTGTTTGTTAAGTGAAGATAGTTCTTGATCCTATAGTGCTATAATGTGTGCCTCAATCCCGCTGAGCGCACAAACATCACACTTGGTCCAAGTTTTCACATTTAATCTGATCAAAGGCTCGCTCATATGGCCTTTATTATCCAACAAAGACCCCGCCATTTCAACCAGGCCAGTAGAATTCAAATCGACAACATGGGCGGGGCGTCTTCTTTGTATTTAAGCTTTTGCACCTTTTTTACCCGATCCGATTAAGGAAGGGCTAGTTTCGTCGAGCGGCCAGCGCGGCCGCGCTGACAGGGCGAAATCATCTTCTTGGCCCAAACGATAGCGCTCAATGCCTGCCCAAGCAATCATGGCGGCATTATCTGTGCAAAGAGAAAACGGTGGGGCCAAAAAGGCAATATTTTCAGTATGGCAAATATTTTGTAGTTCCGCGCGAATGGTACCATTGGCTGCCACACCGCCCGCGACGGCAAAGCTTTTAACCATGGGCAAAAGGGCAATGGCGCGTCGCGTCTTTTCGGTTAATACATCAGCTACTGCTGCTTGAAAGCCCGCGCATATATCTGCGCGATCTTGCAACGTCAGCCCACCTTGGGCTGTTACCAAACTGTCACGCAGGCGCAGAATGGCAGTTTTTAGACCAGAAAATGACATATCACAGCCTGCGCGATCTAAAAGTGGCCTTGGCAAAGTAAAACGCTTAGGAGCGCCCGTTTTGGCAGCGCGTTCTACCTCGGGACCACCAGGTTGTGGCAAGCCTAAGATTTTTGCGATTTTATCAAAGGCCTCGCCTGGGGCATCATCGATCGAGGCGCCCAAACGGGTAAAGCGGTCAGCTGCTTCAACATGCAAAAACTGGCAATGGCCGCCCGAAACCAACAGCATCAAATAGGGAAATGCCAAATGGTCAGTCAGGCGCGGCGTTAACGCATGGCCCGCTAGATGATTTACCCCCACCAGTGGCAGTTTGGTAGCTGCAGCCAATCCTTTGGCACACATGACACCAGACAAAACCCCACCGATCAATCCGGGGCCTGCCGTCACTGCAATAGCATCTATATCTTTTAAGCTCAGGCCAGCTTCTAGTAAGGCGGCCTGAATACAATGATCAATCCGTTCGGCATGGGCGCGGGCAGCAAGTTCGGGAACAACTCCACCAAAAGAGGCGTGAATCGCCGTTTGTCCATAAACCACAGACGATAAAATATCACCCTTGGCACCTAAGTTTGAGCGCACGACGGCGGCGGCTGTGTCATCACAGCTACTTTCAATACCAAGAAAGGTCAAAACTTTGGTCATAACTGCCCGTTGCGTAGAAGCTGTCTTGCAAGTATCATCATAGGATATGCTCGAACAATCCAAAAGCCCGATCTTTGTCGTTACCAGGCCAAACCCTCAAGCCGAACGCTTTGGGGCTGATCTTGCCGCTCGTTTTGGCCAAGGGGCTGAGGTGATCTTCTCGCCTTTAATTGCGCCAAGATTTTTTCCGGTTAAATGGCCGAAACAAAGCTTTGAAGGGGTTGTCTTTACCTCACAAACGGGGGTTCAGGCTTTCGAGCAGATTGCGGCGCGGGCGCGACTGTCAAAATCACCCCAAGCTTGGTGCGTGGGCGATCAAACGGCTGAGGCGGCTGAAAGGCTTGGATTTGAAAGCCATTCTGCTGGTGGAGATGGGCAAGACCTGGTTGATCTGATCTTACGCAAACGGGGCCGCGCGCCGCTTATTCATCTGCGCGGAGCCGATCAGCGCGGCAGCTTGGCGCAGACCTTGTGCAATTGTGGGACTAAAACCACGGCTCTTGTGATTTATGCACAAGAGCCGCAGCCTTTTTCCGAAGCAGCTTGTATTGCTTTTTTGGGTAAAGGACGAGTATTTTTGCCACTTTTCTCGCCGCGTAGCGCCAAAATTGCCGTGCAAGAATATCTAAAATTGCAAGACCCCGGCCCTGTGGTGGTAGCGGCCCTTTCTCTGGCGGTGGCGCTGGAATGCGGTGCTTTTGGTGCGGCGCGGCTGCAAATGGCTGCGCGGCCAGATGTGCAGTCCTTGCTTGATACTTTGGTGGATTTGGTAGCAGAAAAAGATCAAGCCTAATGCTTGAGTGATGGGCCATCAGTGACTAGGCTGCACAGGTAAAGATCATCGCGACAAAGGAAGTCCCATGGCGAATGGCCTACCAGATAAAACAGCGGCAAGAACCACTTCACCTGCCCCAAAGCCGCGCAAGGCGCCGCAGGCGACTTTAGGACCACAAGCTGCGCCTTTAGGCGAGCCATTAGTCAAAGCGGTGAAGGACCAATCTCTAACAAAAAGAACATTGCTTTTTTCGATCGCTATCACCGGCTTTTTGTCGGCGCTATTGTCTGGCTCTGCGGGGTTTGGGGTGGCCTATTACTTATTAAATACGAAAACCGCCCCCGAGGTAAGCGAATCACAAATTAACCTTGTGGCTCATGATCTACAACTTTTGACACAAAAGTTTAGTGCTCTGCCCGACCTAAAGCCCCAAATTTTAGTACTTGAGGAAAGGCTTGATGACATAACGAGCCAGCCCAAAGGACCAGACACCGAAACACGGAAAACGCTTGAAGGCCTAGCCCAAGGCCTGGCGGAACTTAAGATAACAGTGGCTCAGGGCCAAAGCCTGACAGATCAGGCGCAGGCTGCGCTTGATGTGGCGACCAAGCAAGCTTTGGAAAAAATAGCAGCGGCACTTCCGTCAAATGACCAGATCATGTCCAAGAGCCAAGAGCTTAGCCGCCTTTCGCAAGCGAGATTGGCCTTGGCCAATCTGCAGCGCGCTTTCGATGCAGGCCAATCTTTTTCTGCCCCGCTTGCGCAGATTGGTGCTGCTGGATTTGATACAGCTGCTTTGGGGTCCTTTGCGGCTTCGGGTGTTCGATCCTTGGCAGAGCTCGAAGATAGCTTTGTTCCAGCGGCACGTGAGGCGCTTAAAATTACCTTACAGCCCGCACCTGATCAAAGCCTTTCCGAAAAACTCATGGGTTTCTTGCGTGCTCAAAGCGGCGCACGCGCCCTGTCCCCGCAACAGGGTTTGGACCCAGATGCGATTTTATCGCGGGCACAAGAGGCTGTGCGCCAAGACAGGCTTGCCGGGGCCCTAGATGAAATCGCATTACTTTCGTTAAAGGGACAGAGTGCCATGATGTCTTGGGTGGATAAGGCGCGCGCGCATTTAACTGCGCAGGCGGCGCTCAGCGACCTCGCCACGCATTTGGCTCAGAAATAGGGGTTGGGCATGCTGTGGTCTTTGTTAAAAGTTTTGGTCTTTGTAAGCGCCTTGGCTGCCCTTGCCTTGGGGGTAAGTGCCGTTTCTAAATTGGGACCCAGCTTTTCACTTACGGTTATAGGCTATGAATTTGTGATTGGGCCTCTGCAATCTTTGTTGTTGGCATTTTTTGTTGTGCTGGTGGTTTGGATCTTGCTGGCGGTCTTAGGTCTAATTTTGGCACTATTGCGGTTTCTGACAGGTGATGAAACTGCAATCAGCCGTTATTTTTTGCGGAATAAAGAACGCAAAGGGCTTGCCGCGCTTTCAGAAAGTATGATTGCTCTCGCATCGGGTGAGGCGCGTTTGGCTTTGACCCGTGCAACGAAGGCTGCAAAATATTTGGATCGGCCAGAGTTGACAACATTACTGATTGCCCAGGCCGCAGAGCAGGTGGGCGATCGTGACCGCGCAGCCCAAGCCTATAAGGTGCTGCTTGCTGATGACAAAACCCGATTTGTGGGCGTGCGCGGCCTGTTGCTTCAAAAAATTGAAGAGGGGGATACGGACATGGCCTTAAAGCTAGCGCAAAAGGCTTATACTCTCAAACCCCACCACTCTCAAACCCAAGATATCTTGCTGGAACTGCAATCAACTCAATCTGATTGGAGGGGCGCGCGCGCAACGCTGGTAGCCAAACTTAAGTCAGGTGCCCTGCCGCGTGATATTTACCGCCGCCGCGATGCGATAATGGCCTTACAACAGGCCCGCGTGCTGGTAGCAGATGAGGCGTCTATTGGGGAGAGCGAAGCCGTAATCGAAGCCAATAAGCTTTCGCCTGACCTGATCCCTGCGGCAATTATGGCCGCCCGACACTATATAGGAAAATCTGACCCTAAAAATGCCACCCGCGTTTTAAAGAAGGCATGGATCGCTTGCCCGCACCCCGATTTGGCTGCAGCCTTTGCCGATATTCAGGCTTATGAAACCCCTCTGGAGCGCTTAAAACGGTTTAAACTACTGAGCGCCGTGCATCCCAGCGACGATGAAACTTTTATGTTGATGGCCGAATTGAACATCGCTGCCGAAGACTTTCCATCTGCACGACGCGCGCTTGGCGATGTGGCCGCGCGCCATCCCACCACAAGGTCTTTGGCTATTATGGCTGCGATTGAGCGTGGCGAAGGAGCAGACGATTCTGTGGTGCTGGGTTGGTTGACCAAAGCGTTGACAGCGTCACGTGGACCTCAGTGGTGCTGCGACAATTGCCAATCTATCCATACGCAATGGCAACCTGGGTGTCAAAATTGTGCCGGATTTGACACGCTAAGCTGGCGTGAACCTCCACAATCCCTGAGCCCCAGCGTCACACAGGCCGAGCTATTACCACTTTTGGTGCGCACGCCCAACGCCATCCAAGAAAAAGGCACGTCAGATGAGATTGAGCCCAAGGATTCTGACGTTGTCGACACACAAAACTTGGCTCATAATATTAACTAAGAAAACTGGATTGCATTAATTTTCGTAAAAATGAACTACCGAACTCATACCCTTCGGCATGATTCTGAATATCATGGTTCCTGACTAAAAGCCCTATTAAAACCGCGTCGGCCACGCAATACTTAAAATTTTTAAGATGAAAGAGTGCTCTTATTTTATACTTTATTATGTCAGCGCTCATTTATATTCTCCATACTTAAAGTGTAGGCTCAGCGCTGTGGGCCACCACTTTGCCTGCATTGGTTAATACATAAATCCCACGCGATATGCGCTCGAACCAGCCGTAATGATTATCTGCCATTAATTTTGTGGCGCGCTTTATCCCCGTCGCGTGGCAAATTACGGCTCCAGACGCACTTTCGACTTGAGCCAAATATTGCAAACAGCGAAACGCATCTTGCCGATATGAGGTCATAATTTGTCCCCTTGTGCCACCTAAATTTGGGTCGCCATCGCGCGCGTGAAATTCGGTTAGAAGTTTTTCTTTGCGCCGGCTGTTCTTGCGTGGGGCGATGGGCTTGGGATCATAATGCAGCGTTACCACCCCGTCGCTTAAGGAAACGGACATCACGCCCAGCCCTAATTTTTTGCACAGTCCAATATTGGCGCGAAAGGCTTTCCATCCTGACTTGCCGCTCCACCGCGGCACCGCCACAAACACCGTGTCGCTCAGCGTTTGGCGAGCTAAAGCTTGGTGCAAGAGCGCTAAAGAAAAAGTGGTCTTAAGTTCAACAATCAGCGGTGACGCCCCATTGCGCAAGGCGACAATATCGGCGTGACCCACTTCGGATTTGACCTTGTAACCTAGCGCTTCAAGATAGGATTTTATAGGTAAATATAGATCAGTTTCAGCGATTTTTTTCATAATATCGGAAACAAAATAATAGCCCATAAAAGGCCTACAGCGCAGATGGTTAAAAATACAGCAGCCGATCCTATGTCTTTGGCGCGGCCTGATAACGCGTGATACTCGGGCCCAATACGGTCAACCACCGATTCCACTGCGGTATTCAAAAGCTCTACAACCAAGATTATCAAGGGCGACACCGCTAAAAGCGCGCGCTCAACTTTTGTGTCCCCGAGCCAAAGACCCAATGGTAGCAAAACTGTGACCAGCAACAACTGATGTCGAAAGGCGGATTCGCCCGCATAAGCGCTTCGCAAGCCGCGGATTGACCAAATTGCGGCATGGCGAAAATGCGAAAACCCTTTAAGCTTGGTTTGAAAGGCATTTCTAGTTTTATTCAAGGTGATCGCCTTGTGCTATTGTTGCATCGTCCAGCTTAACACATCTTTTTGTGACAAATAAACGGATGTTTTAGCGATAAATAGAATAAGCAGAGGGTTTACGCTGCCAGGTCCCGCCATTTTTAATGTTTACCAAGCATATACAAAGCCATATGTTCAACAGCATCAAGAAACTTAAAAGTCGCTACGGCAACTGTTATGCTTATCAGCCCAGTTTATCACACTATATTTAAGGTTACATAAAGTCACGCGGCACCGACCACGTATTGCTGCGGCTTAAAACCTGTTCTTCAGACTGGTCTTCTCTGGTTTCAAAGGCTTCAAGTTCGGCCCAAAGATGGAAATGGCTTTGGTCTGCAGTCATGCCGCACCGCGCTTCTGATCTAGTGGCCCAACCGTCTTTTCTGGCGTTGATCTGCGTCCAATGGGCCTCGCCCCTGGCAGAAAGGGGGTCATCTGGGTGAATATTCCATCTTTCGCGCACTGAACTGCCAGCAATCAGCCCATGATCATCAATTACTGAAGTGCCAAAGTTATCTTCAATAATCAGGCTTACTACACCAGACTTTTGGTCTATCTCACTGCGCCTGACATGATAGGCTGGCTTGAGTTCAGTGGCCTGCAGGGGCTGAGCACTTTCGGCGGGTTCAAAGCTCCATTCATTGATTTGATTGTTTTGGGGGCGTCTCGGAATTATAACGAAGCCCCCTGTCAAAATCACGGGAGCGGCCTTGGGCGTAGGCCATAAAAGTGGCCAATAAGCTGTTGAAACGGCAATGCGCAATCGATGCCCTTTGGGTAGTCGGTAGCCAATTTGATCAAGTGTGATATCAACAATGATTTCTTGCCCCGCAGTAAGTGAACTTGGGCTTTCATGGCTTAGGTGATGTGTTAGGTTTAGAACTCCATAGGTAATGCGGGTTGAGGCGCCGTCTGGATGGACATGATTAAGTCGCACTACGACCTGTCCGCAATCGGCTTGCGGGATCAACCGCAGCTGCACAACCGGCGCACCCAGGATATCGCAGCTGGTGTCAAGCTTGGTATCAAAACAAGCCGACATTGCGTCATCAACTCTCTGATCGCTGGGCATTTCGGGGCCAAGCCAAATGGCGCAATATTCCCCACTTGCAATGCCACAGTGGGCGGGCGATGCGATTAGCTTGGCAAACCGGCCGCCCTTTTCGTCCAGGTGCCCTGCGTCGTTTAAGTGAAACTTCATGGGTTTGATTGAGGGCGCAGGCCAAACGTTTTCGGCGGCCCAATGGCCCGGGCGGTTTCTATACCATGAGGCGGGGCGGACCCCGTCCATCATATATGCACGCAAGTCAGGATCATGCTCAACACCCGTGTCCTTGCCCTTTAGCCAGCGATCCCACCAGCGCAAAGCCTCCTGCAAGAAACCTATACGTGGCTCTGGCATGGCGAAATGCGGATATTTATGTACCCAAGGCCCAATAATTCCTTTCACCGGGGCACTCAAGTTTTCAACCAATGCAGGCACTGCATTTTTATAAGAATCGCCCCAGCCACCAATGCTCAGCGTTGCCACCTTGATGGCGCTGTAGTTTTCAATCACTGAACCGTGTTTCCAATAGGCATCGCGTCGTTGATGGTTAAGCCATAACTCAGGTAAAAACAGATTTTTATTCAACCGTTCAAGCCACATATCACGCCAAGAGCTTCCGACCAAAGCAGGATCTGGTGGGCGCGAAGAATAAGACCACATTGTTGCCCCCCACCCCAAATTCTCGTTCAGCAGGCAACCGCCTTTGAAATGAATGTCGTCATGATAGCGATCAACAGTTGAGCAAAGCGTAATGATCGCCTTTAGTGCAGTAGGTTTGAGCGCTGCGACCTGAAGCGCGTTGAAGCCACCCCAGCTTATTCCCATCATCCCCACCGTTCCACTTGACCAGACTTGGGTTGTGATCCACGTGAGCACATCACAGGCGTCTTGCAGTTCTTGCGGGGAGTATTCATCTTCCATAAAGCCGTGGCTGTCTCCATTTCCGCGCATATCAACGCGCAAACAAACATAGCCATGGCCCGCAAAATATGGGTGGGTCAGCGCATCTCGGATTACGGTTCCGTCACGCTTGCGGTAGGGCAGAAATTCCAAAATAGCTGGAAAATTTGCCCCCGTTTGCGCGTCTTTGGGCATAAAGACCCGCGCAGAAAGGCGGCACCCATCGGGCAGCACAACTGACATATCAGGAATTTCAGTGGTCTCGTAAGGAAAAGTGTTTTTGACTTGCATGGACGATCTCTGAAATCTGAACCTGAGCTGAATTTTTTTGACAATCGTTAGATTTTAGTTACTTGATGGCCATCAGAAAGTTTAGATTGACGCGTCTGTCTAAAATCATCTTAAACGAGAAATGCTTCCCGATATAGGTCGCGTAAGATGTTTTTTTGAACTTTCGCCATAGTGTTTCGCGGCAATTCATCAACTATAAAATAGGCGCGCGGCTGTTTAAAGCGTGCGAGCGATTCATCCAGCTCAATCTGGATTCGTGCAATGTCGATCGTTTCACCGTGCTTTTGTACTAAAACGGCCACTGGGCTTTCGCCTAAATCCGCATGGGGCGCGCCGATCACAGCGCTTTCTAGAACGCCATTCTTTTTGTCTAAGATTAGCTCTATTTCTTTGGGATAGATATTATAACCACCTGAAATAACCAAATCTTTGTTGCGTCCTGCGATCTGCACATAACCGTCTTGATCAACCAGTCCCAAATCCCCTGTGATGAAAAAGCCATTCTCGCGCCGCTCTTCGCGGGTTTTTTCGGGCATCTTCCAATAGCCAGAAAAGACGTTCGGGCCACGCACCTCAATTTGCCCAACTGTGCCGTTGGGAAGTTCTGTACCTGTTGAGGGATCTGTTATGATCAGTTCAACTCCAGGCAGGGGCATGCCGACAGTGCCTGCGCGCCGAACACCTTCATAGGGGTTTGAGGTGTTCATGTTGGTTTCGGTCATCCCGTAGCGTTCCAATATGCAGTGGCCGGTGCGAGCATCGAATTGATGGTGGGTTTCTGCCAATAAGGGCGCTGATCCTGATACGAAAAGCCGCATATGGTCAACCAACTCTCGGTCAAACCGAGGCTCATCTAAAAGCCGAGTGTAAAAGGTGGGAACCCCCATCATTGTTGTAGCCTTGGGAAAAGCTGCGATTACTTTCCCAATATCGAATTTGGGTAAAAAAATCATCGAGGCCCCAGAGGCCAAAATCACATTGCTGGCCACAAAAAGTCCATGTGTATGAAAGATTGGTAAAGCATGCAGCAGTACATCTTGGCTACTAAAGGACCAATGTTTGGACAAGACTTTTGCATTCGACAAAAGATTTTCGTGGCTAAGCATGACGCCTTTAGATCGCCCCGTCGTGCCTGACGTGTAAAGCAATGCCGCCAAATCATTGTGCCTGCGCGCAACAGTTGCAAAGCTTTCTGGCATAGACGCGGCCAAATCGGTAAAACTGCCGCTTCCATCAGAACTCATAGTCTTAATGCTCAGATCCAGACCTGCAAAAACGGCCTTTAGCATACTTAATTTACTATCGTCGGCCAAAAACATCTTGGCGCCACTATCTTTAACAAAATAGAGTAACTCATTGGCAGTATAGGCGGTATTGAGCGGCAAAAACACAACACCTGATTGTACGCAGGCCCCGTAAACAGCCAAAGCCTGCATAGACTTCTCAACCTGTACTGCAAAAATATCTCCCGGACGCAGGCCGCCCTTTTCCAAACAGTGAGCAAAAGTGGCAACGGTTTTGAGGAAGCGATCATAGGTTATGAGTTGATCAAGCGGCAGGTACAAAAACGGTTTTTCTAGGCCAGCATGAGGCGCAAAAATGCTGTCAAACAATAGGTTATTCATTATTCAAGGCCATTGGAATTGATTGCTTCTCAAACTTTTTTGCACGACGCGCTAGTGTCTTGACCGGAGAGGAAGCAGATACTTCTTTGGCTGAGGAAAACTTTTCAACATTAATCGTTAATCTGCTTAGATCATAAAGGTAATTAACCATAACGCCTGCTGATTGTGCCACACCATTTTGGGAAAGGTCGGCTTGATTATGAATGGCTTCGACCATGGCGCCATTTCCTAGGTGAAACCGAGCCACGGGGTCTAGTGGCAGGCCGCCTTTATCTTTGGCTGTTAACAGATATTGCGCAGCAATTTCACTTGCTCTGTTTTGGTCGAGCAACCCATCCTCCTTGTTGCAGCTTTTGGCCCACTTTCTTAAGCCGGGAATAGGAGATAGGGTCACAAAGGCTTTTAAATTTGGCAGGCTGCGGGATAAATCATTTACGACCTGCTTAATTAACGAATTACCAAAAGAAATTCCTGCCAATCCTGATTGGCAATTAGAAATTGAATAAAATACGGCTGTATCCGTGCGTTTAGGATCTGCAACATCACGATCTTGTTCTAAAACAGCTTGGATCGAACTTGGAATGCCTTTGGTCAGGGCCACCTCGACGAAGATTAAGGGTTCATCTGGCATTGCAGGGTGAAAAAACGCGAAACAGCGCCGATCATCCGGCGCCAATCGGCGGCGCAACTCGTCCCAGCTTGTGATCGCATGCACGGCTTCATAGGCGATGATCTTTTCTAAAACGTTCGCTGGGCTTAGCCAATTTATGGGCCGCAATACCAAAAATCCACGATTGAACCATGACTGAAACAAATGCTTAATATCACGATCTATCACATCAAGATCTGGATCTTGTGCTATCATTTTTTGTAAGTCAGCGCGCATCAAGACCAGTCGGTGGGTCGCGCCCTCTACTTGATTTAATCGCTGTATAAGCTCTTTCCGTTTGGGCTCTGCCGCCGATGCGAAAGCTGCATAGTTGGCCTTTGTCGGCTGTAATTCATATTGATCAAGGCTGTGTCTTACAGATACAGAATCAATATCTAACGCAGTGCGCAGCATTTGAAAAAACGCACGCTTCTCTGTATGTTCAAAGCCATCGTAACGGTCTAGCACTTGGCGCGCCATCTTCATGCCTGAAACGTCACCGTGGGCACTGAGCAAATCTTGGATCAGATCTGAAAGCGATCGGTCATCATCTTCTACAGGAGTAAGCCGTAGATAATTGCGATCGATCAAGCTGGCCATCAAGTCAGAAAGAATGCTCATAATGCTTTATCCATAACTGCGTTAGGCAACCAGGTCACAACGGCGGCTGTAAATATATGCCTGTTATTCATGACTTACTCTATGAGTATGCATTGTCTGCGTTGGTAGTAAAACAAAATTTCCTACATGCGATTTTTTTATAAACTCCTCCTGTGCTGAGACAATATCTGACAGGGGAAAGGTCTTAGCTAGTAAAGGGCGTATATCGCCATTTTCAATATAGGACACAAGATTTTGGAATACAGGCTCATCCCATGCTGTTGTACCTATCATCGTAATGTCTTTTAAATACAGATCTCGTAAATCTAGCGAAACGATTGGGCCAGCTATTGCTCCCGAAGACACATATTGCCCTCTGCGCTTTAACAATTTGAGCATTTGAGGAAAACTGTCACCAGCAACGTTATCGACCGCAATATCAAACGCATTTTCACCAACAGTGGCCAATAAATCATTCGTATGAGTTACAACGCGATCGGCGCCAACCGACCGCACCGCATCTATTTTTGCAATATTTGTAATACCGGTTACGTGTGCCCCTCGACGCTTAGCGAGCTGGATGGTGGCAGAGCCCACGCCGCCGGATGCCCCAGTTATCACAACATGATCACCCGCCTTACAATCAGCACGATGCAACATGTTTTCTGCTGTTGCATAAGCACAAGGGATGGTGGCGAGCTCTGCGTCAGACCAGTCACACACAACTGGAAATATCTCAGAAACTGGTACTTTGACATATTCGGCAAAAGCACCATCAAAATCAGATGCCATCCAAATATTATCCATAGATTGAAAGCCTGCCGGTCGCATACAGGCACGGACTAGAACGCGCGCACCAAGTCGATGATCGCAACCATCTGAGCCAAAGGCCACAATTTCGCCACAGCAATCGGTACCCTGAATGATCGGGAATGGTGTTGATTTGTTCCAGCCCCCATCCGACTTATTGTCTTGGTGGCCGGCTTGCCTTTTCGACAAAACCCCTGTGCTGGTCGCCACACTTTTTGAATACCAACCAACCCGTGTGTTAATCTCGGTGTTATTGATGCCAGCAGCTAAAACTTTTAGTAGTACGTCACCTGCCCCCATCTGAGGCATTGGGACACTTTTATATTCCAGTCTGTCATAACCGCCATTACCCGTGGTTACCACTGCCATCATCTTTGAAGGCAGAGTATGTTTGGTGGGATTTAAGGGAAGCTTTTTGGACATTGGTCAACCTTTTAAATTGTGTGATTGGAGTCAATAATCCAGTCTTTATTTAATTTTATTTGGTGGTAGGGATAATTTGGCATAATCGGTCCCAAAACGACACCGCTTATTTTTGATAGTTTTTGATTGGGAGCAGGTGCTTGGTATTCACACCTTTACGAATAATTGAGGCACATTATTTTATGCAGTATTCTTTATATTTTTCAGACCGCTCATTCACAGTATAATAGTTATAATCTAAATAACTAGACCCTAGGGCGATCAATAATTTATTACTAACGAAAAAAGGAACTTTTTTAATTTGTCTAAATTCCTTTAGAAAAACTTTAGACAGTTCTACATCATCAAATTGATGAGCAAGTACTGCGCATACGGCCGTAACTACTTCTCGTGAAGGAGATTCACTTTTAGCGTAAGCGGCACTATTGAGTGATAGTACAACAGCGCTGATCAATAAAGTTACGCGGCAGCTGCCGCTCGCACAACGAAAGACATATTTGGGAAGGAGGGCTATCGGTTCATCCATAAGGTTACTCTTCATCCAAAACTGACCTGAGGCAAGTATTCACGATTACCTGATTTTGAATACTTTAGGTCCGTATTCGCCACCCGCTTCTGAAGATGTATGCAATCACGCCTAAACATAGCCCGATGAAAACAAATACAGCTAAAAGGCTAAAAAAGATCGAGAAATCCGCTGCTCCAAAAAAACACCATCGAAAGCCCGAAATTAAATAGACGACTGGGTTGAACATTGAAATAGTTTGCCAAAAAGGCGGTAACATTGAAATAGAATAAAACGATCCGCCCAAAAATACTAATGGTGTAACAATTAGTAGTGGCACCAATTGCAATTGGTCAAAGTTTCCAGCCCAAATACCAAGAATAAATCCTAGTAAGGAAAAGCTAATGCAGGTGAGGCATAAAAACAAGATCATCAAGCCTGGGTGCAGGATATGAAAGTCGACAAACAGTGTTGAGGTTGCCAGAATAACTAGACCGATAAAAAATGATTTGGTTGCTGCGGCACCAACATATCCCAGAACAATTTCAAAAAAATTAACTGGCGCTGATAGTAGTTCGTAAATGGCTCCGGTAAATTTAGGGAAATAGATCCCAAAAGAAGCATTTGAAATCGCTTGGGTGATAACCGTCAACATAATCAGACCGGGAACAATAAAAGTTCCATAGCTAACGCCGCTCACCTCTTGGATTCGGCTGCCGATTGCGGCCCCAAAGACGACAAAATATAGTGAAGTCGAGATCACAGGTGAGACGAAGCTTTGAAAAACAGTGCGAAAAAACCGAGCCATTTCAGAAATAAATATCGCTTTAACGCCAAAAAAATTCATGCCGCTATCCTTCTAATAAGGTTAATAAATATATCTTCAAGCGATGATTGCTTTGTTTGTAAATCTTTAAAGCTGACACCGCTCTCATATAGGTCAGCCAAAAGCTGGGTGATCCCAGTCCGAGTGCTGCGCATATCATAGCTATAGGTCAAGGAAAGGCCATCTTCAGCCAGGTCAATATCGTACCCAAATAATTTTTCTGGCAATTGTGCCAAGCGTTGTTGCAGTTCAATAATTAATTTTTTTTGACCTAAGCGCTGCATTAGGGCGCTTTTCTCCTCGATTAATAATAGCTGACCTTTGTCAATCACACCAATCCGATCAGCAATTTCCTCGGCCTCCTCAATATAATGGGTGGTGAGGATTACCGTCACTCTGTCGTTACGCAGGCGCTTTACCAACGCCCACATATCTTTGCGTAATTCAACATCAACACCAGCCGTTGGCTCATCCAAAAATAAAAGCCGAGGCTCGTGACTGAGGGCCTTTGCAATTGAAACGCGGCGCTTCATCCCACCAGAAAGTTCGCTAATTTTTGAGTTGCGCTTATCAAGTAGCGCTAGCTGATCCAAAAGATATTCTAAATAATCATCATTACGAGATTTTCCAAAAAGGCCGCGTGAAAACCGCAGGGTGTTCATTACCGTTTCAAAGGGGTCGAGGGCCAGTTCTTGTGGCACCAGACCAATCAATTTACGTGCTTCGCGATACTCGTTTGTGATATCGTGTCCGGCCATTTTTACCTGGCCTTGTGTCACCTTTGAAATACCACAGATAGCTGAAATCAACGTGGTCTTTCCTGCCCCATTTGGCCCCAAGAGCGCCAATATTTCAGCTTCGGCAACCCGCAAGCTCACATTTTTTAAAGCTTGAAACCCATTTTCATAGAATTTGGATAAATCATCAATTATTAAAATATCCGGCATACTAATCCCTCAATTAACCCTCTACCTTAGTTGGCTTTGTGCTTTACATTCAATTAATTGGCGCTTGTCCTGATCCAGAAGTTAGGTCCAGTTATCTATCTTCAAAAGGGGCACTACAAGGGGTTAAACATAGAGAAACCTGACCGTACCTCGAATAATGCTATTTTGTGGACCTATTTTACACTGCGACCTATAATATAGGGTATATTACTCTTAATCGTCGGCATCGACGCAATGGGCTTACATTCGATATGTATAAGCGAATTGGGGAAATTCATACGACTGTGGAAACTGAAAAAGATAGCGATCAGGTAAAAGTTCTTATCTTGTCCGGCAGCGTAGACGCAGCTTTTGCCATGGGTAAGGATATTTAACAATTCCATGATTTCCAGGCCGCACCAGACGGACTTGAATACGAAAAAATGGAAGGCGTGTTAGGACAGATTGAAACATGCAGCGCGCCAACCATTGCTGCTTTAAACGGTTTTGTAACTGGCGGTGCCGTTGCTCAGGCCGTGAATAAAATTACCCTCCAAATCGTGGGTCGCGAACCTAGCTAGTTGGTGTAGCGGCAAAAAATGAACTTCGAATAAAAGTGCCTGATCTTATGTGTATGAGTAATTTGGTCCATGCGCCCAATCAGATGCTAATATCAAGTACGGGCGGCAGACTATGGAGAAGCTTGTAGCCCAGCGCCACGCGGTGAAGGCCTGGCGCAAGGTTCTAGGCTGTGACGAAGCGATCAACGCGCATTTTCAGCATTTTAGCGCCATCCCCTCACTAGAAACTTGCGGAGACCCAAATCGGGCTGAGGCCATCATTATCGAGACACTGGTGAATAACCCAGACTGGGGCCTACTCTTCCTTTTTTGATTTAGATCCACCTTTCTAAATCATAAGGTCTCGTACTCGCTCACGAAGGACAAACTTTTGGATTTTTCCAGTCGAAGTTCTTGGAATGGGCATAAAGACAAACTTCCTAGGTACCTTGAAGAGTGCAAGTTGAGTGCGGCACCATAGTCGAAGCGTTTCTGCATCAGCATTTTGACCGTCGAAAATCTCGATAAAGGCGCAGGGCGCTTCGCCCCATTTTGCATGCGGCATTGCAACAACAGCTACAACTCTGACGGCAGGGTGCCTATAAAGTGCCTCTTCAACCTCTATAGAAGATATATTTTCTCCACCTGAAATGATGATGTCTTTAGATCTGTCTTTGAGTTGGATGTAGCCGTCAGGATGTGTAACTCCAAGATCACCAGAGTGGAACCACCCACCCTCAAAGGCCGCTTGGGTGGCCTGTGAATTAAGAAAATAGCCCTTCATAACTACATTTCCGCGAAACATAACTTCTCCAATGGTTTTTCCATCACGCGGCACTGGAACCATCGTTTTTGGGTCGAAAACAGCTAGTTGCTCTAAGGGTAGGTAGCGCACACCTTGACGGGACTTGAGCGTGGCCTGTTCTTCGGTAGGCAAATTGGACCAATCTTCGTGCCAGTCATTTACGACTGCTGGACCATAGGTTTCGGTTAACCCATAAAGGTGGGTTACGTCAAAGCCCCCGGCTTTCATATTTGCTAACACCGTCTCTGACGGAGGGGCCGCGGCAGTAAAGAATTGAACCGTGCGGTCAAGTTGACGTTTTGCTTCCTGGGGCGCTGAGATCAAGAGCGACATAACGATAGGGGCCCCGCACAGATGGGTCACATCTTCGTCTACAATAGCATTCCAAACTGCATCGGCCCTAACTTGGCGCAGACATATATGAGTGCCAATGATTGCCGACATGGTCCACGGAAAGCACCAACCATTGCAATGGAACATCGGCAAAGTCCACAGATAAACCGCGTGTTTTTGCATTGATGTGGTCAGCGCATTACCCTGTGCCAGCAAGTAAGCGCCCCGGTGATGGGACACGACGCCCTTGGGGTCGCCGGTTGTACCAGAGGTATAGTTGATTGATATCGCGTCCCACTCATCCTCGGGCATTAACCATAGGAAATCTGGATCACCATCGAACAAAAAGGTCTCATAGTCTTTTGTTTCAGCAAATGTTTCTGGTTCAAAAAATTCTGGGTCATTATATTGAATCAAAAACGGTTTAACAGATGCCAGTACAAGCGCTGCTTTCATGAGAGGCATAAACTCACGGTCCACGATCACAACCCGAGACGTCGTGTGGTCAAGCTGAAATGCTATTATGGCAGGGTCAAGACGGGTGTTTATCGAATGCAGAACACCACCACACATGGGCACCCCGTAATGGCATTCCAGCATTGCAGGTGTATTTGCCAGAAGAACCGATACCGTGTGGCCACGATCGATACCAGTTTTTTCTAAACTAGAGGCCAGTTGCCGCGACCGAGTATAGAAATCTGCGTAGTTGCGTCGCAGTGGACCATGCACAACTGCGATGTGGTCGGGAAAGACGCTGGCGGCACGTTCCAGAAAGGTTAGTGGCGTAAGTGGCTGATAATTGGCTGGGTTGCGGTCCAGCCCTGTGTTGTAGGGATTTTTTTTCATCGGTTCATACATCCTGCCAACGCGGGACCCGTTTTTCGATAAAGGCGCCAATCCCTTCTTCGGCATCACAGGTTAACATATTTTCGACCATCACTTTAGAGGCGTAGTTATAGGCCTCCGTCAGGCTCAATTCGCGCTGAGCGTAGAACGCACGTTTTCCAGTGGTAATTGTCTTGCTGGATTTAGAGGCTATCTTTTGGGCCAGTTCGGTGGTTGCTTGCCGCAATGTCTCGGGAGAAACACACCAGTTTATTAGCCCAATTTCAGCTGCGCGTGCGGCTGACGTCATGTCGCCCGTCAAAAGCATTTCCATAGCGTGTTTGTTGCTCAGGTTACGTGACAGGGCGACCATCGGTGTAGAGCAGAAAAGCCCTATGTGAACACCCGGAGTACTGAACTCCGCAGTGTCTGCAGCAATGGCAAGGTCGCAGCTAGCCACGAGTTGACAACCTGCCGCGGTTGCTATTCCCGTTACCTCGGCGATGACAGGTTTCGGGCAATTCACAATTTCTTGCATGACCCGAGAGCACAGACTCATTACTTGGGTGAAATAGGCTTTACCATAATCTGCCGCTACCCTGCCCTTGGTCATTTCCTTAAGATCATGACCCGAACAAAAGGCTGGTCCGCTTGCGGCCAAAATAACAACGCGCACCGACGCCTTGGTCCCTGCCTCAACAAACGTGGCACCCAACTCTTCCAGCATAGCTACAGATAGTGCATTGCGCCGCCTGGCGTCATTCAGCGTCAGACGAAGTACACCGCCCTTATCAAGGTCACGCTGAAGAATATTGCTTTTGTGCATCTGGCGGAACCTCCTGTTTAGCCTACAAACTGTTAACTTATATGCAGTTTGCCATAAAGCAATAACGATGCGCTCGGCACAGCATTCTTTCTAGTTCAGTTTTAACAAGCACGAACATCGTGTTAAAACCATCGCTGGATGTAACCCGATATGTCATAACTGACACCTGGCCTTTGCTGATAATTCCAGACATTTTGTCTCAGGCCACTTGCTTTTTAAATGCATTCCTGTCTTGCTATTACCTTCAGGCATTTCATCTTACAAAAGCCACGGTGCATGGAGACAATCTGGATCACTCTAGAATAAAATGCGTCGTCAGTACTTATTAGGCTAGCTTAGTTTTTTATGAGACCGTGGCACGTGTTTATGTCAAATACTTTTGACGCTGGAGTAGAAGCTGCTTGGTTGCTCCTCAAGCCGTTGACATTTTAGTATTTATTTTGCAGTTAATCAAAAAATCCGTCCCCATTCTGGCGAATGTAAGCCTTGCGATTTAGGCCATCCTTGAGTTCTCCAGAAAGGGCCCGCCGCATCCACTCAGCTAAAAAGTGAAAAGTAGTATGCCCTCCAAGCGCCTTGGGGGAACGAATAGGGTGAAACTCATCTTCAAAGATCCAAAGCTCTTTTGGCCCACTCAGGGCGTCAAAGACAGCTTCAGCATCTTCCAGGGGATTTAAGGGATCAAACTCACCAGTAGCCATGAGGACTGGGCATTTAATCCTTCCTGCATGGTTTTTAAGCGTGAAGCCGTTACACATCACATCAAATTCTTCCTCGTCTTCCATCCCAGCCATCGCCATGAATACCTGTTTAAAACGGATTGGAGCTTCGTCAAAAATTGTTAAGCGGTCCCAAAAATAACATGCAATTGCGCCAGCAACAGCGGCATAACGAGGCTCATCCGCAGCCGCCCTCATCGCCCAAAATGTCCCAAAGCTCCGCCCTACTAAACCTATGCGGCTTGAATCAATATCATCTCGTGCTGCCAAAAAATCAAACGCGGCGGTTGCCGCCATTATATGATTGGTCGCATTCACATAGATGCAGCGCTCTAACGCTTCGCCCTGTCCTGGCCCATCAATCGCCAACACGTTCATTCCGCGCATATGCATTTCGTTGTCAAGCGGATTAGGATAGTTTTCCTTAGTGTTGTCCATGCCTGGGATAAAGACCACTGTCGGTGCTGGCTTCCCATCAGCTTGTAGGTGCAGCACGCCGGGGATTGATCCCCCCTCGAAAGGAATTTCGACTAGTTCAATTGGATAATCCATTAGTGAGTAAAGCCGATATGCACACTCCCGGCATTTAGCATATAGCTTCCATCGGCGTTCACTTAATGAAGGTACAACAAAGTGCTGGGCCTCTCTAAAATGTTCAGAAGCGTGGCGAAAAAGCGCCCGGGCGCTTATTATATCGCCAGCAGCTTCCGCAGCGTGTGCGAGTTTTTCGGAATGCTCCCCTTCTTTCGAAAGATATTTTGCGACCATTTTAATGCTTTTGGCCTGGACTGGCATATTCCGACCATCCATCTCGAAATGAATTGCCCGCCCTGTCGTTTTGAGCATCCAGTCATAAATCCATTGCTGTCCATCGCGCTCACGAACAGGTCGCTTCATAATCATCTCCCCATTGTTCTAAACTCAGTTTCTTAGAATACTCTCAAAAATGATAGGTTGAAATCTATCACTGGACCAGAATTTAAGTGGGCTGTTATCAAAATATGGCATTAAACAGCCGGAATTATTTGTGAGTTATATTTAAGAAAAAATGATAATTGATATATAATGTACAAAATGTCTGACATCGTAAGGGTGTTAACCATCTCCTTCCAGATTAAGGATACTGCGAGGTTCTTTAGCGTATATGGAGCTGATTTTAGGGGGCAGGAGCAGTGTTAAGGCGACCAGCCCATGCTGCAAAGTTTACGTTCAACCATCCACGCGGCAATTTACCGCAGATGTCGAATCTTAGCACCCAGAACAGAATACCAAAAATCCTACAGACGTTAGTCGATCGGGGACTAGTTTTTTGATAAGATGGCAGTAAATTCTTTTCGCCCACGACATGTCGCGCAAACAATTTTGGGCCGCAGACCAATCAATCCACGCGTATATAACGTTTCAACTATTTTGTAAAAACTGGTGGGAGAAAACCTCCACGCATGTACATCAATATACGCACCATTAGCGAAATTGTATTGGTCAATCGCCGACTTGTATGCCCTAGATTCTTCATCAATATTTGGATGCTTTCCGTGCTCACCAAGCCAATGCAGAAGGCGGTTATTGTGGCTGCTGAGAGTTTCTGCCGCAATTACATTGTAGCGAGAATGTGTTTTTAGTTTGAGATTATGTGCGTCAATAACGTCTTCAACACTGGAAGGCTGGATAAAGTGATCAAAGCAATACCGTTTGTCTGGGATTATCAGGAAATACTTTCCTGTAGCGGATAGAATGTTTGCAACTTTATTGAGATGATCAATGAGATCAGGTTGATGCTCTATACAGTGAGCAGCAAAAATTACATCGAACTTTTCGTTTATAATGCTCAGATCTCCACAAGGAGAGACGAATTCAATAAAGGGTGCGGGTTTTTTCTTGAAGCCTGAGGAACTGGCCCGATTTATTAGTCCCTGTTGATCTAATACATCAAAATATTTAATATTTTGTCCAACTAAGGCAGGCTTGCAAAAAGGCCCGATTTCTAGCGCTTTTTCCTTAGTTTTGGCGGCAGCAATGAGCGCCTTGCTACGCTGTAGTGGATGAGCCTCAAGTCCGAGGTCTTGGCCATGCAAAATGAAGTGATTGTGTAATAGCATTGCCGCGCTTCTAGTTCTGAGCACATTTCTTGATTTGTAATGTCTTTCATTGAAGGCTAATTTTTCCATGTAATCTGAGCAGGGGTCTTGATTTGATGGTGATGGAGTGAACTGCTTCGATTTCAGGGCGAGTTTATTTTTTACCTTTTTTATAAAACTCACAAAACCACCACTGCTCATTATCTTGTCCCCCTGGCTATTTATCTGATTATTTAATAGCTGGATACAGTGCCTAATACAGATAAGTCCACTTATCGATCAAAAATAAACTGCAGTGAATGCCTAAACTTAAAAAGTCCTCATTTTGATATGATTCCAAAAATCAATCTGCTCCGAGCAAGCTTATAAAAGAAACATGATGTTCGGCACCTAGCTGTCTTTTGAGGTAAATCGCCGTATTTAGCACATCACCAGCAACGCCAATCTGCGCAGTTCCGGGTGTGTGAGTAGCGCAAATTTCTATCATGACCTCCCCAACGCATGCAATTCTTAGATCACTCAACACTTTTTCCCTATTCCAAATAGAATATGGCCTTTTACCGCCTTGGACCGATCGCCAGCAAATTCAAAAGCCTTCCCCGCCTCAGACAAGGAAAAATTATAGCCTCAAACGTGATGCAAGTACAGCAAATGCCAGAGAGCAGACCTGAGCTGCGCTGAGCACAAATATCCGAGATGTGTAGGAAGCGAACTGATGCCCCTGGAAAGCATTTTGGTGGACTTAAGGAAGCGCTGATCTGTGATGGGCGTTTCTTACATCATTGAAGTCTCAATTAATGTCCGTGCATCTTAGGGGGCAGGAACTGTTTTGGGCGCCTTCGCAAGTTTTTCAACCCGTCCACTTTAAGATCTACTCATTAAATGTGGTCGCCGTCCGCGCGGATCAACATGGGTCAAATAAGGTGGCATAGAGCGGCCCCTGCCAAAGAACTTGCACAGACAGCCCAAAAAGGGCGGCCTTTTTCCAAAGGCTAAGTGCCCCAAAACAGACAAGCGCTACCGCAAAATCAATCCTATCATTGCAGCACCTCAGTAAATAATCAAAATGCCCATTCGCCGCCACGCATCACTGACACCAATTCGCCGTTTAGTGTTATACCGTCAATATCAACCGCGTCAGACCCGATCATCCAATCAACATGGATAATCGACTGATTGCCACCTTTTTGCTGCAACTCTTCAGGCGAAAGCACCGAGCCGCCCTCGATCGTATCGGCATAGCACTGGCCCAACGCGATGTGACATGATGCATTTTCATCAAATAAGGTATTGTAAAACAAGATACCAGACTGGCTAATTGGACTGGAATGAGGCACGAGAGCAACCTCACCTATGCGGCCCGCTCCATCATCCGTAATTAACAAAGACCGAAGTACATCCTGGCCCTTGCTGGCCGTGGCCTCAACGACCTTGCCTGCTTGAAATCGAACGAAGATATCCTCAATTACGGTACCCTGATGGGCCAGAGGTTTGGTCGCGGACACTGTTCCATCAACCTTGTAGGCGTGTGGACAAGTGAAAACCTCCTCCGTCGGGATGTTCGGCTGACACACAATTCCGTTTCGCGCAGGCGAAGCCCCCCCCTTCCAAATATGCCCCTCTGCCAGCCCAAGACGTAGATCGGTGCCCGGCCCAGTGTACTGCAATGCATCAAAATTCTGTTCATTAAGCCACCGCACCCGCTTTTTAAGCTCATCCGTATGATCTTTCCAATTCTGTGCCGGGTTATCGCCGTTCACACGGGATGCGTCATAAATTGCGTCCATCAGCCTTGCTTGGGCGTCAGCCACAGGCAAATCAGGGAACACCTTAGCGGCCCAACCTAAAGTCGGATATGCCACAATATTCCAGTTCACCTCAAAGCCAACAATTGGCTTCATCGCAGGCTTGGCCGCAATTGATGTGGCCTTGCCAACGCGCGCCACTTTTTCAGGGTCCTGTTCGGCCAACAACATAGGGTCATCACCGGTAATTGCCATGCGAGCGGCCCCACTTGAAAACGCGGCCCCCAGGCCCTCAAACATCCAGGCTGGGGCTGTGTCAAAGCTGGCATCAGCACCATACTCATAACGGGCCTTGGTAATTTTACCATCGCTGAAAATTGGTGTGACCAAAGTGGCACCCGCCTTATAGGCATGAACAGCAATACGACGGACTAACGGCAAGGCCTCAATCGGTGCAGTGATCACCAGTTCTTGGCCTTGAGCCAAATTCACGCCCGTTCGGACGGCCACCTCTGCTAAACGGTCCAGTTTTAGATGATCAATATGGTCGGACATGTCTTTGTACCTTTTTTCTTTTTGCAGACAACGTGCACTCACATAAGCCACGGGTCAACACTTAGAGACTGAATTGGCCACGACATTTTCGCTCAGCGTGGCTCTGATGAACCACAACCCCGATCCAAGTGACTCACATGTAACCAGACGTATGCTTACCGCCATGCTTGGTGATGAGTATTAGGCTTAGTTCGAACTGCTTGATTACATTTATCGTCAATCGCATCTACCAGTGTTCAGCTATCGCAGAACTCAGATACTTCGTCTTAACTGATAAAGTTTAATTGATTTTGTTTATTCGAGATTACAAAGAGCCGTCAGATCAACACCTGTAAAGGCATCAATCTAAAACTGCTCAATGCATTATTGCACGTCGCTTGTCAGCCCGCATCACCAAACCCTTTGCAGGGAAGTAGGTTTTGCGATCATCTCTATTACTGGTCTATCACACGCCTACACAGGACCTATACGGTCAGGCAACCCTGTGCAGTGACGGATCCCTTGCGAGTTTTTCATCCATCTCACTTTTAGAAGGCGTTCCTTCTCATCCATTACGACTTCGCAAACGTCAACACAGCGCAATTACGTCTGCCTCACGCCCACTCCTCAGTGGTTACGATGAGGCAGAAAACACTCTTTTATCAAATTACGCTATTTGGAACCATAGGCGCTGACGTCAGACAGTTTTTTTGCCAAACTTAATGCGACCAGATAAAATTCTTCCATTTCATATACTGGTTTTAGATTAGCATAAGGCGTAAATATGCTTAAAATCCCACCGTAAGAAAAACCTTCATCGTTAATTTTGCAGCCCACGTTCTGAAGGGTGCTAAGCGTAGCGCCAAAATCTTCCTAGTAGCCATCGAATGAAAATGTCTTATTTTGCTTGGAGCGGCTGGACTTAGGCTGAACTTGCTGGGCATAGTCATATCAGCGCCACGCAAAAATCTTTTGATGTGAATAGTGATCAGCTCAGTCAGGCAGTGGAATTGATGTGATGGGCAAGAGCCGCCCAGAGCGGACATTCAATCAAATCGCAGCGAATGACCAGTTTGAGCCCCTACCTACATATTTCTGCAGCGAACGTTGACTATTAGGTAATACAGATTTGCGAACTTTAGCCAAGGTAGTCGATGATTGGACAGTCAGGCATGTGGTCTCCACGGCAGGATGTGACCAGATGTGCCAACTCATCATGCAATAATTGCAACTCTCGCTGCTTCTCTTCAATCTCGCTCAAACGCTTAGACGCAATGCGTTTCACTTCCGAGCTGGTACGGCCCTGATCCTGATGCAGACCCAGAAGTTCCCGACACTCCTCAATGCTGAACCCTAACGCACGAGATCGGCGGACGAACACCAGCTTACGTAAAGCCACATCATTGTAGGTGCGGTATCCCGCCTCTGATCGAGACGGCGCGTCCACCAAACCGATGTCGGCATAATAGCGCACGGTTTTCACAGGGAGACCCGCAGCCGTTGATGCAGCAGAAATATTGATAGATTTCCCCTTGACCTTCCTGTTATGGGAGAGATTAGATTAAAGATCAATGAGTTTCAAGGGTGCGTGTCACCCGCATAAGGACAAGATGTTATGCCCAAAGACACCACGGCCAAAACCGCCACCTTGTATCGCATGCTGATGACCGATCACACGTGTCCCCACGGACTAAAGTCGAAAGACTTGTTAGAGCGTCAGGGCTTTCAGGTGGACGACCGCCATCTCACCAGCCGCGGTGAGGCCGAAGCTTTTAAGCTCAAGAATGACGTGAAGACCACGCCGCAGACGTTCATTGGTTCAGAACGCATCGGCGGCTTCGATGACCTGAACGCACATTTCGGGAAAGCCACCAAATCCAAAGATGCCACAACCTATAAGCCTATCATCGCTTTGTTCTCCGCTGCTGCATTGCTGGCCGCCGTCGTCACTTGGTTGGCGTTAGGTGCCGTGTTCACAGGACGGACGTTGGAATGGTTCATATCGATCTCTATGGTGCTGCTGGGTCTGCAAAAGCTGCAGGACGTTGAACGGTTTGCCACGATGTTCCTGAACTATGACCTGCTGGCACAGCGATGGGTCCGCTACGGATACGTCTATCCTTTCGTTGAGACAGGCGCGGGTCTGCTTATGATGGCAGGTGTTCTGACATGGCTTTCAGCACCAGCGGCGTTGTTTGTTGCAGGCATCGGGACAGTCAGTGTGTTCAAGGCGGTCTATATCGACAAACGTGAACTCAAGTGCGCCTGCGTTGGCGGTGAAAGCAAAGTTCCGCTGGGATTCGTATCACTGACCGAAAACCTCATGATGGTGGGGATGGCGATCTGGATGCTCTGGAAACTGTGATGAGAAAGCGTTTGACCCTCCAGTAACAGGAAGGCTTAACGATGTCCAAAAGCCGCCATTATTGCTCTGATAGATGGCAGCTGTGCTATGATTTATATTTAGCCAACGCTAAGCAATCAAAGTCATTCATGGTCAGGGTAGAAAAACTTATTGTAAAAAGTCTTTAAGGGTAGGGTTTTTACGACGGCCAAACTGCTTATGATTGTTTTATTCCTACATTGTGGCTATCGTAAAGGGCACCTGCAGAAATGATGAGGATAAATCCATGGCAATGAATCATATGCCCAAAAAAACCACCGATGAAGAGCTTATCAAACAGTTTTTGCAAAAGGGTGGTGAGGTCAAAAAAGGCAAAACCAAGGCCATGCCCAGTGAATTGGGCATCAGCAACAACAATTGGAATAACAAGCTGACTAAAGAAGAAAAAGCTATTAAAAACAAAAAATAAATTCCACTGGGGGCCTCATGTCAAATCAAAGCTTTTCTCAAACCATCTGCGAGGCCTGCACTATAGGAGCTCCTGCCGCCAACCAAGTAGAACTTGATCGGTTTTTGTTGCGCCATAGCGATTGGCTTTTGCAAAAGGCCGCCGATTATCGCTTTGTCGAGCGGCAATATAAGTTTAAAAACTATGCCCAGGCCTTAGAATTTACAAATCAAGTCTCTGCTATGGCTGAGACGGAAGCACATCATCCTGAAATCACTCTGTCCTACGGCAAGGCGAAAGTACAATGGTGGAGCCATAAGATCAAAGATCTGCATTTGAGCGACTTAGTATTTGCAGCTCGCACCGATGATATTTTTGAAATTCTTGTCACTAAGACGTGTTAAAATCGTTTGGGACTATAGGGTGAAATATCCAGTGATGGACTACGGCCCAAACAAAGGTCGCGCAAAATCTTTGCGGTAATCGGTGCTAAGGTTAAGCCTATATGGCCGTGGCCAAAGCCATAAAGAACATCTGCTCCTTGCGATGACGCGCCGATCACGGGGCGACTGTCGGGGATCGAGGGACGAAACCCCATCCATTCGCGATCAGGCTTTGGCAAATCAGGAAAGAAAAGGCGCGCGCCCTTTTCAAGTGTCGCAAGGCGATGGCGTGACGGGGGTGCAGTCAGCCCCCCAAGTTCAACTGTGCCCGCCACGCGTAACCGCCCATTCATTGGCGAAAAGTAAAACCCCCGTCCACTGGGGCAGGCAGGACGGGAAATCGGCAGGTCTTTCATATCCCATTCCAAATGATAGCCGCGTTCTGTATCAAGTGGAATAGAATCGCCCGCTTGGTGCGCCAAATTTTTTGAATGGGCACCGGCTGCGATGATCACCGTTTTGGCGCGTAAGATCGTCTGCACGTCTTTAACAACGACGTGACCTTTTTCGCGATTTAGATCCGTGATATTATGGTTCAATACTTGGCCGCCTGCATCTTGAAACGCCTGCCCAATGCGGGCCGCAAGCTCTAAAGGATCCAGCACCGAGGTTGCTTTTGAAAAATAAGCCGCGCCTCCCGCTTGCAAATTAAATGCAGGTTCCAGGGCTTGCAAATCAGCTATCCCGATTAGGTCAACGGCAATTCCTAACCGGCGACGGTTATCAATATCGACCCGCGCTTTAGCAAAAGCCGCATCGGTTTCATAAAGATACAAACAGCCATTTCGGCGCAAGAGTGGTTCTGCCCCTACCTCGGCCGCCAAGGAGCGCCAATCTTGCAAAGACGAAGCCACCAATGCTGCAATCGCCTCAGCATTTAGCGCGCTAGCCTTCGGCAAAGACTGCCGCACAAAGCGTAAAAGCCAGGGGGTTAAACTTGGCAGCGCTGCGGGCCGAATCGATAGGGGTGAGTTTTGGTCAAACAGCAGTGAGAAGATGTTTTTCAAAACCTCGGGCGTGCCCACGGGTGCTACGGCGTAATCTGCAATTGTCCCGGCATTGCCGTAAGATGCCCCCATTCCCAAGGCGCCACGATCAACAAGGCATACATCCCTGCCCGCCGTTTGCAAATAGTAAGCTGTTGTTACGCCGACGACCCCTGCACCAATCACAAGAACATCCTTTATATCACTCATTGTAGTCATCCCGCCTTGGCTATTTTAATCGCTGTGATTAAGCTCCAAAAAAAAAAGTGAATGCAACACTAAAAAAACATTGTAAATAAGTTGGCTCATAGGCATGTTTGCGAGGTGACGATGGCGTCGTCGCAAGCCGCTTTGCGGTCGAATGCAGGTATAACCTGTGACGTCCTGTACGCCGGGACCTTTCGGGGTCAAGAAGTTTGACCCTATAGCTGGGGTCTAAATGTCTTTTAACCGTCCTGAGCGATATAATTTCCATAATGGTGCTAAAGCGTCGTTGCCGTTTAGCGCCGATGAATATGATGCGCGCCTTGAGGGCCTGCGCTCCATCATGAAGGCCCAAGGCCTCTCGGCTACCGTTCTAACATCAATGCATAATGTGGCCTATTATTCTGGCTTTCTTTATTGCTCTTTTGGCAGGCCATATGCGGTTGTTGTAACCGATTTAGAATGCGTCACAATTTCAGCAGGGATTGACGCGGGTCAGCCTTGGCGTCGGTCGCATGGTAATAATATCACATATACAGACTGGAAGTCTGACAACTTTTGGCGGGCGGTCGCTTCGGTGACAGGGCTTAGCCAAGAGATTGGTTATGAGAGTGATCATATGACGCTTGATCGTCATGCCGAGATGACGATGTTTTTGGCACCTAAAAGGGCCTGGGATGTTGCACGCCATACGATGGTGCAGCGCATGAAAAAATCATCTGCAGAAATCGCAATTATCTGCCAAGGCGCCGAAGTGGCTGATGTGGGTGGGTTTGCGATTGCCGATGCCGTAAAAGTGGGTGCGCGCGAAATAGATATTGCCATGATTGGTCGTGATGCCATGGAGATCGAAATTGCAAAACGCTTCCCCGATGCAGAATACCGCGACACGTGGGTTTGGTTTCAATCTGGCTTAAACACTGATGGCGCGCATAATCCAGTAACTGGGCGGGTACTGGAACGGGGGGATATCCTTTCGTTGAACTGTTTCCCTATGATTTCGGGCTATTACACCGCGCTTGAACGTACAATGTTTGTTGAAGAAGTTGATCCAGCCAGTCTAAAAATATGGGAATACAACGTCGCAACCCATGAATATGGCATGACTCTGTTGCGCCCAGGGCTAAGCTGCGCCGAAATTACCCATAAAATTAACGACTTTTTGGCTGAGCGTCAGCTATTGCAATATCGCACTTTTGGCTATGGCCATAGCTTTGGGGTTTTGTCGCATTATTATGGCCGCGAAGCGGAGCTTGAGCTGCGCGAAGATATCGATACGGTGCTTCAACCAGGTATGGTTATATCAATGGAACCAATGCTGACGATACCCGAAGGCCAACCAGGCGCAGGCGGTTATCGGGAACATGACATTCTTGTGGTCACTGAAAACGGATCAGAAAATATTACTGCCTATCCCTATGGGCCTGAAAAAAATATTTTAGGCTAGCTGGAAGCGTCGGCCACTATTCTTGTTCTGATCTCATTGGGCTACTGAGCACCGTCGAACTGCAGCGCGCCGCCGTACAACGCCATTGGCAGGGTGTAGCTCCAAGCTAACCAGGCTGCGCAAGGCCTAGGCCTTGCGCACGTGAAAAATGAAACCCAAAAAATTCAGTAAGACCTGAGCCGCCAGTATGGCGGTTGACCCAGAATGGTCATAATCTGGGGCAACTTCAACCAGATCTACGCCGACAATCTGATGACGCTTGGCTACTGCTTGTAGCATTTCAAGCACTTCATAATAAAGAAAACCCCCATGGCTAGGCGTCCCAGTCCCCGGTGCGATCGAGGGGCAGAAGCCATCAATGTCAATAGTCACATAGACCTTGGCCCCTTTGGGAATGCGGCCAATCACGCCCTCTGGTCCCATGGCGCGCATTTGGCGCACTGAAAGAATGTCAGACCCAAAGCGGCGTGCATCTTCATAGCCTTCGCGCGCAGTTGATGATACATTGCGAATGCCCACTTGCGTTAGGCCTGTAACATAGGGCTTTTCCGCAGCACGGCGCATAGGGTTACCATGGCCAAAGCGCACACCGTGGCGCTCGTCTACAAAGTCAAGATGGGCGTCAATTTGCAAAATATGAATATCGCCGTGACTTTCAAATGCATCAATACAGGGAATATTGATTGAGTGATCGCCACCCAGTACCACGGGCATGGCCCCCGCATTTAAGATTGCGCTGACACCCGCCTTGATATTGGCGTGACTTTTAATCGTGTCTGTATGCACAATGTCGGCATCACCTAGGTCAACAATGCGCACGTCAGACGCCAGATAGATGCAATCATCTTCATGATCATAGGCACCTGCATGGCCAAAGCTGAATAGGGTTGAGGCTTCCCGGATTGCGCGTGGCCCAAAACGCGCACCCGCCCTAAACTGAGTACCAAAATCATAAGGTGCGCCCAAAATGGCGACATCGGCAGCGATATTCGACCAATCTGCCACATATTCACGTTTTCCAAAGGTTGAAATACCGACGAAGGGCAGGTTGAGGCGGCCCTTTTCATAAAAATTATCAGACATCTGAGCTCCTTTATGTAGCAGAAAATCCCCTTAGCAAAGCTATAAATGGGGGCTTGTCCAGAACCAAACCGAATTTCACCTACAAAATGGCATGGACTACCAGTGATAAAGTATGAAGCCTGGAGGTTGAGGCAGTTTTACGGGATGAAAATCCAACTTTAAATGTTGAAAATGACCACATCAAAAGCGGCAAACTTTTTAAACTAAGCCTTTTATTGCATTTGCATGAGCGGTATATTTTATCCTCCCATCGGAGCCAGCTGGAAGGCGCCTTTGCACTGCTGCCTTTAGCTGATCAAAAGTTGCTTGCTGCAGGTTTTTCACCGTGGAGATTAGAGCGAACGAACCAGCCGTTATGGTCCAAAACTCTTCAAAACTGTCAAAAGCCCTCTCAACTGTAATTTTTGTGGTTTTGATTTCTTGCAAGCCCGCTTTAAACCACAGTTCCTCAAGGGCCTTCATTTGAGAGCAATTTGAACTTGGTGGGATCGTATATTTAATATCCATTTCACGAAGCTCGGCATGGCAAGGTTCTAAAGGCAGGCCGCCACCAAAAACGTCCCAAACATATGCTGCAATGGTGCCCCCGGGGCGAACAACGCGCGTCATTTCTGCAATGCCCAGAGCCGGATTTGGAATAAAGAAAATAGCAAGGGCCATCATTGCAAAATCAAAATAGTCGTCTTTAAAAGGCAAATCCATCGCGTCGCCTGTCTGAAAGCCTGCCGCTTTGGTTAAGGGTCGGCCCCGTGCATATTCGATTTGGGCATCAGATCGGTCTATCCCCTTAATTTCAAGGGGAGAGTATCCTGTGACTATCTGTTCGGTAAAAACGCCATTACCACATCCGACGTCAATCCACCGCTTTCCGACCTCTGGCCTTATCCAATCGAGGAATTGCGATCCAACAAGCTGGCTCCATACGCCCATCGTCTTTTCGTATGCAGCGCCATCATCAAACTTTATGGTATTTCGCGAAAAATCTTCCATTTATATGGCGTTCCTCAGTTGATTTTCAGCTGCAGAGAAGTGGTTGCGTTTTCCAGATTATCAGGATCAATAGGCCAAGCCTTTATGGCACTTAGAACTCAGTTCGACGCTGCACACGGTTTCTAAAGAGTACAAGTTTTGAAATCCCTTTGATGCCGAGTAAGCTGCTAAACCAATATATCCCACGGTTCTTAAGAATTACACTGGTAGGATAATTGAAGGACTGGCAGTATCTTGGTTTAAATCCTCAAGATGGTTGTGACCTTCTATGTTTTTATTGATTATTGAGGTATTCAAATATGTAGCGAAGCTTATCGGGCAGCCTTTCAAAGCTGAAAGAAAGCCTGATAGATCATGGGATCAAAATACTTGACCCTGTTGTGATGCGGCTTTCCAAATCAATATGCGCTTGCGCAGCATTGGCCATTGGGTAGCTCTTACCAATATGAACTTTGATTGCTCCTGAACCAACCATATCAAATAGGTTTTTAGCCATTTTTTGGCACATATCAAAATCTGCTACGTATGTTGCAATGGTGGGCCGAGTTAATTTTAAAGACCCCTTTGCCATGAGAACTCCCACATCAACCGGAGGCACTTTACCTGAGGCGTTGCCAAATGTGATCATCATACCAAAGGGTTTTAGTGAGTTTAAAGACCCCTCAAAGGTTGATGCACCGACCGAATCCATCACTACGTCTACCCCTTTACCATCGGTTAATTTGCATACTTTTTCGGCGAAATCTTCTGTTGAGTAATTGATGCAATGTGATGCGCCATTTGCCAATGCAAGAGCGCATTTCTCGTCTGATCCGGCTGTACCTATAAGCATCAGACCTTTTGCTGCGGCCCATTGGCATGCAAGTAATCCAACCCCTCCTGCAGCCGCGTGGAACAATACCGAATCCCCAGCTTTAAGCGGCGTCGTTTGTTCAAACAGGTATTGGGTGGTCATACCTTTAAGCATGATCGCCGCCGCCTGTTCAAAAGAAATATCATCAGGCAAGGGGCAAACGTGGGCCGCTTTCAACGTGCGATGGCTGGCATAAGATTCTTGTGAAGGTGCTGCATAAGCAACGCGGCCACCCAATTTCAAATGGCTAACGCCTTCACCCAGCGCTGTCACCACGCCTGCCGCATCAAAGCCCAGCCCTGCTGGAAAGTGAGCAGGGTAAACACCACTGCGTTTATATACATCGATGTAATTTACTCCGATGGCTTCTTGCTTAATGCTAACCTCTCCAGCCTTTGGTGGAGTTAGCGCCCTGTAGGAGAGCGTCATGACCTCAGGGCCACCAGCCTTAGCAAATGTAACGATTTGAGTTTGTGTCATCCTGAGGCCTTTATAAATAATAATAGTAAACAGAGCTAATTATTCAAACTTAAATTAATGGACATGGAAAATAAATAGAAATTTCCCACTTTTTATCAACTGTGATTATCAATAGCTTCATCAAGTTAAACTAACATCTAGCATCATTATAATGTAGGTTTATTATAATGTCTTCAGAATTAAAACTGATCATTTTGATCTCGACACATATAATAAAAGCGTATTTAACCTGCTTAATAAGTAAGGGTTTTGAATGAATTATTTTCCACCAATAAACGATATCAAATTCAGTTTGCGCTATTTGGCAGATATAGAAAAGGTGGCTGCTTTGACGCCGTTCTCGGAGATCAGCTTTGATTTAGCCGAAACAATCATTGAAGAAGCTGGCAAGTTGGCTGCTAATATAATTGCACCTCTAAATCACAAAGCCGATGTGGCTAGTGCTCGTTTTAATGATGATGGCACAGTTTCTACACCCGACGGATTTGCTGAAGCCTACAGAGCCATGGCTGAAGGTGGATGGACATCAATGGAAGCGCAAGAAGCTTATGGCGGTCAAAACATGCCAATGGTTTTGAATGCTGCAGTTAATGAAATGTGGCAGTCGGCCAGCCTTAGCTTTGCTCTATGTCATCTACTTACCCAAGGGCAGATTTACGCTTTGCAAAAAGCCGCTTCTGAGGAGCAAAAAAGAGTATTTTTGCCACCTATGGTTGAAGGACGGTGGACTGGCACAATGAACTTGACTGAGCCACAGGCGGGCACCGATCTTTCTTCTATCAAGACAAGGGCCATGTTGAATGGGGATCATTATCTGATTTCAGGACAAAAAATTTATATAACCTATGGCGAACACGATATGGCGGAAAATATAGTGCACCTCGTTTTGGCCCGCACGCTTGACGCGCCTAAAGGCGTAAAGGGCATATCTGTTTTTATTGTTCCTAAATTTCTTGTTAATGAGGATGGCTCTCTTGGCGTTCGTAATGATGTGCGCTGCCTATCTATTGAGAAAAAACTTGGTATAAAAGCGTCGCCCACCGCTATCATGCAATATGGTGAAAATGGTGGGGCAGTCGGTTATCTTATTGGCGAAGAAAACCAGGGTTTGGCCGTTATGTTTAGCATGATGAACCATGCCAGATTTAATGTTGGCTTGCAGGGCCTTTCGATTGCTGAGCGTGGTTATCAGCAAGCTGTTGATTATGCAAATACGCGAATTCAGGGCATCCCCATTGAGCGATCTAGCGGTACGCCGATATCTCACCATCCTGACGTATTGCGATTACTTTCAGTTATGCGGGCCGAAATCGAGGCAATGCGGGGCCTTATACTTGTTGGCGGGGCGGCCCTGGATGAGGCCCAATACGGTGATGAGGCGGTCCGCCCTAAGTTTGATGAGCGTGCATCACTATTGATCCCTTTGATAAAGGGTTGGATTACTGAGCGCTCTGTTTCGCTGACCTCTGACGCCGTTCAGGTTCATGGTGGCATGGGATTTATGGAGGAAACTGGGGCTGCTCAGCATTACCGTGATGCCCGTATCTTGCCAATTTATGAAGGCACCACAGCCATTCAAGCCAATGATTTAATCTTCAGAAAAACATTGCGAGACAATGGTGCGGCTGTCCGTGAACTTCTCGCCGATATTGAGTTAGACATGTCTGACATTCCAGATGATTTGTCTCAGCCGGTCATGAACGCAATATTGATAACACGCCAAACCTTGGATAATTTATGTGTGTCAGCTAATGATCCGCGCCTTGTGGCCGCTGGATCTGTTCATTGGTTGATGATGCTTGGCTATCTTTGTGGTGGCTGGTTAATGGCCAAGTCGGGAAATATAGCGGACAACTACAAATCAAAAGAATTTTCCGATCAATTCATTGCCGCAAAAAAAGTTACGTCCAGAATTTATTTGACACAATGTCTACCCGAAATTTATAGCTTAGCACAAAAGATTATAGCAGGGGGCATACCTGTTTTATCGATGGATCCATCCTGGCTTTCGCGTGATTAATAATAAAGTGAAAGTCGATAAGTTTAGAACAGGCTTCTGGCCATTTTTCACCCTTCATGAAGGTTAAGACAGGTCGTGATTCCCAACAAAAAAGATTGTTTTAAAAGATGAGCCAAGATTACAAATTTGATACTATGAGTATTCATGCTGGGTATACGCCCGATGACCGTCACGGATCGCGGGCAGTTCCAATCTTTCAGACAACATCGTATATGTTCAAAGACACGCGACAAGCCGCCGCACTTTATAATATGGAAGTGGGGGGCCATCTTTATTCGAGAATTTCAAACCCGACCGTAGCAGTTCTTGAGCAGCGTCTTGCAGCCCTTGAAGAGGCGGTTGCTTGTACTGCTACTTCATCTGGTATGGCGGCGCTGTCTTCAACCTTGCTCACTCTTTGTTCGGCTGGGGACCATATTGTGTCATCCGCACAATTATATGGCGCTAATGTTAATTTGATGAAATACACATTGCCTCGTTTTGGCATCGAAACAAGTTTCGTCTCGGCAACTGACCCTGGGGCGTTTAAGGCCGCTATTAAACCTAATACCAAATTGATTTTTGGTGAGGTCATAGGAAATCCAGGGCTTGATATTATGGACGTTGAGGCTGTGAGCCAAGTTGCTCATGATGCAGGAATCCCTCTGGTTATTGATGCAACATTTAACACGCCTTGGCTTCTAAAGCCTATCACCAAGGGTGTTGATATTATAATTCACTCTTTAACCAAGTGGATTGGCGGACATGGCGTGGCGATTGGTGGCGCTGTCGTTGATGGGGGGCGCTTTGATTGGGGCCAGTCTGATAAGTTCCCAATAATTTCAAAGCCGCACTATTCAATGGACGGCATTAACTTCCATGAAGAATTTGGGCCAGCAGCTTTCACGGCTAAGTTTCGTGCTGAAGCGATGTATAATTTTGGTCCCTGCTTATCACCTACTAATGCGTTTCATATTCTGCAAGGTATGGAAACGCTGCCATTGCGCATGCGACGTCATATGGAAAATACTAGTGTCTTGCTGGATTTTTTGTCAAACCATCCTGATGTCCAGTGGGTTCGCCACCCTAATTTATCCGACCATCCTGGCCATGAAGTTGCCAAGAAATTGATGCCTCGTGGTGCGGGGTCGATTATTGCATTTGGGGTAAAGGGTGGGCGTGATGCGGGACGAGCTTTTATCGAGTCTGTTGAGTTGTCATCTCACCTTGCCAATGTTGGTGATGCCAAGACCTTGGTTATTCATCCCGCTAGCACTACCCATTCGCACATTGATCCTGAGGCTATGAAAGCTGGTGGCCTTAGCGATGACATGATTAGATTGTCTGTAGGGCTTGAGGATTGCGATGATATTAAGGCTGATTTTGAAATTGGCTTTAAGGCTGCACGACGGATTGCTAAATCCTAAACCTAGCTATGACAATAAGGGTAGAAACTGGCACCCTAAAATAGGCCAAAGGACACAATAAAGATGAAACTCGAAATTTCTGGCTCTCAAGTGCACATTGCCACTGGCGGGCGTGCATTTGTCCCAGGCGCACCTTATATGATTTTTCTACATGGAAGTGGTCAAAGTCACCTGACTTGGGTTTTGCAGACGCGCTATTTTGCTTATGAAGGCTACAATATAGTGGCGCCCGATTTCCCCGGCCACGGCCTCTCGAAAGGAAACCCTTTATCAACCATTCGGAAAATGGCTGATTGGGTGAAGACTTTAATGAATGTACTCGGCGTTGATGAGGCCGTTATCGTAGGTCATTCGCAAGGATGCCTTGTTGGACTGGAGCTCGTTGCACAAAACGGTGGATGTGTTTCAAAACTTGTTCTAATCTCTGGGGCGCTGTCAATTCCGGTTAATGATTATTTGGTTGAAAGCTCTGCAAATAAGCTCTCCGCAGCCATCTCGATGATGACCAGTTGGGGCCATGGTCGATTAGCCCAGTTTCATGACAATTCGCAGCCTGGCATCTCCCTCCTGGGATTTGGTCGCGCACTGATGATGACCAATGACAAAACTGCACTGCACACTGATCTTCAGGCCTGCAATCTTTATGATGCTGGCGATGATGCGGCTAACTCTGTGATCGTTCCTTGCCTCGTCATTCTCGCGGGTGCTGATAAGATGATACCTATAAAACAAGGACGCCTGATGGCGAAGGCGATAGTAAATAGCCAGCTTATTGAAATTCCTGGGGCGGGGCATTTTCTTCCGGCTGAACATCCAGATGATGTAAACAAGTCCCTTGCTCGGTTTTTGGTTTTTTGACAGGTCACTAAACAGATTGAATTTATATTATTAATTAGGAGTTTTGCATTGACGAATTCAGTTTTGTTTTCAAAAATAGCGGTAATTGGTGCAGGCACAATGGGTAGCGGAATCGCTGCCCAAATCGCGAATGCTGGCTTACCTGTTTTACTGCTTGATTTGCCTGCCAGAGAAAAGGGTGTGCCGAATGCTGCAGAGTGGGCGATCCAAAAACTACTTAAATCTGATCCGCCCCAATTGATGACCCGTAAGAATGCCGACAACATTACCACTGGAACTATTGACGACGATTTCGATAAGCTTGCTGATTGTGACTGGATTATTGAAGCTGTCATTGAACAGCTCCCCATAAAGAGATCGCTCTACCTGCGTCTTGATGACACTATTTCTAGGGACTGCATTGTAAGTTCAAATACCTCGACCATCCCGATTAGTCTTTTGACCGAAAGTCTGCCGCAAAGTTTTTGTCGGAGATTTGCAATCACCCACTACTTTAACCCTGTGCGGTTTATGCGGTTACTTGAATTGGTCCGTGGAGCAGACACAGACGATGATGTAATCAGGCGGCTTGCGGCTTTTAATGATAGGGTGCTTGGTAAGGGGGTTGTCATTTGTGGTGATACACCGGGCTTTTTGGGGAACCGCCTTGGTATTTATGCTTTGCAAGTTGGTTTGCATGAGGCTCTGAATGCGGGCATTCCTATTGAACATGCTGATGCGCTTATGGGCCGTCCATTTGGCATCCCGAAGACGGGAGTTTTCGGTCTATATGATCTGATCGGCATTGATTTAATGTCGGATGTTGTTACCTCACTGCGCACTATACTGCCTGAAGGCGATGATTTTCACGCTGTCGGCATGGACCCAGCAATTATCAGTGAAATGATATCGCAAGGTTACACCGGAAATAAGGGAAAAGGTGGCTTTTACCGTCAAAAAGATGGGGCACGGCAGGTCCGAATAGTTGAAGGTGGTGGATCAGGCAATGACTGGCGGGCAGTGTCGAGTGATATGCCCTCAAGCGTTAATCTTTCCGCTGAAGCGGCCGTTCGGCAGCAAGAGCCGCTCGTTCCAATTTTGGTCGACAATAGTGATGCCAGTCATTTTGCAAAACGTGTTCTTGTAAAAATCTTATCGTATGCGGCAAAACTTATTCCAGAAATTACGACCTCACCTCAGGATATTGATGATGCGATGAAGCTAGGCTTTAACTGGCAGCGTGGCCCATTTGAGATGATAGATGCTATTGGTATTAATCGCCTTAAAAGGCTTTCTAATGATCTCGGCCTGGCCCTTCCAGACCAGCTTAAGATGCGTGATCGCCCTTATTACAAGGTTGAGGACAAAACTTTAAAAGTTGACATTTATCCAAATGGTTATAAAAAAATTGGCCTTCCAAGTGGTGTTATGCGGTTTTCAATGATGCGCCAGTATACAGACAAGATCTTTAGCAATGATGCTGCAAGCCTTTATCAGCTAGCTGGAGATTTGCGACTGGTTGAATTTCATTCAAAGGCGAATGCCCTAAATGATTTATCAATGCAGGTTGTTGATATGGCGGCACAAGATCATGGTAATGGTATAGTCATTCATAATGATGCGCAGCATTTTTCCGCTGGTGTTGATTTGAACCATTTTCTTAAGCTGATAGAGGCTGAAGACTGGGCTGAAATTGATGCGTTTTTGGGCCGCTTTCAACAAGCTGTTAAGCATTTGAAATATTCAAATGTTCCAGTTGTTGGCGCTCCGTCAGGACTTGCGGCAGGTGGCGGCTTTGAGGTTCTTATGCACTGTGACAGGCTCGTTGTACACTCTAACTCAACTCTTGGACTTGTTGAGTCGGGGGTAGGTTTGGTCCCGAGTGGAGGCGGGGTTAAGGAAAGTTACTTGAGATGGTATGAAAAAACTGGAAATTGGGATGATGCAGCCTGGCAAACATGGATGCAAATCGGGTATGGAGCGACTGGCACATCACCTGAACTATCTACCAAATACCAATATTTCCGGCCCGGTTATGATGCAGATATAATGGGTCGAGATAGGCTGCTTGGCCAAGCTTTAGAAATGGTGAGGGAGCTGCACATCGGCTATATTGCCCCTAAAGTACCAGTAGTTGAACTTGGTGGGCACCATCTTATCGCTAAAATGGATAAATTTATGCAAGATGGCGTCAATGGGGGTGATTTTTCAGGGCATAATAAAACGGTAGCGATGAATATTGCTAATATTATTGTAGCTGATGAGAGCGAAAGCTGCAAAATAAACGAACAAGATTTATATGATCGAGAGCGGCGTGCGTTTATTGTTCTTGCTAAAACGAGTATGACTAAACGCTGGATTAAAAAAATGTTACATGGTTGATAAAAATTACAAGAAAGGCTAACAGCGTTTGCGGCATATTGATTTTGCACGGATGACAATTTCCGGCACCTTCGATGGCGGTTGTGGGGCGCCGCGCAAGTCCAAAACGCCTCCTAAATCTTGGTTAAGATTTGAAATCAAGACACCTCAAAAGGCTTTGTCGTTTAGGGCTTAATTGGTTGCGCCAACATTTGCTTGTGGGTAAAATATATGATACTCATAGATTTCCAAAGTCAGCGAATGCTAAAAAACATTGCAAATATCAAGGCATCATGTTTTTTAGGAAAACTGTGGTGTTTAGATTTGATGGAAATATAAAAAATAAGGTGTTAGTTTTTGACAAGCAAGACGAGTGAAAACGACGTTTTCGTGAAATTTGATCGCGTACAAAAAAGCTATGATGGGTTGTCGTTGGTGGTGAAAGACCTGAACCTATCGATGCCAAGAGGTGAATTTCTGACTATGTTGGGCCCCTCGGGTTCGGGGAAAACCACCTGTCTGATGATGCTGGCCGGTTTTGAGACAGCGACCCACGGTGACATTATGCTTGACGGGATATCAATCAATAATATTCCGCCGCATAAGCGTGGCATCGGGATGGTGTTCCAGAATTATGCGCTGTTCCCCCATATGACTGTGGCTGAAAACCTTGCGTTTCCACTTGAGGTGCGCAAAATTGGCAAGGCTGATCGCGAGGCCAAAGTAAAACGCGCGCTAGAAATGGTGCAAATGGGTGAGTTTGGGGCCCGCAGACCGGCCCAGTTGTCTGGTGGTCAACAGCAGCGTGTCGCCCTTGCGCGTGCGCTGGTGTTCGAGGCCGAACTTGTTTTGATGGATGAGCCTCTAGGCGCACTGGACAAGCAGTTGCGCGAACACATGCAGTTCGAAATTAAGCGGATTGCCGAAAATCTTGGGATCACGGTGGTCTATGTGACACATGACCAGACCGAGGCGCTGACCATGTCTGACAGGGTTGCGGTATTTGATGATGGTAGGATCCAGCAGTTGGCTCCGCCGGCAGAATTATACGAATCTCCGCAAAATAGTTTTGTGGCTCAGTTTATCGGCGAGAACAACACGTTGGAAGGCGTGGTGAAAGAGATTTCCAATGGCGTGGCTCTTGTTCAATTGAAAGATGGAAAATTGATCGATTGCAACCCTGTCAATGTCACCAAAGCTGGTGAGCGGACCCGGGTGTCGATCCGGCCTGAACGGGTCGAGTTTAACAAGGAACGCTTGCAGCCTGGGGCGCATACCCTCAGAGCAGAAGTGCTAGAATTTATCTATATGGGCGATATTTTCCGAACTCGCTTGCGGGTAGCTGGCAATGACAATTTTATTGTAAAGACCCGCAACGCGCCGGATCAGGTTCGGCTGGAACCTGGTGCCCAGATTGAGATTGGCTGGTTGCCGTCGGATTGCCGGGCTCTAGATGCTTGAAGCTTGAATGATAGGGCGCGTCCCATCAAGGGCGTGGCTTAGTATGGATCTTTCGTTCTGCCCGTGACGCGGATCCTATCCTTAAAAAAACGGGCTGCTTGGGAGAATGTAATGAAATTCACAAAAACTGTTCTGGCAACGGTGGCGCTATCGTTATCCGCAGGATTGGCACTTGCAGAGGAAATGACCATCGTGTCATGGGGTGGCGCCTATTCGAAATCACAACTTAAAGCTTATCATGAGCCCTATACGGCAAATACTGGCGTCACTATTATTAATGATGAGAGTGCTGGTACAGCTGTCGCAAAATTGCGTGCTATGAAGGAAGCTGGCAACCTAACTTGGGATGTTGTCGACGTTGAAGCTGGTCCAGCGATGCAGCTTTGCGACGAAGGTCTTGCAATGGAAATCGATCACGATTTCATGTTGGCCGACGCGCCAGACGGAACGCTTGCCTCAAATGATTTTGGTGATTTCATCGTCTCAGAGTGCTTTATCCCACAGATCGTTTACTCCTACACCGTGGGCTATCGCAACGACATGGTTGGCAGCACACCTCCAACAAGCATCTGCGCGATCTTTGATACAAAAACCTATCCTGGCAAGCGCTCATTGAAAAAGGGCGCGCTTTCCAACATGGAATGGGCCCTTCTATGTGATGGCGTTGCCAAAGCGGATATCTATCCAACACTGGAAACAGCGGCTGGTCAGGACCAAGCTCTTGCGAAACTGGATACCATCAAAGACGATGTGATCTGGTGGTCTGCAGGCGCTGATACGCCACAATTGCTAGCCGATGGCGAAGTCGTTATGGGATCAACTTTTAATGGCCGTTTGTTCGCCTTGATCGAAGAGGAAAAGCAACCTGTTTCAATGCTTTGGGATGCTCAGATTTATGACCTTGACGGCTGGATTATTCCAACCGGCCTGAGCCCAGAGCGTCAGGCACGAGCGCTGCACTATGTGAGATTTGCAACCGACACACAACGTCTTGCAGATCAGTCTGGGTGGATCAGCTATGGCCCGACACGCGCGTCATCGGCACTTTTGGTTGATAAGCATGCGGAATTGGGTATAGATATGGCTCCTCATATGCCAACAGATCCTGCCAACTCGAAGAATACCTTCCTGATGAACTATGCGTTCTGGGCGGATTACAAGGACGATATAGAGTCGAAATTTCAAGCGTGGCTTGCAAAATAAGACAATTTAAAATGGAAAAGGGCCTTGGTTGGCCCTTTTTTAAATTTACGTGTCTCTTTGAGATGCTGAGCTGGCTATGGGGACGACATGAGTTATACTGACGAAAATGGCCCTATGTTGACCGTGGATGGAAAACCCCTTAAGCGCAGTTTGGCTATAGCGTTAAGGCAGCAAAAAATTCGGGCGCTGCTCCTTATATCTCCACTTCTTATCTTTGTTTTATTTACATTTCTTTTCCCAATAGCATCTATGCTCTTTCGCTCGGTCGAAAACGATATTGTGGCGGAAATACTGCCAGAAACAGTGATTGCCCTGGCAGCCTGGGATGGGAAATCGGGCGAATTGCCGGATGAATCCGTCTATGCGGCTTTTGCTGGCGATATTCAGCGCGCGGCCCAAACCAAAGTTCACACTAGGGTTGGCCTACGGTTGAATTATGAAAAATCTGGCATCGCCTCACTCTTCAAGAAAACCGCGCGACAGGCGAAGAGATGGGATCTTGAGGCTGACGCGCCGTTCAAAGAAAAATTGATAACGGCGCACAAAGGCTGGGCCGATGTCGAAATCTGGCAAACGCTAAAAACCCACAGTTCGCGCTATACCGCAGGGTATTTTCTTAATGCGGTGGATATGCGCAAGACCTTGACTGGCCCGGAATTTCAGCCGGAAAATAGGCAGATTTTGATTAAACTGTTTGAACGCACGCTGATTATGTCTTTGATGATCACGGTGGCCTGTATTTCGTTGGGGTATCCAGTGGCGTGGTTGCTTGCCAATCTGCCGATGCGCCAATCCAACTTGTTGATGATTCTCGTCCTCTTACCGTTCTGGACTTCCTTGCTGGTTAGAACCTCTGCCTGGAAGGTCATGCTGCAGCAGCAAGGGGTTATCAATGATCTTTTGGTCGCGCTAGGTATGATTGAAGAAACCGGTCGTTTGGTAATGATCAATAATCAGTTTGGTACGATCGTTGCGATGACGCATATTTTGTTACCGTTTATGATCCTGCCAATGTATTCAGTGATGCAGACGATACAGCCGACCTATCTGCAGGCGGCAAGATCTCTTGGCGCAACCAATTGGACTGCGTTTTGGCGGGTTTATTTTCCGCAATCGGTGCCAGGTATTGGGGCTGGATCTATCTTAGTTTTCATACTGGCGATCGGCTACTATATCACGCCAGAAATTGTTGGTGGCAACAAAGGCGTCTTTATTTCTAATCGAATAGCCTACCATATTTTCCAATCGATGAATTGGGGATTGGCTGCAGCACTTGGGACAATTTTACTTTCGGCAGTGTTAATCCTCTATTGGGCGTATGATAAAATTGTCGGAATCGATAACGTAAAGTTGGGGGGCTGACGTCATGGATACGTTTTCTCAGGTGTCGCGCGGGCCTCTGTCTTTTGTGTTGCCAGTGATGGGACTGATGGGGGGCTTTGTTGGTTTGTTTGTTGGACCAGCGTTCGGATCTACTCTGGTTGGGATTATTTTTGGTTCGGCGATCTCTGCAATCATCGCCTATGGAATGACTGCAACAGAATATCTGAGACCGAAGGCTGTCCGTTTACTTTTACCCATCCTTTTGGCCGCCTTAGGCTTTTTGTTTTTGGGCCTAATTGGAGGCTTTTTTGGAGCGCTGATTGGGTGGTTTTTTGGGTGGTTTTTCTATTGGATTTATGAGGGTGGTTACCGCGTCAAATTGCACCCTTATCTGACCTCTAATCAGGTCCTATGGCACTACAGCTTCAGAGTGATCTGCGGCCTGATCTTTATGTTCTTAATCACGCCTATTCTCGTTGTGATGCCTCTGTCTTTCAACGCGCAGAATTTCTTTACCTTTACCCCTGAAATGTTGCGATTTGATCCCGCAGGCTATTCTTTAAAACACTATCAGGATTTCTTTAATAACGATGAGTGGCAGCGTTCGTTCTGGAACTCACTGATCATTGCGCCGATTTCGACGGTTATCTCTGTGTCTCTTGGAACTCTCGCGGCGATTGGGCTTAGTCAAAGCCATGTGCCAGCCAAACGAGCAATTATGGCGATCTTGATTTCGCCCATGATAGTGCCGCTGATTATTTCGGCGACGGGCATGTTTTTCTTTTACTCAACCATGGGTAACTTCATGGAAAATACCTTGGGAATGGATAAGAATTTTGTTGGTTACGTCAAAGTTGTTTTGGCGCATGCTGTTTTGGGAATCCCGTTTGTTATTATCACCGTGACGGCAACGCTCGTGGGCTTTGACACCTCGCTGACTCGTGCAGCAGCCAATATGGGTGCAAACCCGGTAACCACGTTTTTCCGTGTCCAGATGCCGCTGATCTTTCCAGGGGTCGTTTCTGGTGGTCTCTTCGCCTTTATAACGTCCTTTGACGAAGTTGTTGTTGTGATGTTCATTGGCTCCGCCAGTCAGAAAACGCTTCCGTGGCAGATGTTTATAGGTCTTCGTGAACAGATCAGTCCGACTATTCTGGCGGTGGCGACGATCCTTGTCTGCATTTCGGTTGTGTTATTGATGGCTCTTGAATTGCTGCGCCGACGCTCGGAGCGGTTGCGTGGGCTCACTCCGGGCTAAACTGCGTCTTTCTGAGTTACACATATGTCCAAACATATTATTTTTGCGGTGCTCTGGCGCCGCTTGGCGGCTCCACTCAACTTTCACACGCCCGCCAGGCCAGCGTGAACAGAATGTCATTTGTCGCCAATTAACCAGCATTATAGTCTACACGCAGCTTCCGGTAACGTGGATGGGTGAACTGGTGTACCTTCATGGCAAATAAAGGCATGGTCTGACCCACCCGTCCCAACCGCCACAATTGCTTAAGGGGCCGCCCGTGCTAAGTAAATAATCGATGTATACATGAACCAGAACGAATTGCCGCCACCTCTGGGCTGAACCCAGGCTGCATAGCATGTCCAGCCGATAGCCCTGATAGAACACTATCGGCTCTTTCAGTACGGGCAAATTTTTTGTAAAAATTTTTTGAAATTTATTAATTACTTAAGATCAGGGCCTTAAGTAATTTCATCTATTCCATGCAATCAAAAAATAAAGGCGCATCCCTTTCTTGGATTGCGCCCTTATGAGGTAAAATTATTTATGGTTTTAAATGGATCTCACCAAGATTACTCGTCTTGATTTGAGCCGAACCAGTTCATTGGATTAACTTTAGAATCTTGCAGCTGATTTAGTTTGGCGCAGCCTGAAACAGTGAAACAAAGGGCCACAACCGCTATAATTTTTGTCATAATACTCTCCTGTGAATAAATGTATCTGCGGGATATTATCAATTTATGTCAAGCAGAAAATCTATTTAAGTATGTTCTAACCTAAATACTGTATCTGATATCTCGATGTAAAAATATCTGCCCCTTGTTGAAGTGATTAAATTGTGCAGGTTTGAAATCCCTTTGTTTCGGGCCAGCGGCTCTGCTGCGATGGTTCTGGAACTTGATAGATTATGCTATATACTAATCATATTTGATCAACTCTGACATGGTTGGATCCTAATTTTCAGGAGAAACATATGGTGCGGCTTGGGGTGGATATTGGAGGAACCTTTACTGATGTGGTTTTAGAACGTGGACAAGACCGCTTTTCTACAAAGGTTTTAACCACATATGACGCGCCTGAACGTGCGATCATTGAAGGATTACACCGCGTATGCCAAAAAGCAGACATTGCCGCGACAGAGGTCACTCAGATAATTCATGGAACCACTTTGGCAACCAATGCTTTGATCGAGCGGCGTGGAGCTAAAACCGCGCTAATAACCACCGAAGGTTTTCGCGATGTGATCGAAATGTGCACCGAAAGCCGTTTTGAACAATATGACTTAAACCTAGTGTTGTCCAAACCTTTGCTGCCACGAAACCGTCGCTATGTTGTGCGCGAAAGAATGGACGCCCGTGGCGAGGTTCTTATTGCCCTTAACGAGGTGGAGGTTGAAGCCTTGGCCGGCAGTTTGGCTTTCGCTAATTACGAAAGCATCGCAGTGGGACTTTTGCATTCCTATGTGAATGACGCGCATGAGCGCCTGATTTTTGATGTGTTACAAAGCCGCCTGCCCAATGTGATGGTATCTTTGTCCTCCGAAGTTTCGCCGCAAATGCGCGAATATGAACGCTTTAACACCACGATTGCTAACGCCTATATCAAGCCCTTGATGAAGAGCTACTTAAGCCGCTTGGCTGAGCGTTTAGCGGAAGAAGGTGCCGACTGCCCAATTTTTTTGATGCATTCGGGCGGTGGAATTATTTCGCTTGAAAATGCGGCTGAATTTCCTGTGCGGTTGGTTGAATCTGGTCCTGCAGGCGGCGCGGTCTTTGCTGCTGATATTGCTGGGCGCCATGGGCTTGATAAGGTTTTGTCATTTGACATGGGCGGCACGACAGCTAAAATTTGTCTTATTAAAAACCAAACCCCAAAAACAGCTCGGGTTTTTGAGGCAGCACGATCTTATCGGTTTAAAAAGGGTTCTGGTATGCCAATTTCTATTCCAGTTATTGATATGGTTGAAATTGGCGCCGGTGGCGGCAGTCTCGCGCGGGTCGATGCAATGAACCAAATCCGCGTTGGGCCTGAAAGTGCGGGCTCTGAGCCAGGGCCCGCTTGCTATGGCCGTGGTGGTGCGCATCCTGCCGTGACCGACGCAGACTTGATCTTGGGTAAGCTTGACCCTGATGCTTTCGCTGGTGGCTCAATCGCTCTTTATTCCGATCAGTCGGTCAAGGCTTTAACCGACCATTTGGGTGGCAAGCTTGATATGGAACCCCTTGAAGCGGCATGGGGTCTGGCCGAAGTGGTTGATGAAAATATGGCTAATGCCGCGCGGGTTCATGCGGTGGAAAATGGTGAAGACCTAGCCGGCTACACGATGATCGCTTTTGGCGGTGCTGCGCCCTTACACGCCGCACGCCTTTGTGAAAAATTAGGCGTCCAGCGCTGCTTGGTGCCCCAAGGAGCTGGTGTGGGATCAGCCATTGGCTTTTTGCGAGCACCCTTTAGTTTTGAGGCCAACCGCTCTGTCTTTATGCGAATGTCAAGTTTCGACCCGGCGCTCGTAAGGGTGCTTTTTGCTGAAATGGCATCCGAAGCCACGAAATTTGTCCGCAGCTGTGATGCGGTTGCGCCCATTTTGGCGGAATATAAGGTTTATATGCGGTACGCTGGGCAGGGGTGGGAAATTCCTGTGCCTTTGACTCAAGCCGATGTTGATTCCCCCAGCCGCGATGATTACTTGGCCTTATTTGAAACGCTTTACGCCCGTCTTTTTGGCCGCTCTGTCGCGGGGATGGACGTCGAGATCACCGTCTGGTCCGTCAATGCCGCAACAGCTAAGGCCCAAAGCGAACGTGCCGACGCAACGTCGCTATCGGCCCTTGGGCAAAGCGCAATAGGGCAGCGTGATTTGTTTGACGCGGCCCTTGGGCGCGCAGGTGTGGCACAGGTCTTTGCGCGCGATACTTTAGATTTGGGGGCCTTGGTCCAAGGACCCGCTTTGATTACTGAAGAAGAAACGACGGTAGTGTTAACCCATAGTCGATCAGCATGCATACTGTCGGATGGCTGCATTGATATTTTTGCGAAAGAAACCTGACATGAGAAAACCTTCAAAAGTCGCCTCACAAGTGATGTGGAATCGTTTGATTTCGATCGTGGAAGAACAAGCCCAAGCTCTGGTACGTACCGCCTTTTCAACTTCGGTTCGCGAAGCTGGCGATCTGTCTGCGGGGGTCTATAATGGAAGTGGTGAAATGCTGGCCCAGGCCGTGACTGGCACGCCTGGTCATGTGAATGCCATGGCAGACGCCGTGCCGCATTTTATTCGCCGTATTGGCAGACAGAATATCCTAGAGGGTGACGTTTATATCACCAATGATCCGTGGGAAGGCACTGGCCATTTGCATGACATCACCGTGGTCACTCCGTCTTTCCACCAGGGCCAACATGTGGGCTTTTTCGCCTGTACCGCCCATATTGTTGACATAGGTGGGCGGGGTTTTGGAGCTGATGCTAATTCGGTTTATGAAGAGGGGCTATATATTCCGATCATGAAGCTGATTGAAAAAGGTCAAATCGACGAAACTCTGATCCGTATCATTCGTGGAAATGTGCGTGAACCTGATCAATTGGTGGGCGATGTTTATGCTTTGGCCGCCTGCAACGAAATTGGCCACCACCGCTTAGTCGATATGATGATTGAATTTGGTTTGCATGATATGCAAGATATTTCTAATTTTATTCTGACCAATTCGCGCAGCGCTACGTTGGAGCGCATTGCCACTTTAACGCAGGGTAGCGCCTTGGGCCATATGCGCATTGATGGGCATGACACACCTATAGATTTACACGTGCGTCTAACAATCAAATCAGATCGTATTGAAAGCGACTGGCAAGGCTCCTCAGGGCTAGACAAAAAGGGCATTAATGTGCCTTTGGTCTATACCAAGGCCTATGCTTGCTATGCGCTCAAATGCGCCATCGCGCCTGAAATACCCAATAACGCAGCCTCACTCGCACCGTTTGAAGTCCGCGCGCCAGAAAACTGCATCTTAAATGCCATGCACCCTGCCCCCGTGGCTTTGCGCCATGTGATCGGCCACATGGTCCCCGATACTATCTATGCTGCTCTTGATCAGCTTTTGCCCCACACTGTGCCCGCTGAAGGTGCCGGATGTCTTTGTAATTTTCAAGTATCTTTGCGCCCTCGCACCGATGCGCCGGCCCCGCAAGACGCGCGCCGGGCCGAAGTGCTGACCTTTAATTCAGGCGGTGCAGGTGCGCGACCCTTGCTTGATGGCTTGAATGCCACAGCATTTCCTTCAGGCGTAATGACCATGCCGGTCGAAGCCACTGAGCAAACTGGCCCCGTGATTATTTGGCGCAAAGAACTGCGTCCTGATTCAGGAGGGGCAGGCACTTACCGTGGTGGTTTAGGCCAGTTCATGGAAGTGGGCGCACGCGAAGGGCATGAGTTCGACATTCAAGCCATGTTCGACCGGGTGAACCATCCAGCCCGCGGCCGGCGCGGCGGACTTGAAGGCGCGCCTACCCTGATCAACCAAGATGACGGTACCAAAATGCGCGGTAAAGGGAAGCAATTCGTGCCCCATGGTCGGCGCGTAATGATGGCCTTTCCAGGCGGAGCGGGATACGGTGCGGCTTCAGACCGCGACCCAGAACTGGTGCGGCGAGATTTGGCTTTGGGCTATATTTCAAAAGACATGGCTCGCGATGTTTATGGCTTGTCTGAGGCGATGATTTCCGATGTGATTGCCGCCTCAAAAAAAGGGAATATTGTTTGATTAAGCGGGCTTTAGCTTCGCAGAGCCCTGCAAAAAACAGCTATGATGTTGTGATAATTGGTGGGGCTATGATGGGGTCATCGACTGCGTGGTTTTTGGCCTCAAACCCTGATTTTCAGGGATCAATTCTTGTAGTTGAGCGGGATCTAACCTATCAAAAGTCATCCACGGCGCATACCAATTCTTGTATGCGCCAGCAGTTTTCAACCATGCTTAACGTGCAAATTTCGCAATTTGCTGCTGAGTTTGTGAAGAACCTTCGCGGATATATGGGTGGAGATCTGCGCGTACCTGATCTGACCATTAAAAATTATGGATATTTGTATTTGGCCAATAAGATGGCCTTTGCTGATGTGCTGCGCGACAATCAAAAAGTGCAGCTTGCAGCGGGGGCTGGAACAACCCTTTTGACGCCAGAACAAATTCTGATAAAATATCCATTTTACAACGTTGATGATATTTTACTGGGCTCGATCAATACGGTCGATGAAGGATATTGGGATGGTGGCACGGTCTTTGATTGGTTGGGCAGATCGGCGCGCGAAAAAGGGGCCGAATATATTAACAATGAAGTGATTGCTATGACCAAAAACCAGAGGGGTGATAGGGTCGAAAGCGTCACCTTGGTGTCGGGCGAAGTTGTGGAGTCGGGGCTTGTAGTGAATGCGTCGGGGCCGCGGGCTTCACACACGGCGCAGATGTTGGGAATTTTCATACCGGTCGAGCCGCGTAAGCGCTTTACCTGGGTATTTTCGGCTCGAAATCCTCTTGACCGTGAATTGCCACTGACTATTGATCCATCGGGGGTACATATGCGCCAAGACGGGCCTGAAACTTATTTGGCGGGCGGGCGGTCAGACAAAGACCCAGCAGTGGATTATGACGATTTTTCCATGGATTACGGTCTTTGGGAAAGTCATATCTGGCCAATCATTGCTATGCGTGTCCCCCAGTTCGAAAGCATTAAGGTTATTAACGAATGGGCGGGGCATTATGCCTATAATACACTAGACCAAAATGCCGTAATAGGGCCACATGGCCGCGTGCAAAACTTCTTGTTCATTAATGGGTTTTCGGGTCATGGCCTACAACAGTCGCCAGCGATGGGGCGTGGGTTGTCCGAACACATCATCTATGGCGAGTATCGCAGTCTTGATCTATCAACCTTTGGCTATGAGCGTGTGATCAAAAATGAAGCCATAATTGAGCGAGCGATCATCTAGACTGATCCTCGGTCTATGGTTGGACAATAGACAAAAGAAAGATTGAACATGAAAAAATTGGTATTAACAGGTGCTGGTGGCCGACTTGGCTCTTATTTGCGCGAGCCGTTGTCCAAGATGGCTGACGAACTGATATCTACTGATATTCTGCCTGATATTGGCAAGCTTTATCCGAATGAAATCTATCTGTCTGCCGATCTAGCACAGTATGATGCGGTGGCCAAAGTGATTGAAGGTGCTGATATGGTAGTCCATTTTGGAGCGATTTGCGACGAAGCACCCTTTGAAGAATTACTTGGGCCAAATTTTTTAGGTGCCTATAATGTTTGGGAGGCCGCTCATCGCCACGGGGTGAAGCGGGTGGTTTACGCCTCGTCCATTCATGCCGTAGGCATGTATCCGCGCCAGGAGTTTATCGGCACCGACGCACCGCACCGCCCCGACACATTCTATGGTTTGGCCAAATGCTTTGCTGAAGATTTGGCTCGGATGTATTGGGAAAAACGCGGTCTTGAAGCTGTGTGTTTGCGTATTTTATCTTGTGCTCAGGTCACGTCGGTGCGCGCGCTGGGCACGTGGCTCAGCTATGATGATCTGATCCAATTAGTCACCCGTGCGATTGATGCGCCTACCACGGGATTTGCGGTTGTTTATGGCGTTTCAAATAATGACCGCGCCCCAGTTGATAATGCCAAGGCGCAGTTTTTGGGGTATCGACCCAAAGATAATGCCGAGGTTTTTGCCGCTGATATTTTGGCCAAAGCCTTACAGGCTAATACCTCGGATTTGGCCCAGATGCGCCATGGGGGGGCCTTTGCTGCGGTTGACTTGGGCAATAGTGGCGTGGCCACGATGAATATCGTAAATGATGCCAAAAAACTTTAGGCAGTTAGCCGCTTTGGTAGATAAATTTCTAAAGTGGCTAACATGGACGCATTTTGCGTCGTTTAGGGGTGAGAGTACATTGCAACCCATCGCGAAAGGCTAAGCCATGATAGGTTCGATTTCAAATGCTTCTATGCCAATGCAAGTGCGCCCAACGTTTTTGCAAGCCATGTCCGACAAGCAGATTACTGCTTTACGTGAAACGTTGGCGGGATATGATCCCCAAAATCTTACAAAAAATGATGTGCGCTCGATTCAGGAGGCGCTGCGCTCCTCAGACATTCGGCCCTCGCGCCAGTTGCATCAGGTGATGCAAGCCAGCGGCTTTGATGCCGAAGCACTGCGCCCCACTGTGGAAGAGGGTCGTGGCGCTGTCAGTGGTGAAGGCAAGCTAACGGCTGAACTACCAAAAGAGATAATTGACATGTTTAAGAACCTGGCCAAGGGTGGCGGCGGTGACGCCGAGCTAGCAAACGCTCGTACCATGCTTCAGGATAAGGGTTATTCTACGCAGGGGCATCTGGTTGATCTGGTAATCTAGTTTATGCACTAGATTTAAAAGTGGTTGCATCCCCAGCCTGCCTTGACGCATCAAGAGAGGGTCACAGCAAAAGGCAATTACCAGATGTCGACAAAAGACCCTGAGTTTCACCCATGGGCCCCAGGAATAAGTTCGGAGATTCCAAGCCGTCTTATGCCTTCGGTAACGATTTATCGCTCCGAGAACGTAAATGTATCCTATGCCAGTGCCAAAGCTGATGCTGATTTTTGTGGGCTTTCAGCCAATGATATGATCGAATTCACCTGTGATCGGCTTATAGTGCATGAGCTTTTGATCCGGGTTACCAGCTCTTTGTCCGTACCAGACGGCCCCAACTATGAAGAGTTAGGACTTAACCTACGCGGTATGACCGCGCGTTTATTGGAACAGATTATCGCACCCCACGGGCCGCAAATCTGCCAAGATTTTGAAAAGCTGCGCGGCAAGGCCGAAGCCTTACTGATCCAAATCTTGGATCAAGACCTTTTTGTGTTAAAGTCCGCCCCTGAAAAACGACGTATTTGGCCCTTTGGTCGTACAAGAGTTGTCACTCTTGTGGCGGAGCCAGCCGAAGTAATGGCTTTGCAAAAATGGAAAGTCGTCACTGAAGATGAGGGGGGTCTTGAACGCGCCTGCTATCAAAGCCTAATTTTCATCATTGAAGCACTTTTGCGCAACCGTGGCCGCTTGATGGCAGACAGGACCATGATCGTGCAATTTGCGCTTAGGCGTGTTTTAAACGACTTTGGTTCGCGCCAAATTGGCGCATGGCTTGAGCCCTTGGTTGCTCAAGGTGCGCAAAGCTTGGGTTATAGGCTTTTGCCTGCGCAGAAAAAACCGCTTTTTATGAATGTGAAAGGGGCCTCTGCCGCAGGGAAAAGCACCATCCGCCCGGAGCAGCGCGAGTTGGCCAAAAGGCTGAGCGTACCTTGGGAAGATTTTGCCCTGATCAGTCCAGATTATTGGCGTAAGTTCTTACTTGATTATGCGTCTATGGGTCCAGACTATAAATTTGCCGCAATGCTGACAGGGCAAGAGCTTGAGATCATCGACAAAAAGCTTGACCTTCTTATGGAAGAGCGTGCTGCCGCCCAGAATATCCCGCATCTTTTAATTGACCGTTTTCGCTTTGACAGCTTTGATGTAGCCAATGATCAAGGTCGAAAAAGTCAGCTTCTGACCCGGTTTGGTCACACAGTCTATTTATCTTTCATCATCACCCCGCCCGCCGAGACGGTTGTGCGCGCTTGGAACCGTGGCTTGAAAACGGGCCGCTATAAGGCGGTTGAAGATCTCCTTTACCACAATATTGAAGCCTATCGGGGCATTCCAAATTTGTTTTTTTCAACCATCGCTTCTACAACAAAAACCATTCACTTTGAGTTTTTGGACAACAATGTTGCCTTTGGCCAAAAGCCCAAAACCGTTGCCTATGGCTGGAATCACTCGATGGCGATTTTAGATCTTATTTCCCTGACCAATGTTGACCGTTTTAAAAATGTAAATATCGATGCCCTGAGCCCTGATGAGGTTTTGATTGACCCCAGAGCGCCCGCCTTTGGCTTTGTGAAAAGCTGTCTTGATAATATTGAAGAAGTGACCTTGGCAGTCTCTCAGGGCGGATTTTCCCGTATCTATGGACAATATAGCGGGGGCGCATGGGTCTATAAGGATGCGGCAGCCCTGGCATGCCTTGAGCCCGAATCGGCGCTTTTTTCTTGTCTTCAAGCTATGGGCTGGGTGGAGGCGTTGCCTGAGTTTAAGGCTACGCCAACCTTCCTGCCAAAAGAAGAGGATCAGCGCCATACATTAGGGTCGTGGGCTTAAGGGACTATATACTTTGTACATGCTCATAGGATGTCATACCTTTTGAGTAATCCTACAAAAATTTCATAAAAATCCGATATTTACTGTATTTAGTCCTTTCAGATAGGTAATTTACTACCATATGTATAGCCTATACATAGGCAGGAGTAACGGCGGTTGTGGCGCTTTTTTAAAGGGTGTTAAGACAGCTTAAGGATAGCCACAAATTAAAAAATTTTCACAAAATATTTTCCCTGTGACAAAGTAGCATATTCTAAAACCCGCCACGAAATTTTATTGCGCACGCAATAATAATGCTATAACGTCTATAAAATAGAAATTAAATTAGCCATCAGATTTAGGAGGGTGCTGCTATGAAAGTGTTGATTTTGGGTGCGTCTTATGGGTCATTGCTGTCGACCAAATTATTGATGGCGGGTCATGATGTGACGTTGATCTGTCGCAGCCAAACGGCTAAGCTCATCAATGCCAATGGTACCCATGTGAGCCTCCGTTTGCGCGGGGAAGAAGCGTTTCGCGATATCCATTCAGTTACATTGCCCGGCAAGGTTACAGCTGAGGCTCCCGATCAAGTGAACCCCGCCGATTTCGATATTATTTGCCTTGCTATGCAAGAACCGCAATATTCCGAACCGTCGGCTCGTGACTTAATGGGCCGCGTTGCAGCCAGCAAAAAACCCTGTCTGTCGATTATGAATATGCCGCCCTTGCCCTATTTACGCCGCATCAATAGGCTGTCAAAGGCAGAGCTCGACGCTTGTTATTCAGACCCTAGCCTTTGGGCGGATTTTGAGCCCGGCTTGATGAGCCTTTGCAGCCCTGATCCGCAAGCTTTCCGTCCTGCCGGCGAACCTGCTAATGTGTTGCACGTGGGATTGCCGACGAACTTCAAAGCCTCAGCTTTTGCCGATGCGAATCATACAGCGCTTTTGCGTCAGCTCGAAACTGACATCGCTGCCATTACTCTTGATGGTCACGATGTGCCGGTAAAGCTGCGCGTCTATGACAGCCTGTTTGTGCCGCTGGCGAAATGGAGCATGCTTCTGACAGGCAATTTCAGATGTATCTTGCCCGAAGGCGAACAATCCATCCGCGATGCGGTTTTGGGCGATGTAGAAGCTTCGCAGGCTATATATCATTGGGTCGATGCTCTTTCACGGCAATTAGGGGCAGAACCTGCCGACCAAGTGCCATTTGAAAAATACAGGGTAGCAGCAAATTCTCTATCCAAGCCATCGTCGGGCGCGCGGGCTGTGGGTGGGGGAGCAAAGCGCATCGAGCGCATAGACCGTTTGGTGCAAATGATTGGTACTGAAATTGGCAAGAACAGCGAAGCCGTTGATGCTGTAGTGGCCATTGTCGACGCACGCCTTAAACAAAACGCACTATCTGCCTGAGATCGAGGAAATTGCAAGTTAAGCAAAAGTTGCTTTAAAGGGGGATAAAACCTTTCCGAGGGACCTTTAGCTCCTGGTAAACTGGGGCGCAGCGCAAAAACTGGTTGACGAGCGTATTTCAAGATGTATGGTATACCACATAATAAATGTGAACGGATTTCATTATCCGGTTAGATTTTGGGGGTAAATTGTCTGTAAGCGACCATCTTAGCCCAATTGCGCTGAATTTCACTTTAAAGGATCACACGTACGATGTGCTTCGAGAAGCGATTCTGGGAATGGATATCTATCACCCTGACATTGATCTGCGGCTTGATGAGCGCAAACTGGCCGAACAGTTAGCCATTTCACGCACTCCCATTCGTGAGGCGTTGGCGCGCCTGTCGCAAGATGGATTGGTATCCATATTGCCGCGCAAAGGCGTTTTTGTGATTAGAAAAACTCGTCAAGAAATCTTAGATATGATTATTACTTGGGCCGCGCTTGAAAGCATGGCCGCGCGGTTAGCGACGGCTATAGCCTCAGATGCAAAACTTCAGGATCTGCGCAAATTTGCAATGACTCATTCCGTCCACGCCGCCCGCGCTGAGCTTGCAGAGTATTCCGATGCCAATATACAGTTTCACCAGTTTATTTTAGATTTTTCGGGCTGCCAGCTTTTGCGCAAAACCGCCGATGATCTTTTTATGCATATGCACGCTGTGCGTAAGCGAGCGATGGGCGAAGGAGACCGGGTAACGCGTTCGGTGGTTGATCATATGAAAATCATCGAAGCGCTGGAAGCGCGCGATGCTGATTTGGCTGCTAAACTCGTGCTCCAACATACGATGCAATTGCATGACCATGTCGAGCGTACTTGGACAAGACTTGAACAAATAGATCAAAGGAACAGCGCCCTTTAGGACGATGGAGGAACATATGAACGACCATTCCACAGCCATAGCGGCCAGCGACAATCAAGAACTTACGGATGGTTTTCATCTGATCATTGACGCACTCAAACTGAATGGTTTGAAAACAATTTATGGTGTTCCAGGCATTCCAATCACCGACTTCGGTCGTATTGCCCAGGCCGAAGGTCTGCGCGTAATCTCATTTCGACATGAACAAAATGCTGGTAATGCGGCGGCGATTGCGGGCTATTTGACTAAAAAGCCAGGCATTTGCTTAACTGTTTCGGCCCCTGGCTTTCTAAACGGCTTAACAGCCTTGGCACATGCCACCACTAATTGCTGGCCGATGATTCTGATCTCGGGCTCGTCTGAGCGTGAAATAGTTGACCTTCAGCAGGGCGACTATGAAGAGATGGACCAACTGGCCATCGCTAAAACTATGTGTAAAGCTGCCTATCGGGTCCTGCATGCAGAGGATATTGGGATTGCTGTCGCTCGCGCAATTCGCGCCGCGGTATCGGGCCGCCCAGGTGGAGTCTATCTTGACCTGCCCGCCAAACTTTTTGGTCAAGTGATGAATGCCGAACAGGGCCGCAAATCTTTGGTTAAAGTAATTGATCCAGCTCCCCGCCAATTGCCAGCCCCAGAAGCGGTTGACCGCGCAATGGATCTCTTAAAAGGTGCCAAGCGCCCGTTGATCATTTTGGGTAAGGGTGCGTCATATGCACAAGCTGATTATGACATTCGCGCTTTTGTTGAAAAATCAGGGATCCCCTACCTTCCGATGAGCATGGCCAAAGGCCTTTTGCCTGATGATCACCCCCTGTCTGCCGGCGCTGCCCGCTCGATGGCGCTGCAAGAGGCTGATGTTGTGGTGATGGTTGGCGCGCGTTTGAATTGGCTTTTGTCGCATGGCAAAGGCAAGCAATGGGGAGCGCCGGGGTCGAAGAAGTTCATACAAATCGACATTGAACCTAAAGAAATGGACAGCAATATTGAAATTGCAGCACCTTTGGTGGGTGATATTGGTTCGGTAATTGAAGCAATACTGGCGCGCATTGGTGCTGATTGGAAAGAGCCCCCTACTGAATGGACAGCCGCTTTGCAAGAAAAGGTTCAAACCAATGTTGGAAAAATGGCTTCCAAATTGCGTAATAACAACACCCCCATGGATTACCACGGCGCGCTTGGGGCCTTAAAAACTATAATCAAAGAACGCCCAGATGCGATTTTGGTAAATGAGGGCGCCAATACGTTGGACTTCGCGCGTTCGATTATAGATATGTATAAGCCTCGAAAACGCCTTGACGTGGGCACTTGGGGGGTCATGGGCATTGGTATGGGTACCGCGATTGCCGCAGCGGTCGAGACTGGCCTGCCAGTTTTGGCGATCGAGGGCGACAGCGCCTTTGGCTTTTCTGGGATGGAGGTGGAGACGATCTGCCGTTACAACCTGCCCGTATGCATCGTTGTTTTTAACAACAATGGCATCTACCGTGGCACAGATGTGAACACCAACGGCTCTGCAGACGTGGCCACCACGGTTTTTGTTCAGGACGCCCGATATGATATAATGATGCAAGCCTTTGGTGGTGTGGGTGTAAATGCCACGACACCAGACGACCTGACACGCGCTGTGAATGAAGCCATGGACAGCGGTAAGCCAACCCTTATCAACGCCGTGATTGACCCAAATGCGGGTACCGAAAGTGGCCGGATTGGTAACCTCAACCCACAAAGCGTTGTTCAAAAGAAATAATGCCGCATTTAGTATCGATGTTTAGGAGTCACTAATGAAAGCCCTTGAAGGTGTCAAAATCCTCGATTTTACTCACGTACAATCGGGTCCGACCTGTACCCAGATTTTGGGATGGTTTGGCGCCGATGTTCTTAAAGTCGAGCGTCCTGGCGCAGGCGATGCCACGCGCAAACAATTGATTGACGTGCCGGGTGCTGACAGCCTGTATTTCACGATGCTTAACCACAACAAAAGATCAATCGAACTTGATTCCAAAAATGCCGCCGGAAAAGAGGTTTTAACACGCCTGATCGAAGAGTGTGACGTTTTGGTTGAAAACTTCGCTCCTGGAGCCCTGGATCGCATGGGCTTTACTTGGGAGCGCATTCAAGAAATCAATCCGCGTATCATTCTAGCCTCGATTAAGGGTTTTGGTCCAGGCAAATATGAAGATTGTAAAGTCTATGAAAATATAGCGCAATGTGCTGGTGGTTCCGCATCAACAACCGGCTTTCGCGATGGACCACCCTTAGTGACGGGCGCGCAAATTGGTGACAGCGGTACGGGGTTACATCTTTGCTTAGGCATTGTTACGGCGCTTTTCCAACGTGAAAAATCGGGTCGTGGGCAAAAAGTTTCGGCTGCGATGCAAGATTCTGTTTTGAACTTGGCCCGCGTAAAATTGCGCGATCAACAGCGCTTGGCCCATGGGCCTTTGAATGAATATTCGCAATTTGGTGAAGGAATTCCTTTTGGCGAAGCGACACCCCGCGCTGGTAATGATTCAGGTGGTGGCCAACCGGGCCGCATTTTGCGCTGCAAAGGCTGGGAGCAAGACCCCAATGCCTATACTTATTTCATCATCCAGGCCGCTATTTGGGAAAAAGTCTGCGATGTGATTGGAGAGCTTGATTGGAAAACAGCCCCAGGCTTTGGCAAGCCTAGTGAACGGCTTGATAAGCTGAACCTGATTTTCGAGCGGATCGAAAAATGGACCATGACAAAAACAAAATTCGAAGTGATGGATACCTGTAACCCGCACGATATTCCTGTGGGGCCAATTTTGTCTATGAAAGAAATTTTGGAAGACGAGGGCCTATATGCTACGGGGACTTTGGTTCGGGTCGATCATCCAGCGCGCGGCGAATATATCTCCGTAGGCTGCCCTGTCAAATTGTCAGACAGTGCGGTTGAGGTAACGCGCTCACCCCTGTTAGGCGAACATACCACAGAAATTCTAAGTCAGGTGTTAGGCTTTTCTGCTGCGGACATTGAACGTGTGATAGCTTCGGGCGCCGTCGGTGCGCCTGGCGCATTGGCAAGTAAGTAGGGATATTAAAATGCGCCTCATTGTGATGGGTCAACAGGCTTTTGGTAAAGACGCTTTAGAAAAGCTGCTTCAGGCCGGTACCGACCAAGTAGTGGCCGTTTATTGTGAGCCCGACAAAGAAGGCAAGCCACAAGATCTGATCAAGCTCTTTGCATTAGATAATGGTCTGCCCGTTTTGCAACCGGCGCATTTTAAAGATCAGGTCAACATCGATACCTTAGCAGCCTTTGACGCGGATTTGATGGTGATGGCTTATGTGAATGTGTTTGTACCAGAAGCAGCGCGCAATGCGCCAAGACTGGGATCGATTTGTTTTCATCCCTCGCTTTTGCCTCTACACCGCGGACCCTCTGCAGTAAACTGGCCTATTATCATGGGGTCGACTACATCTGGATATTCGTGGTTCTATCCGACGGATGGCTTGGACGAAGGTGAGATTTTGCTGCAATGGGAGTGCGCCATTGCCCCAGACGACACGGTGATCGAACTTTACTTCAAAAACATCTATCCTCATGCGGTAAATTCAGTTTTGACGGTGTGTGATCTGTTTCGCGCGGGAAATCCGCCGCGAACCATACAAGACGAGGCCTTGGCCACGTACGAGCGCCGTTGCACCGCCCGCCATGCAAAGATCGATTGGTTCAAACCTGCAGAGCAAGTATACAATCTTATCCGCGGCTCCAACCCCGCGCCGGGCTCTTGGACGACGAAGAGTGGTGAAACGCTTAATATCTTTGATGCGCGCCTCGTTGTGGGTGATGGCATTGCGGGCCGAATTATGAGTATTTCAGACGAAGGGTTTGTGGTGCAATCGGTCGGCGGACGTATTTTGGTCAAGCGCGTTAAGTTGCAAGGCGGGGCAAAACTGCCAGCCGCCGAGTGGGCTCAAACTGCAGGGCTAAAAGTTGGCGACAGTTTGGGCGACTAACCCAGACCATAACAAGGAAAGGAAAAAATGATAAGTGAAGGCCTATAAAACTACAATAATTCAAATAAAGTATAAAACAATAAGCGTAGTAAAAAGATACGTAAGGCTTGAACTATTGTTTCTTAGAGGTTTTTTACACCTAGCCTCACACGAGGTGACGGAAGCTAAACTATCGAACGAATACTACTCATGAAATCCAAGGGAGGATAAGATGAATTCCACGAAAAGACTACTCATCGGGCTAATCGGCGCAACCGCACTTTCGGGCATGTTTGCCAGTGCAGCTGTAGCAGGAGCCCATGCTTGGGAGCCTACTAAGCCTGTAGATTTCGTCATCATGGCTGGCGCAGGCGGTGGTGCTGACCAAATTGCACGCTTTCTTCAATCAGTTACCGAAAAGAAAGATCTATCATCGCGCCCACTAGTGCCAAATAATAAAGGCGGTGGTTCGGGCGCAGAGGCGTTGGTTCGTTTAAATACAGCCAGCGACCCTGATCACACGATTTTGGTTACACTGAACTCGTTTTTCACCACGCCTCTACGTCAAACAAAACTAGGGATTGATATCCAAACCTTCACGCCAGTTGCGATGATGGGTGTGGATCCGTTTGTTCTCTGGGTTCACAAAGACAGTGGCATCACTAGCTTTGAACAGTGGCTCGATACCGTTAAAGCGGCAGATGGCGAGTATGTCATGGGCGGCACCGGTAAGGGCGCAGAAGATAGTCTTGTTATCACATACCTTGAGCAAAACTTCGGCGTAAAAATTAAATATATCCCTTACTCGGGCGGTGGCGCTGTTGCCAAAGACCTGGCCGGACAACAAATAATGGCTACTGTTAATAACCCATCAGAAACCAAAGGCTTCTATGCTTCGGGTGATGTTGTGCCTTTGCTACAATTCTCGGACGAGCGTATGGCTAACTTCCCAGACGTTCCGACGATGAAAGAAAAAGGCAAAGACTTCAGCTATTACAACCAACGTGCCGTTGTCGGTGCGCCAGGTATGTCAGATGGTGCTGCGGCTTTTTACCAAGACCTGTTCAAAACGATCTACGACACTCAAGAGTGGCAGGACTATATGCAGTCTGAAAGCCTTTCACCTCTTTGGCTCGATGCCTCCGACCAAAGAGCTTATTGGGCCACGCAGGTTGAGAACCACAAAGAACTCTTAGCTAAAATGGGCGAATAACCCTTTACTTAACAAACTTTGGGAGGGCCAAATGCGGCTTGCAGAATTAATTACAGCGGCCATTTTGGCCCTTCTCTCCATCTACTTGATGGTGAAAAGTGCTGAGCTTGAAATAGGTTACCTTCCCGACGAAGGCCCAGGCGGCGGCGCCTGGCCGTTTTGGCTTGCGGCAATCATGCTGATTTCATGTATCGTGATCATGATCAACTGGCTTAAAAAAGCCACCGTCCCTTCACGATCGACCGAGCCATTTTTAGATGATTTTGCAAAGAAGTCATTGTTCAAAGTCAGCATTGGCTTGCTGATTTTTATAAGCCTTATAAATATTATTTCAATGTACGGTGCGATGGCGGTCTTTTTGATCTACTATGTCCGCTATCTTGGAAAGCATGGCTGGGGATTGACTATTATCCTCTCAGTAGGCCTGCCCATCATATTTTTCATATTCTTTGAGGCCGCGATGCGAATAACCCTGCCTAAGGGCATGAAATTTACCGAACCCTTCTACAATTTTTTAAACACGATCATTTACTGATCAGGCGACCCAACCCGAAATAGGAGGTTTATAAAATGGAAATTCTTGGGCACCTGAGCGATGGCATTTGGTTGTCACTGCAGCCTGTAAATATCGGACTAATTCTTATCGGCGTGACATTGGGGCTCTTTATCGGCGCTATGCCGGGCTTGGGTTCGGTTAATGGGGTTGCGATTTTGCTGCCAGTTACCTTTCTTGTTCCGCCCAGCTCGGCCATTATCTTTTTGGCGGCGATCTACTATGGGGCTATGTACGGCGGAGCGATTTCGTCGATCACACTGGGTATTCCGGGCGCTTCTACTGCAGTGGCCACAACTTTTGATGGCCGGCCATTAGCGCTTAAGGGCAAGGCTGGCGTGGCTTTAGTGACCGCCGCACTTGCTTCTTTCGTGGGGGGGACGGTTTCGAATGTTTTGTTCACGGGATTTGCGCCTCTGTTGGCACATGTAGCTCTAAGCTTCGGGCCGCCCGAGATTTTTGCCCTGATGCTCTTGGCATTTGCCACGTTTGTAGGCCTCGGTGGAGATGACATTCCTAAAACTATTTTGTCTATCTGTATGGGGTTGGTCTTTGCTGCTGTTGGTTTTGACCAAATCTCCGGTGAGCCGCGCTTAGTCTTCTTTGACATCTCGGGCTTTATGCACGGGATCAACTTTCTGGTTCTAGCGATTGGGGTTTATGGCCTTGGTGAAATGATCTGGACGATTGAAAGCACCCGTGGTGAAATGACAAGAACGGACGCTAAAATGTCGTTCAAAACTGTAACCAATGATTCGAAAACTGCCGTACGTGAAGGCTGGCGGGGTACGGCAATTGGTTCAATGCTTGGCTTTTTTGTGGGTATCTTACCGGCAGCTGGTGCAACGCCCGGATCTTTGATGGCTTATGGTGTGACCAAAATGGTTTCCAAAAAACCAGAAGAGTTTGGTAACGGCAGTATTGACGGCGTTGCGGCACCTGAAGCGGCCAATAACTCTGCCTCAACGGGTGCTATGTTGCCGATGCTGACACTGGGCATTCCAGGTTCGCCCACAACCGCTATTTTGCTTGGTGGCATGGTGATTTGGGGCATGACCCCTGGCCCGCGCTTGTTTACCGATGAGCCCGCCTTTGTGTGGGGCCTGATAGGGTCGTTCTATGTGTCAAACGTCTTTGCGCTTTTGATTAACTTGGCCTTTATTCCAGTGTTCATTTGGATGCTGCGGATGCCCTTCACAATTTTGGCACCTTTGATTTTTGTTTTGTCTGTTGTGGGTGGCTATGCGGCGACCGCAGACATGCATGATGTCTGGCTGATGTTGGGCTTTGGCTTAGGAGCTTATGCGCTGCGTAAATTGGATTATCCCTTAGCGCCTGCCGTTTTGGCGATTGTCTTGGGACCGATTGCTGAACCAACACTGCGCCAGTCGCTTCTGTTGTCTTCAGGGGATCCATCTATCTTCTTTACCCGGCCTATTGCGGGCCCTATTACAATTGTTGCTTTGATTTTAATCTTCCTACCACTAATCAATTTGGTTCGCAAAAGACTGATCACGGCCAAGGCCTAGTCTTCAAGACTATTAAAGGGCGCCCATGGGCGCCCTTTTCGTTAGTCGTTTGGCTAACTCATTGCAGAGCGATGTCTTGGCTGGGAATTAGGAAGCTTTCACTGACTTGGGAAAGCGCTAACGCAGCGGCCCCATGCGCCCAAAGTAAATCACCCCAGGCGTGAACTTCAATATGAGGCATGCCGCGGCCGGATGTGGTGATAAGATTTGCTAGCTCATCCATAGTTTCATTAGCGTAAAGATAATCATAGCGCATTCTTTCTCCCGATAGAATAATAAGCGTAGGGTCAAAAATGTTAACCACTGTTGAGAGCCCAACTGCCAAATAGCGCCCCGCACGCCGAAAGATAGAGCGCGCGGCCGGATTGCCTGCCTTGGCATTATTATAGAGGCTTTCCAGTAAATTGGTGATGGACTGGCCTTCTTTATGGCTCCAGTTTAGGGCCGTTGTTGCTTCGCGCGCCAAAGCATAATCGGCAATATAGGCTTCAAGGCAACCGCGTTGCCCGCAGCGACAAAGCGCCCCATCCAGCTGAACCTTCGTGTGCCCTAGCTCTGTGCCTAGCCCATTCGCGCCACGATAAATACGATGGTTTAATACAACTCCCATCCCAACGCCATGCTCTATTGTAACCACGGCAAAGTCGGAAAGTGAACGCCCAGCCCCAAACCAAAGCTCTGCCAAAGTGACCAAATTAGCGTCGTTATCGATTTGCACAGCAATGCCAAAACGCAGCGTGGCCGCCTCGGCCAAGGGAACGTTTTGGTCAATCAAAACTGGCGACCACAAAACCTGTCCCTGCGCGCAATCAACAAATCCAGGCACTCCAAGCCCTATTGAAGAGAGTAAATTTTTGTCAATCTTGGCCTTCGCACAGACGCGATCAAGTAACTGCTCCGCCGCATCTAGCAGGTCTGGAAGTGCCATTTTTCCGGGTTTGCGTGGAACCGCATCGTCAGCAATGCGATTGCCTGCAAAATCAATCAATACTGCCGTATGTTCGCGGTCTGAAAGCTTTATGCCTACCACATAGTGCGCCTCGGCACGAACACCAAGCGCAACCGAGGGGCGACCTCTTCCATGGTCACCCTCGCGCACAACCGCAATCTCTTCGATGAAGCCAGCGTCGATCAATTCTGAGGTAATAGTTGTTACCGTCGCTGGACTCACGCCCAATTCTTTGGCTACCCTAACTCGGGCAATTTGCCCTGCGGCGCGTACGCGTTCAAAAATCTGCTGACGCAGTGGGCGATTAGCTTCTGCCAATGCGGGGATCAGCGGGCCACAACCCGATTGATTCGCATTTTTATCATTTTGTTCCTGTATTTCCTGAACATGCGGCATAATTTATTTAGCCTTTAAAATAAATAAGTCTATTTGAACCTCAATTTATCGCATTAGTGCAAATAATGACACAAAAAACTTACAAATTCACTGTTTTATATCTTTTTTAATTTGACAACTTAAATTATTAACGGCATTTTCAGCATGTGCTAGCGAATTCGTCAGTAGGACTATTCGTGAGACGCATATTTGGGGAGGATTAAAATGCGTAATGTAATTCTAGCTGCAGTTATAGCAGTTACAGGTTTTTCGTCTGCTGCTTTGGCGGAGGGTAAAAAAATTGGTGTTTCTTGGGCTAGCTTCCAAGAAGAGCGCTGGAAAATTGATGAAGCAGCTATGGTTGCTGCAATTAAGGCAAATGGTGACACTTATGTGTCGGCTGACGCTGAATCGTCCTCTGCCAAACAATTGGCAGACATCGAAGCTCTGATCGCTCAGGGTGCCGATGCCTTGATCATCAATGCCTGGGACAAAGACGCAATCGCGCCTGCTATTGAAATGGCAGCAAACGAAGGTCTGCCAGTTATTGGATATGATCGTTTGATTGAAGACGCGCGCACCTTTTATTTGACCTTTGATAACAAAGGTGTTGGTTCTATTATTGCGAAAACTGTGTCCGACGTTCAAGGTGGTGGCAACTATGCAATCATCAAGGGGGACCCAGGCGATCCAAACGCAGCTTTCTTGCTGGAAGGCATGATGGAAGTGATTGGCGCTGATGTTAAATCGGGTAAAATCAAAATTGTTGGAGAAGCTTTCTCTGATGGATGGAAGCCAGAAAACGCTCAGAAAAATATGGAGCAAATCCTGACAGCGAACGACAACAATGTTGATGCTGTTTTGGCAGAAAACGACGGCATGGCGGGTGGCGTTATCGCTGCGTTGGCGGCTCAGGGTATGGTTATCCCAGTGGGCGGTCAAGACGGTGACTTGGCCGCTTTGAACCGTGTTGCCCGTGGATCGCAAACCGTGTCGGTTTGGAAAGATTCGCGTCAATTAGGCAAAAAAGCTGGCGAAATAGCTTCGGCCTTAGCTTCAGGCACTGCTATGGACGCTATCGAAGGCGCGTCTAAATTTGACGGCGGCGAAAAAGGCGTTGTGATGAATGCGATCTTATTGTCTCCTACTCCTGTAACAAAAGACAATATGAACGATGCAATCGACGCAGGCCACATCTCCAAAGCGCAAGCTTGTGAAGGTGCTATGGCTGGTGTTAGGGGCTGTAACTAAGTTTAAATCGGCGCAGACAAATTTGTTTGCGCCGGGCTTTCTTATTTAATACTTAGGTGCATGGCTGCATTGACCTTTAAAAGCCTTAGTCGCTGTTCCTTCAGCGGTTTTTTTTTGTCTTTCCTCAAAGCAGAGTAGGACCAACTGATGAAACAAATTTCTTCCTCTGAAATTTTACAAAAAAAAGAGCCCGGCCAAGGGGAAGGGGTAATACACAAAACTTTCCGTGTTATAGCAAGACTGTTTCGTGCTACCGAGATTGATACGCGACTTATTGGTATGGTAGGCGCTTTGCTGATTATCTGGCTGGGGTTTCACTTTTATGGCTATTTTGTAAGAGACAATGGAGCATTTTTAACACCTCGAAATCTTTGGAACTTATCGGTTCAAACGTCATCTATTGGTATTATGGCTACTGGGATGGTGTTGGTTATTGTGACTAGAAATATAGATTTATCAGTTGGCTCTCTCGTCGGTGTGACGGCCATGCTCATGGGTATATTGCAGGTTGAAATTTTGCCGCAATATCTTGGATTGGGGCATCCTTTCATATGGATAATTACTGTTATTACAGGCCTCTTGCTGGGTGCTTTTATTGGTGGCATTCATGGTTGGTTGATTGCCTACCGTGGCGTCCCATCCTTTATAGTAACGCTAGGAGGCCTAATGGTTTGGCGCGGCATGGCGTTCCTGTCAGCAGGTGGAAAAACCATTTCACCGGTTGACGAAACATTTGCTTTGTTGGGCGGTGGGCCTTATGGAGCAGTGGGTGCCGCTGGAAGCTGGATCGTGGGGGTTATAGGTTGCGTCGGTGTCTTGTGGATACTGCAAAGTAGCCGCGCTGCACGCATGAAACATGAGTTTCACTTACGCCCATTATGGGCTGAATGCCTGCTTGCTGTCATTGGCTGTGGCACCATGATTGGTTCAGTTATTTTAGTGAACTCTTATCCTTTGCCAAAGGGTATTATTAAGGCTTATGCAAAAGAAAATAATCTAATTATTCCGCCTGAAGGAATATTTATCAGCCATGGCTTCGCCATTCCGGTTTTGATTTTAATGGTTGTAGCAATTTCAATGACAATTTTGATGACCCGCACCCGCTTTGGGCGTTATGTTTTCGCCATCGGCGGAAACCCTGAGGCCGCGGCATTAGCAGGTATAAACACTCGCTGGATGACGCTAAAAATATTTTCTTTGATGGGGCTTTTGACGGGACTTTCTGGTGCCGTAGCCTCAGCTCGCCTAAATTCGGCTACAAATGCTCTAGGTTCGCTAGACGAACTTTATGTGATTGCAGCCGCAGTTATCGGTGGCACATCTTTAGCTGGCGGTGTTGGGACTATTTATGGAGCGATTTTAGGGGCTTTGGTGATGCAAAGCTTGCAGACGGGAATGGTTCTGATTGGATTTGATAGCGCGATTCAGAGAATTGTTGTTGGTATTGTACTGGTCCTAGCCGTGTATATTGACAACGTCTACCGCAGCAAATCGAAATAGGGGCGTGATATGAAAAGCAATGGCAATATACCCTTGGTAGAGATGCGAGACATCTCAATATCTTTTGGGGGAATCAAGGCGGTTGATCATGTGACGGTTAATCTTTTTGCGGGCGAAGTCGTGGGCCTTCTGGGCCATAATGGCGCAGGAAAATCAACGCTTATCAAGTGCCTTTCCGGGGCTTACCAAGCCGACCATGGGCAGGTGTTCATCGATGGAAATTTGGTTAGCATACAAAACCCACGCGACGCTCGTGCCCAAAACATTGAAACGATTTATCAGACACTGGCGTTGGCCGACAATCTCAATGCGGCCTCTAATCTATTTCTGGGCCGCGAATTAGTTAATTCGGCAGGCTTTTTGGATGATTCGCAGATGGAGGCAGAAACTCGAAAAATCATGACTCGCCTCAACCCTAATTTTCGTAAGTTTGAAGTGCCAGTGTCAGCGCTTTCGGGTGGGCAGCGCCAGTCGGTCGCTATTGCGCGTGCGGTTTATTTCAACGCCAAAATATTGATCATGGATGAGCCTACCGCCGCTTTGGGCCCACAAGAAACCCAGATGGTGGCCGAACTTATCCATGAACTAAAAAAACAAGGCTTGGGTATTTTTTTAATAGAACATGACATTCACAATGTAATGAAGCTTTGTGACCGCGCCTCGGTAATGAAGAATGGTGAACTGGTAGGCACGGTCAATGTTAATGAGGTCACTGATGAAGATATTCTCGGTATGATCATTTTGGGTAAGTCGCCCACGCAGGCGGCTTGATGTATATTGGCCTTGATCTGGGAACGTCTGGCCTTAAGGGTATATTGATTGATGAAGCTCAAAATATTCTTGCCGAAGCCAGCGCACCCTTAACCGTACAGCGCCCTCATGATGGCTGGTCTGAGCAAAGGCCTGCAGACTGGGTAGAAGCGGCCGAAACCGTACTGGACCACTTGGCGCAATTTGGGTTGACTGCGGTCAAGGGCATAGGCCTTGCGGGTCATATGCACGGAGCCACTGTGCTTGATGTGGCTGATGAAGTGTTGCGTCCGTGCATTTTGTGGAACGACACTCGCAGCCATGTTGAAGCCGCTGAGCTTGACGGTGACCCTATGTTTCGGCGTCTGACTGGCAATATCGTGTTTCCAGGTTTTACCGCGCCCAAGCTTTTGTGGTTGCGCCACAACGAGCCTCGAATTTGGGAAAAAATCGCTAAAATCGTCTTACCAAAGGACTATTTGCGCCTTTGGTTGACAGGCGAATATGTAGCCGAAATGTCCGATGCTGCTGGTACAGGCTGGCTTGATACGGGCAAACGTGACTGGTCTGATGCTTGCTTAGATGCCACAGGGCTTTCGCGTGCGCAGATGCCGCGTCTGGTCGAAGGAGCGACAGTTTCTGGGCAAGTTCGGGATGTCCTGGCCCATCGCTGGGGCTTGCCGGTCGGTGTGGTGGTTGCTGGTGGTGGTGGTGATAACGCGGCCGCGGCCGTTGGTGTTGGTGTTGTGCGCTCTGGTGGGGCTTTGGTTTCTTTGGGTACTTCAGGCGTATTGCTTGCCGCCAGTGAAAGCTATCAACCTGCGGCACAAACGGCGGTTCATACGTTCTGCCACGCTGTGCCCAATACATGGCACCAAATGGGTGTGATTTTGGCTGCGACTGATGCACTGAATTGGTATGGCGCACTCGTTGGTCAAAGTGCTGAAATACTGACGCAAGAGCTAGACGCGCTGCAGGCGCCGTCCAAAACGGCATTTTTGCCCTATTTGGGCGGTGAACGTACACCGCTAAATTCAGCCTCGGTGCGGGGGGCGTTTGTGGGTTTGGAACATGCGACTGACCGCGCTGCAGGCACCCGTGCTGTGCTAGAAGGGGTAACCTATGCCCTGCTTGATTGCAAAAATGCGCTTTTGGCTACAGGTACAAAGTTAGACAGCCTGATCGCCGTGGGCGGTGGAACTAATTCGGCCTACTGGCTTGCGGCCATTGCCACCGCACTAGATATTTCTATAAAAATTCCTGTGGCGGGCAACTTTGGCGCTGCCTTTGGCGCGGCACGTTTGGCGATAATGGCAGCGCATGATCTGGGCGCTGAAATTGCTACTGAGCCGCCAATTTCGACCGTAATTGATCCCGTGCGCTCACTATCACAGGCTTTTGATGCCGGTTATGACCGTTTTCGCGATTTACAATCTGCCATGCTAACTTATTAATTAAAAAGGTGCTCAGATGACCGATTTTTTCGCCAATATTCAAAAAGTATCTTATGAGGGTCCATCTTCAGTTAATGAATTTGCCTTTAGGCATTACAATCCTGATGAAATTATTATGGGTAAGCGGATGGAAGATCACCTGCGCTTTGCGGTTGCCTATTGGCATTCTTTTGCATGGCCAGGCGGTGATCCATTTGGTGGGCAAACATTCGAGCGTCCATGGTTTGGTGAAGAAATGGCGCTCGCCAAGCTCAAGGCCGATGTAGCCTTTGAAATGTTTGATATTTTGAATGTACCCTATTATTGTTTTCATGATGCTGACGTGCGCCCGGAAGGGGCAAGCTTTGTGGAGTCAAAGCGCAATCTTGATGAAATGGTCGATTATCTTGCTCAAAAGCAGGAAAGTCATAAGGCTAAATTACTTTGGGGTACGGCTAATTTGTTCAGCCATCGCCGCTTTATGTCAGGTGCAGCCACTAATCCTGACCCCGATGTCTATGCGTACGCTGCCGCCACTGTGCAGGCCAATATAGACGCCACGTTAAAACTTGGGGGGCAGAATTATGTGCTTTGGGGGGGTCGTGAAGGTTATGAAACCTTACTCAATACAGACCTTGCGGCTGAACGCGCGCATGCTGGCCGATTTTTGCAGCAAGTAGTTGAGTATAAATATAAGATCGGCTTTAAAGGTGCAATTTTGATCGAGCCCAAACCGCAGGAGCCCACCAAACATCAATATGACTATGATGTAGCCACGGTTTATGGCTTTTTGAAAGACTTCGGGCTTGAAAAGGAAGTGCAGGTCAATATTGAACAGGGCCATGCAATTTTGGCGGGCCATAGCTTTGAACATGAAATAGCGTTGGCCAACTCGCTTGGGATTTTTGGATCAATTGATATGAATCGTAATGATTATCAATCGGGCTGGGATACCGATCAGTTCCCCAACAATCACGCAGAAAAAGCCGTGGCCTTTTATGAAATTTTGCGCGCTGGAGGCTATACAACGGGTGGCACCAATTTTGACGCAAAACTGCGTCGCCAATCGCTTGATCCGCAAGACCTGATCTTGGCACATGTGGGCGGTATGGATACCTGTGCGCGGGCTTTAAAAGCCGCAATCGCCCTTTTTGAAAATGGCGGCCTCGAAGTTTTGCGCGCCAAACGCTATGCGGACTGGCAAACCCCCGAAGCTAAAGCCATGCTTATGGGCTCGCTTGACCAAGTCGGCCAAAGGGTGCGAGATCAGGGTGTAAATCCTGCGCCAAAATCCGGCGGGCAGGAGCGTTTAGAAAATCTGTGGAATCGATTTATCTGATTTAGGTTGCCGTGAGAGCCTATCGCCTTATGTTTGGGGGGTCAACATAAGGAGCGGTCATGCAAAAGATTCAAACTCAGGGTGTACATCACATCACCTTGATGGGTGCTGATCGGCAAACATCAATCGATTTTTGGGAAGGCGTGCTAGGCATGCCCTTCATTTTCGAACAGCCAAACCTCGATAAACCTTCTGATGGGCACTTGTATTTTGACCCCGGCGATGGGCGTCTGATCACCGTCTTCACAGATGAAAATCTGGTGCCTAGCTACAGTCGCGCCTCGACGGAGCAAGGGGCCGTACATCATATTGCTTTTAACGTAAGTGCCGTGAGCTTCGGCTTGGCCATTGAGCGCCTAAAGGAGCGTGGCGTGGCCGTCACTGGGCCCAAGGATCGCGGCTTTATGAATTCGATCTACTTCAAAGACCCTTTAGGTTTGATGATTGAACTGGCCTGTTATAAGTTTGAGCCTCCTTTAGGTGCGACCCATCCCCAAGTCTTGATGGCAGCGCACAAGTTGCGCGTGGCGCGTGGTGATAATCATATTATGGATAGCCATTTGGCTGAAGCTATCGAAGGGCTTGTTTTAGCTAAGCACGACAGCCTGTCGCAAGACCGCAGCCCAAAAAACCCCTATACCTAGTGAAACTTGGCGGTTTTTGTAGGCAGGCAGGTCTCTGTCCATGCGCTAAAGCCGCCTCTAATATGGGCCACCTGAAGTAAACCCATGTCGGTGGCCGTTTTGATGGCTAAGGCGGAACGCCAACCTGACGCGCAGTAAAAGACAAATTGCTTTTCTTGTGCAAAAACTGGTTTGTGATAGGGGCTTTCGGGGTTGATCCAAAACTCCAACATGCCACGTGGGCAGTTAAATGACCCATGAATAAGGCCTTCGCGCTCAGGTTCGCGCCTGTCGCGCAGATCAATAATTTACACTGAGCCTTGGGGCCGAGCGCTCACTTCGGCTGGCGTCAGTGTCGTGATCTGCGCCGAGGTCAGGGCGATCATCTCTCTATAGCCGAGTTTCATTTGTTTCCCTAAACTGGAAAAATTTTGTAGCCAGAACGTGGAAAATGTACCTGTATAGCACCAAGATCTTGGCTTTCTATTGAAAGAGCAACTTGGTTCTCACCAAGACTCACAAGTCCGCCAGTCACGGGATCTTCGCCCGTGTCTGCGTCAGGGATAATTCTGACTATTTGTCCCAAGATAAGCTCTTGCGGATCATGGGCCGTCGCTGTGAGGCGGCGCGGTGAGGCCGCGGTGGCGATGGCCAGCGCTTCTTGCCCCGAAATGGGTGTGGATTGGCCGTGGCCTATGGCCTTAACCGCATCTTCCCAGCGGTTTAGATTAGAAAATTGGTTTAAGAATGTTGGCCCCTGATCCCAACGACCGCGCAAAAACCAAATTAAATGATAAAGATGCGCGTCAAGTGCGGCAGGATCACTTCCCGCCAAAAAGAGCCGTCCGTCGTCAAGCTGATCGTTGATAGCACTTAGATAAGCGCGCATTTGCACCACCAAATGCGACAGATCGTTGTTGGCCTTTAGCAATTCATTTGCCCAATCAGGGCCCAGATAAAGTCGCCCACGGTCCCGTGCAAATTCAGGAGGTAAATTGGCAACGCCCGACCCAAGCACTATTTTCACGGTATAGGTGAACAGATCCCCATCAATCAGTCGACCCAGCATCCATAAAAAACCGCTGTCCTTTGTGGGAAAAAACTCCTTGGTAGGAAATCGACGGTCAAGCTCGTTTAAAATACATTGGCTATCGCAGTAAACATCTGCTCCAATTTGCATCACAGGAGTGCGGCGATACCCGCCCGTAAGCGGTAAAAGCAAAGGTTTAGGCGGCAGGCGAGGAATTTCAGCTGATGACCAAGATAACCCCTTGATCCCTAATCCTACACGGACCTTTTCTGCTACAGGCGATTGGGGGTAATTGTGCAAAATAATATGGTCATGGGTCATGGGGCGTCCTACTGTTGTCATAGGAATACATTTAGATCATTGAGTCCTGAGAGGAAGGCCCTTGCGTGGGCTTTGTCAAAAGTCTTGGCCTGCCTCGAGTCAAAGACTACCCTGCCGCAAAGGAGAAAACGATGCCACAACTTCAAAGCGATTATGTCACCACCCACCAAGCTCAAGAAGACGCACGCAATGATGCGCTGATGATCTATGTTGATGGAAAAATTTTACCCAAAGCCCTGGCGGTGGTGTCTGTTTATGACTCAGGTTTTATGTTGGGTGACGGTGTTTGGGAAGGCATTCGCCTATATCAGGGGGCTTGGGCTTTTCTGGGCGAACATCTTGACCGATTGTTCGAAGCCGCCAAGGCGATTGATCTGGATATGACACTTGACCGCGCAGGTTTTCAAAAAGCGATCCTTGAGACGCAAGCGGCTAATGGCATGACCGAAAATGCACATGCCCGATTGATGGTGACGCGCGGCGTAAAAACGCGGCCCTTTCAGCATCCAAACCTGTCATGTCAAGGGCCCACGATTGTCATTATTATGGAACATTCGCGCCCTATCACTCCGCATCCTATAACTTTGGCCACTGTGCCACATCAGCGTGGCTTGCCAATGACGCAGGATCCCAAGCTTAACTCCCATTCCAAGCTCAATTGCATTTTGGCTTGTATTTCCGCGCAAAAGGCGGGCGCAGATGAAGCTTTAATGTTGGATGTGCATGGCTTTGTGAACACCACCAACGCATGTAACTTCTTTATTGTAAAAAAAGGTGCGGTTTGGACCAGCACTGGTGATTACTGTATGAATGGCATCACGCGGCAAAAGGTCATCGATCTCTGCCGTGCCAATGGCATTATAGTTTATGAGCGTAACTTCTCATTGGTCGACACCTATAGTGCGGACGAAGCCTTTTTGACGGGCACCTTTGGAGCTCAAACGCCTGTGTCTATAATTGATGGGCGCAAAATTGGAATGGGCCAAATGGGTCCTATGACTGAAAGATTGAGCAGCCTTTATAAAGATTTAATAGCGGAAGAGTGTGGTAAAGTGTGATGGTGGCCCCTTGCAAAACCATCGCTATGTGGTCAGGACCGCGCAATCTTTCCACAGCTTTGATGTATTCTTTCGCTGCGCGGGGAGATTGCGCCATTTGGGACGAACCCTTTTACGCAGCCTATCTGGCTGCAACGTTCCTAGACCACCCGATGCGCAACGAAATTTTAGTCTCCCATGAAACCAATGCAGGCAAGGTAGCCAAAGCCTGCGCCGAACAGCCACAATTGGACCAGCCACTGTTTTACCAAAAACATATGACGCAGCATATGATCCCACAATTTGATCGCGGCTTCATGCGCCAATGTGCTAATGTATTTCTAATCCGTCATCCAGCCTTGGTCGTGGCCTCTTATGCTAAAAAGCGTGAGGAGCCCAGTTTTTCCGATATCGGGTTTGTGCAACAGGCCAAACTTTTTGAAGAGGTGACCATTTGGCAAGGTCAGCGGCCCGTGGTGATTGACAGCCAAGATATTTTGGCCAGTCCCGCGCAAAGCCTTGGCCGCCTTTGTGCGGCTTTAGGCATTGAATATAGCGCTTCGATGCTGTCATGGCCCAAGGGGGGTCATCAGGATGATGGAATTTGGGCTTCGCATTGGTATGGGGCAGTGCACTGCTCGACCGGATTTGATCGTCCGAGTGCTGGGGTGGAAGCGCTTGTCCCAGAATATGCAGATTTGGTGGCGCAGGCCTTACCTTATTATGAAGCGCTAGCTGCTTTTAAATTATAGCGTCGCCCTGCTCGGGTGGCGCTATCAAGAGTTTGGAGTTTGCTTTTTTACCCGCTCATTGCGCGTGGCAATCAGCTTTAAGCGTAAAGCGTTCAAATGAATGAAGCCCGATGCGTCCTTTTGGTCATACGCGCCAGCATCTTCTTCAAAAGTCACGTGTTTTTCCGAATATAGGCTATAATCAGACCAGCGCGCCACGGTACGAGCCGACCCTTTATACAGTTTGACCCGCACTGTGCCGGTGACATGGTCTTGGCTTTTGTCGATCAAAGCTTGCAGCATCTCGCGTTCGGGGCTGAACCAAAAGCCGTTATAAATTAGCTCGGCATAGCGCGGCATGATGGTATCTTTAAGGTGGCCAGCACCTGAATCAAGCGTGATTTGTTCAATTCCGCGGTGACCTTCAAGTAAAATTGTGCCGCCCGGCGTTTCATAAACGCCACGCGATTTCATGCCCACAAAGCGGTTTTCCACCAGATCAAGCCGACCAACCCCATGTTTACCGCCAAGCTCATTGAGCTTGGTTAGAATCGTTGCGGGCGACATGGTAACGCCATTGATCGCCACCGCATCGCCGCGCTCAAAGATGATTTCAACCATTTCGGCCGTATTGGGCGCTTCTTCGGGGCTAACTGTGCGTTGATAGACGTAATCTGGGGCCTCGTCGCCCGGATTTTCCAAAACCTTACCTTCGGACGATGTATGTAGCAAATTGGCATCAACAGAAAAGGGCGCGTCGCCGCGCTTGTCTTTGGCAATAGGAATTTGGTTCTTTTCTGCAAATTCTAACAATTTAGTACGACTTGTTAAATCCCATTCACGCCAAGGGGCGATCACGCGGATAGCTGGGTTCAGCGCATAGGCCGAAAGTTCAAAGCGCACTTGATCATTGCCCTTGCCAGTGGCGCCATGTGCAACTGCATCGGCCCTCACGTCTGTGGCAATTTCAACAAGACGTTTTGAAATCAAAGGGCGCGCAATCGAAGTTCCGAGCAAATAAAGCCCCTCGTAGAGCGCATTGGCCCGAAACATTGGAAATACAAAATCTCGCACAAACTCTTCGCGCACATCTTCGATGTAGATATTTTTAGGATCAATCCCCAATAAAATGGCCTTTTCGCGCGCGGGCTCCAGCTCTTCGCCTTGGCCCAAGTCGGCGGTAAAGGTGACCACCTCGCAGCCATATTCTGTTTGCAACCATTTTAGAATAATCGAAGTATCTAGGCCACCAGAATAGGCCAAAACAACTTTTTTGGGAGAAGACATGCGAAGCTCCAAAATATAATATTCCGTTGTCGTTTAATGATATTTAGTTCAAGGAACAAGGCCCGCTCGGAGCCAAGGGCGCCTCCTAATGATTAATCTTCAGATACTTTCTATTCTATCAACGGAAAACTGTAGATTACCCGAATTCTGGAGACAGCTTTTATTTTGAATGCCTGCCCAATCTCAAAGACAATGCACAGCGTTACTTAGGTCGCAACAGTTACGCCATTTTGGACATCCAATCTTTATTGACGTTTTCACAGTCAACGGGGCATTAAGCTATTTTAATATGTGGGGTACCTAGTCCATTTGCCATAACCTCTATGATATTGCCATTTTTGAGAAATTTTGGAGGTGTAGACTGCTAGCAGAGTCATGCGGTGAACCAGTTGAAATAATGGCACCCGAATTAAGTGGGTATATATTGGAAGCATAGGAAATTATTTTGAGAATAGAAAAAATCATTTCGCTTATATAAGCTTTTTGTCTTTCATGCCAGTTTATGGCGGTACGCAAGTAGATTTTATCTAGTGCTGGTAATTCCTCTAATGTGACAATCTATGGCCCCCAAGATCCCAACATAAAGGAATTTTTACCAGCAAGAATACTATGCGTCTGCCATGCGGGTACTGATCCTTTATTCATCAATGAGTATCTTAATACGTGATCCCAGGCCTCCCGTTCTGAAGTCCGGAAAGTATGATTCCCAATTACAACAACAATTTCACCTTCATAGTCGAATGTGGTCACACCTTCACCCAGGGGAATATTCAAATTTTGGTTCGGGTTTACTAAGCTATCTTCGTAACGTGCCAAAATAATTATTTTTCCAACGGGAGGTGGATCAACGTTGAGCGGATATATGAATTGATAATTCATGCCAACACAAATGACTTTATTGCCATTCATGATTGGCTTTGTCAGCTGGATTTTTTTAAGAGATACTGGTTTCGCAGTACAAAAATCAAATAACAGGGCACTTAAGTCTTCTTCTATTGACCGTTTTAAATTTTTTATACTTTTGCAGGAGACCATCCTTCACTGGATGTGCGCCCCCATCAGAAATCACCCCATGAGTAGAAATCTTATTATAAAAAAATGCGAGTTTCAGTTTTTATTTTATTTTCATAAATTTTATTTCGGCGGCGCGAACTACTCCGACAATTGTTTGGTTGAAGGGTGTTTGAATGCCATGCTTTTCCCCTAAAACTGGAACCATTCCGTTTATAGAATCGATTTCTGATTTTTGTTTAGCCAGATGATCTAGTCTCATCGAAGGACTTGCGTTTGGCATCATCTCGGCAAACTTTGTTACATACTTTGTTGGATCTTCGAACGAAAAAGAAACACCTTCTGCTAGTCCGCAAGCGTGCGCTTCTTTCATCGCGCTGATTGCAATAGCCCATAACTCTGGATTTCTCATTAGGTTACCCACCGAACAGTCAAAGGCAGTGCAGGGCCCGCTTAAAGTCACATTGCACAAAAACTTCTCCCATATTAGCTGATTGATGTCTTCGAAAGCACGAACCGGAAATCCAGCAGACAACCAAAGCGTATTCAAAAGTTCCAAGCGGCTGGTGATTCCGCCACTTACTTCTCCAAGCCTTATAAGTTTCATCGCATTGTGGTGAACATGACCAGGGCCTTTTATCGATGCACCGAAACCGTCTGCAACACCCAGAAGAACGTTTGCGGTAGGAATAAACTTCAAAATGCGTTCACCCGCACCCAACCCATTTTGAATAGTTAAAATCAGAGAATCTGCTCTCATGACCTGAGATATAGCATTTGCTGCTGCGCCAACATTTGAGCTTTTGGTTGCGATGACATAAAGATCACAACCTTTCGCATCTTGAATGTTGGTTGATACGCTGACTTTATTATAAACTTTGCTACCATTAGGCCCATCAATTTTTAGGCCTCTTTTTTTGATAGTGCTAATATGTTCTTCCCAAGGATCAATGGCCCAAACTTCTTCAACTGCATCCGAAAGCAAACCCGCGTAGATTGAACCCATAGCGCCACAGCCTAAAATTGCAACTTTCGAAATCATTTTATGCTGTCCTTAATCTTTGAGCAGAACTTTTTTGGGATTAGTTTTCATTATTGCTAGTTGTCTAGCGTAAGTCTTCTAGCGGATTATTTTTAAGCACCATTTATTTTTTTGGAGTTTACTAGATCACTCCACACAAAAGATACCAAATCTGAGGCGCCAATTTGGACCATTTCAACTAACCGCGCAACTTCCGACTCGCCAATTGTCGTCATCATTTCGCAGGGGCCAATGGAGAACGTGAAAGCCTGTCGAGCGCCGAGATCAATATCATCGGGTGCGGCTACTTTCTCGGCTAATGCCTCGAGAACGGCGAAAAATACTGCACCCTTCAGACGATCAGAGATTTCGCGAGTAACTTCAGGAACTAATATTTCTGTTGGTTCGCTTAAGTCCCAGCCGTCGTCGGCTTCACCGAATCTCACCATGGAACTGGCTGGCTCATAAAATGGACCTAAAGCTGCAAGACTGCGTATTGCGGCTAAATTGATCCGAGGTTTAATAATGTTCATTACAAAAAATGGACCTACTGCTAAACCAAAGGTTTCTTTTGCTATATAATCAATCTGCGCTGGCGTACCTTTTTCTTCATCCATACACCTAACCGCTTCGTTTGTATAAGGGCAAAAAAACCGGTTCAGGGCAAAGCCGCTGCGGTCTCGGCATGCAATTGGGGATTTACCGCAAGACACAGCAAAATTTAGCACTTTTGATACAACCAGTTTATCACTTAGTGAGCTACTAATGACCTCTACAACAGGATTGACCTCTGCTGGGCTAAAGTAATGCAAACCACAGAGCTGTGAAGGATGCTTCAACTGAGAACCAATGTCACTCACGCTAAGGGCGCTTGTATTAGTAGCTAACAGTGTTGTTTTAGCTATTACTTCCTCAAGCTCAGCAAACACCTGGCGTTTCACGTCGAGATTTTCGAACACGGCCTCGATAACTAAATCTGAGCCTGCCGCATCGATGATCCGGTCGGATACGCTCAACCTGACAATCGCAGCATTGGCTTCGAGGTTGCTAAGTCTTTTTTTCTCCACTTGTCGGTCAAAAAATTTCTGCAGGCGTATTTCTGCCTGGTGGAGTACGCTGATCTGGGTGTCAATTAACGTGACATTATATCCGGCAAGTATTGCGTTGATAGCAATACCTCCGCCCATTGTTCCTGCACCAATGATGGTAACCTTTCTAATAGAGCTCATTGGCCAGCCTCAAGGTTTTCAACCAATATTGCGATACCTTGGCCGCCTCCGATACACATGGTGGCTAGCCCATATCGTCCATTGATGCGGCGTAACTCGTAGAGAAGCTTGGTTAGAATAATAGCACCAGACGCTCCAATAGGATGCCCCAGCGCAATTGCCCCACCATTAGGGTTGGTTACTGGGTCTGAAAAGCTAAGCTCTTGGGACACGGCACAGGCTTGTGCGGCAAAGGCTTCGTTAGATTCAATACATGCGAGATCAGTGACCGAAAGGCCTACCCGTTCCAATACCATCTTTACTGCGGGTACCGGCCCCATACCCATAACGCGTGGGGCAACACCGCTCACGGCTGTTGCTCTAATTATTCCAATAACAGGCATGCCTCGTGCTAGTGCAACATCCTCAGCGGCGATTATTAGTGCCGCTGCTGCGTCATTAATGCCTGATGCATTGCCAGGGGTCACTGATCCATTCTTTTGGAATGCAGGTCTAAGCTTTTCGAGATCTCCTAGGGTGATATCAGGCCGGACATGTTCGTCAGTATCAAAAACGATTTCTTTAGGGCTTTTTTTTATTGTTATAGGCAGAATCTGTTCTTTAAAATATCCTGCAGAAATTGCTGCTGCTGCTCGTCGATGACTTTCTAGCGCCATTGCATCCTGAGCGGAACGAACTACCGCACTATCATTAGCAACATTTTCAGCAGTTATCCCCATGTGACCGTTTCCAAAAGGATCGGTAAGTGCGCCCACAAGCATATCAGTGGCATTGACTTCTCCCATCTTGGCGCCAAAGCGGGCAGCGCTCATCAGGTGTCCTACGCGACTCATATTTTCGGATCCACCTACTAAAACTACGTCTGCGTTACCCAAAAGTATTTGATCGGCCCCAGTTAATACTGCCTGAAGGCCACTGCCGCACAAGCGATTAACTGTAAGGGCTGGGGCTGTGTCAGGAACGCCTGCACCAATTGCTGCAACTCGCGATAAATACATATCACGCGGCTCTGTATGAATGACATTGCCAAAAACAGTCTGATCAATGTCTTGAGGAGAAACTTTCGCCCGTGTAATTGCCTCAACGGAAACTAGCGTTGCCAGCTCGCAGGGAGAGATACCGGCCAATGCTCCACCATAATCGCCGATGGGGGTGCGTACAGCAGATGTGATTACAACATTTCGGGTCATTTTGTATCCTTACTAGGCTAGACTGACATGGCGTAGGCGTCGATTGTGCATAAATAATCTGGTTTCTGGATGCCGGTGCCAGTATATATTGCGATTGTGTAAAGTAATGTTTCACATGGAGCTCGCATTGCAGCTTGAGGGGAAGAATATCCTGGCCCACAGCAGATTTTAGTCATTTTTTCCACCAATCATAGTTCGCTCTGATACAATAAAATTAAATAATAAATTACCATTAGTCAGTTTTTGTGTCAAATAGCCAGTTCGTGCAACAGTCAAATACCATAGAAAAATCATGGATAAAATATTCTTTAGGTATAGGATTAATAGGAAGCGCTTGTGGTTCTAGAATTAGGATGTAGTTTTTTTTATGAAATATTTTGATACAAAGCTTGGCGATAAATTAGACCTTACCAAAACCCGTATATATACTTCAGGTACACAAGCTCTTGTGCGCCTGTGCCTTATGCAGGCGCAGCGAGACCTCAATGCGGGTCTTGATACAGCTGGATATATTAGTGGTTATCGTGGTTCCCCCTTAGGAGCCTTAGATCAGCAGTTTATGCGTGCTCAAAAAGCACTTTCCGAAGCACAAATTATTTTCGAGCCTGGCTTAAATGAAGATATAGCCGCCACTGCAATATGGGGATCCCAACAATCTGAATTGAGAGGTGATGGTAAACATGACGGAGTTTTCGCCATGTGGTATGGAAAGGGACCAGGTGTTGATCGGTCTGGTGATGCTATACGTCACGCAAATTTGGCTGGCACATCAAAAAATGGCGGCGTCTTGCTTGTAATGGGTGATGATCACACGTGTGAAAGTTCTACAACTGCGCATCAAAGTGAGTATGCTTTGGTTGATGCAATGATACCTATTCTGAATCCATCTAACGTATCTGAAATTATAGAATTTGGTTTACATGGTTGGGCGCTATCGCGCTTTGCTGGTGTATGGTGTGGATTGAAGTGTGTTAAAGATAATGTCGAATCCTCCGGTTCGATCGACGTGCATATGGATAATTTTAAATCTAAAATACCAGATGATTTTGATGTGCCGCCAGATGGCTTAAATATTCGTTTAAAAGATCATCCAACCACACAAGAAACCCGTCTTCATCAGTATAAGATAGATGCGGTTCTGGCTTATAGCCGTGCTAACAAGATGGATAAAACCATCTATACGGGCGGTACTGCACCTAGTATTGGTATTATATCCACTGGAAAATCTTATGTGGATGTTTTGCAGGCTCTGGAAGAGTTGGGCATTGACAAAGCTCGTGCAAACAAGATGGGTCTTTCCCTTTACAAAGTTGCAATGCCGTGGCCGTTAGAACCTCTGGCCATTACTGAGTTTGCGAAAGGTCTCAGCCAGATTATTGTTGTTGAAGAAAAACGCGGCCTGATCGAAAGTCAGTTAAGAAGCACTCTATACGGGCTAAAAAATCCCCCTGCCATTATAGGTAAGAAGTCTGAAACAGGCACTACCCTTTTTCAAGCTGAACTTGCTCTAAACCCAATTCAAATAGCTGCTGCTATTGGTAGGCGCCTACTGTCACTTGAAGGATTAAAGCCCTTAGAAAACAAAGTTAAGTCCTTGGAAGTCCGACTTTCTGAAAATCGTGAAGACCTCCCCGTTTCACGAGGTCTAGTATTTTGCGCAGGTTGCCCACACAATTCTTCAACAGTCTTACCAAAAAATGTCAGAGGCTTTTCTGGCATTGGCTGCCACTGGATGGCGCAATTTATGGATCGCGGCGTTGATGGATACACCCACATGGGTGGAGAAGGATCAAACTGGATTGGTGAGGCCAAGTTTTCAACTTGTGAACATGTATTTCAAAACCTAGGAGATGGCACTTATAATCATTCGGGTCTTATGTCTGTACGCGCCACAATAGGTGCTGGCATTAATATGACCTATAAGATCCTTTACAATGACGCCGTCGCGCTTACCGGGGGCCAAGGTCATGACGGAGGCCTCGATGCCTACGATATAGTAGCTGAGCTTCTGGCTGCGGGAGTCTCAAAGCTTGTCTATGTAACTGAGGATCCGTTACGCATAGACAGGTCAAGATTACGCAACGACATTAAGATTTTTCACCGGCGCGATTTACAAAAAGTTCAAGAGGATATTGCAAGGGTCAAAGGTATTAGTGTTATTTTGTATGATCAAACGTGTGCCTCCGAAAATCGTCGCAAACGTAAGCGTGGGATCATAGCTGACCCAGATAAACGTTTATTTATTAATCCTGATGTTTGTGAGGGATGTGGTGATTGTGGTGTGCAGTCCAACTGTGTGGCTGTCCAACCTTTGGATACTCCACTTGGGCGGAAGCGAAAAATTGATCAATCAGTATGCAATAAAGATTTTAGCTGTGCTGATGGCTTCTGTCCAAGCTTTGTTACGGTTTCTGGTGGATCGATACGTAAGCCAAAAGTGAAGTATGGTAATTTACCTGACTTGCCAGAACCTGATAGTAAGCCACTATTAAATAAACCGTATTCTATTTTAGTAACTGGCGTCGGAGGTACTGGAGTTGTAACAATCGGCGCGTTAGTTGGTATGGCCGCCCATCTTGACGGATTGGGCAGTGGAGTTATTGATATGGCTGGGCTTTCCCAAAAAGGGGGCTCTGTCTATTCGCATATAAAATTAGCAGCAAGCCCTGATCATATAAAGTCTATCCGAGTGCCGGAAGGCAATGCCAACCTAATGCTTTGCTGTGATGTTGTCGTTGGTTCAGGAAGCCAAGCATTGGCTGCTCTATCAACATCTAGTTACGCTTTGGTCAATATCCATGAACAAATGCCTCGTGAATTTGCATATGATAAAGATTTTATTTTACCTACTAACTTAATGCACAGTAGAATTTCGAACGTGGTTGGAAAATCAAATGTCGAGTTTTTTGATGCGAGCAAATATTCAACAAATTTGCTAGGTGATAGTATTGGGACAAACCTTTTTACACTTGGTGTTGCATACCAAAAAGGCCTATTACCTCTTTCAAGCCAAGCTATAGAACGAGCCATTGAACTTAATGGTGTGGCTGAGAAAATGAACAAAGAGGCTTTTGCTTTGGGACGGCATTGGGTAATCGATGAACAACGCCTCGATGCGTTAATACCAAAAATTTTAGTGGATACATCACCAAGAACCTTGAGTGAAATAATAGATGATCGCGTTCAGAGATTGACTAATTATCAGAACACAAAATATGCAAAAAAATATATCGAATTTATGACTAAGGTTAGTTATAGAGACTATGCTATTGAAATTGCAGAAAATCTTTATAAACTAATGGCCTATAAAGATGAATATGAAGTCGCTCGACTTTATTCAGATTCTAAATTTAAAGAACAGTTAGCTCAACAGTTTGAAGGTAATTTAAAGTTAAAAATCTCTCTTGCCCCCCCATTATTGTCTCGACGAGATTGTGCGTCAGGCAAAGTAAAAAAAATAGAATTTGGTGCATGGATTTTTCTATTTTTTAAAGTGTTAAAAAGGTTGAAGTTTTTACGTGGGAGCTTAATTGATCCGTTTGGCCACTCAGCAGAGCGCCGTTTAGAACGGGCTTTAATTGAAGAGTATCAATTAATAATTTTGGCTATAAAGGACGATGCTGATCCAGATATAGCTCTTATGTTAGCAAAATCGCCGCAAAATATACGAGGCTTTGGACATATAAAACTTTCTAATATTAAGATGGTTAAGTTAAATCAAAAAACCTTATTAGCTAAGCTATATGCGCAATAAGTAGAGGCCATTTGAATTTTTTCTACCTTGAAGCCAATGTATTTTTAATAAAGTGTTTGATGATAGCTGTAGATTTTATAGTCACTAGCCAAAAATTGAAGCTTTTAAAGAAATTAAAAATTTATTTTTCATCCCTGCCAAAGCCCAAGGATTTAAATAAAATATGGTAGTAAACTTTAGACATGAGGGTCAGATTGCCATTGTGACCGTAGATAATCCACCCGTAAATGCGCTGTCTAAAGCGGTGCGGGTCGGGCTTCTTGACGCGCTCAAAAAATCGGAGGCGCTTAAGTCAGTTGAAGCGGTTTTATTAATGTGTGCGGGGCGTACGTTTATCGCAGGCGCAGATATTTCTGAGTTTGCAAAGCCGCTTGAAGCTCCATACTTATTTTATATCATAAATGAAATTGAAAAAGCAACTAAGCCTTGGATTGCTGTTTTGCATGGCACGGTGCTTGGTGGTGGGCTTGAGATTGCACTTGGTTGTCACTATCGCATAGCCACTAGCACGACTAAACTTGGGCTCCCTGAGGTCACGCTTGGCCTTATACCTGGTGCTGGAGGTACGGTGCGACTACCACGATTAATAGGTGCTGTTGCCGCGCTTGAGATGGTTACGAGTGGTAAACCTGTGATTGCGCAGAGGGCCATGGATATTGGCTTGATAGATAAAGTTTCGAAAACAAACATTAAAGATATGGCTTTTGAATTTGTTATTGGATGCATTCTAAAACCTTTACCTCAGCCTATTATTGATCGTCCTTTTCCAGTCAATGTCGATAAGGTAAAATGGGCTAATCAGATTGAAAGAATTTGTGCAAGTTCGCATGGGCAGAATGCGCCACTTGCTGCAATACGATGTATTGAAAATGCTCTAAGGCTTACTCCATTAGACGCTCTTTCAATAGAAAGAGATATTTTTTTGGAACAAATGTCTGACCCTCAATCCAAAGCACTTCAGTACATTTTTTTTGCAGAACGTTCATCAGGTAAATTGCCAGAAATTAAAGGTATTAAGCCGCGTCCCTTAGATCAAGTTGGCATTGTGGGATCTGGTGAGATGAGCTCAGGAGTTGCCGCGGTGTGCCTAATTTTTGGGCTTAATTTAATCATGATAGAGCCAGATGATAAAGCGGCAGATTCTGCTCGAAAACTTATTAGAAACAAACTTTGTTATGCAAAAAAACAAAGTGTTATAACTGATGCCGAAATAAAATTGATGCTTGATCGACTCAAGTTTGGGGAAAAATATAATGAGCTTTCCAGTGTGGATTTTGTCATTGATGCTATGTTTGAAAACTCGGAGCAAAAACGTACGGTCTTTGCTGAGCTGGAACAAGTAATGCGCCCTGATGCTATTATTGCAAGGATCGCGTCCCACCGTGATCCAAATATTTTCTCTGTACCGATGCACGACCCATCTCGGGTTATAGGTTTACACTTCTTTTTGTCAGCATATAGCACGAAATTGATGGAGTTGGTTGTCACCACCTCAGCGAGCCCAGATGTTCTTGCTACAGGGGTCGCTTTTGGCAAAAAACTTCAGAAAATTACGATACCGACAGCAATCTGTGGCGGCTCTATCGGCAATCGAATAAGCTATGGCTGTCTTAGTGAATGCTATAATATGATAGATGCTGGCGCCTTTCCCTGGGAGATTGACCAAGCAATGCGTTCCTACGGGTTTTCTATAGGAATATTTGAGATGGAAGACCTTTTAGGACTTGATGTGTCTTTAGCCAGCCTAAAACATCACGCCGTGGCCAAGAGTTTTTCAGGACACTCTTTGAAAGTTGTCCGCGCCCTATGTGAAGTTGGTCGACTTGGCCATAGGTCTGGAAAAGGTTGGTACGATTATGCGAGTGGCGATGCTCAGCCCGATAAATTTGTAGAGGAAATTATTTTGCGAGAAGCGGGATTAAAATCGACTAATCGAACCGTGATTTCAGAGGAACAAATTATTTCTCGAGTTTTAAAAAGTATGAGGGATGCAGGTTTGCAATTGTTATCCGAGGGAATAGCAAAAAAATCAAGTGATATAGATGTTGTTATGGTCAATGGGTACGGTTTTCCACGATATCATGGTGGCCCTATGTTCTCTGAAAGTTAGTTGACCAATTAAGGTTAGAGATAGAGACGCCATCCATATAATCCTGTTATGGAGGTCTTATATAATCAATCATTTGAAATTGTTAATAATCTTATTATGCATAAATAGACCGCTTTTCAATTATGAAACAATAGTACAATTCTGCCTAGTGCTACATGCTATACAAACATAGTATTTAAATTTTTAAAGAACACTGGAAAATCGGGCCTCTTTGGTAGTCATTATTATACGTTTTTCTTGCAACTCTGGCTTGGGATTAATTTTACTCACTAGGCGAGCACTCTCGTTTTTAGGCGCATATTTTCTTTTTATTTGGCCATTCTCGTCACTAACATTTCCAAAATTCTAACCCAATTACCATTTGTCCGTTAAATCTCTTTATTGCAAGGCATTCCAGAATATGCATCGTCAATATGTGAATTTGAATTTATCCAACATAAAGCACAAAATGCATACCGTCAAAGCCACCAGCCTGATAGGCGTGTCACCTAAAAATAACGACGTGTCTTCAATTGCCCTCGAGGCCTTTATTCTAATAATAACTTACCGGCTGTTTTTTGTCAGCGGGAAGGCCTTATATAACATGAACCTATCGCCGTCGCTTGCCAATTGATTTATGGCGGTGTTGGGGTCCATCCAAACGGCAACATGGCCCTTTTCGGTGGGTGCGCTGATGCGAATGACGGGCCACGCTAAATAAATATGGCAAATCTTTTCGGCCCAAAGATCATATTCTGGCATGAAGGTAAATCGCTTATAGGTTCCTAAGTGCCTTCGCGCTTTGATACGCCAGCCTGTCTCTTCGCGCACTTCGCGGTGCAAAGCCGCGATCGGATGTTCGCCCCGATCAATTCCACCACCGGGCAATTGAAATTCAGGGATAGGGGCCTCTTGAAAGGTTGTTAAAAGTGCCCCCGCTCGCAGTAAAATACCGTAAACTCCTGGCCTGCGGTGATAACGTTGGTGTGGATTAGGGACCTGGCCAAATCTGCGCATATAAGACAACCTCTGAGCAACTGTTGCCCTTACTATATACTCACGATAAGGCAAGGCCTAGGCTCAAGGGAAAAGTTATGACCATAACATCAAAAATCGCATGGGACGATACGGTTCTTCCGTTTCAACTTGATCTGTCTGATATCCGTGGTCGTGTGGCGCGTCTTGACGGAGTGTTGGGCAAGATTTTGTCCCAACATACCTATCCTCCTCAAATCGAAGCCTTGGTGGCCGAAGCCACGTTACTTACCGCTTTAATCGGTCAGACTATTAAACTGCGCTGGAAACTGTCCTTGCAAATAAGGGGTGAGGGGGCGGTTTCTATGATAGCCACAGATTATTATGGCCCAACTGATGGCGGCCAACCTGCCCGTGTGCGCGCTTACGCGGGTTATGATCTTGAAAAAATAAGCCAAAATCTTTCAGCATTTGAGCAAATTGGTAAAGGGTTTTTTGCGATTTTGATCGACCAGGGAGAAGGCAATGTGCCCTATCAGGGTATTACGCCAATTACGGGCGCGTCGCTTTCGGACTGTGCAGAATCTTACTTTGCGCAATCTGAACAATTACCCACGCGGTTTGAACTTACTTTTGGCAAATCGCAACTGCCTGGCGAAGCGCTGCGCTGGCGCGCTGGCGGCGTGATGCTGCAAACAATGCCCAAGGCCAGCCCCTTTGCCGCAGCGCTTGAACCTTTGCAGCCCGGTGGGCTTTTGCGCCCCGATGATATTTTAGAGGGCGCTGAGGGCGAAAACTGGCGTCGCGCCAATGCCCTGCTTGATACGGTAGAAAATTTGGAATTGACAGGCCCCACCGTGCAGCCAACTGACCTTTTGGTGCGCCTGTTCCATGAAGAGGGTGCGCGGGTTTTTGACGCGCAACCGCTGCGCTTTGGCTGTTCGTGTTCTGCCCAAAAGGTTCAAGACTCATTAGCCACATATCACCAAAATGATCTGTCTGATATGGTTACTGACCAGGGCGTGATCACTGCAGATTGCCAGTTTTGCGGTGCACATTATGAATTTGCGCCGAACGAAATTGGTCATAGCTTCGAGGGTGCGGATGGGGCCTGAGGTGCTTAAAAATGCCCTAAGCCGCAGTGCTGTGGCGTCGTCAGATTTTGATCTGAACGTGCATTTTTCATTACCCGCAGCGCGTATTTTGCGTTCGGCTGCAGTGTTGGTTACGGTTTGGCAAAAATCCGAAGGAGCTTTTGTTGTTTTGACCAAACGTTCGCGACGACTTTTGGATCATCCAGGACAAATCTCTTTTCCGGGCGGCAAGGTTGAAGACCACGATAGCTCGGCTGAAGCGGCGGCGTTGCGCGAGGCCCATGAAGAAATTGGCTTAAACGCCGACAACTTAACCGTTATTGGTGCGCTTGCATCGCACGAAACGATCACCGGTTTTCAAGTCACCCCGATTTTGGCACATTTGACTGGCAATTTTACGCCCTGCCTTCAGATATCTGAAGTTGATGAAGTCTTTGTCGTTCCATTGGCTCATGTTGCCAATCTGGCCAATTTTCGAATTGAAAGGCGGCGCTTTCACGGAGAATGGCGGTACTTTTATGTGGTGCCTTACGGGCCCTATTACATCTGGGGCGCTACGGCCCGAATTTTGCGCGATCTGGCGGAAAGGGTGCAGCCATGAGTCAAATAACCTTAAAGCAAGATTGGTTACAGGCAGAACCTACACAAAAGTTATGTAGGTCGTTTGCCGCGCAGGGGTTTGAAATTTATTTCGTGGGCGGGGTAGTTCGAAATGCGCTTTTGGGGTGTGAAACGAGCGATCTTGACCTGGCCACCGATGCGAGGCCACAAGATGTAATAGATTTGGCGCGTGCCTGTGGTTTTAAGGCCACTCCAACTGGTATCGACCATGGTACCGTTACGGTGGTGGCCAGTTCTATCGTCCATGAAATAACTACCTTTCGCCGTGATGTGAAAACGGATGGCCGCCATGCGGTTGTAGAATTTTCCACTAATTTGATAGAAGATGCCAAGCGACGTGATTTTACTATGAATGCACTGTATGCTGATGCGGAAGGTCATGTGATTGATCCATTGGGAGGGCTAGATGACCTGATGGTGGGGCGCGTGGTTTTTGTGGGCGACGCTGTAGCACGCATCCAAGAAGATCATCTACGGATTTTACGATTTTTCAGATTTTATGCGCTTTATGCTGATCCAGCGGGGGGCATTGATCCACAAGCGCTGGCCGCCTGCTCTGCGAACATTGAGGGTGTAAATGCACTGCCAGCAGAAAGAATAGGCGCAGAAATGCGCAAACTTCTGTTGGCACAAAACCCTAGCCCCGCAGTTGCGGCCATGCAAACCGCAGGCGTTTTGGCAAAGATACTGCCTGGCGCTGATGCCAAAGCCTTGGCGCCTTTGGTGCATTTGGAAGATGGGTCCAACCCTGATTTTCTACGCCGATTGGTCATCTTGGGCGGGCCTTTGGATGCACCGCGCCTGCGCCTGACGCGACGCGAGTTGCGTACACTGGCCCTTTTGCGCCAAGAAATTGGCCTTGCTACATCGGCTTGCGATTTGGCTTACCGCCATGGGGCTGATGTGGCCTATTCGGTTCTTTTGTGCCGTTCTGCGTTGTTTGAAACGTCATTGCCCTCAGATATGTTAGATGACTTGGCTTTGGGTGCAAGTGCAACTTTTCCCCTAAGTGCTGCCGACCTTGACCCAGCTTTGCGCGGTCCTATGATCGGCGCACAGTTGAAGGACTTAGAGAATCAGTGGATTGCTTCGGGCTTTTGCTTGAGCAAAGAAGCGCTTTTGCGTCTGGCCTAACTTCCCTGCGCGTGGATTTGTGCTATCTGTTGGTAGACAGGTGCAAAACTCAAGGGCAAATCATATGTTTCGGTTTTTTGAAAACCTTGTTGATCCTTACCGCGCTTATCTACCAAATGACCGTCCAGAAACTCGGCTTTGGCCGTTTTTGCGCGAATATGTTATACCCTTTAAGCGGGTGTTTATGGCCACGGGGGCTCTCTCTGTCATTGCGGCCGGTTTTGATGTATTTTTGATCTGGTATTTGGGCCGCATGGTTGATCTTTTGACTAATGGCTCACCTGTCGGCATTTGGCAGTCCCACAGGGTTGAGATTTTGGGCATGGCCCTGACAGTGGTGATTTTACGCCCTTTTATCATTAGCGCCAATGTTGCCCTTCTGCACAATACGATCTTACCAAATTTTGGAACGATGATCCGCTACCGCGCCCATTCGCATGTGTTGCGCCAACCTGTAGGCTGGTTTGAAAGTGACTTTGCGGGCCGTCTGGCTAATCGCATCATGCAAACGCCGCCTGCCGCGGGTGACGCCGTGTTTCAAACCTTTGACGCTATGGCCTTTTCGGCCGTAACTGTGTTGGGAGCTGGTGCGCTTTTGGCGGAGGCCGATGTGCGCCTAGCCCTACCTTTAGTGATTTGGTTTGCGCTTTATGCGGTCTTGGTAATGTGGACTGTGAAGCGTGCAGGCCCTGCTTCGAAAGCTTCGTCTGATGCGCGCTCGGCGGTGACTGGTCGGGTGGTGGATGCCTACACCAATATTCACACAGTCAAGCTTGCAGGACAGCATTGGGGTGAAATTGATTATGCAAAAGAAACTATTGAAGCTGCTCGAGTCACCTTCCAAAAAGAGATGCGTATCATCACCATCATGGATCTCGCACTCACCTTTTTAAATGGCTGTTTGATCGCAGGTGTAGTGGGTTGGTCGCTGACCCTTTGGTATAACGGTCAAGCTAGTGTGGGCACTGTGGCTGCTGCCTCAACCTTGGCATTGCGGCTTAATAACATGTCATATTGGGTGATGTGGGCTACCACCTCTTTGGTGCAGGCCTTGGGAATTGTGGCTGAAGGGATGGAAACGATTGCTCAGCCCATTTCTTTGGTTGATTTTCCAAGTGCCAAAGATCTGCGCGTCACTAAGGGTGAGATAGCCCTTAAAGGCGTGGCACATCATTATGGTCGCGATGTTGGTGGTTTGCAGGGCGTTGATCTTCACATTAAACCCGGCGAAAAAATTGGTCTGATTGGCCGCTCAGGTGCGGGAAAATCATCGCTTGTTAAACTTATTTTACGCTTTTACGATACAGAGACGGGGCAAATATTGATCGATGGCCAAGATATATCACAGGTCACTCAAGACAGTTTGCGTAGCCAAATTGGTATGGTCCAGCAAGATAGTAGCCTTTTACATCGTTCTGTGCGCGAAAATATAGCCTACGGCTTTGACTGTGCCACCGACGCGCAGATCATTTATGCGGCCAAACAAGCACAGGCGCACGAATTTATTCTAGCCTTGCAAGACCCTGCTGGCCGAAACGGCTATGGTGCTCATGTCGGCGAACGTGGGGTTAAGCTTTCGGGTGGTCAGCGCCAACGTATTTCTTTGGCGCGTGTCATCTTGAAAAATGCGCCTATTTTGATTCTGGACGAAGCCACCAGCGCGCTTGACAGTGAAGTTGAAGGGATGATCCAAGACACGCTTTATGGTCTGATGCAAGGCAAGACCGTGATCGCAATTGCCCATAGGCTTTCCACCATTGCACAACTTGACCGCATTGTGGTGCTTGATGAGGGGCGTGTGGTCGAACAGGGCAGCCATGCCGATCTTTTGGCCCAGCAGGGACTTTATGCCAAATTTTGGTCGCGTCAATCAGGCGGCTTTATTAAAACGGAAGTGACTAAATGAAAATGCTTTTGGGCCTAGGCTCTTGGATGCCGGCCTTTCGGCCTGCATTCGGCCCACCACCGCGCAATATTGGTGCCTTTTTTAACTGGTGCTTAAGTGGCTCTTGGAAGATGTTGGGTTTATCGGCATGTGTCTCGGCCACTGCAGGCACGATGGAGGTGATATCGGCTTGGATTTTGGGCTGGGTGGTTGATGCATCGCTTGTGACTGGGCCTGAAGGGTTCTTTCTCGATCATGCTTGGGTGCTGGGCGGGTGTGCGGTGTTTTATCTGATAGCAAGGCCCTTAGCCTTTGCGGCATCGTCGGCAGCTAATGCAATCATCATTGGGCCCAATGTCATGCCATTGGTTTTGTCCCGTTTGCACCGCTGGACCTTGGGACAGGCCATCACGTTTTTTGACAATGATTTTGCTGGGCGTATTGCGCAGAAGCAAATGCAAGCTGCACGTGCGGTCACCGATGTGGTGACTGAGGCTATTAATACTGGCGCTTTTGCTCTTGCCTCTGTGATTGCCTCGGTGATTTATTTGCTGACGATTGATCCGCGAACTGCTGGGCTTTTAGCGCTTTGGCTGGTAGTTTATGTCTTTATGATCCGGTACTTTGTACCGCGTGTGAAGAGAAATTCTGCTGCGCGGGCCGCCGCCCGCGCGATGGTTTCAGGGCAGGTGGTCGATACGATCACTAATATTAAAACCGTTAAGCTTTTTGCCCATGCAGCTTATGAAGACAAAGTAGCCCTCGATGCGATGGAAGTATTCCGCCAGCGCAGCCTAGAGTTCGGTCAGATCTCTACTTGGTTTCGCTATGCGCTGATGACTTTAGCGGGTGTTTTACCAGTTTTGCTGATTGGCAGCACTTTGGTGCTTTGGCAGCAAGGCTTAGCCAGTGCGGGTGCAATTGCTGCTGCCGGAGCGATTGCGATTCGCATTTCTCAAATGTCAGGGTGGGTCAGCTTTACGCTCATGTCAATTTACACAAGTGTAGGCGAGGTTGAAGATGGTATGCGCTCGCTCGCGCAAGAACATACCTTGTCAGACGCGCCCGATGCGCGCGAACTGCCACCCGTTCGTGGTGAAATTTGTTTTGAAAATGCTAGCTTCGCTTATGGCCGGAAAAGAGGCGGAGTTGATGCTATCAACCTAACTGTGCGGGCGGGTGAAAAACTGGGGATTGTTGGGGCCTCAGGGGCGGGAAAATCGTCGCTAGTGTCACTTGTTTTGCGGCTTTATGATACCGAGAAGGGCCGCATACTGATTGATGGGATTGACCTGCGCGCGGTGACCCAAGAATCTTTGCGCCGCCAAATCGCAATGGTCACGCAAGAAACGGCGATGTTCAACCGACCCGCGCGTGACAATATTAGCTATGGCCGCCCAAATGCGACTGAGGCCGAAATTATAGCCGCAGCCCAAAGTGCTCAGGCTGATGACTTTATAGAAAACATGATCGATCATAATGGCTGTAAAGCCTATGATGCCTATCTGGGTGAACGTGGGGTTAAGCTTTCAGGCGGGCAGCGCCAACGTATTGCCCTTGCCCGCGCTTTTTTGAAAGATGCGCCAATTTTGATCTTGGACGAGGCTACAAGTGCGCTAGACAGTGAGGTCGAAGCCTCGATTCAGGATGCGTTAAGTAAAATCATGCAGGGTAAAACCGTGCTGGCTATTGCGCATCGATTGTCTACAATCTCCCAAATGGACCGCATTGTGGTGCTAGACGACGGCAAAATCGTTGAAGAAGGTTCCCACGAGACGCTTTTAGCCAAAGATGGGCTTTACGCCCGCTATTGGAACCGTCAGTCAGGGGGCTTCATCGAAACAGAACCTGAGGCGCTTAAATGAAACTGACCATAGACCGATTGGGTTATCTTGGCGACGCTATTGCCGCTGGCCCAGATGGGCCAATTTATGTGACGCATGGCCTGCCCGGGGAAGAGGTTGAAGGCGATATTCAAGGTGACCGTATGGTTGCGCCAAAAATTATTACTCCCTCGCCTGACCGTGTACGTGCGCCTTGCGCTCATGCTCGCAGTTGTGGTGGCTGTTTATTGCAACATGCTAGTGACAGCTTTGTTGCTGAATGGAAGCTTGATGTTGTCCGCACAGCTCTTGCTCGCCAAGGGTTGAATGCCGATTTTTTGCCTATTCTGACTTCACCTCCCCAAAGTCGGCGCCGTGCGTCGCTTACTGCTCGGCGTTCAAAAATGGGTGCAATGATAGGGTTCCATGCGCGTGGCTCTGACGTGTTGGTGCCTGTACCAAATTGCCAGTTGCTAAGCTCTGAATTGATGGCGGCTTTTCCAGCACTTGAGGCTTTGGTCGTGGCAGGCTCATCTCGTAAAGGTGAAGTCCAATTAACCATCACCCAATCGTTGGTGGGGCCAGATGTTTCGGTCACAGGAGGTAAGCCGATTGATGCGACTTTGCGCTTGGAGCTGGCTCATATTGCGGAAAAATACAATATAGCACGGCTCAGCTGGGAAAACGAAGTCATCGCTTTGCGCACAGCACCGACGCAGCGCTTTGGAGCAGCGCTTGTCGCCCCACCTGCGGCTGGATTTTTGCAGGCCACATTGCAGGGTGAGGCTGATTTGGTTGCCGCGGTCACCCACGCTGTGGGTGGTGCCAAGAAGATTGTTGATCTTTTTGCTGGCGCAGGCACCTTTGCCCTGCCTTTGGCGGAAAATGCTGAAGTTTTGGCCTTTGAGGGCGAAGCTGAGATGGTTGCAGCGCTTGATAAGGGCTGGCGGATGGCTCAGGGGCTTAAGCTCGTCACCAGTCAAACCCGAGATCTGTTTCGCAGACCCCTCGAGCCTGATGAGTTCAAAGGCGTGGGGGCCGTTGTGATCGACCCGCCGCGCGCTGGTGCTGAAGCGCAAATAGCGACAATATCACGATCAGAAATTCCTGTTGTTGTTGCTGTGTCATGTAATCCAGTGACTTTTGCCCGCGACGCAGCCGTATTGGTCAAGGGCGGGTTCGAGCTACAATGGGTACAAGTGATTGATCAATTTCGTTGGTCATCTCATGTAGAATTAGTTGCAAAATTCACAAAAAATATATTTAAGAGGCCTAAATAAATAAAAATAGGGTAGATAAAGAGTGACACGTGCTTTGAATTGGCTTTTTGCCACATTTTTTCTTGTAAGCCTTTCATCTTGCGTTGATTTGTTCCCTATCACCTATAAAGGCGAGCCAGTTACGTCGATCGAAGTCTATAAGGCTGAGCGCAAAATGCTGCTTTTGAGAGGGAACAAGGTCTTGCGCAAATTTGATATTGCTTTGGGCTTTGGGCCTAGGGGGCATAAAGTATTTGAGGGCGATGGGCGCACGCCTGAAGGGCTTTACTATATCACGCACCGCCAACCGCAAAGCAGGTTTCACCTGTCTCTAGGTATTTCGTATCCCAATGTGAAAGACAAGGCCAATGCCGCGGCACAAGGCAAGGAACCTGGCGGTGAAATCTTTATTCATGGACGAAATAAATATCGTTACAAGAATTATGGCGACTGGACTGCCGGCTGCATAGCAGTGACAGACCGCGAGATGGATTTCATCTATGCGTCAGTCAATCCAAAAACGCCCATAATCATTTACCCGTAATCTTATGCATCAGATTTGGTGCTTAAGATTAATTGTTTGGTTTGACGGCGGTAATCAAAGTCCACCAAATTTTACCATTAGGTTCTTGATACCATGCAAAGCCCAAATCGTTTGCTCTTGCATTCATCAAGATAGCCATTGTGTCAGGCTGTGCTGCCCAAGCGGCTAGCGTGTCAATTTCATTTTCATAGGTCTCAGAAATTACTTCACCCAAAAACGTGCCTTGATAGCCTGCTTTTGCTGCGCGATCCACGGGCGAAGAGCCATCAGACCCCCAATGCCATGGGCGGGCTTGATCGGCCATGTCTTTTGAGTGTAATGATGCCGCCAAATTAAGCGTGGAGTCGTAGGCTAAGTAGCCATAGCCATTTGCTTTGCGCAATTCATTCACACCTACCAAGATTTTTTTGGTAATCTGTCTTTTATTAAAGCCAGTGATCTGATAAACTTTAATATGCGGTTGGCCAGTGCCATCCATTGAACTGGTCGCTTCACAGCCCGCAAGAGCGAGGCTTGCTACAAAAAACAACATTGAAAACTTATTCATATTTGATCCGCGCTTGCAATTTTTCTGGTATATAAAGTGTTCTTAAGCAGAGTTCAAATGCTTCGATGTTAAATTGGTGAATAGGTAAATTACATTTGTTTGATTTGCGAAACTATTCATAAGCAGTAAGATAGCGTTAAAGATTAATCAATTGCCTTAGAGGTTCTCATGATGACCACGCCAAAATCCTTTATGCTTAACCGTCGCTCCATGTTAGCCGGTGCCGCAAGCCTAGTAGCTGCCCCCACGTTGGCGCAAACGGCTCAATCGCCGCATGAATTGGTAAATAGCAGCGAACTGCCAGAGCCGACCTCTGTGAAAAACAATATTTCAAGCTTTCGTGAGCTTGACTGGGAGCCCTATTTTACCTCAACGGAAAAAGGCATGATTTTGGTCGACACTGTATCGCGGGCCTTGCATTTTTGGTCTGAAGATCTGTCAATCTATCGGCTTTACCCAAGTTCTGTGCCAGTTAGTGCCGACCTGACACGACTTGGTCGCACCAAAGTGATAAAGAAAGTCGACGGCCCAACTTGGAGTCCGACGCCTGCTATGAAAGAAAGAAACCCCGAATGGCCTGATTTTATTCCTGCGGGGCCAGATAATCCTTTGGGTACCCATGCGCTGTACCTGTCGTGGCAATTCTACCGAATTCATGGCACGCATGACACGCGCAAAATCGGCCGCCGTTCATCAAGCGGGTGTGTTGGTCTTTATAATGAGCATATTTCTGAGTTATTTGGTTTTTCTAAAGTTGGAACGCAAGTGTTGCTAATTTAACATATTAGGGCCACAAATACAGCCTGATTATTAAAAAATCCGCACCATCCTTCTGAATTCTTAGGTCTTGGCCTGCCCAACCCAGCCTTGTAGGTTTTCAGAAATTACGTGGCTCAAGGCTTTAATATGGGTGTCGCTGTCATTTAAGCACGGAATATAGGTGAAGGTTTCGCCGCCAGCGGTCATAAAGGCCTCGCGAATTTCACCGTTAATTTCTTCTAAAGTTTCGATACAATCTGCTGAAAAAGCAGGGGCCATAATTGCAATATTTTTTTTCCCCTGTTTAGCTAATTCGGCCACATGTTCAACAGTATAGGGTTTTAGCCATTCTTCAGGCCCAAAGACCGATTGAAAGCTTGTGTCAATCATACCTTTCGCCCAGCCCAATTTTTCACGCAGTAGGCGCGTGGTTTTGGCGCACTGGCAATGATAGGGGTCGCCCTCCATCAAATAGCGCTTGGGCATGCCGTGATAACTGGCAACCAGCACTTCAGGGTGGGTTTCAAGCTCGGAATAAGCATCCGTTACTGATTGTGCTAAGGCATTAATATAGGTGGGATGGTCGAAATATTCGCCCACAACACGCGCCGTAGGTTGACGCTTTTCTTTCATCAGGGCGCTAAAGAACGCGTCATTGGCCGTAGCCGACGTGGCACCTGCATAATGAGGATAGAGCGGAAAGAATAAAATCTTTTCAACACCTGCCTTAACCATTGCCCGCACCTTTGAGCTGGTCGAAGGGTTGCCGTAGCGCATGCAAAAATCAACTATAATTGCATCACCGTGCAAGGCTTCCATCGCTAGAGCTATTTTTGCAGTTTGATCTTTTGTGGTTGTCAGCAAGGGGCTTTCGTTTTTATCATGGTTCCAGATCAGCTTGTAATTGGCACCCGAACTAAAGGGGCGGCGCGTGAGAATTATTAGCTGTAACAAGGGCTGCCAAAGCCAAGCCGAATAATCAACAACCCGCTTGTCAGACAAAAATTCACTTAAATAGCGGCGCATTGACCAATAGTCATAATTGTCAGGTGTGCCCAGATTGGCTAGTAAAACACCGATTTTGGCGCATTTGACGGTTGGATGATCGCTTGGTGCATTAGCAAGCCTGCCATGACGGGCGATAACATCATGTCCGAGGTTGAGGTTTGTGTGAGTTTTCATTCGACTGTCCTATTTTACTTGATGTGACATAATGCCGAAACGCCTCAGGTCAACCGTCTTCTACCTTAAGGCTTAAGATTTTGGACGGACATTAGCGCGTCTTCCAACTTTGTGGTTGCCGACCCAGGGCGCAGTGGTTTTTGCTGGCTGTCGTCTGGCGCCCATCCGGTCAGACAGATGATTTCAAAACTGGCCCGTACCCTGCCATCATCCTCGGTAAAATGTCTTTTATAATGACGAGACATTTGGTCGAACAAAGCGCGTCGGGTGAAGTGACGCGGACGCTGGGTCAGAGCGCTGGCCTCGCCCATGGCGCGCAGATCATGCATCAGATGGGTTGGGTTTTGGTAAAGAGCTAATTTTGTATAAGAATCGGCAACGGGCAAGGCTAAACCTGCGCGCTGCAAGAGCCCGCCTAGATCCCGAATCTCAGCCATAGGCAAAACACGAGGCGACAGGCCGCCTGTCAGCGCTGCCTCGGCCTCAGCCAAAGCACTGCGCAGCTCATTCAATGTTTGGCCTCCAAAGAGAAAGCCCAAAAAAAGCCCATCAGGCTTTAGGGCACGTCGGCATTGCACTAATTGCCCGACTATATCATTAGCCCAATGCAGCGAAAGGGCATGAATGACCAAATCATGCGCTCCCACTTCAAGCCCAAGATGGTCGGCTTCAGAAACCAGCTTGGCTTTCGGAAAGTCGGTGCGCCAAATTTCAGGGAAACCACTGATAATCGCGGGATTGGCAAAAGACTTATTAACCTCGTGTAGCCGTTCTTGCACTTCAAGGCGCAGTTCTTCATGTAGGAAAAGTGCTGGCCCCCGTCTGGCACGGGTGCGGTTGCGGCTTAGGGCTAGGGCATTGGTGACATTGGGTGGTGTTTGCATGGGGTCCTCGTTTGGCCGACCATAAGATGTTAGAATGCTTTTGCAAACCGCCCTTCCTCCAATCTTATACATCAAAACTGTTTGGGCTGCGATGCTTTGCTTATCCAGGATTACCAATTGTGTAGGCTTTTTTGACGTGACGCGCTCTTTATCACGTGGCTTACTTGTTATGCGTGTGGATTGCTTATCATCGTGCCAGACGAAGGTGGGCGGGGCTTTTGGCGGATGCTGTAATGACCTTGGGGGTGATTGTCTCTGCAGGCGCAGATTTTTGTTTGGCAGTTGGAGCGCGTGAGGTTTTCATTCTGGCACTGGAGTGCGTTGCGAAGGCAGATTAAATCCCTATAGTCGGCGGAAGGCAAAGGGTATCAAAATGAAATCTGTTGAAATATATATTACAAATTCTTGCGGCTATTGCCGTATGGCAAAAAGTCTTTTGACCCGTAAGGGTGTTAAATTTCACGTAATCGATGTTAGTAATGACCCTGACATGCGCATGGGTATGACCGAGCGTGCTGGGGGCAGGCGTACGGTGCCGCAGATTTTCATTGGTGAAATTCATATTGGTGGATATGATGACCTGCATGATTTAGAGGCGCGCGGCGCACTTGACCCTATGTTAGGGCGCTAAGATGCATATTGCCCTTGTGCAGTTGAATGTCAGCGATGATCCGACTACGAATTTGGTTGTGACTTTGGACCATGTTGATAAAGCGATTGCAGGGGGAGCTGAGTTTATTTTAACGCCCGAATGCACCAACGCTCTGTCGTCCAGCTGGCCGCATCTGAAAAGCGTGTTTTATTATCAAGACCAAGATCCGACGCTCCAAGCCTTGCAAGCGCGGGCCAAGACTGCATCTGTTTGGATCTTGATCGGATCTTTGGGGCTTTTGACGCATGACGCTGATGGGCGCTTTGCCAATCGCAGTTTTTTGATTAACCCTTTGGGTCATATTGCCGCGCAATATGACAAAATCCATATGTTTGATGTGGATGTGTCTGACACTGAGATATATCGAGAATCTGCCAGCTACAGGCCTGGAACCAAAGCTGAAGTGGTGCAAATGGATCAGACGGTTTTGGGCCTAAGTATATGCTATGACATACGTTTTTCCCATCTTTACCGTACTTTGGCCAAAGCGGGGGCACAGATTTTAACGGTGCCTGCTGCCTTTAATCATATTACAGGGGCGGCACATTGGCACGTACTTTTGCGCGCCCGTGCAATTGAAACAGGCTGCTTTGTTTTGGCTCCAGCGCAAACGGGCTTTCACCCCGAGTGCCATGGTGAGGGTCGAAATACATATGGCCATTCGTTGGTGGTGGCTCCCTGGGGCGAGGTCTTGCTTGACGCCGGGAAACCGGCGGGTGTGACTTTTGCAACACTAACTCTGGATGACGTTAAGCACGCCCGTGCTCGGGTTGGTTCTTTGCATCACGACAGGCTCATAGAGGGGCCAAATGGCTGAAAAAGTTGACGATATAGCGGTCACATTATTTGGTGAACTGTTCGTTATTGACCAGTTAGCGCGCAACCGCTTGTCAAAAGTCCTACCCAAGGGAATGGAGCTTTCACATTTTGGTGTGCTTAATCATTTGGCGCGCTTGTCAGACGAACGCTCGCCCGCCCAACTTGCCCACGCCTTTCATGTAACGCGCGGTGCTATGACGAACACTTTGGCCAAACTTGAATGGGCTGGACATATTCATATACGCCCCGATTGGGAAGATGCACGTCGCAAATTTGTTGCAATTAGCCCGTCCGGTAGGTCTGCGCGTGATGCGGCGGTGGTCGCTATAAGCCCGGTAATTTCAGAGGTCGTTGCCGCCTTAGGTGCTGAACGTGTGCGCCAAGTTTTGCCAGTCTTACGCGAAATGCGCGTACGTTTTGAAGCAGGCTTTGGGCACTGAGTGCTCTAATAATTTTTTTGAGAAAGAGGCCCCACCCTGTGGATTTGGCCGTGTGGGTGGTGCCGCGTAAGGTAATATTATTTATCAAATCAAGATTAAGCTGCAATGCACTTACGCAGGAAGATTTGGTCGCGACCTCACTATTGAAATTTTAAGTAATATATTTGCCAAGTTTTATGCTTGAGGTGCCACTTTTTGTGGTGGTTGTTAAATACAATTTCAGGACGTGCCTTTACTTGCACCGCAATGGTGATGACAAGGCCAACTGCACGGACGGCAGCGTGCCGGATGAGGGCGCTATGCAAGAACTTTGGCTCCGATTTATGCTTATTTTCATAAGCGCTAAATAAAGATCTAGTATTAGGGTCTGGGCGTAATTTAAAATTATTTGGCCAAAGATGCCTGATCTTGCATTTCTATTTGGCAATTTCGAAGGTTTGCCTTTAGGGCTAAGGCGACAATGGAGGTCTTTATGACTTATAAACCAGCTCAGTTGCGATACTCGAAGATGCTTTATAAAAAATGTGGTGTTTCAGGTTTGAAATTACCAGCAATTTCTTTGGGGCTTTGGCATAATTTTGGCGATGACACACCGCATGATGTCAAGCGAGCGCTATGCCACACCGCCTTTGATATGGGCATCACTCATTTTGATTTAGCCAATAATTATGGCCCACCTCCAGGTTCCGCTGAAACCGCCTTTGGCGAAATTTTGAGAACGGATTTAAAAGCCTACCGTGATGAACTGATCATTTCGTCAAAAGCGGGCTATTTAATGTGGGACGGCCCCTACGGCGAATGGGGAAGCCGCAAATATGTAATTGCCTCATGTGATCAATCGCTCAAGCGTGTGGGACTTGATTATGTTGATATCTTTTATTCGCACCGCTTTGATCCCAACACGCCACTTGAAGAAACCATGGGTGCGCTTGATCATATCGTGAGGTCGGGCCGCGCGCTTTACGTGGGCATTTCAAGCTATAATACCGAAAAAACTCGAGAAGCGGCTGCCCTTTTGAAGGAGCTTGGCACGCCCTTTGTCATCCATCAGCCAAGCTATAATATTTTAAACCGTTGGGTCGAAACTGATGGGCTTAAAGCTACTTTGGCCGAGCTTGGCTTAGGATCGATAGCCTTTACCCCATTGGCGCAGGGGATCTTAAGCAAGAAATATCTGAAAGGCATTCCCGAAGGCAGCAGGGCCGCACAGGGCAAATCGCTCGACCCCGCCACTATCACGCCGCAGGCTTTGGCTTCGGTTCAAGCGCTAGATGCTATGGCGCAAAGCCGTGGTCAAACTTTAGCGCAAATGGCGATTGCCTGGGTGTTGCGCAATGGGCAGATTACATCTGCTTTGATAGGGGCATCAAAACCGGAACAAATCATTGACTGCGTGGGCGCCTTGGATAATTTGACCTTTAGCGCCGTTGAATTGGCCAAGATTGATGCTATTTCCGAACATAAAGACATCAATCTTTGGGCCAGATCATCCATGTCAGAATAGGGGCTATAGCCATTACTTTTTTCCCTTGGATTTAAGGCTTGCGGTCACATAGTTGCACGAAAGATCGTGATTCGACAGCCTCCAATTCCACGAGAGTGGGTTAAAGACCATGCCCCTTTTGTCGACAGGTTCAAGTCCCGCTTTGGTGATCAAGTCGAACAGCTCGTCTGGTGTGATGAACTTCTTCCAATCATGCGTTCCTTTGGGCAACCAGCGCATGATCCATTCTGCGCCTATAATAGCGATCACAAAAGACTTGGGGCTGCGGTTGAGAGTTGAGCAGAGCATCAATCCTCCTCCTTTGAGTAAAGTATGACAAGCTTGCAAATAAGCCAAAGAATTGGCCACATGTTCGATAACTTCCATATTTAAGATAATGTCAAATTGTTCGCCCAAGGTTGCTAGATCTTCGGCGGTGGCGTGGCGATAGTCGATCGTGAGGTTCGACTGCTGGGCGTGAAGGCGTGCCACAGAAATGTTACGTTTAGCTGCGTCGGCGCCCACTACATCAGCACCAAGACGCGCCATAGGTTCTGACAAAAGCCCGCCGCCGCAGCCAATATCTAAAATACGCAGGCCAGAAAAGGGGGCACTTTTGTTTAAATCACGGTGAAACTCACCCGCAATTTGGCTGGTGATATAGTCAAGCCTGCAAGGATTCATTAGATGTAGGGGCTTAAATTTACCCTCGATGTCCCACCATTCTGCGGCTATGGCTTCGAATTTTGCAACCTCGACTTCGTCAATCGATGTGGGGGCTTTGGTACTTGTCTTGGGGCTTAAAAATTGTTTCATGATTTTCCTTGGTGGAATTGGTGAGCTTTGGTGTTACATAGACCGTTATGGATCATAGATCAGTTCAAAAGCGCGCCGTCGAGTTTCTTTATCCGCCTATCGAACCTTTCGAGCAGCAAATGCTAGACATGGGCGATGGGCATAGGATCTATTTCGAAGAATGTGGTCGCAAAGATGGCGTGCCGGTTTTTGTGTTTCATGGTGGGCCAGGGGGGGGGTGCAGCCCCACGATGCGGCGTTATTTTGATCCTAATGTGTACCGTGTGATCCTGTTTGATCAACGTGGATGTGGCCGGTCACAGCCCTATGCCCAAATTGAAAACAACACTACATGGGATTTGGTGGCCGATGTTGAGGCCATTCGAACCAAACTGGGGATTGAAAGATTTATCTCCTTTGGCGGCAGTTGGGGTGCGACCCTGGCGTTGATCTATGCGATTTCTCACCCATATAGGGTTGTGCATTTGGTGTTGCGCGGCGTGTTTTTGATGACAAGGGCCGAATTGAATTGGTTTTATGGTGGGGGAGCTGCGCAATTCTTTCCTGACCTTTGGCAAAAATTTATTGCGCCGATCCCCAAAGATGAACGCCATGACATGATCGGCGCATATCATCGCCGGCTATTTGGTGGACTAGCCTCTCAAGAACTGGGGCTTTGCCAAACTTGGGCTAATTGGGAAAATGCGCTGGCCTCGCTGCATGCGGTGACGGGGGATCATATGGCTCCGTCAGAATATGCCCGCGCTTTTACCCGTTTGGAAAATCATTATTTCCAAAACTTTGGCTTTTTGTCTGAAGATAATTGGATCGAAGTCAATCGCTGCAAGATTGAGCATATTGATTGCGACATCATTCAAGGCCGCTTTGATATGGTTTGCCCGCCCCATTCTGCGCACCGCTTGGCAGAAGGCTGGGAAAGGGCTAATTTGCAGATAATTGCTGCCTCGGGTCATGCTTTGTCAGAACCAGGTATTTCGGCAGCTCTTGTGGGAGTGATGGATCGCTTACGTGCGGTTCCGCTTTAGGATCGGCTGCTCTGGGGCTTGCGCTTTGTAAAACTTAGGCCTATATAATCTGCAATACCGCGGTACGGGGTCCAAACTCGAACCCACCGAATGAGACCAGCGGGCCTGTTGGCCCGTTTTTTATTTTGGAAGCTCAATGTCCGACCTTATCGCCAAAACAGCTATTGATCGCCGATTGGCTTCACTTATTACGCCAGCTATTGAGGCTTTGGGCTTTGAGCTTGTGCGCATCCGCCTGATGGGTGGAAAAACGCGCATTTTGCAAGTGATGGCTGATCGTCCCAGAGGGGGCATTATTGTTGAAGATTGTGCTGCTATATCGACCGCGGTTTCCGCGGTTTTGGATGTGGAAGATCCGCTTGACGATCAGTATGTGCTTGAAGTTTCAAGCCCAGGTATCGACCGCCCACTGACCCGAATTAAGGATTTTGATATATGGCAAGGTTATGAAGCGCGCATTGAAACTATCGAGCTGATCGATGGTCGCCGCCGTTTTAAGGGCAATTTGGTAGGCGTTGAAGGTGAAGAAGTCCTTCTGGAAATCGAAGAAGGCACGATCGGTTTGCAGTTTGAATGGCTTTCAGACGCTAAGCTGGTCCTGACTGACGAGTTGATTGCTGAAATGCTGCGCCAACGCAAAGCCGTGGGCTGGATTGACGAAACGAAATTTGACGAAATTGAAACCTTGGACGGTGACAAAATCGAAGACATTGGCACACCCGAAACCCAACACTAACCGCTTCCTCAGGAGACAGAACATGGCAATTACCTCTGCCAACCAACTTGAACTGCTACAAACCGCCGAAGCGGTGGCGCGTGAAAAGATGATTGACCCCGATTTGGTGTTGAAAGCCATGGAAGAATCTTTGGCCCGCGCCGCTAAATCGCGTTATGGGTCAGAGCTTGATATCCGTGTTCACATTGATCGTAAAACGGGCCGCGCAACCTTTACACGTGTGCGCACTGTGATCGAAGGTGACGAAGCTGAAAATCATCACGCGCAAATGACTGTGGATCAAGCCAAAGAACATTTGGCCGATCCTCAAGTGGGCGACGAAATCATTGATGAAGTGCCGCCTGTTGAATTGGGCCGAATTGCCGCGCAAAGCGCAAAACAAGTGATTTTGCAAAAAGTCCGGGAAGCGGAACGTGACCGTCAATATGAAGAATTCAAGGACCGCAAAGGCACGGTCGTCAATGGCCTGGTCAAACGCGAAGAATATGGCAATCTTATTGTTGACATTGGCAGGGGCGAAGCCATTTTGCGGCGAAATGAAAAAATTGGCCGTGAAAGCTACCGCCCCAATGATCGTGTACGTGCATTTATCAAAGACGTACGCCGCGAACCGCGTGGCCCGCAGGTTTTTTTGTCACGCACAGATCCACAATTTATGGCAGAGCTTTTTAAAATGGAAGTTCCTGAAATTTATGATGGCATTATTCAAATTAAAGCTGTGTCTCGTGACCCCGGCTCGCGCGCAAAAATTGCTGTAATTTCGTTTGATAATACGATTGACCCTGTGGGTGCTTGCGTGGGTATGCGTGGCAGCCGTGTGCAGGCTGTTGTGAACGAACTGCAAGGCGAGAAGATTGACATCATTCCATGGAATGAAGATCAAGCCACCTTCTTGGTGAATGCGCTTCAACCTGCTGAAGTGACAAAAGTCGTGTTTGACGAAGAAGAGGGTAAAATCGAAGTGGTTGTTCCAGATGAGCAGCTGTCGCTGGCCATTGGTCGGCGCGGTCAAAATGTTCGTTTGGCCAGCCAATTGACCAATCTTGATATTGATATTGTCACCGAATCCGACGAAAGCGCGCGTCGTCAGTTAGAGTTTTCTGAACGCACTAAGCTCTTTGTCGACGCTTTGGACATTGACGAAATGATGGCCCAACTTTTGGTTTCGGAAGGCTTCACCACCTTGGACGAAGTGGCCTATGTCGAAGTTGACGAGCTTTTGTCGATCGATGGTTTCGACTCAGACACCGCTGGCGAACTACAAGCCCGTGCGCGCGACCATTTAGAAGCGGCCAATATCAAAGCGATGGAAAATGCTCGCGCATTGGGTGTTGAAGACAGTCTCGTGAACTTTGAGGGGCTAACTCCGCCAATGCTTGAAGCCTTGGCTGAAGACGATATTAAAACACTGGAAGACTTTGCCACCTGTGCCGATTGGGAACTTGCTGGTGGATGGACAACGGTGAACGGCGCGCGGGTCAAAGATATTGGCGTTTTGGAGAAATTCGAAGTCAGCTTGGAAGAGGCGCAAACTCTTGTCATGACAGCTCGGGTCATGTTGGGTTGGGTTGATCCTACCGAACTTGAAACCGCTGAAACTAACGAGGAGGCCGAGGCTGAATAGGCCTTGGACAAACCCTTGGACAAAGACGCGCAAGATTATGTGGGCGAACTTCCCGAAAGGCGGTGTATTGTCACTGGTGAAAGCCAACCAAAGGTCGGTTTGATCCGCTTCGGGTTAGGGCCAGATGACCAGGTTGTCCCTGATGTTCTGGACCGTTTGCCTGGCCGTGGATTTTATGTCGTGGCAAATCGTGCCACTATTGAAAAAGCGGTGTCTAAGGGTCTTTTCGTCCGTGCAGCACGCAAACATGTGACGCTGCAGGGCGAAACGGCGACAGGCCTTTGTGATTTGTTGGAAAAGCAATTGGCGCGCCGCGTTGTGGATTTATTGTCTATGGCGCGCAAAGCGTCTAAAGCTGTAACAGGATTTGAAAAGGTCAAAGACTGGCTGACGAAAGATAAGGCCTCAGTGCTTATTCAAGCTTCTGACGGTTCTGAACGTGGAAAAACCAAGTTGCATCCACCCTTGGGGCCAAACTCATTCATAGGTTGTTTAACACAACAGGAATTGGGTTTGGCATTTGGACGAGATTATGCAATACACGTCGCGCTTGCTTCTGGCGGTTTGACAAAACGTGTTGTAGAGGAAGCGGCAAGGCTCGCAGGTATACGTGAGCACATCGGCGGTATGACCGTCAAAAGGGATACGAAAGACGCATGAGCGATACTGACGACAAAAAAACTCTTGGCCTCGGCGGCGGTTCGCGCTCTGGGCAGGTAAAGCAAAGCTTTAGCCATGGCCGCACCAAAAGTGTAGTGGTCGAAACCAAACGCAAGCGCGTAATGGTGCCAAAACCTGAGGCTGCCGGCGCGGCCACGGGCTCGCCTGCTCATTTGGGTGATCCATCGAAACGGCCTGCAGGCATTTCTGACGTTGAAATGGAACGCCGCTTGTTGGCTTTGCGCAACGCCAAGGCCCGTGAAGTTGAAGATACTGCCAAACGTGTGGCCGATGACAAGTTGCGTGAAGGCGATCGCCAAAAGCGCCGCGATGAAATTGAACTTAAGGAGCATGAAGAACGCGAACTTGCGGCCATTCAGCGCGCAAAGGCCGGAGAAGAAGCCCGTGCGGCTGCCGAAGCAGAAATTAAAGCACAACGTGCCGCCGTTGCGGCTCAACCTGCTGCGGCTCCACGCCGATCAGCCCAACCGACAGTAAGAGCTGTCGATGATATTCGTGGCCCTGCTTCGTTGAAACCAGGTTTGAGCCCGCGCAAAACTGATCGCGAACGCGAAGACCGTGAACGCAACGCGAACGCCAAAAATAAGTCGGACGACGCTCGCCGTTCAGGAAAGCTGACATTAAATGACGCTTTGGCAGGTGAAGGTGGGCGGACACGCTCTCTTGCCGCGATTAAACGCAAACAGGAAAAAGCGCGTCAAAAAGCGCTAGGTCTAGTGTCTAAAGCCGAAAAAATGGTGCGTGAAGTCAAAGTTACAGAAACGATTGTGGTGCAAGAATTGGCTAACCGTATGGCCGAGCGCGTGGCGGATGTTGTTAAAAGCCTGATGAAAATGGGCATGATGGTAACAATGAACCAAGCGATAGATTCCGATACGGCCGAACTTGTAATTGAAGAGTTTGGCCATAAATCTGTGCGTGTTTCGGATGCTGACGTTGAACAAGTAATCGACACGGTGCAAGATTCTGTTGAAAGTTTGTTGTCGCGTCCTCCAATCATCACTATCATGGGTCACGTTGACCATGGTAAAACTTCGCTTTTGGATTCCATTCGCAAAACTTCGATCGTTTCGGGGGAGGCGGGTGGGATAACGCAGCATATCGGGGCCTACCAGGTTGTAACCGAAGGTGGCGCGCGTTTAACCTTTCTAGACACGCCCGGTCACGCCGCCTTTACTTCGATGCGGTCGCGTGGAGCTTCGGTGACTGACATCGTGATTTTGGTCGTGGCTGCCGATGATGCGGTTATGCCGCAAACGATCGAAGCGATTGCCCACGCCAAAGCGGCAAAAGTGCCTGTGATTGTGGCTATCAATAAGATTGACAAGCCTTCTGCTAATCCGACCAAGGTGCGCACGGATTTGTTGCAGCATGAGATCATCGTCGAAGCCATGTCTGGAGATGTACAAGACGTTGAAGTGTCCGCCAAAACGGGGCAGGGGCTTGACGAACTATTGGGGGCGATCGCTTTACAAGCAGAAATTCTTGAGCTTAAATCCAATCCTAATCGTGCAGCTATGGGTGCAGTAATTGAAGCTAAGCTTGATGTGGGCCGTGGCCCTGTTGCTACTGTTTTAATCCAAAATGGCACGCTGCGAAAAAGCGATATATTTGTGATGGGTGAGCAATGGGGCAAAGTACGCGCTTTGATAAATGATAAAGGTGAGCGCATCGATGAAGCTGGCCCTTCGGTTCCTGTCGAAGTTCTAGGTCTGAACGGCACTCCTGCGTCGGGCGACGTTCTAAACGTCGTTGAAACTGAAGCCCAAGCGCGTGAAATCGCGTCTTACCGTGGTAAAGCCACGCGTGACAAACGAGCAGCTGCAGGTGCTGCGGTTACCCTCGAACAGTTGATGGCTAAGGCCAAGGCCGACCAATCGGTAAGTGAATTGCCAATTCTGGTGAAAGCCGATGTACAAGGTTCGGCTGAGGCGATCGTACAAGCGATGGAAAAAATTGGCAATGACGAAGTGCGCGTGCGCGTTTTGCATTACGGCGTGGGCGCGATATCGGAAACCGATGTGGGCTTGGCAGAAGCGTCAAATGCGCCGATCATTGGGTTTAATGTGCGCGCTAATGCCAGCGCGCGTCAAACAGCTAATCAAAAGGGCGTAGAGCTGCGTTATTACAGCGTGATCTATGATCTGGTTGATGATATTAAAGCTGCCGCCTCGGGCCTATTGAAGGCCGAGGTCCGAGAAACTTTCATTGGCTATGCCAAGATTAAAGAAGTCTTCAAAGTTACTGGAGTGGGTATGGTTGCAGGGTGTCTGGTTACCGAAGGGGTAGCGCGCCGTTCGGCCGGCGTGCGCCTGTTGAGGGATGACGTGGTCATCCATGAAGGTACGCTTAAAACGCTCAAACGCTTTAAAGACGAAGTCAAAGAGGTTCAGTCTGGTCAAGAATGCGGCATGGCATTCGAGCGCTATGAAGATGTGCGTCCTAATGACGTGATCGAAATTTTTGAACGCGAAGAAATTCAACGCCGCTTGACCTAAGCTTTTTCACATTTTTAAAAGGTTGAGGTGATACCCCAGCCTTTTTTATTGCTAAAGCCAGTCGCGCAAAATGGGAATAAGCGGCAGGTCGGCTGGAGGCATTGGGTAATCGCGCAGGTTTTTCGGCTGTACCCAAGCCAGATTTTGACCTTCCCGCCCCTCTACAGTGCCTTTCCATCGCCGACATGCGAAAAGCGTCATTAAAAGGTGGAAGTCCTCATATCTGTGACTTGCGAAGGTCAGGGGGGCCAGGCAACTGCGCCAAGTGTCGATGCCAAGCTCTTCTTGTAGTTCTCGAATCAAGGCGGCTTCGGGGGTTTCGCCCAGTTCCACCTTGCCGCCTGGAAACTCCCAAAGGCCTGCCAAAGACTTACCTTTGGGGCGCTGCGCCAGCAAAATCCGCCCGTCTACGTCAATCAACGCCACGGCCGATACCAGCAGCATTTTCACGAACGGTAATCCGCGTTGATCTCGATATAGCGTTTGGTCAGATCGCATGTCCAAACCGTGGCTTTGCCGCGACCCAAGCCCAGATCAACGGCGATTGAAAGTTCATCTTGTTTCATATAGGCGGTGGCAGCTTCTTCGGCATAGGCCTTATGGCGCTGTCCCTTTTGCGCCACTAAGATATCTCCAAAATGAATGCTTAAGCGGTCACGATCAGCCATTGCGCCAGACTTTCCCACTGCCATGACAATGCGACCCCAATTGGGATCTTCGCCTGCAATAGCGGTTTTGACCAGGGGCGAATTGGCAATGGCCATGGCGACTTTCTTCGCATCTTTACCAGATTGCGCGCCGGTAACGCGTACTTCTACGAATTTAGTGGCGCCCTCGCCATCGCGCACCACTTGTTGAGCAAGGGAAAGCATCACATCGATTAAGGCCGCCTCGAACGCTTTGGCCACAGCCCCCTTAACGGGCGCTGCCTTTGATTGCCCCGTTGCTGCCAATATCAGCGCGTCAGAGGTAGAGGTGTCGCTGTCAACGGTGATCGCGTTAAAGGTGCTATCCACATGACGCGCGAGCATTTTTTGCAAGTTCGCTGTCGAAATTTTAGCATCGGTAAAAATATAGACCAGCATTGTTGCCATATCAGGTGCTATCATGCCCGAACCTTTAGCAATGCCACTAATAAGGATAGGGCCGCCGTCACCGGCTATTACGGCGCTGGCTCCTTTGGGAAAGGTGTCGGTGGTCATGATAGCAAGGGCCGCGTCTGAAATGGCGCCCGCGTTAAGGTTTGTGGCAAGATCGTCAATCACAGCGATGATCCTGTCATGTGGCAAATGTTCGCCAATTATCCCAGTTGATGAGGAAAACACTCGCTCTTGCGGTAAATCAAGGGCTTTGGCAACGGCCTCAGATATAGCGGTGACTGAGTTTACTCCTTCGCGGCCCGTAAAAGCATTTGAATTTCCCGTATTAACGATAATCGCTGCGCCAGTGGCGGCGTTCGTAGAAAAACTCGCCAGTTTTTTTTGCGCATCAAGCACACAGGCCGCGCGGGTTGATGATTTGGTGAAAACCCCCGCCATCGCGGTGCCTGCAGTCAGCTGTACCAACATTACATCTTTGCGGTTTTGATAGCGCACGCCCGCTTCTATGGACGCAAATTTGGCCCCCTTGATCTCTGGCAGAATTGGAAAGCCGGACTTGGGCGCAAGAGGTGATACTTTTACCGCCACCTTTTTCACATCGTCTGGCGCGGCCCCCGCAAAGAACTTAAGGCGTTTTTCAAGCGCCTTGGCCTTGGCTTTCCAATCTGTTTTTCCCATGATTCTATCCTATGGTTTTGCTTCAAAGATTGATTCGTCATTTAAAGTATTTGGGTTAAGGCCATCTACATCTCTTTGCACATCTACGTCTTTCAGCAGGCTAAGCAAATAAGAATTCACAGCTATTTGTTCGAGCTCGGCCGTTAAATCTGGACCCATTTGCTTGAGTGTTGGAACCGCTTGAATGCGTGTTTCAATCAGCTCGATCAAATGCCAGCCAAAATCTGTTTGCACCGGCTTAGACACAGCGCCCACTTTCATAGATACGACAGCCGCTTCAAAGGGCGCCACCATCGCACCCACGCCAAACCAACCCAAATCTCCACCGTCAGCCCCCGATCCAGGATCGGTTGAGAATTTGCGCGCTAGCTCCGAAAAATTGGCCCCTCCGTCAATCTTGAGACTAAGGGCTTGGGCCTGCTCGCGGGACGCGACTAAAATATGCGCTGCGTGATATTCCGTTTGCTCCTTTATCGAGGCAAGGTGTGCGTGATATGCATCTTGCAGCGCCTCTGGTGTGGCGACATTGGCAACGACTTGTTGCAATACCAAATTGGCCACATAACTGCGACGGAAATTTCCCAGAGAAATCAAATCAAAGGTGCCCAATTTGCCAGCCATAGTCTTTTCAAGGGCTGTTTGTTGAATAAGCTGTTCAAGCAAGCCATTAAACAAAACATCTGCCGGCAGATGTTTATATTGGTCGGGTAGACTGTCTCGCAACACAATCATTTCGCCAATCGTGATTTCTGTTCCATCAACGCGTGCCACAACGCGGTTTGCATTTACATCTTGAGCCCTGGAAAAATCAGCATCACCACCGATGAAAACAAAGCATAAGTTGAAAAAAATTATAAAACGTAATATTTTTGCCATTAAATAAACTCCTAAACAGGCCACGACACCGCGCGGCGTTGACTTGCTGGCTAAGGCCCCTTACATCGCATGGGTCGAATGGGATAAAAGGGCTGACCTTAGGCCGTTTTAGTCAAGGCCGCTAGCTTGGGCAAGGCCATAGGGCTACACGATCGCGTCAGGGCTGTCTTGGCGCGTATAACGACTTAGGTGGAGAAAATATGCTTGGTCTTGGAAGTTTAGCGCGTCGAGTTTTTGGTACTCCGAATGATAGGTTTATCAAGGCCACGCGCCCGGTTGTTGACACGATAAATGCGTTAGAGTTTGAATTTTCGGCGCTATCAGATGCAGGACTGATTGATAAAACCACAGAATTTAAAGAGCGCTATGCCAAAGGTGAACCGCTTGATGCGCTTTTGCCCGAAGCCTTTGCAAATTGCCGTGAAGCCGCTCGCCGTGTTTTGGGTTTGCGCGCCTTTGATGTGCAGTTGTTGGGCGGGGTTTTTTTGCATCAGGGCAATATTGCCGAAATGAAAACGGGCGAGGGTAAGACCCTTGTGGCCACTTTGCCTGCCTATTTGAACGCTTTGGCCGGCAAAGGCGTGCATGTCGTTACGGTGAATGACTATCTGGCCAAACGCGACTCAGCTTGGATGAGTAAGGTTTACGGCGCACTTGGTATGACCACCGGCGTGGTCTACCCCCATCAACCGGCGGCCGAAAAATACCAAGCATACCGAGAAGATGTGACCTATGCTACCAATAACGAATTGGGCTTTGACTATCTGCGCGACAATATGGCCGTGGATGTTGAAAAAATGTTCCAACGCAGCCATTTCTATGCCATCGTTGATGAAGTTGACAGTATTTTGATCGATGAAGCGCGCACGCCCTTGATTATTTCAGGCCCGGCAGAAGACCAAAGCGAACTTTACCAAAAAATCGATATGGTCATTCCCAAGCTTGCAGACGAACATTTCAAACTTGATGAAAAGGACCGTAGTGCCACTCTAACAGAGCTGGGGACAGACTTCGTTGAAGAAGAATTGCGTGAAACTGGCTTCTTGTCAGAAGGCCAAACGCTTTATGACCCTGAAAGCACGTCATTGGTGCATCATATTACCAAAGCGCTTCATGCGCATAAGCTTTTCCAAAAAGATCAACATTATATTGTGCGTGATGACGAAGTCCTTCTGATTGACGAATTCACAGGCCGAATGATGCGTGGGCGCCGTTTGGCTGAAGGCTTACATCAAGCGATCGAGGCCAAAGAAAATGTGGCGATCGGAGCGGAATCTACCACTTTGTCTAGCGTCACCTTTCAAAACTACTTCCGACTTTATGAAAAAATTTCCGGCATGACCGGCACTGCAAGTACCGAAGCCGATGAGTTCATGGAAATTTATAAGCTTGGTGTGGTTGAAGTGCCAACCAATCAGCCAGTACAACGCATTGATTATGACGACCAAGTCTATCGCACTGCGCGTGAAAAATATGTGGGCGTGCTGGATGTGATCAAGGAGGCCCATGGCCGCGGCCAACCAATCCTGGTTGGCACGACCAGCATCGAAAAATCTGAGAAAATCTCAGAAATGCTGAAAGCCGAAGATATTGTGCATAACGTGCTCAACGCCCGCCAGCACGAACAGGAAGCCCAAATCGTAGCAGATGCTGGAAAGCTTAATGCGGTTACTATTGCCACCAACATGGCTGGGCGCGGTACCGATATTCAGCTGGGGGGTAATGTTGACATGAAAATCATGCAGGCCCTTTCAGAAAATCAAAATGCGCATCCTGATGAACTGCGCGCCAAGATCGAAGCCGAACATCTTGAAGAAAAGACTGCTGTTTTGGCAGCGGGCGGCCTTTATGTTTTGGCAACGGAACGCCATGAAAGCCGCCGCATCGACAACCAATTGCGCGGCCGCTCTGGCCGTCAAGGCGACCCAGGTCGGTCAAGCTTTTTCTTGAGCCTTGAAGATGATTTGATGCGCGTTTTTGGCTCAGAGCGGCTTGATAAGGTGTTGTCATCCTTGGGCATGAAAGAGGGCGAAGCCATAATTCACCCTTGGGTCAATAAGTCGCTTGAAAAGGCACAAGCCAAAGTTGAAGGCCGTAACTTTGATATGCGCAAGCAATTGTTGAAATATGACGATGTGATGAATGAACAGCGCAAGGTGATATTCAGCCAAAGGCTCGAGGTGATGGAAGGCGAAGACGTGTCTGACATCATTGCAGATATGCGTTTGCAAGTGCTTGATGACCTTTTGGATGTTTTTGTGCCACCTAAAAAATACGCTGATCAATGGGAGATTGAACCTCTGATGGCAGCCCTCAAGGACAAGCTGTACGTGAACCTGCCTTTGGTGGAATGGGCCGCAGAAGAAGGCGTGGATCAAGATGGTTTGCGCGGACGTATTGCTACAGAAATCGAGGCACAATATGCAAACCTAGGGCAATCTTTGGGCTTTGAATCACTGCGCAATATTGAGAAGCAAATTTTGTTGCAAACTATTGATGCCAAATGGCGCGAACATCTGCTTAAATTGGAATATTTACGCTCGGTGGTGGGCTTTCGGGCCTATGCGCAGCGAGACCCATTGTTGGAATTTAAAAATGAGGCCTTTACTTTATTTGGGCAAATGTTGGAAACGTTGCGTGCCGATGTCGCGGAGAAAACCACACAGGTGCGCCAATTAATATCAGAAGGGCGGTTTCTAACCGAGGAACAGCCAGCACAGTCGGCCCCAAACGGCACTCCAGTAAGTAGAGCCGCCGCGCAGCAAACCGCCATGCAGCCCGAGTGGGTCAATACGGCCCGCAATGGGCCCTGCCCTTGTGGGTCGGGGGTGAAATTTAAACACTGCCATGGCAAAATATAAAGTACCTTCGGGTCAGCTAGAGCCGCGCGGCCTCGGGCTGGTTGAGCGCGTCAGCAAGGCGAGAAACAGTACCAGTTTGGAGAAGCTATAATGGTGAATAGCGCCATCATAGGAAATGTAAAAGGTGTGTTTGTAGGGCAACACTAGCATCGAGCTGGTTTATTTTTATGTAATCGAGAATAGCGGCCAACGGTGTTCATGCTGCGCGTGGACGATGGAGACGCCTGAAACTTGCGTAAATTAATAAAGAATTCATTGAAGTAAAGGCCAAAAACTAATTTTGGGCGGCAAGGTTAGTCATTTGGCTTTGCCGTCCCAAAAGCTACGAACCTTGGCAAAAAAACTGTTACCTTCCGGATTGTTGTCTTCTGACAGCTTTTCAAATTCGCGAAGTAATTCCTTTTGCCGCGCCGTCAGGTTAACCGGCGTTTCCATCGCCAGTTCAATCAGCATGTCGCCCACAGCGCCACCGCGTAGTGCCGGCATCCCCTTGGAGCGTAGTCGCAATTGCTTGCCAGTTTGCGAGCCTGCAGGCACCTTAACGCGGCTCATGCCTCCGTCGATGGTGGGCACTTCAACTTCGCCACTGAGAGCGGCAGTACTCATCGACACGGGGATGCGGCAAAAAAGTGATGTCCCATCACGTTGGAAAATAGCATGTTCATGCAGTTCGATAAAGATATAAAGATCACCAGTAGGCCCGCCGCGCATCCCAGCTTCGCCTTCACCAGAAAGCCGAATCCGGGTGCCCGTTTCAACGCCAGCGGGGATGTTCACCGAAAGGGAGCGCTCTTTTTCAATACGGCCCGCGCCACTGCACTGACGGCAAGGATTTTTATTAATCTGCCCCATACCAGAACAGGTAGGGCAGGCGCGCTCTACAGTAAAAAACCCTTGCTGCGCGCGCACTTTGCCTATGCCTGCACAGGTCGGGCAAGTTACTGGTTCTGTACCACCCTCTGCGCCTGTGCCTTTACAGCCCTCGCAGGCAACCGACGTAGGAATATTGATGGTTTTCTGTACGCCCTTAAAGGCTTCTTCTAAGGTGACCCCCAGGTTATAGCGCAAGTCAGATCCGCGCTGCGCCCGTCCTCGCCCGCCCGAGCGGCCGCCGCTTCCCATAAAGTCACCAAACAAATCTTCAAAAACATCAGAAAAAGCCGAGGAAAAATCACCCTGTCCACCGCGCGGCCCGCTGCCGCCCTCGAAAGCGGCATGTCCATAGCGGTCGTAGGCGGCCTTTTTGTTAGTATCTTTTAAAACCTCGTAGGCCTCATTCACTTCTTTAAACTGCGCTTCAGCATTGGGATTGCCAGAATTGCGGTCGGGGTGAAGTTCTTTAGCTTTGGTGCGATAGAATTTTTTCAGCGCTTCAGCCGAGGCGCCACGTGGTGCGCCCAAAACTTCATAAAAATCGCGTTTTGCCATGAAAACCTCTTTTAAAACGGAAGGGGCAGCCTATTTCTAGGCTGCCCTTATTCTGTTTTGCGAAATCACTTATGCTCGTCGTTGCCCAAGTCTTCAAAATCAGCATCCACAATGTCATCATCGACACTGCGTATGTCGTCATCATCGCTGCTTGGGTCGGACTGGCTGGATTTATAGATGGCCTCGCCCAAGCGCATTGCTGCTTCGGTCAGGTTTTGGATTCCACTTTTGATCGTGTCAGCATCGTCTTTTTCCAAGGTTTCTTGCAAGGCGCCCATGGCTAATTCAATCGCCTCAACGGTAGATGGATCAACCTTATCGCCATGTTCAGTGATTGATTTTTTTGTCGAATGGATCAGGCTTTCGGCTTGGTTTCGGGCTTCTACCAATTCTCGGCGTTCTTTATCCGCGTCGGCATTGGCTTCGGCGTCATGCACCATTTTTTCGATATCTTCATCCGACAGGCCACCAGAGGCTTGTATGGTGATGTTTTGCGCCCGACCCGTACCCTTGTCTTTGGCGCCTACAGACACGATGCCGTTGGCATCAATGTCAAAGGTCACTTCGATTTGCGGCATGCCGCGCGGTGCGGGGGGAATATCTTCAAGATTGAACTGGCCTAATATTTTATTATCAGAAGCCATTTCACGTTCACCTTGGAAAACGCGGATAGTGACCGCATTTTGATTGTCTTCGGCTGTTGAAAAAACTTGCGACTTCTTGGTTGGAATGGTGGTGTTGCGGTCTATCAAGCGGGTAAAGACACCGCCTAAAGTTTCGATCCCCAAAGACAAAGGCGTGACGTCAAGCAAGACCACATCTTTTACATCGCCCTGCAAAACACCCGCTTGAATGGCTGCACCAAGGGCTACGACTTCATCAGGGTTTACGCCTTTATGGGGCTCTTTTCCAAAAAATTTGGTCACCTCTTCCACGACACGTGGCATACGGGTCATACCGCCCACAAGCACGATTTCGTCGATGTCAGCCATTGTCAGGCCGGCATCTTTTAAAGCGGCTTGGCAAGGTTTGATTGTATTTTTGATCAGGTCCGAAACTAAGGTTTCCAATTTAGCCCGTGTCAGTTTCATTACCATGTGCAACGGCGTGCCCGAGTCTTTGTCCATACTGATGAAGGGCTGGTTGATTTCGGTTTGCTGGCTAGACGAAAGTTCAATTTTGGCTTTTTCAGCGGCCTCTTTCAGGCGTTGCAGCGCCATTTTGTCTTTTGTCAGGTCAACGCCATGTTCTTTTTTGAATTCGCCTGCCAGATAATTTACAATCCGCATATCAAAATCTTCACCGCCCAAAAACGTGTCGCCATTGGTCGACTTTACTTCAAAAAGGCCATCATCAATTTCAAGAATAGTGATATCAAAGGTGCCGCCGCCAAGGTCATAAACCGCTATGGTGCGCGCTTCTTTTTTATCGAGGCCGTAGGCCAAAGCTGCTGCCGTCGGTTCGTTAATGATGCGCAGCACTTCAAGGCCAGCGATGCGGCCCGCGTCTTTGGTGGCTTGGCGCTGCGCGTCGTTGAAATAGGCTGGTACGGTAATAACGGCTTGCGTGACTTCTTCGCCTAGATAGCTTTCGGCGGTTTCTTTCATTTTTTGCAAAATAAATGCCGAGATTTGGCTGGGCGAATATTTCTCGTTGCGCGCTTCAACCCAAGCATCGCCATTACCGCCGTTGACCAGAGAATATGGCAGGTTCTTTTTGTCTTTTGCAACATGGGTGTCATCGATCCGGCGGCCAATTAAGCGTTTTACAGCAAATACGGTGTTTGTGGGATTGGTGACAGCTTGGCGTTTTGCAGCTTGTCCAACAAGGCGTTCATTTTCGGTGAAGCCTACGATCGAGGGCGTCGTGCGCGCACCCTCTGCATTTTCGAGAACACGTGGCTGCGAGCCGTCCATTATGGCAACGCAAGAGTTCGTGGTCCCGAGGTCGATCCCGATGACTTTAGCCATTATAATACCTCTTCTTGGCGATGTTATAGGGGCAAATCCTAAAAAGGTTTCCGACCCTGATCCCTATCTGCCGAAACAACTGTCGCGGCGTTGGAAGTTATATAGGTTGGCGATTGGGTGGCTGCAAGCACCGCAAGGCCAAGAAAATTGATGGAACACGCTCAAATCCATAAAAACTTTGGTTAAATTCGATTAGAGCTCAAAATCCAGTAATTATTTTTCTATTCGCCTGCTCATCTAGGTGCATTTCTTTATGTGAAATTCGCTCACAAGCCCGATGCAAATGCAGAACAACGCCAGGTAAACCGTAAAAACACAATTATGATTATGGCAGTGATAATTAAAAAAGTGAATTTGCACGCTTGGCTGATTGTACGAAAAAGCAAGTTCCAAGAAAATATATTTAAAAAGAAACTAGGTGTCATGCTTGTCACACGCATCTTTCTGAGGCCAGGCCAGAAGCGCTATTCTAAAGAGCCCAACCGGATCATGAATGTGAATTGGCGTAATCATGGCATAGTATACATATAATGCCGCCCCTAAAATTAGAACGTGGCTTTAAAGTGCGCTTAAAGTTGCTGACCATATTGAAATGAATAAGTTTCATGGTGTCTGCTTCCATCGGTGCAGATGCCAGCCTCCCGCACCGACCGCAGTGCCTATCGTTTTCGCGTATTACATCCACAAAAAGATGTCTGACATCATAAAGCCCATGTATTGTTGGCGCGATTTGGCTCCGCAAAGTCCTGGAAAATAGAATATTATGCAAAAACTATTACTATTACTATTACTATTACTATTGCTGATGCTACATTAGTTATAAGCCCAATGAGAGCATTGCCATGCGAACTGATAAGTGAAGAATCAGACTGTAAAAGCCGAACAGCGCGCCGAGATTAGAGATTTATCAGTTGGTTTAAAACATAAATGCACGCGTAATAAGGCAAGTATGATTTAAATCATCTTCCTTGCTGTTTTAGTATTTAGCGGCAATAACGCCATAAGGAATTGCGCCTTGAAATAGTTCAGAGTGATATAATGAATTTTGAAGTACTAACCCTAGTGATGCGTCAACTCGCGCTTGAAGCAGGTGACGCGATTATGCAAGTCTATGCCTCTGACGATTTTGGAGTTCGCGCGAAGGCTGATGAGAGCCCTGTCACTTTAGCGGACGAGGCAGCTGATGCCATCATTTCAGCCGGTTTGCGCGCGATTTTTGGCACTGTGACGTTGATTACCGAAGAACAATCCGGAAGTCACGCTCAAAGCGCCACCAGTTTTTTGATTGTTGATCCGTTAGATGGCACCAAAGAATTTGTGCAAAGACGCGGAGATTTTACAGTGAATATAGCCTATGTGGAACAGGGCATTCCGCTCCGGGGAGTGGTCTATGCACCCGCTAGCAAGCGTTTGTTTTACACGCAGGCTGATGGGGCGTCTGTCGAAGAACTGGGCCCTTTTTCCAAAAACCAAGTTGGTGCGACCCTCGCGCTGCATGTAGCGCAGGTCGATAATTCAGCACTAAACATCGTTGCATCAAAATCGCACCGTGACCAAGCGACCGATGCCTATATTTCGAAATACACTACCAAAGACCTGAGGTCCGCAGGGTCTAGTTTGAAATTTTGCTTGGTGGCCACGGGCGAGGCCGATTTTTACCCGCGCTTAGGCCGCACCATGGAATGGGATACGGCTGCAGGTGACGCAGTTTTGCGTGGCGCAGGGGGACGAGTGGTTGATTTCAACACCCATCAAGATTTAAGATATGGCAAGCTGGGCTGGGAAAACCCTTTTTTCATCGCCATGGCCCCAACTGTTGACTTAAAGGTGTAAGATGAGCGTTCTTATCGCTATTCCAGCCCGGTTTGCTTCGACCCGTTATCCAGGCAAGCCCTTGGTGAGTTTGCGCGGCGCAGACGGTGTGGTGCAAAGCCTTATCCAACGCAGTTGGCGCGCTGCGATGGCGGTGAGTGGTGTTGACCGAGTAGTTGTGGCAACAGATGACGCAAGCATTCGTGAACATGCCCAAGGCTTTGGTGCTGAGGTTATAATGACCTCAACCGCCTGTGAAAACGGCACCGAACGCTGTGCCGAGGTGGCGCAATGTTTTCCCCAATATGACATTGTGGTCAATCTTCAAGGCGATGCGCCTTTGACCCCGGCCTGGTTTGTAGAAGATCTGATTATAAGTCTGCTCGACAACCCTGAGGCCAATATTGCCACGCCCGTTCTGCGCTGTGATGGACAAATGCTAAATGCCTTACTTAATGATCGCAAACAGGGGCGCGTGGGTGGCACAACGGCAGTTTTTGGAGCGAATGGCACGGGTCTTTATTTTTCGAAAGAGGTAATTCCCTTTATCTCGAAAACCTATGGTGACACCGATCCGACCCCAGTTTTTCATCATGTGGGAGTTTATGCTTATCGATCCGATGTGTTAAGGGCCTACGCGACTTGGCCCATGGGGTCTCTAGAAGCTCTTGAAGGGCTAGAGCAATTGCGCTTTTTGGAAAATAACTGCGCGCTTTTGTGCGTTGAAGTGGCCGCCAAAGGCCGCCAGTTTTGGGAACTTAACAACCCGCAAGATGTGCCTGTAATAGAACAGATGATGGCGCAGATGGGGACCAAGTGATCTCAAGCCTAGCGCCGTTAAGTGTTGTTGTTAGCCACAACTGAGTGTCGTCTTCGTTGCGCAGTTTGTGCGCATATGGTGGCTAAAAACGCGTGTCTATCGTCACTCTTGAAGATAAGATTTTTGCATGAGTTCCCAAACAAAATATTACCCCTTAGTAAAACTTTCAATACCTAAGTCGAGGTTACTGTGAGTTACGCTTACGCCAAAGATTATGCAGGCTTTGGTTATGGCAATTGGTAAGCCGATCCATAAATTTCTGAATAAACTTAGGCAGGTTGATAGCCGCTGTTTTCAGTTAAAATTGTATAAACTTTGGAAGGGTCATTATTAGCGCGCAATTTGGTCAGTAGCCCATCATCGCGCATCGAACGCGACACCAAGGCTAAAGCCTTAAGGTGATCAACTCCCGAATTCTTGGGAGCAAAAAGTGCAAAAACCAGATCAACAGGCTGGCGATCGACGCTTTCGTAATCAAGTGGTTTTTCAAGTCGAAAGAATACAGCTATGATTTTGTCAATTTCATGCAGCCTTGCATGGGGTAAAGCTATGCCGTGGCCCACGCCCGTGTGACCAAGGCTTTCGCGTTCCTGCAGGCCATCAACCGCGATGGCGGGGCTAAACCCATAGGCTGCGCCCGCGCATTCGCCCAGATCTTGAAATAAACGTTTCTTACTGGCCGCGTGGCCGATGACCTTAACGGCTTCGGGTTTCAAAAGTTGAGATAGTTGCATTCTTATATAATTCCAAGCCCTAAAAGCTGTTATTTAGTGCAGTTATTTAGTGTTGTGTGGGTCAATCCAGCCAATATTTCCGTCATCACGACGGTAGACCACATTAATGCCCCCATGCCCTTCATTGCAAAAAACCAAGATATTCTCGCCGCTCAATTCCATTTGAATAGACGCCTCACCCACAGTTACATTGGGGACTTTAGTCTCCATCTCTGCGATGATTATTCGCTGCTGTGTTTCTCCGTCGTTTACAGATCGGATATATGACGAACCAGCTGCGAATTCAACAGGCTGATGGCGTTCATGGTGATTATCACGTAAACGGCGTTTATAGCGACGCATTTGCTTATCAAGTTTTTCGCGGCAGGCCTCAAAGGCGGTATAAACCTCGGTTGCGTGGCCACGCGCTTGGGTAGTCAAACCTGTCGAAAGGTGGATAGCGGCTTCGCAAATAAATTCATGGGCTTCTTTCGAGAATATGATTAGGGCCTCAGTCGGTCTCTGGGCGTATTTTTCGACCAGTTCGGATATTTCTGATTGGACGTGTGTTTGTAAAGCCTCGCCTACGGCAATCTGTCTTCCGCTGATTTGATAACGCATATAAACTCCTGTTTACACAAAGATTGATGGCATATTAAATCGCTTGAGGGTGTATAGAATTAGGGGGTTCGTAAAACGATAGTTACGAATGAGCCAGACAAAAGCGGCCCAAATATCGTTTGCACGGGGTGGCTTTTGAATGAAAGCGTATACGATCATGGCCCAGGGTGGCAAGCAAAAGTCTTTGTGTCAATAGTTTCATAGTGGTCTATCTTGGCTTGAGGTCATGAAATTTTAAAATTTTGACCCAAATAAACGCGCCGCACTGTTTCATCGCCGATCACCTCTTGCGCGGTGCCACTTTTTAAGACGATACCATCATGTAAAATATAAGCACGATCAACGATTTCTAAGGTTTCGCGTACATTGTGGTCTGTGATCAGAACCCCAATTCCACGTCTTTTCAAATCAGCAACAAGATGGCGAATTTCACCTACGGCGATTGGATCAACACCAGCAAAAGGTTCATCAAGTAGTAAAAACTTGGGGTTTGCGGCCAAGCAACGCGCGATCTCGACCCGCCGCCTTTCCCCGCCCGAAAGCGCAACAGAGGGCGTCTTGCGCAAATGACTGATCGAAAACTCACTGAGCAATTCGTCCAACCGTTCACGACGTTTATGGCGGTCTTTTAAAGAAACTTCCAATACGGCTAAGATATTATCTTCAACCGAAAGACCGCGGAAAATAGAAACTTCTTGCGGCAAATAGCCAATGCCCATGCGCGCGCGGCGATACATTGGCAGGCCGGTGACATCAACCTCGTCGATCAATACTTGACCTGCTTGTGGAGTTACCAATCCAGCGATCGAATAAAAACAGGTAGTTTTTCCAGAACCATTTGGGCCTAAGAGCGCCACCACTTCTCCTCTATGCAGATCAAGAGACACATCGCGAATGACTGGGCGACCTTTGTAGCCAATACGCAAATTGCTCACCTGAAGGCCAGCGCTGCCGATTGTAACATGAAATGAGGGGGCTATATTTGTCATTGTGAACTGGCCGAAAATACAGATTTAACCCGTCCTTGCATCATGCCAGTGCCATTGTTGACATCAACAATGAACTTGGGGCCTGCAATGGTTGTTGTGCCTTTTTTCAAAATAACATTCCCCGTCATCTCAATCAATCCTGTTACCATATCATAAATAGCATTATCGCTGCTGGCGGTTTCGACGGCACTTTCTAAAATGACGCCGCCACTGGCGATAATCTTTGAAATTTGTTTGCTGTCAGTGATGGATTTAACTAAAATTTTAGGCGCCCGAAGTTTCAGCACGCCCTGCTCGGCTTCAACGTGGCCCGTGAATATCGCTATATTGGTTTCTTGATCTACTTTAAGCTGGTCAGCATCTATGGTGACGGGAAGGTTGCGATCCTGTGTCACCACGCCAAATTTGACCCCAGTTTCGGCTGCCGCACCAAAGGGGTATGCGATAGCCAAAGCTATCAGAAAAGAACCAGATTTAAATCTCAAGGGTTTTGTCATCGAACTCTTGGGGTCCTTTCATTCGACCGCGCTTCATTTTTAAATGTGCAATAATTAGTCTGAAACATACGTTACCTTAACATTATTTTTAAATGTAAGAACATAGCTTGTCGTATTTATTTCTGGGGTTATAATCTTCTGGTGCAGTTCCATCGCATCTGCGGTGATTTTACCAAGGGGCCCCAGGGCAATTACTGGCGTTTCAGAGACAATGCGCAGCACACCCATATTTGTGATAAAACTGTTCGAGCTTATTCTATATTTGCTTGATGTCTGGATATGGGCCTGCCCAGACAATGTAAGGATGTTACTCTGTTGCTTTAAAAGAGCGCTATTGCCCCAAAAATTAATTTGTAACCCGTTTGGAGCTACCAGGGTCCCAGTCACATCACGTCCTGTTGCGTCGCCTGATTCATCGGAATTAGGCTCTAATTCTGATGCCAAAATATTTATCAAAAAACCATTGGTGGTCACAGAATTAAAATTGAACTCTTTCATGCGTGGTTTGCTCACCAGATCGACCACATCCACTTTGGCCAAGGGGATTGCGTCATCGGTATTGATTTGCCTTGCGGACATGAACAGCGTTGACAGTAGCACAAGCCCCAAAAGGGGCAGTGCGATCTTCAATCCATTGATCACTTTCATACGCATTGGGCGTGCCGACCTAAACCACGCCAGCACGGAGGCAGTCGTGAATATGCAGCAATCCTATAGCCCCCGAAGTGGGCCCTTCGGTGACAAATAGCGCCGTGATCTGTTTGGCTTGCATCAAAGCAAGAGCCTTGGCGGCCAAATCACGAGGCGAAGTGGTCGCCGGATTTTTAGTCATGACCTCTTGCACGGTCAGGGACAAAAGCCCCTGCATATGTCGGCGCAAATCGCCATCAGTAATGACGCCTAAAAGCGCTCCCCCCTTTTCTTGCACGCCCAAAACGCCAAAACCAAAACGGGTCATGTCTAATAGCGCCTGGGTCATGGGGGTTTGGGGAGGCACTAAAGGCAGATCGTAGTGCATTAGAGCTTCGACTTTGACCAGTTTTGCACCCAATTTTCCGCCTGGATGAAATACACCAAAGTGCTCAGGGGTAAAGCTACGCTGCTCCATCAGGGCAATTGCAATTGCATCACCTAAAGCCAGCATCATCGTAGTTGAAGTGGTGGGCACTAAGCCTTGCTCACAAGCCTCGGCGACCTGTGGTAGCAAAAGCGGCACATCGGCCCGCTCTAAAAGAGTTGAACCCACTCGACTGGCAATGCCAATCATCGGAATAGAAAAACGTACCACATGGGCTAAAAGGTCAGAAAGTTCGGTGGTTTCGCCTGAGTTCGACAGAATAATTACCACATCATCCGAACCAATCATGCCCAAATCGCCGTGGCTAGCTTCGGCTGGATGGACATAATGGGACAAAGTGCCAGTGCTAGCCAGGGTCGAAGCAATTTTACGCGCGATATGGCCAGATTTACCTATTCCAGACACGATCACGCGGCCTTTGGCTGCAAGGACAGTATGAACCGCGCGACTAAACTCTGCGTCAAGCGCGCCACCAAGTGCCAAAAGGGCCTCGGTCTCGCGCGCGATCACGCGCCGACCTATAGTCAGGAAATACTCTGCTTCAGTGGTGGAAGAGGTCATTTGGTTCATCCCAGCCCAAAAGATCTAATTCGGCCCTTGCGGGCAAAAAGTCAAAACAACGTTGCGCCAAAACCATACGGTCTTCCCGTAACAATAGGGTAGTTAGGGCCGCTTTTAACGTATGCAAATAAAGAACATCTGATGCGGCATATTCTTTTTGCGCCTCGGACAATGCGGCCACACCCCAATCAGAGGTCTGTTGCTGCTTAGATATATCAACCCCAACCAATTCTGACAAAAGATATTTAAGCCCATGACGGTTGGTAAAGGTGCGGATCAGTTTGGCCGCTATCTTGGTGCAAAAAACGTGTGCGGTCTGCACGCCGAACGCCTGTTTTAGGACTGCAATATCAAAACGTCCAAAGTGAAACAGCTTTAGCACATTTGGATTGGTCAGCAGCTTTTCCAAATGGGGCGCATGATTTTGGCCGCGCACAATTTGCACCAAATGGGCATGGCCGTCGCCTGATGATAATTGCACCAAACAAAGGCGATCACGCAGAGGATTGAGGCCCATGGTTTCGCAGTCAATTGCCACTACGGGCCCCAAATCCAAATCTGCGGGCAAATCACTTTGGTAAAGGTGGATTGTCAACGTACACTCCTACGAAATGGCGCGAAGAAACTGGTGCCCGAAAGAGGACTCGAACTTCCACCCCTTACGGCACACGGACCTAAACCCAAATTACCGTTTGCGTTATTCTTCAGGTACTTATTTTAAGTCCTGAGTTTAGTATCACCTGGTTATTCCATGTGTCAATCACACGGTTTACCCTTTTGTTACGCAAGGTGTGCAGAATGTGTGACAACGACGAAGAGCGAGTGGGCAGATCGGAACATCCAATGACTTTATAATAACGGAAACTAATAGGTGGGTAACATTCTTCTGTCTTTGCCGAAAATGAGTTACCCGTTCTTTTTGTGCGGAGTTCGCGGATGAATATTGATCTAGTGTGTCAATTGCTCCTAAATACTTGCGCTTCCACTGAAAAGCTGGCAACTATTTTTGGTTTGTTGGGCTCACCTAACCTAGGACTGCATTCGCTTAGTTATAGTTTGGTTTGTTTTGAAACGATTGAACTTTGGCGCCGCTTATTCATGATAGCGTTTTAATAAGTTCTAGGAGAAGATAGTTCTAAATAAACTTATCCCTCAATTGAATATTGGAATTAATATGACTAGTGATAAAATTGATCGCAAAATTGCAGTAATCTTTGTTACCGACGTGGTTGGTTTTAGTAAATTGATGGAGAAAAACGAAGATCAAACTTTGAAAAGCTTCAGGTCATGCAAGGAAATATTGGAAACACTGTTTCTTGAGCATGGAGGGCGTATATTTAACACTGCTGGCGATTCTGTCTTAGCCGAATTCCAAAGCGCGGTTTCGGCTGTAGTTTGCGCATCAGAGTTTCAAAAGCTAATATTGGGACGAAATAAAACCGTAACCGAAGATGCGGAAATGCATTTTCGAATTGGCATAAATATGGGTGACGTGATTATTGAAGGCACAAACCTATATGGCGATGGAGTAAATGTGGCAGCTCGTCTAGAAGCGCTGTGCCTTCCAGACAGCGTATGTCTATCTAGAAGTATTCATGATTTTGTAAGCAAAAAAACTGAGCTCATCTTCCATGACTTAGGTGATCAGAGAGTTAAAAATACTGTAGTACATGCTTTTGACATGGACTTGCTTGGGAAAGAGCGACGTGAGTTGCAAAAATTGGTTGAGACAAATCAAGAAGCAAATAAGCCTCCATCAATTGCAGTATTGCCTTTTTTAAACCTGAGTAATGATCCTGATCAGGATTATTTTGCTGATGGAATAACTGAGGACATAATATCTAACCTCTCTCTTTGGAAAACTTTTCCCGTGATTTCTCGAAACTCGAGTTTTAGTTTTAAAGATAAAAACATTAAGAGCTCTGAAATAGCTCAACAGCTGGGCGTAAGATATTTGGTCGAAGGCAGTGTGAGGAAAGGGGGCGACAAGGTTAGAATTACTGCGCAGCTAATTGATGCTGATGAAGATAAGCAGATATGGTCAAAAAAATGGGATCGTTCTTTAGACGATATTTTTGAAGTCCAAGATGAGGTATCACAAGGCGTGGCAGCCATGGTTTCCCCAGCAGTAAAAGGGCAGGAAATTATAAAGTCAGCGTCTAATTCAAATAAGAAAAATTATGGAGCTTGGGATGAATATTTAAAGGCTCTGAGCTTTCACAATTCGGAAAAAAAAGAGGATCAGCTGCGGGTTTTTGATCAATGCCAGAAGGCAGTCGATTTGGACCCGAGTTTATCTGATCCACTTGTGCTTCAGACCAGAACATTATTGGGACAAATATTTTCTGCTAAAAAAGATGAAAAGCGCAAAAAGAATGAAGAGCTTTTTCATGCTCTGGCCGCAAAGGCAGTCGAATTAGATCCTGGGAACCCAGAAGCTTTAATTGCACTCAGTCGCTCATATAACATTAAGCGTGATTTTGAGCAGCGCATCGCTTTGGCAAAAAAAGCACTAGAAATAAATCCGAGCCACGCAGGTTCGAATTTTGATTATGGCCAAGCCATTAGTTCATTTGGTAAGTATGATGAATCGATTGAATATGTTCAAAAGGCCATGGAGCTGGATCCTAGCGGAGAGTTCCAATATAAACAGTTTTATATATTACTTTATTTTGCAATCAGTGATTACGCAAAATCTCTAGAGTGCATTAATTACTGTTATGATCGTCAGAAACATAGCCGTTATTTAGGCTGGAGGGCAGCAATATACGGACTGACGGGACGGCTAGAGGAGGCCAAGCAACAGTTGAGGCTATTTTTGAACGAACGACCAGAAATAAAAAATATTTCAGACTACAAAGAAGTTGCACCTGCGATCATGGGGGCAAAGGTTTTGGAGGGGATACTTCTGGCCGGAATGCCAGAAGATTAAAATTTTGTTTGTGGCTTCTTGTCTTGACCAGCTAACGCTGACTTAACTGAGTACTGAATCGAAGCATTTCCTGGGGTTTACCCTAGGTTGTCAGATACTTAACCTAACATATGTTTTTAAATTAATGGTGAGAAATTTGGACCAGCGACTACTAGCCTGATGCTTACTTTTTCGAAACTTTGGCCAAATGCGTTGAAGATTATCGTACTTAAATATGATTAATGTCCATAAAATTTAATTGTGGGGTTAGGCACTACCCGCCATTTTCCGAAATTTCTTGCCGACTTGTGTTTTGTATGAATCGCGTTTGATGGCAAGTTTTGGGAGAGCGTAATTATACTCTTAAGCCTAAGCATAGGCTAAATTTTAATTTATGACGACAGATATAATTCTGTGAAACCTAATTAACTGGATGCTGATTTCTGATGACGGTTACGCTAAAGGCTCTCCTTAAAAAATCGATGTGATTAAAACTAAAAGGGACAACTCCGATGTGGATGTTTTTTAAAACAAAAAAATGGATCAGCTGGGCATATGGTGGAAGTTCCATAATCCTGACCTCCCTCTGGCTATCGGTCCAGATAGACGTTCAAATTAATCAGTGGTTTGGTGGCTTTTATGATTTAATTCAGAAAGCTTTGGGTACCCCTAATGCTATTACCATGGCTGAATATGTTGGTGGCCTTATATCTTTCGCAAAGCTGGCTGCCTTAGCTATTTCCATCAATTTAGCAACATCGTTCCTCACAAGTCATTTTCTTTTTCGGTGGCGCAGATCGATGGTGGATTGGTATCACCAAACATACGATAAAGCTCGAACGATTGAGGGGGCGTCCCAAAGGGTTCAAGAGGATACTGTAAGATTTGCTCGAATAATGGAAAGCTTAGGAACGAGTTTTATTGAATCAATAATGATACTGATCGAGTTTTTTCCAATCTTACTAGGGCTGTCCGCAGGCATTTCTGTCATGTTTTTTGGTGATTGGAAATATGGACTGGTGACAGGTGCCCTGATTTGGACGGTTGGGGGCACATTATTTATGGTGATCTTGGCTTGGTTCCTCAGATTAGTAGGGATCGAATATGATTTACAAAAGAAAGAAGCTGCTTATCGCAAATTACTGGTCATAGCTGAAGACGATGTTTCTGTAAGGCCTAAAAACTTAGACGAAATTTTCGAAGACGTTAAAGCTATACATTACAAGAGTTACTTTCAGTATATTTGGTTCAGCATTGGTCGGTTGGCATATCTTCAGACTAATGTTCTGGTTGGGTATATTTTCTTAGCGCCAGCAATTGTTGCTGGCGTTATGACGCTTGGGGTTATGCAGCAAATACTGAGGGCGTTTAGCAGGGTAGAAGGCTCAATGCTCTACCTATTCAATTCTTGGCCCACAATTATTGAATTAGCATCAGTTTATGCACGTTTGAGAGAGTTTGAGAAGCAGATCAAGAAATTAGAATGAGAAACTTCATTTAACTTTTATTGCGGTTTTAAAGTTCATTAAAATTGGGCGTCTGTCCGGCGTGTTTAACAGAATTGCTGTTTATTTATCAACTGATTGCAATAGCACCTTTTGAAAAAAAACTTCAGTCTGATCCGCTATTTCTGAAATGCTCACTTTAGTTGCTGCTTTTTTAAACGCTTCATGTATAGAAACTCTCAGTGTGAGGTCAGCTATCAATTCATCAAGCTTTTGCTCGAACGAGCCTTTCTGATCGTTAAAGAACTTAATATGATCAATTCCCGTTTCCCGCACAGATGCCTCATTCTCATGCGCCAATACAGGGGTCCCTGAACCGAATGCGTTTGCAATCTTCACGTTTGATTTATAGTTGGTCGCCATAAAACTCGCATGCCGGCCTCCTCTCACCAAAATAACGATATCAATATCTGCTAAGCGTTCAGGATTTATGACAAATTCCACACCTCGAATCGCACATATTTTTTGGATGTGTTTTTTCCAATGCCCTAAAAATGGGGCGCCCTCATAACCCACTTTAAGGACGGTTGGACGGATTGGATTGATAGCAATTGAAGGGCGGTAATGGTGGTATATGATTGTTGAATTTGGAACCAGAGTGTTTAAATCATCATACATTGTTCGGTTTGGAAATATGTAACCGTTGGCATTGATAGCGGCCCATTTTTTTTTAAATAGCCAACGCACCATTGCTTTATTTCTGAAAATGAGACCCTCAAGAGGTTGCTTCCAGGAATCAACAATATCAAAAACAACGGGTTTCCCTGCCGCTTGAATTCTTTGAAGCAAAGGTTTGTCTACTTTTTTCACCATACAAAACAGGTCAAAAGCTTGGATATCAATGGGGCTTCCACTGTCAATCGCTTGCCAGTTACTGCGCATTTTGGCAATTTGCCGCCCTCGTATTTCCCATGACCCTGCCGTTGAGCGACTGCAAAAACAAACACGGGCAGATGAAATTTTGGTAGTATTTTTTTTTAAAATCTCCACGTCAACAGGCACTTTAATTACCTTCCACATATAATTATTTTTGAATAACATGCTATCAGCGGCAGCACCACTCTATATAAAGCTATCTGTTGAGACCTCTCAGTAAATTTGCTCATACATAGTCGAGACCAATCATGTGGAGGTAATGCCAATGCTCGTCCAGTTTAGGTGAAGTCGCCTTTGGTGCCAAAAAACCTGGTGACGGACAGATTTTCGATCAAGTTTATGGTCAATAAAGTTAAATACTTATATTTATCAGTTTATTGACCTAATTTTTTAGGCAAGGGATGCCTTGATTAATTCAAGGTCAAGGTGCTTTTATATTATGCCCTAACATTAAAAACGGACCAATCAATCGAGGGCTGATCAAATGCAGGCTACAAAAGGGATCTCCATTGACCTTATAAGCGTGCAGATAGTAGGCGGTACTGCTATGATTCGATGTAGAGCCTATTGGGAAACACTGTGATTAAAAAAAAATTATGCCGCTAAACCAAAACCCATAGTCATTTCATGATTTTAAATCTTTATCTCTTTTTCGCCAATTTTACCCTTCCAATTTGGCGTATTATTTTAAGATGGCGGGTGAAAAATGGCAAAGAGGACCCTGTTCGGTATAAAGAGAAACTGGGTCAGATTACCACCGCCCGCCCAGACGGGCCGATGTTGTGGTTTCATGCGCTCAGCGTAGGTGAAAGCTTAGCATTGATGACCCTATTGCGCCGGCTGGGAGTTTTAATGCCTGACACCCACTTTGTGCTAACAACAAACACTGTCACATCAGTGCTTGCACTCAATAGAATAGGGTTACCACCACGTGTTATCCACCAATTTCTTCCCGCAGATTCAAAGCAACCTGTCCAATCGTTCCTAAATCACTGGAAACCAAGCCTAGTCGCAGTTGCTGAGTTGGACCTTTGGCCCTACGCTCTCACACAAGTTAAAAAACGCAAAATACCACTGATATTAATTAACGGTCGGGTAACGGATAAGACTTATAAAAAACACATCAAACGCACCAATTTCATCTCATCAGTATTGGCGTTATTTGATGTTTATCTCACGCAGGAAATGGTTTCGGAACAAAGGATTATTGAGCTAGGAGCCCCAGCACACTGTGTTAAAAACGTTGGTGCGCTAAAAGTAAGTGCTGACCCTTTGCCTGATTTGCCGACAGAACGCATGACCTTTAGACATGCAGTAGGAGCTCGGCCAATTTGGCTTGCGGCATCAACACACTTCAGCGAAGAACCTCAGTTATTCGATGCTCACAAGTTGGCTCGGGAGGCCGTCCCCAATTTGCTGCTGGTAATTGTCCCGCGTCACATAAAGGATGCCTTCTTAACTCAGAGAAACGCAGAAGAACAATTTTCAAATGTCTTAAAGCGCAGCTCAGGGGTTCTTCCTGACACGCATACAGAAGTTTACATAGCTGACACATTTGGTGAAATGGGGCTGTGGTGCCGGATCGCCAACATCACCTTTATAGGGCATTCAATGCCAGTTCCGCATCCAATTTTAACAGGCAAAAATCCCTTTGAGGCTCTTGCACTTGGTCAAATGGTTTTGCACGGTCCTGATTTTGGGAACTTTGATGAAATCTATCAATCTTTGTTAAAACGAAATGCAACTCGAACCGTTTTGAGTAGCACCGCATTAGCCCAAGATATTATTGATGTGCTGAACAATCACGAATTCAAAAACTCGTACGTATTGGCTTCGCAGCGGCTCATCGCAGAAGGGGAGGTTTCAATAAACGAAACAGCCGCAGTTTTAAGCATGAAAGTACTCGAATATACAAAAAGACAGTGACATCAAGTGTAAAGGGACATAATGAGCTGATGAAATGCATTTAAAGGGAGTGACAAGATGCAGCCGATGCGTGTTTATATTGGGTGGGATTCCCGCGAAGATATAGCTTTTCAAGTTGCTCGCCAATCTCTACTTCGTCACGCGTCTATTCCTGTCGAAGTGGTGCCAATTAAGGTCAACGAATTGGTCGATCGGGGCTTATATACGCGTGGAATTGATCCGCTGGCTTCAACAGAATTTACCTATTCGCGGTTCCTTACCCCAAGTTTAGCGAACTTTGAGGACTGGGCAATATTTTGTGACTGTGATTTTCTATTCTTTGAGGATGTAAAAGACTTACTTCAGTATCAAGACCCCAAGTATGCTGTGTGTTGCGTACAGCACGACTATACTCCGAAAGATTCTGTTAAAATGGATGGCCAAATTCAAACAAATTATCCACGCAAAAACTGGTCCTCCATGATGATGTTTAATTGCGCTCACCCTTCGGTAAAGCGATTGACAGTAGAGACTGTCAATCGCGAGTCGGGCGCTTACCTACACCGGATGGAATGGGCCAAAGATAGTGAGATAGGGTCAATCCCAACAAAGTGGAATTGGCTGGAAGGCTGGAATGAAAAACCTCAAAAGGGATATCCAGCATGTGTTCATTATACACGAGGTGGGCCTTGGTTCGACAATTGGCAAGACGTTGAATATGCAGCTGAGTGGCGCCAAGAAGCCATCGAATACAAAAATTCCATTGATCAGCCCTCATCGACTGGTACAGTCTAAATCTGAGGGCATGGATTGGCATGAGCGTCGGCAGAGCTTTTGGTTCCAAAGGGGTGTGCCCGCACCCCCTTTACACGATCAGTCTTAAAGTGTTTTTGCAGATGGTCAGGCACCCTGCGCGATAGCAAGCACGCGCGGTCAACACAGTTTTTTAAGTTTTAGCCAGCTTCGTAAAAGTTCAACCGCGCTGCTCTCTAACTGGGTTAGTGCTACCCTTTGATGTTGTTTTTCTAAATTCTGCACGGCAATCTGATGTAAGTTTCCATTAATCTGACGGCACCATTTCGTCGAATGAGAACTCATTTAGTGTGGCGTTCAACAGAATAATTAGATAAATTGTCGCAGTAATAAGACCATAATTGGTATCGTGGTTTTTATACTAAGGAGGACTGTAAATGACGGAAGTTTCGCCTAATTTCATTCGAGCTACGGCCGTTGTTTTTGGCTACAATCAATCTCATTGTATCAAAGAAACTGTATATGCGGTTCTAGATCAAGATTTTGTTGGTTTGGAAATTATTTTATCCGACAATGGATCGAATGATGATACCTTTGAGATCATGTCGAGTATGGCGGATTCTTATGTTGGGCCTCATAAAATTCGTTTGAATAAAAATTCAGAAAATTTAGGATTTATTGGCCATATTAATCAAGCGTTTGAACTAGCCTCTGCCTCATTTATTTTTTACAATCCTGGAGATGATGTTTCTATGCCTGGCCGATTTGAAAAGATTTGGGCAGAATATCAAAAAACCAATGCCTTACTTGTCCATTCGGATGTGATGCAAATAACAGACTCTGGCGCAGAAATCGGAATAAAATCGCAAAGAAAAGTATTAGAAGGGCTGAGCTTAAGAAAGGGCGCTAGAAAAATGGGTCTTTGTATCGGAGCCACATGTGGGTGGGATCGCGATATTATGCAAATATTTGGTAACATCGTAGAGACCGATACATATGATGATCTCGTATTTTATTTTCGTGCAATGTTAGCGGGGGGGCGGATCGGGTACGTGCCCGAACCCTTAATGCGTTATAGGGTAGGATCTGGGATGACTAATGCGCCCATTTGTAATTATTTAGATAGCATTGCAGATTTAGATCGACGCGCACGTATTGAAATAGGAACGTTCAAGCAGAGATTGAAAGATTGTGAGACATATGCACCAGAACTCCACCAAATCCAAAGATATCTGAAATTAAAAATTAAAGTTGCGCTGGGACGTCAGCAGGCCTATCGCGGTGTATGCTTTATGACGGCAATAAGAAATTTAAGCCCGTTCTTACTTTTTGGGTATATCTCTGGAAAGCGCCGTCGTAAAATAGCGTATAAGCAATTTAATACGCCTCGTTCTAAGGTGTAGTTTCTATATGGATACTTCGTAAAAAGCGCCAAGAGCTGATATTGTGAAACTAGCTGAGACATACTTCGGAGAGCATCGTAAAGAAAGGTCATTTATTGCAGGTGAAATTTGCATCCGCTCGAGCGGTCAAGTTCTTGATTCCACAGATTGTGCACAAGTTATACATACGTCGTTGGATATGTAGTTAACTGCCGGTTGTTTTATGGACGAGTTGGAGAAAAAACTGACTAAGGCTTTTGGAACAAAATTAGGTAGAATGACAGTATTAGGATTGGCAGCAAATTTGCTAGAATTCATGATATTGGCATCCCCTAAGCTCGGTTCGCGCGCATTACGCGCAGGCGACGAAGTGACCACATTGGTTGCTGGATTTCCGACAATGGCAGCGGATTGGTATGATGCATGTGTTAATCGATATGACGGGTGCAATGCTGTTCTAGAACAGCAAATTGAGGATTACTTAAAGCGTGCAAGCAGTTATGACAGCTGATTTGGTTCTCACAGGCACAACGGGATTTATTGGATCTCACTTGAAAATAGCTGCGCAAAATGGTGGGTTCAAATTATTTGAAATTACTAGAAACCAAGTACTATCTCCCTTGGGGGATTTGGTTGACCACAATAATGATCCAACGATCGTTGCTGCAGCTATAAAAACTGCTCGAAACCCAGTTTTTATAAATCTTGCGGCCTTATTTGTATCTACCCATACTTCCCAAGATATTAGTCCGCTTGTCCGTTCTAATGTAGAGTTTTCAGCTCTAGTTTTTGAAGCCGCCGCACTGGTTAAAAGTTCGGGATTGTTGCATTTTGGAACATCGTGGCAATTCTCTGAAGGTGGTCAGACAGATCCTGTAAATTTTTATGCTGCGACAAAAGTTGCAGCGGAAAGTATACTAAAATTTTATTCAAAACAGTATAATATCCCAGCAGCCACTATTGTTATGTACGATACATATGGGCCTAACGATATGCGCCACAAAATTATACCTTTATTGCTAGAAACTTCTAAATCTGGTCAAGAACTTAAAATGGGAAGTGGCAAAAATCCCATTAATTTAACGTTTATTACTGATGTCTGTTCAGCAATCCTATGTGCAGCCATTGCTATAGAAAATCAACCAAAAGGATATCACTGTCGGTGGGCGATACGTAATCCAAAAACCCATTTTGTTTATGATGTAGTTGAATTAATACGTCAAAAGATCGATCATAACATTAAGATCAGGTTTGGAACCTTACCAGGTGGCGCGCCGCCAAAGTCATTATGTCACTCAATTCAAGTCGTTCCAAACTGGGCGCCTACCATTAGCCTAGAGCAAGGGCTGAGATTGATTTTTGAGGATAAACGATGATGGAATGGAAACCCCTTGCGATTCCAGGCTGCTATGTTTTGCATCGGCCAGTGTTTCGCGACTCGCGTGGGACATTTTGTAAACTTTTGGATGTGGACATAATGTCGGGTTTATTTCCAGATTTCCAGGTTAGAGATGCCTATAGCTCAATTTCTAATAAAAACACATTACGTGGGATGCACTTACAATATCCACCAGAAGATCATTATAAACTGATTACTATCAGCGCTGGACAAACGTTGGACGTTCTTGTTGATTTACGCAGCAACAATTTTGGGAAGGTCGATTATGTCAAAATGGACGCGCGACACGCCTTTACGACAATTGCAATAACCAAAGGCGTTGCTCATGGCTTTTTAAGCTTTAGTAATGGCTGCACTCTTAATTACCTAACTTCTTCTCCTCACTCTCAACCCCACGATTCTGGGGTGCATTGGCAATCCATTGACTTTGATTGGCCCATCAAAAATCCAATAGTATCTGAGCGTGATATGGCATTGCCCACTATAAGCAGTATAGTTGGATTGGGCCCTGTCAGACAAAAGCAGGCTTGAGGAGTGGGGGTTACCCACTTAACTTTGCTACATGCCTTTATCTTGCAGCCACTCAGCTAGTTTGTTTCCAAGAAACTTATTTGAGAGTTCTGAATGACCAAGAAGCCCGAACCTGACAAGCTGCCCATCACACCTGATGCACCCAATCTAGCTGATAGTGTCACAGTGAAGGCTGGCGTTGTTGCTGTGCGTCAGTGGATCAACTCAGATAAAGTAAAAGGGCAACCATGCGCATCATCCTGATAGCCATGCTGATGACATTTGCTACGCTGGCGGGGGCGCATAGAGGCGGCTTGGATAAGAAAGGATGCCATGCAGGCTCTCAGCCCTACCATTGCCATCTAACCCAAGCACCCCAAGCAACGACAATTGGCCAAGTGGTGTTTGGCACCATCACCCATGTAAGAGACGGCGATACAATTGAGATTAATGGCATGCCCATCCGCTTAGCCGCTCTGGATTGCCCTGAGAACGGCACTTTCGAAGGAAACGATGCAACGAAGATTGCTAAGGAATCTGCTGGCTCTGAGGCTATATGTGAGCTTACAGGTGATAAAACCTATGACCGGTTCGTTGGCTATTGCTCCATTGGCGGGGTGGACTTTGGCAGGACGATGATGAGTAAAACGTCATGCAAGGTTTGGAAAAAGTTTGACGTTTGGGATAGGTACTAAATGCGCTTTGCTTTTCCAACATTCATGATAGCTTTTGCCGTACACCCAGTTTTCATGGATGAGGAGCTAATCATTTTTCTAAACAGGATAATACTTCATTTCAGCTGAACCCCAATCATTATACCAATTCTTGGGTCGATCGAAGTTAAAATAAACTGAATGCCCAAATTGGTTGCCAACATATGGATCTCCTCGCACTGTCAGAGCATGAATATAAGTACGGGGTAGGACGGTGTGGCCCATGCAGGGGTGGTTAACGGATCACTGCCAGGGTATCTGGAAGTGTATAAAAGTCGTCCCTAAGGTATTTGGTTGTAGTTTTCTGAATGGCCAAGAGCAGGCCTTCATGGCGGGCCTTTGTCAGTTCATAACGCCGATTCACCACCCGGCCCATTTGAGCCAGTTTAATCTGACAAGACCATCAAATGCGTACCCTGCGCCTGCATTCATTTGCTCAGACAACGGTCCTGAGTTTATAGCTGAAATCGTTCGCAACTGGATCGCAGCTGTTGGGGCAAAGACTGCTTACATCGAACCAGGCTCACCTTGGGAAAACGGCTACTGTGAAAGCTTTAACGCAAGACTGCGCGATGAACTTCTAAACGGAGAAGTCTTTTACACTTTGAAAGAAGCGCAAATCATAATCGAGCAATGGAGGAAACACTACAACACCAAGAGACCACATAGTGCCCTGGGCTACCGCCCGCCGGCTCCAGAATCCATCATCGCGATGGACCAAAGGCTGATCATGCACTAACATTCAACATGGACCAGTCCAGGGGGGCCTATCAACTAGGAGAGGAGGTTTGATGTTAAACTGTGTTGGAAAGCGGACGCTAGCTCTCGTTTGCCTGACTGCACCAATATTGTCGTTACAACCTTTGTCGTCTGTTTCACGTATGTCTTTGCGGTGGCATACAATAAATTTTTTTTGATACTGGTGTAATCCTAAATTACTTATGCCGAAGTGGATGGAAATCGTGAAGGACTGCTCGAACAGTGCGAGATGAAAGAGATTAACTGATGGCTCAAAAACCTCCATTTCCGGCAGATGAATTTGCTCTTGATTCCATCCTACGCTGGACCCGAGAACGCATTCTAAAGGGTCCTAATCCACGAAATGGTGCGCAAAGCCAAGCCGTACTTGAAGTCGCATTGGGCAATGCCATTACGCCAGGTGGGATCACTGGTACGCGTGCATTCAAACTCTTCACAGACAGCATTATTCCCTCAACCCGTCCGTTCAACCATCCTACAAGCCTCGCTTTTGTGGCGGCAGCACCAACGCCTGCATCCCTTGCATTTGACGCGGCATTAGGTGCCGCAGAGATATTTGCAGGCAATTGGGATGGCGGATCAGGCGCGATCCATGCTGAAAATCAGGCCTTGTCGTGGCTGGCATCTTTGGCCGGTTGGCCAAGTGGGGCGGGGGGCGCTTTCGTGTCTGGCGGCACCCTTGGCAACCTATCGGCGTTACATGCCGCGCGCGCTGCGTGGACCAAAGACCGCCCCGATCGGTGGCGGATTTTGTGCAGCAGGGAGGCGCACAGCAGCATCGCAGCTGTGGCGCGCGTCATGGACGTTGAGTTGGTGATGGTGGATGCTGATGACAATGGGCGCATGTCGGGGCAGGCGGCACGGGGTGCAATGGCAGATGGCGTTTTCGCGATTGTTGGCAATGCAGGGGCGACGAATTGTGGTGCCGTTGATGATCTGGACGGCCTCGCGGCGCTCGCGGCAGAACACAAAATTTGGCTGCATGTCGACGGGGCGTACGGCCTCGCAGCCCTTGCTGACCCTGAGACACGCAAGGTTTTCAAAGGCATCGATCGGGCCGATAGTTTCATAGTTGATCCGCACAAATGGCTTTTTGCACCCTATGACAGCTGCGCGTTGGTCTACCGCGACCCGATTAAAGGGGCGCAAGCACATGGGCAGCAGGGCGCGTACCTGGATACGTTGGATCACAACGCATGGAACCCGTCTGACTATGCGTTGCAACTGACTAGACGCGCGCGCGGTCTGCCGCTTTGGTTTTCATTGGTGACCTATGGGACGCAGGCCTACGAACTGGCGATTGCTAAGACGATCCAGATAGCCCGCGACCTTGCGCAAGAAATTGATGAGGCTCCAAATCTTGAGTTGCTTCTTGGGCCGCAATTGACGGTGATATTATTCAAGGCCGCCAAGATGAGAGGGCCTGAACTTGCTCAGTGGTGTGAAGCCCAGCGGCGCAGCGGTGCGTTGTTGTGCCTACCAACCAAGTGGCGTGGAGAAGAGGTGCTGCGCCTGTGCATTGTGAACCCTGAGACGGACAAAGACCACGTGATGAGCGTGTTGCGAACCCTGGTCTAAGTTTCAGGAATACAAATTGGTGCGCCGATCCTTGATATGGGATAGGGATTGGCGAACCTGCTTAAGGTGATCTTTGGACAGATCGGCAAAGATCATCTCTTCGCCACTCCCCGTACGCGCCTGATCAATGCCATCTGGGCCCCATGACGCAGGATAACCCACAATATTCAAACACACCCTCATACCTTAGCATCTGACCTTACAGTGCAAGTCACATGTTGTCACCTTAGCAATGTCGAAGTGCGGTTTAGGAATTTCCTTGCTTGGCGCATAAAGTATTAGTCACACCCTAATCAAAGCTAATGCAGTTTGTTCTTTCCGTAATAACCAGACTAAGTGATCTTAGTCCTAACTGTTTGAAGAGGACTTTGGATGTCAGTTGAGAAGATAGACACACTCGTAGTCGGCGCCGGACAGGCGGGCATCGCGCTGTGTGAACATCTTGGCCAACAAGGCGTGCCGTTTTTGGTGCTTGAGAAAAGCCGCATCGCCGAGGCTTGGCGCACGTCGCGGTGGGACGCCTTGGTCACCAACGGTCCTGTGTGGCATGATCGCTTCCCAAATCTTGAATTCAGCGGCAACGCACCTGATGAATTTGTCGGCAAGGATCGCGTTGCCGACTACATCGAGGAATACGCCGACATGGTGAACGCCCAGGTGCGCACCGGCGTTGAGGTTCTAAGTGCTGTGCCCTTTGTGGATCGCGCAGGCTTTCGGGTAGAGACAACAGGTGGCGTCATTGAAGCGACCCGGATTGTTTCTGCCACGGGTGCCTTTCAGCAACCTGTGATTCCACCCATTGTTGCGCAGGATAATGCGGTGCATCAGATGCATTCCGCGTTGTATCGCAATCCAGATCAACTCGCTGATGGTGCGGTTATGGTCGTGGGTGCAGGGTCTTCAGGTGCGCAAATTACGGACGAGTTGAACCGGGCTGGGCGCAAGGTGTTCCTTTCAGTCGGTCCCCATGATCGCCCACCACGCCGCTACCGCGAGCGTGATTTTGTCTGGTGGCTCGGCGTGCTGGGCCTTTGGGATTTGGTAGCGCAAAAGCCAGGTGCTGAGCATGTGACCATTTCTGTTAGTGGCGCTTACGGGGGCTATACCATGGATTTCCGACGTCTTGCAAGTGAGGGTGTTACGCTTCTTGGCCGGACTAAAAACTTCGACAGTGGTGTGCTTAAATTCGCCGATGATGTGCGCACCAATGTCGATGCAGGGGATGCAAATTACAATGAAATGCTGGACGCTGCCGATGCCTACGCTGACGCTATGGGTCTTGATTTGCCTTTGGACCCGCAAGCGCGTGGGGTCTGGCCAGACCCTGCCAGCTTGACCGACCCGATCCGCAGTCTGGACCTTGCCACTGAGGGCATCTCGACGATCATTTGGGCAACGGGGTATAAACAAGACTTCGGCTGGCTTAAGGTGGATGCGTTCACCGAAACCGGTGCACCCATTCATCAACGCGGGGTGTCCAAAGAACCGGGGGTTTATTTCCTTGGTTTGCCATGGCAGTCTCGACGTGGGTCTACGTTTTTGTGGGGCGTTTGGCACGATGCGAAATTCATAGCCGATCAAATAGCTATCCAGCGCGCCTATACCGATTATGATGGTCAAGCCACTGTCGTCCCCCCAACAACCGATTAACTCAAAACTGAACGGACATCCAGTGACACATACCCGCCTCCGTAAGTTCAACACGAGCGATACATACCCCGAACAAAACCTCGACAATGATCTGTGTCAGGCCGTTGTAACGCAAGGCGGCAAGACGGTCTGGCTGCGCGGTCAGTGCCCGCAAAATCTTGATGATTTTAAGAATATTACCAGCTCAGATCCAGTGGAACAGACCCATAAGGTAATGCAAAACATCCGCCAATTAATCGAAGAAGCAGGAGGCAGCATGGAACATCTCGTCAAGGTCGTGGTCTACATCACGGACGTACGTCACCGTGAGGCGGTTTACCGTACCATGGGCGAATACATCAAAGGTGTGCATCCGGTGTCTACAGGTTTGGTGGTGCAAGCCTTGGCGCGGCCCGAATGGTTGGTTGAGATCGACGGTACGGCGGTGATCCCAGAATGACGTTTTCGCTGGTAGCCCGCTGTACCGAAACGGGCATGTTTGGTCTTGCTATATCATCGTCATCGCCTGCGGTTGCAGCCCGCTGCGCCTACGCGCGTGCGGGAGTCGGGGCTGTCGCATCTCAGAATGTCACTGATCCATCGCTTGGTCCTCTTGCGCTTGATCTGATGGAAAACGGGATGAGTGCAGTCGAGGCGATTGAGCGTGTCCGTGAGCAAGGTAAATTCATTGAATATCGTCAGGTTTTGGCAGTCGACAAGGTGGGATTGACCGCGATCCACTCAGGTCCCAACTCACTTGGAATTTGGACGCAAGCGCAGGGGGCAGATGTGGCATCCGGCGGCAATATGTTGGCTAACGATAGTGTGCCGCAAGCCGTGGTGGATGGCTTTCTGGCCAGCTCTGGACATCTTGGGGATCGGTTGATTTCAGCGTTGTGGGCCGGTTTGGCTGCAGGTGGTGAAGCCGGCCCACTTCATTCTGCTGGTATGTTGCTGGTCGACAAAGTCGCATGGCCGGTGGCTGAATTGCGCTGTGACTGGACAAAAAACTGCCCAATAGAGAATATTGCGACGGCTTGGGACGTCTATAAGCCGCAACTGGCCGCTTATGTGCAACGTGCTATCGATCCACGGGAAGCGCCTTCTTACGGCGTTCTAGGCGACGAATAATCAAGGAATATTAAGATGCTGGACTACACCAAAACTGACTGGACGAAACGCGCCTCTGGTCTGATATTTTGACACCAAGCGTTTATCGGTGGCAAGTTTGTTGATGCGGCGTCTGGCTAAACGTTCCAATCCATCAATCCAGCGACGGACGCGGTTTTGACCGATGTTGCCGCCTGTGATCTTGAGGATGTGAACCGCGCAGTGACGTTTGGTCGCGCCGCGTTTGATGCTGGTGTTTGGTCACGTACGAACCCTGCGCATCGAAAGGCAGTTCTTCTTAAACTTGCTGAACTGATCTGTGCAAACCTTGAAGAATTTGCGCTGCTCGACAGCCTGGATATGGGCAAATTAGTCAAGGATGCAGCAACAATCGACGCCCCTGGATCTGCCCATTTTTTCCAGTGGCACGCTGAAGCCATCGACAAAATTTATGATGAGGGGGCTCCAACATGCCCCGGTGATCTCGCAATTGTTAAACGCGTCCCCTTGGGCGTCGTCGGAGCCGTTACTCCGTGGAATTTCCCGCTTGATATGGCGACATGGAAAGCTGCTGCTGCCTTGGCTGCAGGCAATTTGGTTGTACTCAAGCCCGCGGAGCAGTCGCCTTTGTCAGCGTTGCGTTTGGCCGAGCTCGCGGTTGAAGCAGGCCTGCCAGAAGGTGTATTTAATGTTGTACCCGGCTTTGGGCATACGGCGGGACAAGCGTTGGGATTACACATGGATGTCGATTGTCTTGCCTTCACGGGTTCGACTGCGATTGGTAAGAAATTCATGGAATATTCTGGGCAATCCAATCTGAAACAAATCTGGCCAGAGACGGGTGGCAAAAGCCCAAACCTTGTGTTTGCGGATTGTGAAAACCTTGATGCCGCTGCAGATATGGCGGCGTTTGGTATTTTTTTCAATCAGGGTGAAGTATGTTCAGCCAATTCGCGTTTGTACGTGGAGCGTTCTATTAAGGACACGTTCGTTGAAAAACTAATTGGATGTGCAAAGGCAATGCAGCCTGGAGATCCGCTTGATCCAGCTTCGAAAATGGGCGCGATTGTAGATCGCAAACAGACTGAAGGCGTCATGAAGTTCGTGGAGGCGGGGAAGCAGACTGCCAATCTTGTTACTGGTGGTGAGCAGGTCCAAATCGATGACAAAGGATGCTTTGTGCAGCCAATAGTTTTTGATGACGTTAGTCATGATGACGCTTTAGCGCGGGATGAGATTTTTGGACCAGTTCTTTCTGTTATACCCTTTGATTCCGAGGCCGATGCAGTTGGCATGGCCAATGACAGCGGTTACGGCCTTGCCGCATCTGTTTGGACTGACAACCTAAGCCGCGCTTTGCGTGTTTCTGACGGACTTATGGCAGGGACAATATCGGTTAACACAGTTGATACTCTGAGTGCGATGACACCTTTCGGAGGCATGAAGCAATCGGGCTTTGGGCGAGACTTGTCGCTGCACAGTTTTGACAAATATACGGCGCTAAAAACGACGTGGATCAAGTACGCAATTTAGCTCATAGTGGCGCTATGGCATTACGATTCACCCTTCGACAATTGGAATATTTCGTCACGGTCGGCGAACAAGGATCAATTGCCCAGGCAAGTGGGCAGTTGAACGTGTCGTCACCTTCGATTTCGGCCGCAATTTCTCAGCTCGAAGATGAATTTGGTTTGCCATTGTTCGTGCGTAAACATGCCCATGGTTTAAGTTTAACACAAGCTGGAAGTCAATTTATGGTGCAGGCGCGCAAAGTTTTGGTTGAGGCTGAAAGTCTCAATCGTCTTGCGAGTGCTATATCTGGAAAGGTGCAAGGCACGTTGAATATCGGATGCCTTTTGACGTTCGCGCAAATCTTGTTGCCTGCAATTCGCCGGGAGTTTCAACACATTCACGGTGACGTGCAAGTGTCGCAGATTGAATGTGATCAGCAGACGTTAATCGAAAAATTGCGACGTGCAGAAATTGATGTTGCACTGACTTATGATCTTGAAGTGCCATCGGATCTTGAGTTTGTTCCGTTGCGGTCGTTACCCCTGTACGCCGTTGTTGCCGCTGACCACCCGCTTGCACAGCGTAAATCAGTGACTGTTGAAGCCCTGGTGGACTATCCTATGGTACTGCTCGATCTGCCAATTAGTAGAACCTATTTTATGAGTGCGTTTGATCGCGCAGGCGTGACCCCCAATATCGCGGAACGTACAAGGGACATGGCCGTGATGCGGTCATTGGTGGCCAACGGATTTGGATTTTCAGTAGCCAATATTCGTCCGTACTCAGACTTATCACCAGATGGTCGCGCCTTGTGTTTTATACCGCTTGAGGGCACACCTCGCCCACTGCGTTTGGGCTTTGTTCTCCCTGTTGGGGCGCGCAACGTTCTGTCGGTTGATGCTTTTGTCAATCATACGTCTCAAACGATATGTCAGTGGGGCTATCCTGGGCTACCGATCGGCTGAAGTACTTAACTCGAGCCTAAGCCATGGTTCCGCAACCATGACTTTAGCCTAATCCGTTTTTCTGTCACCATGATCAAGAGCTTTATTGCTACAGGAGTATCCCCCATGCGCGATCCTAGGTATGACATTCTTTTTGAACCCATGCAGATCGGGCCTGTTAGGGCCAAAAATCGCTTTTATCAGGTGCCCCATTGTAATGGGGGTGGTTATCGTGATCCATCGGCGGCGGCTGAGATGCGCGGTTCTAAGGCCGAAGGGGGCTGGGGAGTTATCTTCACCGAGCAGTGCGAGATGCACCATACTTCTGAAATCACGCCTTTTATCGAGCTACGGCTTTGGGAAGACAAAGACATTCCGATGCTGCACAGGATGTCGGACAAGATGAAGGAACATGGTGCCCTTGCTGGCATTCAATTAGCTTACTCTGGTGTGAACGGTCCGAACCTTTATTCTAAAGAAGTACCATTGGCCGTATCTGCCCAACCCATTCGTACATTCACCAATGACCCTGTTCAGGCACGTGCGTTGGACAAGACCGACATAAAAGATTTACGTCGTTGGTTCGTGAACGCGGCAAAGCGATCCAAGGAGGCTGGCTTTGATTTAATCTGCCTTTATGGCGCCCATGGCTTTGGTATTTTTCAGCACTTCCTCAGCCGAGTTACTAATCACCGCACAGATGAATACGGCGGCAGTTTGGAAAACCGTGCACGTTTTGTGAACGAAGTGATTGCAGATATGCGTAATGCCGTAGGCGATACTATGGGCATTACTTTGCGCGTGTCGCTGGATGAAACCATTGGCGATCTGGGGTTTTCAAATGCCGAGGTTCGTGAATTTGTCGAAATGAACCGCAACCTTCCAGACCTGTGGGATTTGGCTCAAGGCACTTGGGAGGATTGTTCTGGTCCGTCTCGGTTTAAAGATGAAGCAGCACAGCTTGATTTGGTTAAGGGCATCCACGAGCTAACGGATAAGCCCATCGTTGGTGTCGGGCGGTTCACCAGCCCTGACGTCATGGCGAAAATGATTACGTCTGGCACGTTGGATTTCATTGGCTGTGCACGTCCGTCGATTGCTGATCCGTTCCTGCCCAAAAAGATTGAAGAAGGACGTATAGAAGATATCCGCGAATGTATTGGCTGCAATATCTGTGTTACGGGCGACATGACTATGTCGATAAGCCGTTGCACGCAGAACCCGACGTTTATGGAAGAATGGCGCAAGGGCTGGCATCCTGAACGCATGAACACCAAAGGTGATAGTTCTAATGTGCTTGTGGTTGGCGCTGGTCCTGCTGGACTAGAAGCGGCACGGGCTGTTGCAGAGCGTGGCTACGACGTTGCATTAGCCGAAGCCAGTACGGTCTTGGGAGGTCGCGTGGCGCGGGAACGTAATCTTCCTGGCCTGAGTGCGTGGGGTCGCGTAGCCGATTACCGAGAATATCAGCTTAGCCAGAAAGCAAATGTCGAAAGCTACTTTGATAGCGAACTGGACGCGGAAAGCATTCTCGAATTTGGATTTGAAAATGTCTGTATCGCGACGGGTGCAAAGTGGCGACGGGATGGCGTATCCCGCCAGCACGTGGTGCCATTCCCGACGAATACAGCGATGCCCGTGTTCACACCAGATGATTTGATGAGTGGTGCGACCCCGACGGGGCACGTCGTAATCTACGATGACGACCATTATTACATGGGTGGTGTCATGGCTGAATTGCTGATCAAGAAGGGATGTAGCGTAACGCTTGTCACGCCTGCAGCCTACGTCAGTGAATGGACGTTGAACACATTAGAACAGCACGAAATTCACCGCAGACTTGCCAATATGGGCGTTGCCATCGAACTGAACCGTGGCATCACTGCCATTGGTAAGGATCATGTTGAAACGAATTGTATGTTCACCGACATGACCCGTTCGCTTGCCTGTGACGGTGTTCTGATAGTTTCATCGCGGGTGGAAACCAACGCGGTGTATAACGACCTAAAGCTGCGCGAGGCGGATTGGGCGGATGCAGGCATCAAATCGGTAAAGCTGATCGGCGACGCGAATGCACCTGGTCCGATTGCATGGGCGACGTATGCGGGTCACCGCTATGCACGCGAGCTGGACGGAGCGGACATTGGCGATGCTCTTCCATTCCGCCGTGAGATTACGCAACTTTCTGTGGATTAAAGATGACATTTGGTCAGGCATTTAAATGACGCAAACAACAAGAACACTAGAGATATTGGAGAGGCTAGTGGCCTTTCCAACAGTCAGCCGTGACAGTAATCTTGATTTGATTGACTGGGTGCAGGACCTTCTGGCCACTGTAGGTTTCGAGGTTACACGCATCTGGTCGCCTGATCGACAGAAAGCCGGATTGTTTGCGCGCATTGGTCCCAATGTTGATGGTGGAGTTTGCCTGTCCGCTCATACTGATGTCGTTCCTGTCGATGGGCAGGTTTGGACCCTCCCACCGTTCAAGTTGACGGACGAGGGGAGCCGCGTCTTCGGTCGTGGAGCGACCGATATGAAGGGTTTTCTTGCCTCAGCATTGGCGCTCGCCGAGCGAGCCGGAAAGGCAACACTGTCTATACCTCTTAGCCTGTCTATATCTTACGATGAAGAAATTGGCTGCGTGGGCATTCACCAGATGATGCCTGAAATAAAGAAATTAATAGGGAAACCGCGCATCGTGATCGTAGGTGAGCCGACCTCGATGCAGGTCGCCACGGGGCATAAGGGCAAGGCAGCCTTTAAGGTCACGTGCCATGGACAGGCTGGGCATAGCGCACTTGCGCCTCAATTTGTAAACGCAATTCATGTTGCTGCTGACTTCGTCAAACAAATCCGCGGACTTCAGGATAAGCTTGCCACGGGCCCACTTGATAACGCGTATATCATTCCATACTCTACGGTGCACATTGGGAAGATTACTGGTGGACGTGCGCTGAACATTGTTCCTGAGCACACAGAAATGGACATCGAGTTTCGCCACCTCGCCGAGACATCAGCACACCAAATCCAGCGTGAAATCGAAGATGTTGCCAAGTGGGTCGGTGACGCTTACTCGCCAATACCACCCATCAAGGTTGAACCTCTAATTACTTACCCAGGTCTGCAAGTTGACCCGTCAAATGCAATTGTCGCATGGGCCAGCAACCTCGCCGGGAATGTCACAACGACGAAGGTACCGTTTGGGACAGAAGCGGGCTTTTTTGCTAACCTTGGATTAGTCACGGTTGTGATTGGACCTGGTGACATGGCGATTGATGGTCACAAACCAGATGAGGGGCTGTGTAAGGCAGAACTCGAAGCGTGTGATAGAATGATGGAAAATATCTTAAGCGCGCTTGTATCAATTTCCTGACACATTCAAGGGCGGGTGCTACCCGATATAAGGGCTCTGGTGGCAGTTTTTCCCTAATAAAAGAATTAGGCGAAATTGGCTTTATATGAGCCTTGCAAAAGACTCATCCTTTTTCTTTTGAGGCTTAGTGTTCAGCCTTTAGCTTTACCTTCAGCCATCCATTGACGCAGAGCAACAAATGCCAGCCTTAACTTTGACATTATCAGCTAAATTGGGTTCAGCTTTGGGTGCATCAGGTGTGACTGGCAGCTTGTCGGGTTCGTGCTTCTTGGTCATTCCAAGGTCTCAAACATAACTTTCTTGGTACGTAGCTTCTCAACCTGAGCCATTGTCATTCAGCACGTTAGATACACTGTGCCATCTGTTACTTGACGGCTGAGGTCTTGCTTTGAAACCACAGATGCATGGGGTGCTTTAAACCGCACTCCACAGCCTTCCATGAGGTTTGTAACTTCAGAAGCCTTAACGCCGAAGTTAGTGTTCTAAGGCACTACGCAATAATCTCATTATTCATTCTTTAGTTTAGTAAAATTCCAAACTCATAACTGAAATATCAGCTGTATGGTCTTTACCATATGCAACAATGCCTATGGTACGTAATCGTACTTTGTTTTATCGCAGTCCGCAGAGATGATGAAGATTTCATAAAAGATTCAAATGGAAGTTTGATCTCCTCCCAAGTACTGGTCGTATCAAAACCCTTTTGGTAATAATGCCAAGGTTTGCGAGTACCAGAATTTCTGATGTGCAGATAATACCGCTCTCCATTGCCTTTAACTTTTAGCTTTATGCCTGTTTTGTCCTTTCCAAGTTCCCAAGGGACTGAAGACCTCACTTGTATGAAGCCTCCATTATTAGCTGTAGATACCTCACCTGTTAGCCTTATAGTTTTATCTGATCCATTACTTTCAAATTCAGCACTTCCATTAGAAACACCGCCCATCACTGTGTCTGCGGAAAAGGACCACTGGCCCGTTTGGATAAGGTTTTCAGCCATTGCACCACTACAAGTTAAGGCCACAACCAAGGTACTGGCCACTAATTCTTTTAATATTGCTTTGTTGATCATTTCCTGAACTCCACAAGTAAATGAGATATGATAGTTTATACGCCGCCACTGCTTGTTTGGATCAATCAATTCAATGGTATCTACATATAGATGATATCCAGCCCAATATTTTTGGTGTTGGTTTTCCTTCTAGGCTACAGTGGGGATTGCGACTGAACAGGCCAACACTCCTAATCTTAATAACATGAGACTTTACCCAGGTGCGGTCATAGGTTTAGCCTGCCAGTATGAAGAAGCTGCTCATTATCCTGATTATCAACGGAGCTACAGACCACCTCTGTGAATTTCTGAGGTACACTTACAGGCGGATCACTAGATAACTCATCAAATGGCCCCCGATATCCTTTAGTTTACACCTTCACCTTATTTATGTTTCCTTATCGTTACTAGCATAGGTTAATTATTACATAAGGTGCAGATGAAGTGGATTAAGGTGGTCCCATAAATAATTAAATTTCTATTATTTTTATAAATTAAATAGACCTAAAAATAACGTAGGGTAGCTTGATCCATTTTTAAATAAATAAAATATAAAGTCCTAAGACCAACTTAAGGCCACAATTACTTTTAATAAATTACTAGAATTAAAAATACTAAAGAAGCCCTTTGACGCCCTATAGCTATGAACCCCAAGGACAATTATTTATAAATTATGTTTAATGAACTGATCAAAGAAATAACCAAAAGCGTTGAGGCGAACGAAAACAGAACTCGAGCTAGAGCAGGTGGTGCTCAAAGTAACTTTGAATATGTGGTGGGATTTATACTAGAAGAACTATGGAGAAACTCCCGGTCGATCCCACCAACTGAATCTTTGATCAATCTGCGTAATGGTTATTACTCTGAGCTACGAAGATACAAAGATGCTACTTTAACCTATAGACAAGTGAAAGCTGCATTTGATGGCTTGATTCGCTGTCGTATGATTGAAGTGACCGCTGGGGGTTATTTCCTTCGTGAGAAAATGAGAGGAGAACTTACTAGGTTTGTTTCGACTGATAGGCTGTTGGAACGTTTTGAAAACCTAGAAGGTCATCCGGCAATTCTGGTACTCCCTGATCTCGATGCAGAAACTATCATTTTACGAGACGAAGTTGATGGTGCGAACATCGATATTGATTACGAAGATACGGATAAGACCGACAGGTTCAGGTCTAGTTTAAAAAAAATAAATCAATGCTTTTTAAAACATTGGGCTGATCTTAGGATTAAAGACACTCAGGTAAGCGAGCTTGCCGAACGTATCAACCAACATGACAACAAAGAGCCGATCGACTTTTCCCGCAGAACCCTTGCTCGTATCTTTGCCAACGGTTCCTTTGAAGAAGGTGGAAGATTTTATCGAGGTTGGTGGCAGAATGTTCCCAGTGAATACCGTAAGTACATCACCATCGATGAGTTTATAACCACGGAATATGACTTCTCTCAGCTCAGTCCACACGTGCTTTACTTTGCGCATAGCTACCAGATGGGCAATGAAGATGCGTACGACCGGGTGCTAGATGGTCAGCACAGAGACGTCGTGAAGCAAGCCTTCAATGCTATGGTGCAATCCAAAACACCTCTTAATCGTAAGCCTGACAAGATTAATTTAGATGGGCTTGATATGGGGTGGCAAGATTTAAGGCAGCGGATACTAGACAGTCACAAGCCCATTCAGAACCTGTTCTTCACTGGAATTGGAAATAAACTGCAGTTCAAAGACAGCTGCATAGCTGAGAGTGTGATGTTGCAGTTTGCGGGTCAGAACCAGGTTGCCCTTCCTATCCATGATAGCTTCATTATGCGAGTGGGGCACTCAGGAGAGCTGGAAGAGGCCATGAGACGGGCTTTCTATGGCGAGTTCCAGGCAGATATTCCGATCAAACGAGAGGTGATCATCGAGCGTATTGCTTTGTTCGATGAGCATGAAGACCCGAGAACTGATGCGATAACTCGAGATGACCGTAAGCACAATCAGTGGTACGATCGGAATACTTTGTGGTTACATTCTAGGGGTCAGTAATACGTAATAGGGTCAGCATTCATAGCGGAACACAGTGGGAAGACTGGGTGCCTGATGGTGTTAGGATATAATTCTAAGCCATACTTAACTGCAAATTCTTTGATTTTTACCTCTAAGTGGTTTTGAAATTTGATCAAAATTGGACTTCTTAATTTACTCTCCTTTTGCATTATGCAGACTTGTCTCGTGGAATGTGGGCCATTTACGGGCAATGCTACCAATCCACTTGGCAGATAAAGGGTTGCAAGACTGGGTAAGACCGTAATGCCCAAATTAGCCTGAACCATAACAATAAGCGACGTGACGTTTTGTACAGACAAGCGTGAATTTACTAATTGGCTTTGAATTTAGGGCTGCTTACGGCCCTTAGCAGAAATTGGGGGCATTGTGGTGAAAGGCCACTTCGAACCCATGCTACTGCATACTACAACGCAGAAATTGCAAAAGCTTGGGCCAACTGTCATCTGTAGTCGATACAATCTATTGATGCCCTTAACTACAACCGATGAAAGTGATCAAGATGGCGAAACAGTTCGAAGCACTCAATTCAGAGCAGCGGGATTTCATCCAACGGCAGAACATTTTCTTTGTTTCCTCTGCAACAGCAGACAGCAGAGTGAATGTCTCCCCACGCGAGATCTCGGCGCTGCGCATAGTAGATGATCATTCTGTCATCTATTTGGATAGAACTGGAAGTGGCAATGAAACTGCTGCACATATGCTTGCTGACGGTCGCTTAACTATAATGTTTTGCGCCTTTTCTGGACCTCCGCAAATTATGCGGCTTTATGGCACGGGTACCTCGGTTGGTTGGGAAAATGCTGAGTTTGAGGATTTGATTTCACAATATTATGGTGGCGTTACACCTCTCGGTACAAGACAGATCATGAGGTTAAACTTTGATCTTGTACAAACATCTTGTGGCTACGGTGTTCCTCTATTTGATTATAAAGGAGAACGAGCCGCGATAGAGAGCTGGCACGAAAACAAAGGCCCAGACGGTATTCAGTCATACTGGGAACAAAAAAACCTCAGTAGTATGGATGGCCTACCTACAGGTCTTAAACTCAACAAGGACTAGAAGTCCAAGGTCAGTTTTGGCCGCAGAGCACCCGTTTATGTCAAACACAGAGAAGGTCCGTTTTCCGCCATAAGCACTTTGTGTGGGACCAAGTGTGGAGCTAATTTCACACATTTTAAATTTTATCATTATTTACAATAATTTATGAGAAAAATTTGGCGGACAGACAGGTCGCCATTTTCCCCCAGACGGCGCCTAGACTTAGTTCTTTGGCGTAGTGCGCGATCCCAGTCACTGTCGTTTTTGCTAGAGTATGGTAGCCGATAACAGTGACGGCACAGAAAATGCCTGCCCGTTGAGTACAGCTTCACAACGCGTCTGATGAAAGATAAGCTAAGGAACACAGGGTGCCCCGAGAGCATATCAATGGCGATCATGGGTCACTCCAACCAATAGCATCGCCTCTAACTATGGCTCTGGATACGCTTTGGATGTCATGCGAGGGTATATGGAGAGGGTGGGGGACAGCTGAACTAAGTATTTTTAGCCAAAGGCTTCTTACTTGTATACGCATCTCTATACCAAACATAAAACCCCGATACTGCTATAATTACGCCGCCGATGATTGACCATTGATCAGGAAATTCATTGAAAAATAGTGCACCCCAGATTGTTGCAAAAATCAGACCCACATACGCAAACGGGGCAAGCATACTTGCCTCCCCAATCGCAAGGGCCCTGATAAATAGCAGTTGCGAAGTGGTGCCGCAGACAGTTAACAATAGCATCAAACTAATTGAATAGGTGTTCAGCGGTTGCCAATAAAAAGGTACGATGGAGCTGAGGATAATTGCACCAAAGGCAGCCGTATAAAGTAACGATGTCCAATAGCTCTCATTTTGACCAACAAAGCGAGTGATAAGATTGTAAATTGAATAGCAGACAGCTGCTAAAAGTGGCAGCGTTGCATAAACGGAAAAGACATCGGTTCCAGGCCGAATAATAATCAAGGCACCTAAGAGCGAGGCAACAATTCCCGCTATCCGTCGGGGGCCAATTTTTTCACCAAGAAACAAGAATGCACCCAAGGTAATTAGGACGGGGTTAATATCCATAATCGCCGTTGCTTCAGCGAGCCCAATTTTTGAAATGCTTAAAAAAAACATACTGGTTGCGGTCAAAAGAACCACTGAACGAACGAGCTGCAGCTTCGGATAGTTTGACCGAACGACCGTTGATAATCTTGGTAAAACTATCAGAAACACCAAGACAGCCTGCCCCGTATATCGAGCCCAGATAGTTGGTATCAGACCAACCTCTCGTGTTAGCTGTTTGGCCGTTGCATCCATAATTGTGAACAAAAAAATTGCCCCAACCATGAACAAAATGGACTTGGTGTTAGATAACAATGGTGTGTGCCTCAAAAAGTATAAGCCAAAGGCATGGCTCAATGCCCTATATTTAACAATAGGAATTCCGTCACAGTGATAACTCTTCATCATGACCCATATGTTCCACCTTAATATAGCTGAAGACCAGTAGACTGTCTGACGTCAGCGCCTATGGGTCCAAATAGGGTAATTTGATAAGAGAGTATTTCTGGCTCATCGTAACCACTGAGGAGTGGACATGAGACAGACAATTGGAACACGCAAAAGCCCTGGCGAGAAGATCGTCAAAGACATCAAACGGGCCACCCGCAAACAATACTCATCTGAAGAGAAGATCAGGATCGTCTTGGACGGCCTGCGTGGCGAAGACAGAATTGCTGAGTTGTGCCGTCGCGAGGGTATCTCTCAAGGCATCTACTACAAATGGTTTAAGGACTTTATGAAGAAACTATATCGGCTTTTAAACTGTCCACTATAGCACCAATCGCTTTGATGTCGGGCTGTTCGAATTTATGTTCCACTAATATGTCTACAAATATTGACTTCACCCGCATAAATGATTCAGTAGTCTGATTGCATGGTCTCATTAGTCTGACAGCATCAGAAAAATCAATCGCCGTCGGCAACCCTATTGCGGCGGCTTCTTGCAAGGTATACCCGCC
>JASDRS010000005.1:0-1875 GCA_041441915.1 Paracoccaceae bacterium | reverse complement strand
AGATCTTGGTCTGGCGCAGGGCCAGTTTGTTTTGTCGTTGATTGCCTTCAATATAGGGGTCGAATTTGGCCAACTTGCTGTCATTGGTGCGGCCTTTGTTCTTTTGGCACTGCCGTTTCGCAGAGTTAACTTTCATCAAAACCGCTTGGTTATGCCCGTTTCTCTATCGATTTCAATCATCGGAGTTTGGTGGGCGCTGTCGTTGTTTTTCCTATGGGGGATTGTGTTTAATATAGGCGTCGAAATGACCCTTCTTAGGGAGATTGGTGTAACCATTATTATTCTAACATTGCCCTTTTTCAGGCCTGATTTATATCGAAATTTTGTGGTTATACCTTGCTCTTTCGGAATAACAATCATTGCTATTTTCTGGGCCGCAGAACGGAGTTTTTTGTAATCCACAAAAGGTGAGTGTTTGGTTCAAAAATCTAATAACCTCCTAATCTGTTGATCTTGCGCATCGAAATTTGTGGAGTCCAGGTATGCGGTGAAGCGGGCTTCGAGGGCGGGCCAGTCGGAATCAATGATGGCGAACCAAGCGGTGTCTCGATTGCGGCCTTTATAATGCGTGCAGTTATGGAATATGCCTTCGAATTGAAAGCCCAAACGTTGTGCTGTGACGCGGGATTGCGCGTTGAGGCTGTCACATTTCCACTTGTAGCGGCGATAGCTGAGGTCATCGAAGACATGTCGCATCATCAAATACATTGCTTCGGTTGACATCACGGTGCGTTGCATGAGCGGCGACATAGAAATCCAACCTACTTAAGTGGATCCCACACTGGGATTAATCCGCAGGTAACAGGCAATTCCAATGGCCCGCGCATCGCGATCAAATACCGTGTAAAACAGAAAGTCATCTCCAAGGCATGTAGACAGAAACCATGCTTCAAATTCTGCAAATGCTCGTGCAGGGCTGGTGGGCATATAGGTCCAGTTTTTTCCTGAGGTGTCGAGGGAATAGCAGTCAAACAACTCGCGTGCGTGCTCTGGGGCTGCGCGTTTTAAGTAGCACGTGCGCCCGGTGAAAGTGATGCCCTGCGGGCGGGGCCAAGGCCCGGTGAAATCCAGTGGAAACCCAATTGCTTGGCCAAATTCGTTTATATGGCTTGTCATTTTCTGCGCTCTGTACTCGTGTAGCTTTAGCTAATAACAATGCGGCCCCAAAGCATAGGGCCAGATCGGACGAAAATGACCGACAATATTCGTGGAATTTTACTCAAAGTGACGGCGGTTTCTATTTTTACTGTCATGATGGCTTTGATTAAGGCCACATCAGCTGAGGTGCCCATCGGCCAGCAAGTATTCTTTCGGGCCTTCTTTTCTCTTTTGGTGGTAATTGGCTGGCTAACAGCGCGAGGAGATTTTCCGAGCGCGCTGCGCACATCTAATATATTTGGCCATATGTGGCGGGGCCTTGCGGGGGCAGCGGCGATGTCTTTGCGATTTTTTGCCCTTGGAATTTTGACCTTTCCAGAAGTTGCAGCCTTGGGCTTCACTACGCCATTGATCCTCACGGTTCTGGCAGCGTTGATTTTGGGGGAAACAGTGCGCGCGTTCCGAATGACCACTGTGGCTTTGGGTTTTGTGGGGGTGTTGATCGTGCTTTGGCCAACATTTGACGTGAACGGTGATCGCAGCACCTTGGAGCTGATTGGCGCAGGTGCAATTTTGGGCTCAGCAGCTTTGGCGGCTTTGGCGCAGATATTTGTGCGCCGCCTCGTGGCGACTGAGGGCACGGCACAAATTGTGTTTTATTTGTCACTATTGATCACATTGCTGTCGTTCTTGTCGCTGCCGTTCGGTTGGGTCATACCAACTCTTGGGGCCACGGCCATGTTGATCACTGCGGGGTTGATTGGTGGTGTGGGTCAG
>JASDRS010000004.1:0-32500 GCA_041441915.1 Paracoccaceae bacterium | reverse complement strand
AGCAAGCTAACGAAAAGATTGCTAGGGATAAGGCTTGGATATCTGTCCAAAGGATAATCGGAGAGACGATAACACTGCTAAACAGTTTTGGTACGCCACGGTTTGTTTTTGAACGGATTTTCAACAGCCCCAACCTGTATGAATTCACAGAGGCAGAGATGGCTGAACTTACAACAGTTACTAGTTTAGATGAGATGTGAGTTTTGAGGCATCTATGAACACAAATAAGGACTGTTTCACCGTCAAACGGCGAAGTTTTGTAACCCATTTGTAACCCAAAACCTTATAGGTTTAGGTCGAATTACAGCTAACCCCTTGATTTTAATGGTGCCCCCACACGGACTCGAACCGCGGACCCTCTGATTACAAATCAGATGCTCTACCAACTGAGCTATAAGGGCAGTGATTTTCTTTAACTCTCCTGATGATGGGTTGCAAGCCCTTCGCAATTGCTTATACAATTATTTTTCAGGCTACTGCAAATTGGCGCGCTTGAGCAAGCCCACAGCGGTTAAGCCGAATGCCACCACAATCAGCGCGGCGGGCGCGGCGGTATCAAGATGCTCTAGACTGGCCTGTTCATAGACCCTTGTTGCCAAGGTATTAAAATTAAATGGGCGCAACAAAAGTGTGGCGGGAAGTTCCTTCACGCAATCAACAAAAACCAAGATCCCCGCGGTTGCCACGGAACCCCGCATCAAGGGTATATAAACCGAGCGCAAAACACCGCCTGCGCCCTGCCCAAGCGAACGTGCCACCATCGGCAGACTGGGTGAAATTCGACCAAAGGCCCCATCAACAGCACCCTGAGCCACGCCAAAAAACCGAACAATAAAGGCCAAAATAATTGCAGCCGCGCTACCCGTCAGCAAAAGACCCGGGTCATGGCCCGTGAGCACCAAGATCCAATCCGCCAGCCAATTATCAAAGGCGGCCAGTGGAATTAATAGTCCCAATGCCAAAACAGCACCTGGTGTGGCATAGCCCAGACCCATCAGCGGCATCACCATACGCGCCAAGGGCGATCCTGATAATCGAATAGCATAAACTAAAACCAATGCACCCAGGACAGTCAAGCTTGCAGCCGTGCTTGCAACCAAAAAACTATTGCCAATAGCTTGCACCAGCCCTTTGGCCATCCAATTTTTTGGCGCACCCAACGAATGAAATAGCATCACCGCGACTGGCAAGATAAAGCCAAAAAAAAAGGGCGCCAAACAGATGGAAAATGCCAGACCAGCGTTAGAGCCTTTCAGTTGTGCGGCATCGACTGGCTTGGGGGCGCGGCTATTGCGGTGGTATCTCGCATGCCGGCGACCACGTTTTTCGCCATAGGTCAAACCAGCAATCACAATCAGCATCATTAAGGCAATTTGCGCTGCACCCGCGGCATTGCCCGCGACCAGCCATTGGTTAAAAATGCCAGTGGTCAATGTTTGCACGCCAAAATGTGCCACCGTGCCAAAATCAGCCACCGTCTCCATCATCACAAGCGCCAACCCAGCCGCGATCGCAGGGCGGGCCAAAGGTAGGCCAACGCGCCAAAATTGCCGCCATGGGCCAAGTCCTAAAGCGCGGGCAACCTCGTACGAGCTTCCCGATTGTTCGCGAAATGCTGCGCGCGCCAGCAAAAACACATAGGGGTAAAAGGCCATACCCATTACAAATGCGGCACCTCCGCGCGAGCGCGTTTGAAAAAACCAATAGTCCTGTGCAGACTGCCAACCCATAAGCCCGCGTAAAAGGCTTTGCACGGGGCCAGCATAATCGAGGAAATCGACCAAAGCGTAGGCACTAACATAGGCGGGGATTGCCAGAGGGAACAAAAGCGCAAAATCAAAAAACCGTTTAGCCGGGAACTGATACATCGTCACCAACCAAGCCGTCACCGTGCCCGTTACCACCGCAAAAAGTCCGACGAACACCATCAAGTAGGCGCTGTTAATCATATAGCGCGGCAAAACCGTCGCCAAAAGATGCGGCCAAATATTGTCTTTCCCAGAGAGAGAAATTACGCAGATCGACACCAACGGTGACAAAATCAGCCCCACCAGACCCAAATAAGCCAAAGGCCAGAGCCTTACCCCTAAAACTTGCAGAGCGGTAGCGCGCGGCTTATATGAATTGTTTAAATCTGGCATGCAAGGAGACCTATAGGAAAGGTCAAGCCCTGTCTATATAGTGCACTTTACTCAAAAATGGGCACCCCCTAGGCCATGCCCAGGGCGGTCTTATAAAGCTCAAGTACCGCTTCTTCTTCGGCAACATCATCTGCCGAGCGTTTGCGCAAGGAAATTACTTTACGCAAAATTTTTGTGTCATAGCCGCGGCCTTTGGCTTCGGCCATTAATTCTTTTTGCTGTTCGGCCAGATCTTTTTTCTCAGAATCAAGCTGCTCAAACCGTTCGATGAATTGGCGCAATTCTTCGGAGGTAACGTTATAGCTGTTGGTTAAATCGTTCATGTCTGCCTCGTAAGATCTTCTCACCCTCCCTAACCCTGCCAGCGCCAAGGATCAAGCCACCTCAGCCCAATTGTAAAATTTTATTCCCTTCCCCAAAGTGACTTTGGGTCGCGCACAGAATCAAGGCGGGGTGATCTTGCGCAAAGCGCTCGGCTCGGGTACCTATTGAGACACTTACCACATCTGACGAGGATATATGTATTTGACCATTATCATCGGCGCTTGTCTTTCCATCGTGGGTGTTTTGGGCCTTTTTTGGTGTATAAGATTGGTGCTGATCGCCCGCAAAACCGCCAAGTCAGAGGATGACATGCGCAAAACACTGCAAAAAGTTGTGGCACTTAATTTTGCGGCTTTAGGTATTTCTACCTTAGGACTTATTGCGGTGGTTTTTGGTATTTTTTTGACTTAACGTACTACAAGCTGGCGCTTTGTACGGCTCACAAAGGCTTCGGCGGGCGGTAAAAAATTATGAGCTTAAAAGGGTAACATATGGATATTCGCAACCTTACATCAGCCTATTCTGTAAGTCCACAGATCGATTTAACTGATCTTGCGGCATTAAAAGCTGGGGGATATTATATGGTGATCGACAATCGCCCCGACGCAGAAATTCCGCCTCATTTACATATTGCGCAGATGCGCGGCGCGGCCGAAGCTTTAGGTCTTATATTTATAGCCAATCCCGTAGTTAGCGGCGCCATCACATTACAAAATATTACAGCTCAAGCTGACGCTATTGCGGCGACAAAGGGACCCATCTTGGCCTATTGCGCGTCTGGAAATCGTTCTAGTATTGTCTGGGCGCTCAGCCAAGCCGGACAAATGTCAACAGATGATCTGATCGCGATTCCAGCGCAATATGGCTACCAGCTGGAAGGTCTGCGCAATCAGATCGACAGTATGGTCCAAACAGAAAAATAGTCCAAAGGCCATTGATGCTTTAAATCAAACTGGGCGTTGCATCCTCGTCAATGGGGCTATTAGATATACGCTAAGAACTAATGCCATGATTTTACTACAATTTTTCTAGAGAGGCGGCGTTTCCCATCATGTTTTAATGCTCAAACACCCAAGTTGGCGCTATGGCACTAAGATGATGCCGCCCACCCTTAGGTCAGCGGCTTGGAACTAAGACTAATGGAATAGTGTAAAGAACGGCCTGAAAGTGGGTTTCTGGACGCGATACCTACTAAAAAAATTTGGTTTTAAACTTCGTTATTTCAGCCAACTTATTTTCTGCCTTCATGCGCATAGACTGGCAGCGACAGCCTTTAGTTGGCAAAATAATATAAAGAGTGTCCCAGTTATGATATTTCACCGTTCCAAAGGTCAGGCGCAACTTCACAACCCTCATGTTGGTTATTTGAAGAATGAGTAGGTAGTCGAGCCCATCTGTCCAAATCAGCTCGCAATATTAAAAAAGGCCATTTTGCAAAGGTAAAAGCATGGAGTCTATCAAGTCAAAAATCAATACCGCGCCTGTATGGGTTTAACTTGCAAGGCACAGGTTCCAATTCAGCGATGACGCCATTGGTTTTAGCTTCAATCACAGTTACCAAAATGGCGTGATCAACAAAAACCTTACCAAATTTTCCTTGCGGACCATCTCGAACCACAACTGTCGCGCGTTACACACGCTAGATCAATAATTTTGGCCACTAAAAAATTAATATTTAAAGGATCGTACGCGACACGCGCACAGGCAAGGCTGCCCATCTGCTGATTGTGATTTCCATTAGCACGCCAAATTGTTTCTTATTTCATACGACGCTTACGGGAGCGGAAGCCACCAACGACAATTGGGCCAAACCCAAAAGCAACACCACATTGTTTCTTGGCAAATCGAGCCTGCGCGCGCAGGTCGAATTACCCCACCACGAGAATGGTATGAGCGTGCAGAAATTGAACAAAACTGATTACACTTTAGTACGGCGGTAATTTTACTATTTTCGTCAAAAATTCTGGGCAGGTGCCTACTTGTAGCGTTTTGGGCCTGCCGCCGCTTGAAGATCATGAGCTAGACGTTCAGGCGATTACGCAAATGCTTGCTAGACAACATTATTTTTCATGTTTTAAGGGCCCAAAGGTTAACCACTGCTTTGCACGGGACCAATGCTCGCGTATAGTAATTTGAAACCAGAGCAAAACTGGTATCTAAGCAAGAATAATAAACTTTAGCCGAGGTTAGTATGAGCAAGCAATCAACTGATGCAGATGTTAAATTCATTCAGGCTTTGGCCGATTTATTGAATAAAAACGAACTTACAGAGCTTTCTGTAAAAAGAAACTTTGGAACCAATGATTCATTAGATGTACGCGTGGCAAAACAGGCCGCCGTGTCAGCCACTTCGATTGTGGAAGCAACTCCTGCGCCTGTGACAATCTCCCCAGCACAGAAGGCACCTGCCACAAACGAAGATCTGGCACAACATCCAGGCGCATTGACCTCGCCCATGGTGGGTACAGTTTACCTGTCTGTGGAGCCAGGCTCGGCGCCATTCGTTGGCATAGGTTCAGTTGTGACGGAAGGGCAAACACTGCTGATAATTGAAGCGATGAAAACCATGAACCATATTCCCTCTACGCGTGCTGGAACGGTAAAGCGCATTGTCGTGACCGATGGTACCCCGGTTGAATATGGCGCGCTGCTTTTGATCATTGAATGAGGGCGTGATCTTGACCGATAAGATGTTTGATAAAATACTAGTGGCCAATCGTGGTGAAATTGCCCTGCGCGTTATCCGTGCCTGCCGCGAAATGGGGGTAAAGTCTGTGGCGGTGCATTCCACGGCCGATACCGACGCGATGCATGTGCGCATGGCCGACGAATCAATCTGCATTGGGCCCGCGTCCAGCACCGACAGCTATCTGTCAAAGGCGGCGATAATTTCGGCCTGCGAAATCACCGGCGCACAAGCGGTGCACCCAGGTTATGGATTTCTGTCTGAAAATGCCAGCTTTGCTCAGGCGCTTGAAGATCATGGTATTACTTTTATTGGCCCCACAGCAGAACATATTCGCATCATGGGCGACAAAATCACAGCCAAAGAAACAGCGATGACCCTAGGGATTCCCGTGGTTCCCGGCTCTGATGGTGGGGTTGCCAATTTCGAAAGCGCCATCGGCGCAGCCGCTGGCATTGGGTTTCCAGTAATCATTAAAGCCACCGCTGGTGGTGGTGGGCGTGGCATGAAAGTCGCTAAAAATGCCCAAGAGCTCGAATTAGCATTTCGCACGGCCCGATCCGAGTCAAAGGCCGCATTTGGCAATGATGAAGTCTATATAGAGAAATACTTAGAAAACCCCCGCCATATTGAAGTGCAGGTCTTTGGCGATGGCAAAGGCAAGGCTGTTCATTTGGGCGAGCGCGACTGCTCGTTGCAGCGTCGCCACCAAAAGGTTTTTGAAGAAGCGCCTGGCCCGTCAATATCAATAGATTTGCGCGGCAAAATAGGCAAAATTTGCGCCGATGCAATAGCAAAAATTAAATATAGAGGCGCTGGAACAATTGAGTTTTTATATGAAGATGGCGAGTTTTTCTTTATTGAAATGAACACCCGCTTGCAAGTGGAACATCCAGTAACCGAAGCTATCTTTAATGTAGATCTGGTGCGTGAGCAAATTCGCATAGCGTCGGGGATGAAATTGTCCTTCACGCAAGACGAATTACAAATCAATGGCCATGCCATTGAAGTGCGCATTAATGCCGAAAAACTGCCGCATTTCAGCCCCTGCCCTGGCAAAGTGAAAGTGTTTCACTCGCCTGGCGGTTTGGGTGTGCGCATGGATTCAGCACTTTATGGCGGCTACTCGATCCCACCTTATTATGACAGTCTGATCGGAAAATTGATTGTGCATGGCCGCGATCGACCCGAAGCATTGGCACGCTTGAAGCGCGCTTTGAGCGAATTAATAGTTGATGGAATCGACACAACCGTGCCGCTGTTTCACGCACTCTTAGAAGAAAAAGATGTTCTGATCGGAGATTACAACATCCATTGGCTTGAAAAGTGGTTGAAAAAAAACCTAGGGCCCTAGGAAACCCTATATTGACAAAGGCGCAGATTGTATGCGCGGTTGCACAGGACATCCATGCCAAAGCTCACTGCCGAAATTTTGCTGCGTGCCTACAGCATGGGTATTTTTCCCATGGCCAATGGCCGCGATAACCCGCAGATTAATTGGATTTATCCCAGACTGCGCGGCATCATTCCGCTTGATCAGTTTCACATTTCAAAAAGCCTAAACAAGACATTGCGCAAAAGAAATTACTGGGTGTCGGTTGATCAAAATTTTCAGGGCGTCATGCAATGCTGTGCTGCGCGGTATGAAACATGGATCAATGAAGAAATTCATCTCCTTTATCAAAAACTTTACCAAATAGGCTATGCCCATAGCATTGAAATCTATGATCCATCTGGCATGGTGGGTGGCGTTTACGGCGTGGCCTTGCGCGGGGCGTTTTTTGGTGAAAGTATGTTTTCAACCCGCAAAGATATGTCCAAAGTCGCGCTGGTTTATTTGGTTGAGCGGCTCAAGGCAGGTGGGTTTAGCCTTTTTGATACGCAGTTTTTAACTGATCATCTAGCTAGTCTGGGCGGGGTTGAAATAGCACGTGATCTTTTTCAAAAGCAGTTGGGCCAAGCCTTAAGAAAAAGCGCCAATTTTAACGCCCTACGCGTTGCACAGACTAAGGAAGAGTACAGCGTATAATCCATACATCATATCGCGGATGATCGAAGGCCGACAGAGCAGGGCTAGAGGCAATCATCCAACCAGAAAAATCACTTTTCGGCTTCTGCGGATCAGTCAAAGTAACATGAGCGTAAGCATTTGCCGTGGGGTCGAAAGCCAGATAGCGACATTCATCAAGACGAATATTCAAATTTCCAAAATCATCAAAACTATGGTTAGGCAAAATCACTTCAACCGTATAGGCTGCCACCTTATCCAAAACTCGCAAAACCGCTCCAGAGCCCTGACTTAATGGCAACTCTTCTAAAGTCGGCAAAGGGGGTGGGAGTGTATTTTTTGGCACCCAGGGATCGACCCGTGGATCAAGGTACGATCTCTGCTTTTGTAAGACCCAGGGATCGACCCGTGGATCAAGGTGCGGTCTGTGCTCACTTGCGTTTTGGTTTTCATTACTTAGAACCAACGTCTCTGCTATCTGGGCGGGTACCACCTTCGCCATAAAACTGAAGCATAGAGCCACAGCCAAAGCTGTGGCATTCTTAGCCCCTTGTCTCATTTTCCGTCGCCACCCACGAATTTCATCAGCAATGTAATGAGGCTCACAGAGCCTTGCGTATCTTCAATTTCGGCGCCAGCCTCAAGGATTGCAACGCTACCACCGGGTATGATTTCAACAAAATTGCCACCCAAAAGACCTTCGGAAGAAATCATAACCGCAGAATCATCCGGAAGTTGCACCGTTTTACTAAGCGACAGAGTCGCATCAGCGAAAAAGCTTTCTGGATTTAGCTCAATTGCGGTGATGGCACCAATTTTCACCCCGGCCATGCGCACATCGCTGCCTAAAGTAATACCATCGGCCGAACGAAAACTGGCTTTCAACGGATAACTGTCAGAGCTTGCGCCATACCCCGTGCTTTGGCCAACAAAGGCCAAAAACGCCACAGCTACAGCTAACACAGCGCCACCTGCAACAACTTCTGTAGGATTCTCTGCCATTAATTAGGTTGCCACGCCTCGTAGTCGCTACGCGCGACTGGCGAGGATTTACGGATAGAGCCCATGGGCGCATAGGCAAAAAGGGTCCCGGTCAGATTTTCTTGATGAGGCTTTTCCCAAATTTTATGGGCCAAAGGTGCAAGGGTTGGTGGCTGATCAAACGTAAAATGTAGCCAGCCATGCCAATCTGGGGACACGCGGGTCGCTTCCATTTCACCGTTATAAATCACCCAGCGGCGTTTATCGGATTTATTATGATAATATTTATTGCCTTGGGCATCGTCGCCCACTTTGATGCCATGTCTTATGGTGAACAATTGAGTTCCTAAAGTTTGGCTGTTCCACCAAGTTAGTAAACGCAAAAACATACCCAAACCTCCAAAAATTCTGGTCATCGTTCCCTACTTATTTAAAGTGTCTAGAAACCCACCTTGAAAAGGGCCACTGCCCCCAGTTCAGATCAACCCGCGCTTGCGGGTTCTTTTTTCTTTTTGGAAAGCACCAAAAAGGGTTTAGCTCCCAAAGTAACCGCATCCTCCTTGACCACTACTTCTTCTATATCGCTCATCGATGGTAAATCAAACATCGTATCAAGCAAAATTTCTTCCATGATAGAACGCAACCCACGCGCGCCTGTTTTGCGCTTAATAGCACGGTTTGCAATGGCTTTGAGCGCCTCAGGCGTAAACGTCAGTGCTGCATTGTCGATTTCAAACAGACGTTGATATTGTTTGACCAAAGCGTTTTTCGGCTCGGTCAAAATTGTTATCAACGCAGCCTCGTCCAAATCAGTAAGGGTTGCAATCACTGGTAAGCGGCCAACAAATTCAGGAATCAGACCAAATTTCAACAAATCTTCAGGTTCAAGCTCTTGGAAAATTTCGCCTACACCGCGTGATTCTGGGCCTTTTACCTTAGAGCCAAAGCCAATAGCCGAACCCTTGTTGCGCTGTGCGATGATTTTATCAAGCCCAGAAAAAGCCCCGCCACAGATGAACAGGATATTGGTAGTATCCACTTGCAAAAACTCTTGCTGCGGATGCTTGCGGCCGCCCTGCGGAGGAACCGAAGCCACGGTGCCTTCCATAACCTTCAGCAAGGCTTGCTGAACCCCTTCGCCAGAAACATCACGGGTTATTGAAGGATTGTCAGATTTACGCGTAATCTTATCAACTTCGTCGATATAAACTATGCCACGTTGCGCGCGTTCAACATTATACTCCGACGCCTGCAAAAGCTTAAGAATAATGTTTTCAACATCTTCGCCAACATAGCCTGCTTCAGTTAATGTGGTGGCATCGGCCATAGTAAAAGGCACTTCCAAAATCCGTGCCAAAGTTTGCGCGAGCAAGGTTTTGCCGCTTCCCGTGGGGCCTATCAAAAGAATGTTTGATTTTGAGAGTTCAATATCCGCTTTTGACGAATGATTAAGACGCTTATAATGGTTATGCACCGCCACCGACAGCACACGTTTTGCATGGCTTTGGCCAATCACATAATCATCCAACACTGAACAGATATCGGCAGGTATAGGCACGCCATCATGCGATTTTAGACCAGCGGTCTTGGTTTCTTCGCGGATAATATCCATGCAAAGTTCAACGCATTCGTCGCAAATAAAAACCGTTGGCCCAGCAATAAGTTTACGCACTTCGTGCTGACTTTTGCCGCAGAACGAACAATAAAGGGTATTCTTGCTGTCTGTGCCTGAAGTATTTGCCATTCGGTTCTCCTAGTGACTCTGCGGTACTGTAAGAAATTATTTATTAAGTTTAAGCCATAGGAAAGGCCTTAACAATGTCAAAACGGCCCTAATTTTTTTGAGGGCGGATATCCTCGTCTTATTCCGCGTCGGCTTTGCCACGATTCTCTAAAATTTCGTCGATTAAACCCCAGTTTTTAGCATCTTCCGCCGACATGAAATTATCGCGCTCAAGAGCGGTTTCCACAGTATCTAGGTCTTGACCTGTGTGGCGTACATATATCTCATTTAAACGAAGTTTTAGCTTTTCAGTTTCGCGTGCATGGATCATAATATCCGTTGCTTGACCCTGATAACCGCCCGAAGGTTGATGCACCATCACGCGGCTGTTGGGCAAACTAAAGCGCATACCCTTTTCTCCCGCTGTCAGCAAAAGTGACCCCATCGACGCCGCTTGCCCAATTACCAACGTAGATATTTTGGGGCCTATATATTGCATCGTATCATAAATCGACAGTCCAGAGGTCACAACACCACCAGGGCTATTAATATACATGCTGATTTCTTTTGTCGGGTTCTCAGATTCTAGAAATAACAACTGCGCGCAAATCAAAGACGACATGCCATCATGCACGGGGCCTGATAGAAAGATGATACGTTCTTTCAACATGCGCGAATAAATATCATAAGCGCGTTCACCCCGGCTGGTTTGTTCAACCACCATGGGCACCAATGTGTTCATATAAAAATCAATCGGGTCTTTCATCTTACCAGCCTGCCTGTTTAGGGTTGGAATATCTTTCACGGTTTACAGAAGTATTAGTCGTACGTTTCGCCCCCTGCAAGGGTATCGGACAAAATCATTTAAATTCATTTAGTGGGGGAAAAACTTGCTTTGCCTGCAAAATGCGCCACAGGGCCGACAGCAAACAAAGCCCCCCGAACACAAAGGCCAAAGATGCAAAATACAAGGGTAACATAAGCATCAGTACAAAAAAAACAACTGTTTCGCCCCCCTCCATTAAGCCAGCCGCCGCGTAATAAGATTTAGCACCACGGGCGCTTGTGGTAATATTACGCTGGGATGCCATGATCGCAAAGCCCAAATAACTGGCGGCATTTATGTAAAATGCCATCAATAAAAACGCTCCTGCAGTCCCATTTTTTACCACATCGTGCCACACAAAGGCAAACGGTACTGCACTAAACATGGCAAAATCACAGCATATATCCAAATAACTCCCAAACTCAGTTTTGCCGCAGGCGCGCGCAACGGCGCCGTCTAAGCCATCACATAAACGATTGAACACAAAAGGCACCAGCGTCACCCATCCTGACAGACCGAAGGCGATCATCACCGCTAAAATTAAGGCAAAAACCAGTCCAAATAGCGTCACATGGTCAGCCATCATTCCTTTGCGAGCCAGAAAAATCCCAATAAAGTTTAATGGGGGATCGATTGCCGAGCGCAAATACCTGTCGAACATTTTTTTCTCCTTTCGACCTTGCTGGCCCGCAGATCACTTGAATGCAAGAGCATAGACCGATAATGCACCGTAGAATCTTCACAAGATCGCAGGCCAAAATAATTAAAAACCAAACAAGTTTCGCTTACACTGACAAACAGGAGCTTAAAATGAATCAAAAAATTATAAGATCAGCCTCTATTGTACTTATAGCGTTTGGAATTTTTTCCTATAGTCTCATGGTCTTTGCGCAAGAAGTAGCCCCTGGCCCAAATCCCGCTGCATGGGGCGCCGTCTTGAACGAGGCTAAGGGACAAACTGTGTATTTCAACGCTTGGGGCGGTGACCCCAAGATCAATGACTTCATCACTTGGGTCGGAGATGTGGCGCGCTCACGCTATGATATTCGTCTACAGCATGTGAAATTGGCTAACACCTCTGACGCCGTATCGCGGGTACGCACGGAGGTGGCCGCAAAGCAAATGAACAACGGGTCTGTAGACCTGATTTGGATCAATGGTGAAAACTTTTCCACGATGAAAGATGACAATCTGCTATTTGGCCCTTTCGCACAAGATCTGCCAAATTTCCAATATGTTGATACCGAGAGCAAACCAGCCACCCTTAAGGACTTTACCAAGCCTACCGACGGTTTCGAAAGCCCCTGGGCAATGGCGCAATTGGTGTTTGAATATGACCCCCAACGCGTGTCGCAGGTGCCGCGTACGGCTGCAGATCTGCTTAAGTGGATCAAAGCTAATCCTGGCCGCTTCACATACCCACAGCCACCAGATTATTTGGGAACTACATTTCTAAAGCAAATTCTTTATGCCACAATTTCAGATCCCAATTTGCTACAAAATTCTTTTAAAACAGATACTTATGCTGCTGAAAGCATGAAAATTTGGGAATGGCTCGACACGGCGCATCCTTATATGTGGCATCGGGGACAAGCCTTTCCAACGTCAGAATTCGCCCTTTCCCAACTTTTGGCAGATGGCGAGATTGCCATTAGCATTGCTTTTAACCCTGGACGCGCCTCCGCCGAGATTGAAGCTGGAAATTTAAATCCAAACATACGCAGCTTTGTGTTTGACCAAGGCACGATCGGAAATGCGAGCTTTGTTGCGATACCTGTGAATTCAGGCCATAAAGCTGGGGCTTTAGTACTTGCTAATTTGCTACTTCATCCTTTGGTCCAGGCGCGCGCGCAAGATCCCGCTGTTTTGGGTTTCATGACAGTACTGGACACTAAGCGGTTAAGTGCGCAAGATAAGGAAGCATTTGACCAGCTTGATTTGGGAGTGGCAACGCTCTCTCCAGTGCAATTGGGCCGAAGCCTTTTGGAACCAGATGCAAGTTGGATGCGCGCAATCGCAAAAGACTGGCAGAAACGTTATGGTGTGTTGAAATGAAAAAAACAAGGCGGGGCTACTTGTCCTTGGCCCCGATTGTCTTAACTGGCGTGCTGGTTGTGCCCGTTTTGGTTGGGCTCTGGGCGACGATCACCCCCGCTATGGCCCCCTTTCCAGGCCAAGAGCACAACGCATTCAACGCTCTTTGGGCTTGGAACGGACTTTGGCCTGCGTCGTGGATTTCTGTTCTGACCGGATTTTGTGCAACAGTCATCGCTTTGGCTTTAACTGCAGCGCTGTTCGCTCTGTTCGAAGATCACAAAATATTTACGGTGTTTTTACGCTTGCTTACCCCTTTTTTAGCCATTCCTCATGCAGCAGCGGCATTAGCCCTGGCCTTTATTTTAGCCCCTTCGGGCTGGGTGATGCGCGCCATTGTTTCGGTTTTCAATAGTTTAAATATGCCCATCAGCCAAACACCTCCCGATATTATATCAATGAATGACCCTTGGGGTTTGGCTTTGATGTTTGGCCTGGTTGTTAAGGAAGTGCCATTTTTAGTACTGATGACTTTGGCTGCTTGGGCGCAATGTGATGCGCCACGACGCAGACTTACTGCCTCGACGCTTGGCTATGGGCGAGCAGCGGGTTTTTGGCTAACCATTTGGCCCGTGCTTTATCCACAATTGCGCCTGCCTATTTTTGCCGTTTTGGCCTATGCTATGACCTCAGTTGAAATGGCTATGATTTTGGGGCCGAGCCTGCCGCCTACTTTAGCCGTGCAAATCACCAAATGGATGGCACTGCCTGATCCACAGTTTCAAAAGATGGCGGCGGCGGCGGCCCTTTTACAATTGGTACTTGTTGCTGGCGTGCTGCTTTTGTGGCGCATAATTGAAATAGTGACCGCGGCCATAAGTCGCGCACGCTTTCAAAGCGGCGGACGCGGCCTGGGTTTGGACCTACCAATAAAGATTCTGAGCGCTATCTTTGGCGTTTTAGGATTTGGATGCCTGTTTTTTGGACTCATTTCTCTGGGCCTTTGGTCTTGTACGGGACTTTGGCCCTATCCTGACTTTTTGCCGCAAACCTATACTGCGCGCAGTTGGGCGTCAGCCAAAGAGCCCCTTTTGCACGCCACGAACAACACACTAATTCTAGCCAGCGTGAGCACGCTTTGCGCAACGGCGCTGGCTTTGGCGGTCTTGCAAACAGAATATCTGCAGCAGAAAAAATATCGGGCACAGTGGATTATTTATTTACCACTTTTGTTGCCACAAATAACATTTTTACCTGGTCTCTATCACTTGGCTTTAATCACCGGCGTTGCTGGCAATATTTTAACAGTGGCTTTTGCCCATTTCATCTTTGTGTTGCCCTATGTGGCTTTGACGCTTGCGCCCGCTTTTCGCGCTTGGGATACCCGCTTTGCACTGGTAGCCGCTGCGATGGGCGTTACAAATGACCGCGTGTTTTGGCGCCTGCGCCTGCCGATGCTATTGCGCCCCATTCTGGTGGCCGCAGCCGTAGGCTTTGCAGTGTCGGTAGCGCAATATTTGCCCAGTCAATTAATCGGTGCAGGCCAGATAGAAACTCTGACAACCGAGGCAGTGGCCTTGTCGTCGGGGGGCAACCGCCGCTTGATTGGCACTTACGGTCTCGCACAAAGCCTTTTGCCCGCTATCGCATTTGGCTTGGCTATGATCATCCCCTCAATTCTTTACCGAAATCGTCGTGCATTAAGGGCCCCAAAATGACCAACGCAACTGGATTAGTGCTTGAGCACCTAACTATCATCAAAGGAAATCAACGCCTCGTGGCCTTAAGTGCACATATTAAACCAGGTAAGATCCTAACACTTATGGCCCCTTCTGGGGCGGGTAAATCAACGGCCCTTTCTGCCATTATGGGCGCGCTTGACCCATTCTTTGTGCAATATGGGAAAATATTTCTTAACGGGACTGAGGTAACCAATCTTCCAATCCATCAGCGCTGTATTGGTATATTGCTGCAAGATGATCTATTGTTTCCACATATGTCGGTGGCCGCAAATCTGGCCTTTGCCATGCCGCAAGATGGGCTTTCAAAAAGCGAACGTCAGAGCCTGATTCAAGAGACCTTGGAACAAGTCGACATGCCTTTGCACGCCAACTCCGACCCTTCCACCCTGTCAAACGGTGAAAAGGCCCGTGTGGCACTGGTCCGCTGCCTTTTGGCCCAGCCCAAGGCTCTGTTGCTAGACGAGCCCTTCTCTGGCCTTGATCAAGACCTGCGCTCGAGCCTGCGTGTGATGGTGTTTGATCTGGCCCGCGCGCGCGAGCTCCCGGTGATAATGGTCACTCATGACGTGGAAGATGCTCGTGCAACAGGGGGCGATGCAATTAATCTTTTTGGCCAAAAGATTGAAATTTCGCAGGCATATTCATAGAAATTCTGAGTAAAGCCCGTAGCCCCCCCATATCACTTTTGCTCAATTCCAGACTGCCGCCGTGAGATGTGGCAATGTCATTTGCTATGGAAAGGCCCAATCCAACCCCGCCACCTCGGTTGGGATCGCGCGCTTTTTCGAGCCGTGAAAATGGCAAGATCGCTTTTTCGTAAAACGCGGGCTCGATACCTGGGCCATTATCATCAACTTGAATTTCGACCCATTCAGTATCACCGCGCAAGGTAACCTTGGTATGGCTCCCATAGCGCACTGCGTTGCCCGTCAGATTTTCAACTGCGCGGGCAATTGCCGTTTCGGCGCAGACCACAGGCAACGTGGCCTCTGCGCTATCAAATTTCACATCATGCCCCAAACGGCCCAAATTTCGAATTACGCGTTTTATCACCGGCACCAAATCAGCTAAGGTCTGCTCTTCCAATGCGTCGCCTTTAGCGAAGGCTAAAAACTCGTCAATCAATCGCTCCATATCGCTGACATCCCGAATTAGAGCTAGAATTTCGTCATCTTCCGGCAGCATTGAAAGGCCTAGCCGCAGCCTTGTAAGCGGCGTGCGCAAATCATGCCCAACACCCGACACCATCATTGTTCGCTGTTCAATTTGGCGTTCAATTCTTTCGCGCATTTGGACAAAGGCTTTGCCCGCGGCACGCACTTCAAGGGCACCTCGCGGCCGATAGCTTATACTCGTACCCATACCATAGCTTTCAGCAGCTTCGGCTAATTTAGCGATAGGACGCAACTGGTTGCGCAAAAAGATATAGGCAACGAGCGTCATCAGCAGCGTGACGATCAACATCAACACTAGCAATTGATGCGGATTGCGTACAGACACCCGCAAGCGTGACATCTCGATATAAAGCGGACCAATTTCTGTAGGTAGAAAAAGCCGCACCATAAAAGGTTTGGTGATCAGATCTATCTTTTGTAAGGTTGGTATTATACTCCGAAAAGTGGAAATAACCGCGCCACCTGGCAAATCCAAAAACCAAATTAGATCCGCACCATTTTCAAGATTAGGAACAAATTTAACATCCAAATTAAAGGCTTCCGCCAAATCCAGAACAGCTTTTTTCTTTTGTCCCGAGGGTGACTTTTGTACCGCCGCAATCATAAAAACAATCTCTTCAGCGACCGATTTAGTCATTTGAACAGTCACATCATCAAAATGACGCTGCATAAAACCGATAGACACGACCAGTTGGATCGTAACAATCGGCACGATCAAAATAAGAGCGGCTCGGCCATAAAGGGTGCGGGGTAAAAAAAATTTTAAATAGTATTTCATAACTTATGATTACCCCAGCCGCTGTGAAAGTAAAAGCATTTAGCCATGGCAAAAACAAGCCCCCGAGCCTGTCAGTTAGCTAAACACCCCCACCTTTTTGATAACCCATTTGACATGCCCCGCTCTGTACGGTGCGTTGTAGCGCGCTCAACTCCTCCGGGATTACCCACTGAGACACTAATACAGATATTGTCAGGCAAGGAGCACAGTGCTCAGTGATTGACCAATCAAAGCTACCCCATGGCACTGATCGAAGCGCTCTATAAAGGGAAAAGCATGAGCCATATAATCATCATTCACAGGCATTTAGACCCTATGTCTTTGGCCATCAGACTGGCGAAAAAAGTGGGTGCACAGATTTATGCTTTTGGTGCGATAAAGCCAAAAAATCTGCCAAATTTGGCGCAGGCGCATCTTTGAGCTCTGGTGCTGACGGGATTGACCATCACTTTGCGCCTGACCAGACGGTAAAAGACGGCCAAAGCATCACTGGCCCCAATTGGTCACTTTACGTTCATCATAGCCCGGGTCCCTTAGCCGATCATATTTGTTTAAATCTTTGGAATATATTATTTATGGGAGATCAGATAATGGAATGGTCAAGCTCAATGAGCACATTGCCCTGCACAGATATGGGCAGATATATGAAGTCATTAGAGCGCTTGGAACGACTAGTCTCACAAATAATTTTGCCCAGTTATGGAACTGCCTCGGAAAGCTCAGAAAAAATCATCACCACCCTCCTCGCCCATCGTATACGCCGAGAGACGCAAATTTTGGGTGCGCGCCACCAACGCCCCAAAAATATTAAACAATTGGTTAGCCACATCTATCCGCCGCTTTCGCCACGCCTGCAGCAAGCTGCGCCCTAAAATGTCTTGGCACATTTGATGGACTTATATGAAAAACACCTGATTGAAGCCACAGACCCAAACCAGCCAAACACTCTATTTAAACCCCACATATGAAATAAAAAAGAGGTTACAATTTTTACAATTTTTACAATTTCCCCTAGACGATACCCAAGACCCTTGCTACAAGGTCCAGGTGTTCCGGCGTAGCTCAGCGGTAGAGCAGTTGACTGTTAATCAATTGGTCGTAGGTTCGATCCCTACCGCCGGAGCCAATATAATCAATAACTTAAAGTTAATCATTAGATTGGCAGTCTCTACTGAAGAAACTCCAGGGAAACATTTAAATTAAATTTTGTAGTTTTAGAAAAAATTGTTACAGTGCGCAGTGATGCAACTGTTGTTAATCGCATTCAGAATAGCCCTAATTTGAAATCGCCGTAAAATATATATGGGTAAGAGATTCACGATGTTGAGCGTAAGCAACTTAATAAGTCTTATTAAGGGCAGCATTACTGCAATTTTTTTGATGTGCATCTGTACTACTTATTCATATGCATCAAGCTTAGAGGAAGCATACTCCAAGACTTACAAAGCTATTGGTTCCACCAGGGCAGATCTTGGCATCTTACAGTATCAGCTAAATAAACTGGAGAATGATCATAAAAATTTAAAAGACCGTGTAGATGACGAAGCTTTACTGGCCGCCAAAGAACTTGCCGACAGCTTAATAAAAGCAGAATCCCAACCTCTTTTTCTTAGCGACCCACCTGCCAAACCAGATGAACTGGTTGAATGGGAAAAGAAGCTGGCAACTTCACAGAAAATACCCAGATATCCATCAGACTGAGTTATTGCTTGGTCCTTTGTCAATTAAAGAATTGCATTAACTTGATTTCCATTGTCTGACGTCAGCGCCTATGGGTCCAAAAACCCTGACGACAGACACCAGAATAACCACCAAATAACATTATTCTGACGTTTCCAGAACGCTATAATGCACTTCTTTGACCACACAATCAGCACCGTTAATCGGCACAATATCCTGAGGACAAGTCGACATCACCACTACACAGTCGAGTTGCGCGCGTAACACCACAAAATCACCAGGCTTGCAAAGCGGCATGCCCCACTCAGTATGCCCTGAAACACTGATTGGTATGTTCATCCAAAGATTTAATGGGCTTGGGCATACGTCTGATCGTAGGCTGTTCTGTGACAGTGCACCGTGCAAGTTGTCAGTGCAGTTATCGTGATAACTTTTACATCCTAGCATCATATAGCGGTACACATCACAAGCCGCTAACAATGTATCGTGTCGACCTGGTGAAGTATCTGTTTCTAGATGTAAAATTGGTCGGCGGCGGTTAGAATATAGCATATCTCCCTCTTTGGGAAACAGGGATTGCGTGACCACACGATTATGTTCCATCGACATGAATTCTTTCATATCATTGATATTAAAACACCATGTGTCGACCACTTGTGTCCCATGCGTGTTTACAATTTGTATCGCTTCTCCGGTCGACAGGCGTACAGCGCGCCCAGTCCGTGGAGGAATACTTGTGATAGCGCCCCGTGCGGTCATTTCTCTAATTTTCGGTTCATAAAAATCAGTTTCCTTTAACTGCACTATTTTGCATTATAACGCGACATTAGCTTCAAGTAATGATTGCCGAGTTTAGCCCAATTTACAATAATTATATGGTTTTGGTTTGTATAAAATTACAGAGGTTTATTTGGATATTGAGAAGGCTGGTTGATCATTTGTATGACAGTGTACTCCACCTCCAGCGGCCCAAGAGCTTAACATCTCAATTAGATAAACATCGCGATTAGGAAAATAGCTTTCTATACGTAATTTTGCTGAAAAATCTGTGTCCGGATTGCCAAAACCAGGTACGATTACAAATCCGTTTCCAACTAGCCAGTTCATATAATTAGTATCAAACATTTTATCATTATGTCTTACAAAACCCTCAATAGGTTCTCTTATTACATTAAACCCTGCTTCCCCTATTATTTTTGCTGCCTTATCATAAAGCTCTGCATCTATACTATCGGGTCGACATAATGATTGAGTTGTACATTGAACGACTACTACAGTCCTTTGTCCAATAAACCGGGCAATACCATCAATGTGTCCTTTAGTAAGATCTCCATCTGGAATGCCCTCAATAAAAATAACATTTGTTACACCAAAGTACTCCTTCAGATCACGTTCTGCCTGCTGTTTTTTATAGTTTAAATTTCTACTGGGATCACCAAGGGTGCTCCAATTTAATAATACTGTGTCGGATCCATTAAATTCTAAGTTACCTCTTTCATGTACGATATCAATTTGATCAACAGGCATTTTAAGTATTTCGCCAACTTTGTCTGGGACTGTATTGTCTAGATTAAAGGTTACATCATGCCCAAAAGCACCACCCCAAGCATTAAAATTCCAATTTTGAATCCTTAATTCTTGACCATTTAGAACATAAATAGGACCGTTGTCTCTCATCCAAGCATTATCATTGGGTACTTCATGCCAATGAATATTTTTATTTTGTGGATCTGCCTTTACATCTCTTATTGCTTTTTGTGCATCTGAATAAATCTGATCTGAATGGTAAAGGATATGAAGTTTTTCGTAGCGAGAAACTATATCAGCTATATTTGCAAAAGTTATTTCATAATCTTTTTCCAAAAAACCAGGCCATTGCATCCAAATCGCCTCTTGAGGTTCCCATTCAGCTGGAACGCGTTTAGATTGATGAAGAACTTCGTTTGCTTGACTATTAATACTCATTACTGAAATTAGCAGTGTTATAAAAATAATCCAAATTTTACTTTTCAATTTATTTCCACGCATTCGTTCAAGCCAAATCTAAATACAGATAGTTGTTGTTCCAGAAAACAACAGCATCATTTTGGTTAATCATTTCAGATTTACCACTTAAAACATCCTTTGGAGCCATCATTCACTTCAATTGTACCAACATTATCAAACACTTTTTTGAATGAGATGGTAGGCAAACACTGCACTCACTTTAACCGAGATACTGCTGACTTCTTTGCATACAAACGAAACAAGTTGGAATAAGTGCGACCCTGTGTATGGCTGTATTTATACTAATAAAAAAAAGTGGCGAAAATACTAACTGGGTAATTTATCAGCGAGTGGCTAACTCGGCACTTAATATAGTATATCACTAAGGTATTAACTTAGCACCTGTAACAACACCTAAAGTTATTCGTCGCTCCATAACCCATAAATATTTATATATATTTCAATGTGTTAATGAGGAATTCTACCACTCAATTGGTTGTAGGTTCGATCCCTACCGCCGGAGCCAATTAAATCAGCGTGTTAGCTGAAAATTGGTAAAAAACACAAAAACATCAGCCAGACATACTAGCGTGGGAATGCGGCGCATTGCTTTTGGAAATCCGTTTTGTGCTGAAAAAATTAAATTTGAAGCTATTACGTGCAGATATTGCTATGAAAACCTTGCAGAGGAAACAAGTGTGAAATGAAGTTTTCATTTTTCCTATCAATTATATTAGTGCTAACAAGTTCTGTCTCATTTTTCGACAGCCTGCCATTAAAGGAAAACTATATTTGCAATGCAACAGGAAGAGTTGGTGAGGATGTAACTGACGCTAGCAAATCCTTCAAAGCAAGATGCCGTTATGGCTGCATATACTAAGGCCAATCATCAGACGCTGCTGAGTAAATCAGATAAATACAAATCCATGCCGTCTGAAGAACAGCTAGAAATTCTAGGGTACGCACATAATCAAGGCGCTGGTGGTGCAGTTGATTATCTTGAGACAGGACAAACTGGATCTGATGCATTCGGGACGAAGGGCAGTCGCTATGTAAGCGCCGTCAGAAAGGTGCTCTCATCATGATCAATGAAACAGATCATAGTTACCCAACGGTATTGCGATCCGCCTGCAACAAGGCCCGTATCATTAGGTACAAATACGATTTACAGTTTAGTGTTCTGGGACAGCAAGGTGGACGTTGGCGAAACCTGACCTATCACTTTGGAAGATGTGCCTTAGGGTAGGCCAACTGAGGAGCCAAAATAACTGTTAAACGATTCCACCGCTCAGGCCTGAAATTTTAGGCCGCTCTTCGGCCACTTTCGCACGATATCCAGCAGTACGGAAGGTACCAATGGGGTCGATCGCCCCGCCATTTTCAAGCCTTGCCATAGCTAAAATAGGATCTACATCGGTGCGAAAAGCCTGTTTAAGAGTATGGGCGGCCATCAAAGCATCGTTCTGGTCTTGAAAGGCGCACAAAGCTTTGCGGTCAACAAGCAGCGCCTGAGCAAATGCGCGTCGCACTTCATTAGCTGACGACATCAGGCTTTCTATTGGATCTGTAACATTGTGCGATTGATCAAGCATGTGAGCAGGGTTGAAGTTTTCTTTTCCTTCAGAATTCACTAGTTCATTAAACACTAGGAACAGGCGAAAAGGATCAATCGCGCCAGTGTCCAGATCATCATCGCCATACTTACTGTCGTTAAAGTGGAACCCGCCCAACTTTCCAAATTGGATCAGTCGGGCTACGATCATTTCGATGTTCACGTTCGGGGCATGATGACCAAGATCAACAAGACAATGTGCCTTGTCGCCCAACTCTTTTGCTATCATGTAATTGGTACCCCAATCTTGCACCACGGTTGAATAAAAAGCGGGTTCATACATCTTATGTTCAGAAAACAGCCGCCAGTCTTCTGGCAGGTGGCTGTATACAGATTTCATGGATTCGAGATAGTGTTCGAATTGTCGGGTAAAATTTGTCTGCCCTGGAAAGTTTGAACCATCACCAATCCAAACGGTTAGAGCCTTTGAACCAATTTTTTCTCCCAGTTCGATACATTCAATATTGTGATCAATGGCCTGCTGCCGCGTTTCGGAATTAGCGTGGGACAGTGAGCCAAACTTATAGCTATGTTCTTGATTTTCTTGATCTTGAAAGGTGTTCGAATTCATCGCGTCAAAACCAAGGCTCAGCTCTCGTGCTTTGCCCAACAAGTCGGCCGCTGGCGCTTTATCCCACGGTATATGAAGGGAAACATTTGGAGTGGCACGGGTAAGTTGTTGGATAACGCCACAATCGTCCAACTTATCAAAGATGTGGCGCGGTTCGCCTGCGCTAGGAAATCGCGCAAAACGCGTGCCTCCTGTGCCGACGCCCCAAGAGGGCACCGCCACACTAAAAGTCGCGACACGGCTTTTTAATGCAGATATATCAATACCACGACGAGCTAAATGCTCACCCAAAGCAGCATAATCTTCTTGCAAATGGGTGATTTTTTTTTCGTTTTCAGCGTTAATAATGGAAGCGTCTATCATAGCTTTTTACCTGGTAAAGGATTGCACATTGCCAGCATCAACATTTATTATATTGCCCGTTGATTTTGAAGATAGGTCAGAAGCAAAGAAATAGGCCGCCTCAGCGATATCTTCAGGATAAACGGACCGCTTCAACAAAGAGCGATTGCGATACATTTCCTCTAACCCGTCTTTGTCCGTGTTATAGGTTGAGGCGCGCTGCGATAGCCAGTCACCCGACCAAATTTTTGACCCACGCAACACCGCATCTGGGTTGACAGTATTAACACGAATGCCGGCCTCCGCCCCCTCTAACGCCAGGCATCGCGCAAGATGTATTTCGGCGGCCTTTGCCGTACAGTATGCGGCCGCATTTGGCGATGCCGCTAGACCGTTTTTCGAAGCGATAAACACCACTGAACCACCTATGTTTTGCATCCGCAACACTTTGAACGCCTCGCGGCTGACTAGAAAATATCCGGTCGACAAGATCTCCATATTCTTGTTCCAAACAGCAAGGCTTGTGTCTTCGATTGGTGCCGATGAAGCGATGCCAGCATTTGACACCAAAATATCAATGCCGCCAAATTCGACAGTGGCCTGTTCAAAGGCGTCAATCACGGCGGTCTCGTCTGTCACATCCATTTGCACGGTGCGGATCACATCTGAGCCAAAGCGCCGAATTAAACTGTCCGAAGTATTAGCTAGAGCAACTTCATCAATATCGGCAAGTATGATGCAAGCACCTTCTTGTAGATAACGTTCTGCAATAGCTGACCCTATGCCGCCCGCTCCGCCCGTGACCAAAGCAACACGACCTGCAAGCGCCTTGGGCTTTGGCATACGTTGCAGTTTAGCTTCTTCAAGAAGCCAATATTCAATATCAAAAGATTCCTGCTCGTTAAGGCCGCAATATTCTGATACAGCCGATGACCCGCGCATTACATTAATAGCATTCAAATAAAATTCACCCGAAATACGTGCTGTTGCCTTGTCTTTGGCGAAAGTCAGCATTCCAACCCCAGGCACCAGATAAACCACTGCGTTAGGGTCGCGAAGGGAGGGAGAATTGTCATTTTTGCAGCGGTTGTAATAGGCTGCGTAATCGTCACGATAAGTTGCTATTTGGGCCGGCAATTCAGCCATAACGGCTTCAATGTTAAACATTTTTGGGTCAAATTTCAAGACCAAGGGGCGAATTTTAGTGCGCAGAAAATGATCTGGGCAAGAGGTGCCAAGCGCAGAAAGCGGCTGCATGTCGTTTGAATTCACAAAATTAAGTATATCTTTACTGTCATCAAAATGGCCGACCATGTGCTGGTGCCCTGACACAATTCCACGAATAGCTGGCATAAGACGTGTTGCAACTTTTTTGCGCATGTCTTGAGGAAGACTTTCGTATCGCGCACCACCAAAGACCAACGTGTCTTTACTTTCGGTTTCAAACCAATCCATTGCCTTTTGAATGATTTCGAGTGTCAGGTCATAGCAGTCTTTTGCATCATCGGCCCAAGTGAAAAGACCGTGCGACTCTAGAACAACACCCTTGGCCGTCGGATGATCATTGCAGAATTCTTCCAACCAAAGGCCCAGTTCGTACCCAGGGCGCTTCCATGGCAACCAGCCAATGTCTTTTCCAAAAATCCGTTCAGTGAGTTCAGCTGAGTTTTTTGAGGCTGCGATTGCAATAATTGCATCGGGGTGCATATGGTCAACATGGTTGCGCGGCACATAGGCGTGCAAAGGCGTATCGATTGATGCGGCACGTGGGTTCAAATTATAGGTGCAATGCGGCAGTAGCCCAACCATTTCATCTTCCATATGAACGCCTTTATATACGCCCTTTAGGTCGCGCAGTTTGTCCATGTAGAGCGTGGAAAATCCGTCCATCTTGATGGAGCCAACATCACCGCCCGATCCTTTGACCCATAGAACTTCGACCAAAGCACTCGTGAGTGGGTCATGTTCCATAACCTTAGCACTCGTATTCCCGCCGCCATAATTTGTGATTCTCTTGTCAGAACCAAGGAGGTTCGAGCGATAGACCAGCTTTTGCGGCTCAGTCATATCATGTACTTTTGCATCATCCCACTGGTTTTTAAGATGTTTTAGTGCAGATTTTGACATAATTTCCCTATCTTGAGCAAAGCTTAGCTAATAAATACCCATGTTACTAAGAAATTGACTGGGTGCGCCATAATGTCAATCAAAAACAATCAAGAATAATCAAAATTATTAAAAAATGATTATAAATGATAATTTTTTGATTGACAGAATACTAAATTCTATAACATCGTAGATCCTGGAGTGAGCAATGCACGAAACGGAACGCCACAGAATTATTCTATCTGCCGCTCAAGACCGTCCAGTCGTGATTGTGATTGATTTGTGCAATATGACAGGTGCTTCTGAAGCCACCATTCGCCGTGATATTGCAACTTTGCATGTCCAAAAGCGCCTGCGCCGGGTGCGCGGTGGGGCAGAGTCGATCAATCCACCGCAGTTCGTAGGATTGGCTGGCAGGCCCTTTTCGGTGAATGAAACGATCAATACGAAGCAAAAACAAGCTATTGCACGTGCCGCGGTTGCGCTATGTGATGAAGGTGATTCTATAATTATAAATGGTGGCACGACCACATTTCAAATGGTGCATCCTTTGGCCAGTCGGCGCCTACAGGTGTTTACAAACTCGTTTCCGATTGCAGAGCATTTACTCAAACATTCCAAAAACACCATCACCCTGTCAGGTGGCACTATTTACCGCGAACAAAACATCATCCTTTCGCCATTTGAAAATGACGTGACACGCAATGTTTATGCAAAGCGCATGTTCATGGGCGCGCATGGTTTAGCCTCCATCGGCTTAATGGAAAGTGACCCTCTGCTCGTCCAGGCCGAGCAAAAGCTAATAGGCCAAGCAGATGAATTGATTGTTTTGCTCGACAGTTCAAAATTCAACAAGCGCTCTTCAATGGTTCTGTGTCCGCTTAGCACCATAGACATAGTAATAACTGACGAAGGGATCTCGGATAAGGCCGCCTCGATGCTTGAGGCGGCCGAAGTGACCTTGATCGTGGCTCCAATTGGTGCTGCGCAAGTGCAAGAAGTGGCGTCATAGGCGCCATATAATAAGGGAGAGAAAAATGAATATTATGAGAAAGCTACTAGCAAGTGCAGTTTTGGCCACTGCGTTTATGGGAACCGCTGCGCACGCTGAAACGACGCGTATCGCAATCGTTGTTAAAGCGTTGGGCATAGGCTTCTTTGAAGCAGCTGCAAAAGGCGCTGAAGAAGCCGCAAAAGAATTGGGTGACGTAGAAATCATCTACACAGGCCCAACCGATACCACTGCCGAAGGCCAGATCGAAGTAATCAATAGTCTTATCGCACAAGGAGTTGACGCGATTGCTATTTCCGCCAATGATCCAGATGCTTTAGCTCCAGCGCTGAAAAAAGCGATGAGCCGCGGCATCACAGTAATTTCATGGGATTCTGGCGTCGCCAAGGCGGGGCGTCAAATGCACTTGAACCCGTCTTCAAGCGCGTTGATCGGAAATACAATCATCAAATTGGCCGCAGATCATATGCCCAGCGGCGGCGATGTGGCTGTGCTGTCTGCTTCGGCAACGGCAACCAACCAAAACATCTGGATTGACGAGATGAAAAAAGTGATGGGCAACTATCCTGGGGTCAACCTCGTAGCAACCGTTTACGGCGATGACCTTGCCGATAAATCCTACCGCGAAGCACAGGGCTTGATGGCAACCTATCCAAACCTAAAAGCAATTATAGCTCCTACAACCGTTGGTATTCTTGCGGCATCGCAAGCGGTAACTGATGCGGGAAAAATTGGGAAAGTCAATGTAACCGGTCTTGGCTTACCATCAGAAATGGCTGGCGCTGTTGACTCCGGGGCTACCATTTCCTTTGCAATTTGGAACCCTATAGATCTAGGTTATGCTGCGACCATGTTGTCTTATAATATTGTCAAGGGTGCTAAGGCTGGACCAGGTGCCGAAATTGGTATGGGCCGCATTGGCAAAGCTAAACTTGACGAAAACAACGAAGCTGCAATGTCTGACCCCTTTACCTATGACAAATCGAATATTGAGCAGTTCAAATCAATTTTCTAATCTTTTGTAAATGAATGCACTCGGCGCTATCTCAGGTTGAGATTGCGCCGAGTTTTTTAGTGGATGAATGGACATATTATATGCAGCCGCAACCTAATGCCGCTTTGGAGGTACCCCTTCTTTCTCTTGATGGCGTCACCAAGGACTTCACGGGCGTTCGTGCATTAAATGCAGTATCACTGTCGCTTTATCCAGGTCAGGTGATGGCTCTTGTAGGCGAAAACGGGGCTGGAAAATCTACAGTTGTAAAAATCCTAACCGGAATCTATCAACCAGACGGCGGCACAATCTATATTGATGGACAGGCTGTGCAATTTCCAAATGCTCAAGTTGCAACACAATTCGGTATTACGGCCATTCACCAAGAAACAGTCTTATTTGACGAATTAAGCGTGGCAGAAAACATTTTTCTTGGTCATGCGCCCCGCGGGCGTTTTGGCCTGATAGATACGGCTGAAATGTTTAAAAAAGCGCAAGCCATTTTAACCAGTATAGAAGCCAACGTTGATCCAAAAACGCGTCTGCGTGACCTTGGCATTGCCAGCAAACATCTGGTCGCCATCGCTCGAGCTTTGTCTATTGATGCGCGCGTCGTGATAATGGATGAGCCTACCGCCGCACTGTCGCATAAAGAAATTGTCGAACTTTATGATCTCGTCGAAAAGCTTAAGGCTCAGGGCAAGGCTATTTTATTCATCAGTCACAAGTTCAATGAAATATTTCATATCGCCGATTGCTATACAGTTTTCCGTGATGGACAATTGGTCGGTGAGGGTAAAATAGCAGATGTAAACCAAGACAAATTGGTACAAATGATGGTAGGGCGCACGGTCGATCAGATTTTTCCAACGCGCAACAGTGTTTTGGGAAGCGAGCTTTTAAAAGTGGTCGGCTATAGCCATCCAACTGAATTTGACGATATTAGTTTTTCACTGCGGAAAGGCGAGATTTTAGGCTTTTATGGCCTGGTTGGGGCAGGTCGATCAGAGGTGATGCAGGCAATTTTTGGGATCACCAAGCCGTCAAAAGGTGAGGTGAACATTGATGGGAAAGTACGTGTTATCAGATCACCCGCCTATGCGGTGGAAAATGGCATCGTATACGTGCCCGAAGATCGTGGCAAACAGGGGGCAATTACGGCACTGCCAATTTTTCAAAATGTCACGATCCCTTCGCTCAAAAAAACATCTAGGCAGGGATTTTTACGGTTAGCCAAAGAATTCAAACTTACTCGTGACTATATCAGCAGACTTGACCTGCGCGCCGCCTCGCTTGAAACTGCCGTTGACAATTTATCGGGAGGTAATCAGCAAAAGGTGGTCATCGCAAAATGGCTGGCCACAATGCCAAAGGTAATCATATTGGACGAACCAACTAAAGGGATCGACATCGGATCAAAAGCCGCCGTGCATGAATTTATGACTGAACTAGCGTCACAAGGTTTGGCGGTGATTATGGTAAGCTCCGAAATTCCTGAAGTCTTAGGAATGTCAGATCGGGTAATTGTCATGCGCCAAGGGCGTATCGTGGCTGAGGTTTCGGATGTAGAGATGACACCCGAAACCCTAGTGCGCCACGCCGCAGGAATTGGAGCGCAGGAATGATAAAACGGTTCATGCATGCGCGCGAAGCTATCTTGGCCTTAGCACTCTTTGTACTGACGGGCACAATTGCATTGCGTTTTCCGGCATTTATTGAACCCGCGAATTTGGTCAATGTTTTTAATGACACCTCACCGCTGATGATTTTAGCCTTGGGTCAAATGATTGTCATTTTGACCAAATGCATTGACCTTTCAGTTGCAGCTAATCTGGCGCTGACGGGAATGGTGGTTTCCTTATTAAATACAGCAGCACCCGATTTACCTTTGGTGTTCACGCTGGTGATTGCCATGGTGCTTGGCACTGTTTTGGGGATGATTAATGGAATTTTTGTTTGGAAGCTCAACATCCCACCCATTGTGGTAACGCTTGGCACTATGACGATTTACCGCGGCATTACATTTCTCATTTCAAAGGGAAAATGGGTGAACTCCCATGAAATGAGCCCCACATTCAAAGCCTTTCCACGCCACGTCTTTTTGGGTTTTCCGATCTTATCTTGGATAGCGCTTTTGACAGTGATAATGGCCGTGATTTTAATGAATCGTACGACCCTAGGTCGTGCCTTTTTTGCGGTGGGTGGCAACCCCCATGCTGCTGTTTATGCGGGATTGAATGTGGGGCGCACACAGTTTTGGGCTTTTGCCATTGCGGGGGGCCTTTCCGGACTTACAGGTTATCTATGGGTATCGCGCTATGCAGTCGCCTATGTCGATATTGCGAGTGGGTTTGAACTTGACGTTGTTGCCGCCTGTGTCATCGGGGGCATATCGATCGCAGGGGGTATTGGTTCGGTGACTGGCACGGTTTTGGGTGTGCTCTTTTTGGGCGTGATCAAAAACGCACTTCCTGTAATTGATATTTCGCCCTTCTGGCAGCTGGCCATTTCGGGGGCTGCGATCATTATTGCCGTTGCCTTTAATGCAAAGGCCAGCCAGACCAAGGGGCGCATCATCTTGAACCATGCAGAGCAAGCCACATGAGCATGACAACCCGTTATATTCCAGATAGGTTGCAAAGCCCTTTGCAGCGCCGCCTTAAGTCTTGGGAAACCCTGCTCCTGGCGGTTGCTGTGATAATTTTCATTATGAACTCCTTTGCCTCACCCTATTTTCTGAACGCTTTGAACCTAAGCGACGCCACGTTTAACTTTACCGAAAAGGCTATGATAGCTTTTGCCATGGCGCTTTTAATTATATCTGGAGAGATCGACCTTTCAGTCGCTGCTATTATAGCGATTGCGTCAACGGCCATGGGGGCGGCAGCGCAGTTCGGGGCCTCACCCAGTATGTTGGTGGTGATTGGACTGGGTGTTGGGGTTATCTGCGGAGCATTTAATGGTTTTTTGGTTACTGTGATGGGCCTTCCATCTATTGTGGTAACCATCGGTACGATGAGCCTGTTTCGTGGTATTAGCTATATTGTCTTGGGTGATAAGGCCTATGGCGGTTATCCAGACGGGTTCGATTTTTTTGGGCAAGGGTATGTGTGGTGGGTGCTTTCGTTTGAATTTGTTCTGTTTGCAGGTCTTGCCCTGCTGTTTTCCGTATTGTTGCACTTAACAAACTTTGGCCGCGCCGTTTATGCCATTGGCAATAATGCAACGGGTGCGCTCTTTTCCGGTATTCGCGTAAACCGCGTGAAGTTTACCTTGTTCTTACTTACAGGGCTGATGTCGGGGATTGCCGCAGTTTGCCTGACTTCACGGCTGGGATCTACACGCCCCTCAATCGCCACAGGCATGGAGTTAGAGGTTGTGACGATGGTTGTGTTGGGCGGAGTAAACATTCTTGGTGGATCTGGAACAATCCCCGGTGTGGTGATTGCGGCCTTCGTGATGGGGCTAGTGACCTTTGGTCTTGGCTTGCTCAATGTACCTGGAATTGTAATGTCTATCGTTATTGGCGCTTTGCTGATCGGTGTGATTGCCCTACCCCGCCTTTGGACAATACGGAGAAAATAATGGAAAAATACGCATTTAAAATGCATCTAAACCCAGGACAAAAAGAAGAATATAAGCGCCGTCATGATGAAATATGGCCAGATCTTGTCAGCCTTTTAGGCCAAGCTGGAGTGAGCGACTATTCTATTTTTCTTGACGAAGAAACCCATATTTTATTTGGAGTCCTTTGGCGCAGCACCTTGCATGATATGGAAGTTCTGCCCAACCATCCAGTTATGAAAAAATGGTGGGCATATATGTGTGACGTCATGCAAAGCCATCCCTCTAACGAACCTGTGGCTACGCCTCTCACGCCAATTTTTCATATGCCATGATCCGCCACATAGCTGTTATTGATGTAGGTAAAACCAATGTCAAACTTGCGTTAGTGCGCGCAATGGACATGGAGGAAGTTGCGGTTTTGACGCGTTCAAATCAGGTAATCAACGCTGCCCCATATCCGCACTTTGATGTTAAGGGTCATTGGACTTTTTTCCTTGATGGGCTCCGAGAATTTAATAACCTCTGCGGCGTCGATGCTATTTCCATAACCACTCATGGGGCTTGCGCTGTTTTACTGGATCAGTTTGGCAATTTGGCGACACCAGTGCTTGATTACGAACATAAAGCTCCCGATGATTATGCACGTGCTTATGATGCTATTAGGCCAGACTTTTCGGTAACTGGTTCGCCCAAATTAAAGGGAGGCTTAAACATAGGGGCTCAGCTTTTTTGGCTGTTTTCTCAAGACCCAAATCTACGTGATAAAGTCACACATATAGTGACCTATCCGCAATATTGGGGCTACCTTCTGACTAAAGAATTAGCGTGTGATGTGACTTCGCTTGGATGCCATACAGACCTTTGGAATCCGCATGAAGGAATTTTTTCAACTCTGGTGGATAAGCTTAAAATCAAAGATAAAATAGCCCCTCTCCGCCACTGTGACGCTGTTTTGGGTACGGTATTAGAATCGATAACAGAGGCCACGGGACTAACCGCGGCGACGCCCGTCTACCTTGGCATTCACGATTCAAACGCATCACTGTTACCCCATATTCTTGCCCGTGTTGAACCCTTTTCTGTCGTGTCGACAGGCACATGGGTAATTGCGATGGCGATGGGGGGGAAGGACGTAAAGCTCGATCCCGATAAAGATACTTTAATGAATGTGAACGCCCTAGGAAAATCTGTAAAATCAGCGCGATTTATGGGAGGACGCGAGTTTGAAATAGTTTTAGGTGGCGCACACATACCCGTAAAGCCTAGACATATCATTAAAGTCTTAGAACAAAAAATTATGCTTTTTCCCTCACTTCAGGCTGACACGGGCCCCTTTCAAGGACGGTCCGCTACATGGCATGGCTGCGAGCCAAACCTTGGAAGTGGCGAGAGAGCAACTGCAGCTTCCTTTTATCTTGCGCTAGTGACTGCGCATTGTCTCTCATTGATTGGGCATCAAGGGGAAATTATTGTGGAAGGGCCTTTTAGTCTTGATCTTGCCTATTTGCAGATGCTTTCGGCGGCAACAAATGCCCCTGTGATAGCTTCAAAAAACTCCACAGGTACAAGCACTGGGGCGGCATTATTGGTTCTAGGCGGGAAAGACTTTAAGTCAGCAAGTGACGCACCAGTTACTGCGCCAAATGAATTTTCCAGCTACGCTGCTGATTGGCATACCATGGTTATGTCAGCCATATAATGCACTTAGTTAATTGCTTCATACATCCGATCCTTGAACAACTCCTGGCCAAGCATCTTCAGCTTGGGGACAATCCTAACCTCTCGAACCAACCAATTTTGGATGTAGCCATTGGTAAAAATGCATTCAAATTTTTTGTAATATGCGGCATTCATCTTTCCCACCTAAAAACTATCGGCTCGTGATCCACTTCAATTGCCTTATGTGCCTATGGCTTGCCGTATGCGCGGTCTAAAATAGCGCAAGCCACAGAAACCCGCGCCGCTTCGCTGACGCCATTTCTAGCAATGGCCACAAGCGCCTCCAGGGCGGCTTTAGCATGATCTTTAGCCAAGATTTCCACATATGCGAGCTTTGTGGGCCCCTGCGGCGCGATTTAGAGCCCCTATGGGTCCACCTGATCCCTGCCTTTTGCCGCCGCGCATTGATATTCCTTTGATAAATATCATACAGGTAATATGTCTGACGTCAGCGCCTATGGGTCCAAATAGGGTAATGTGATAAGAGAGTGTT
>JASDRS010000003.1:0-112257 GCA_041441915.1 Paracoccaceae bacterium | reverse complement strand
GCCATAAGTGCGCTCTCTTCATCAGAGATTTCATCCCCATTTTCTAGCCGTTCATCCAGGCTGCCATAGCCCGAAACATCCAAAGGCGCCAAATCCGCAGCCTTTAAAATTGCCACGGTTTCACGGACGGCTTCGGCCTCATCTACGCCGCTCGCATAGATCATCAACGCGCCACCTGTAGCCTTATTGGGCAGGCCATCACCGATCTTGCGGCCCACTTCGACCAACAGCGTGAACACTTGCTGTGGCCGCTTGACTTTGGGCGGGCGGGTGGGCTCTGAGGTGTCACCGCCACTGGGGGGAAGCTGGTCAGTCACGCAAGAGCTCATTAATAGAAGTTTTAGACCGCGTCTGCGCATCAACCTTTTTGACGATGACGGCGCAGTAAAGATTAATGCCATTCTTCGAGGGCATCGATCCAGCGACGACGACCGATCCAGGAGGCACTTCGCCATAGGTCACTTCACCGCTTTCACGATCAACGATCTTGGTTGACTTGCCGATAAACACGCCCATGCCCAAAACCGAACCTTCACGCACGATGCAGCCTTCTACCACCTCAGACCGCGCCCCGATAAAACAATTGTCTTCAATGATGGTGGGGCCAGCCTGCATGGGCTCTAAAACGCCACCAATACCCACACCGCCCGACAGATGCACATTCTTGCCAATTTGCGCGCAAGAACCAACTGTGGCCCAAGTATCAACCATCGTGCCCTCATCAACATAAGCGCCCAAATTAACGAATGACGGCATCAAAACCACGCCTTTGGCTATATAAGCCGACCGGCGCACGATGCAGTTTGGCACGGCGCGAAATCCTGCAATGCGCCAGTCAACTTCGGCCCAGCCATGAAATTTACTGTCAACCTTATCCCACCAGTCGCCACCCTGAGGGCCACCAGATTGCATTTCCATGTCTTTCAAACGAAAGCCCAAAAGCACGGCTTTCTTAGCCCATTGCCGCACGGACCATTGGCCATCTGCACCCCGTTCGGCCACACGCAACTTCCCTTTATCAAGCGCCTCTAGGGTCGCTTCTACAGCATCACGATGCGCGTCTTTGGATGCGGGCACGATCGTTTCACGGGCTTCCCAAGCGGCTTCGACGGCGGCTTCCAGATCTGTATGTGACATGGGCAGTTCCTTTGTAAGTTTTAGTTGGATAGACTTATAAACACCAAAACCCATCCGCGCAATGCGATCACTTCGGCGTACGAAGCCAATCGTTTTCAAAATCAACCTTGGTCAGGCCACTAAATTCCGCCATCTCTTGCAATGCAATGGTCAATGATTTTTGCAGGGCTTGGGTGGGTTTGGCCAAACGTTCAGGCCAAAATGCGCGCACATTCAAAACCCCAGCTTTGCGGTCGGCTTTAGCATCAACTCGACCAATCAAATCGGCTCCCGCCAAAACTGGAAAGACATAATAACCGTAAACCCGTTTGGCTTCTGGCACAAAGACTTCAATGCGGTAGTCAAAACCAAAAAGCTTCAAGGCCCGTGCCCGATCTCGCAAGGCGGGATCAAAGGGCGACAAGAGCCTTGTTATAGGTACTTCAAGGTGCAAATAACCCAATTCGACTAAAGTTTCGGGACGCATTACATGGGGCTTCATGCTGCTATCGGCGGCTGTAATATTAACCTTGATCAGCGCGCCGCTATGAATGCCCCGCTCTGCCCATAGGCGGGTTTGTGCAATCGGCACTGCCTTCCAAAAGCCTGCAATCTGCGCCACGGTGCCAAAGCCTAAATGGTCAATCGCCTTGTCATTGGCCCAATCGGTGCTTTCGTCCAACGGCGGATTTGCGTCCAAAAAGACAGTTGGAATCATCCTTTCGGTCAAGTCATAGTTTTTTTGAAACCCCACCCGCCCAGAGATTGACAAAACCCCAATGCGCCAAAGCCATTCGAGTGCGACTTTTGACGGGCTCCAGTTCCACCACCCGCCCGAGCTGCGCACTTCAGCCGCACCAAAATGGCGCGACATAGTAGGGCCTTGGTTTTTGATATGGTGCAAAATCTGAGCGCATACGCGGTAAAAATCTGCAGGTGCGCCTTTTTCATAGCCCTTACGCAAGCGCAGCTCATTTTGCACGAATCTATGTTTCCAATGGGGAAAATATTCGATCGGTAGAATTGAAGCGTCATGCGTCCAATGTTCGAACAGCGTGCAGTCTGTTTCAAGCAGATCTTTCAGCATCCACGGCTGATAAGAGCTTTGGCGCGTACGCAAAATCATATGATGAGCGCGCGCTAAAGTGTTGATACTGTCAATCTGTACAAAGCCAATTTGACGTATGGTTTGGTTTAAATCGACAGCTAGACTAGGGTCTTGCGCCAAAGCATGCCGGTGCAAAAATAAGCGTCTGGCCTGCACATTTGAAAGGGTCGTGATCATAAAATCTGGGCTTTGTAATAGCGCTGTGACAAGCTTAAATTCCCACTTCGGTCGCGATTTGAGCGCGAGACTTGCGCTCGCGTTCTGTGGCTGATTTCAACTGGCCACAGGCAGCCATAATATCTTCACCACGCGGTTTGCGAATGGGACTGGCATAGCCCGCGTTAAAAACAATATCAGAAAAAGCTTCAATGCGTTCCCAATCCGACCGCTGATAGGGCGCGCCGGGCCATTCGTTGAAAGGGATCAGATTGATCTTAGCCGGAATGCCCGAAATAAGCTTCACCAAACGGCGCGCATCATCGTCCGAATCGTTCACCCCCTTAAGCATTACATATTCGAAGGTGATACGTTCCGAATTGGAAAGACGTGGATATTCACGCAACGTGTCGAGCAAAATCTTGATGTTCCAGCGTTTATTTATAGGCACCAGAATATCACGCACGGCATCGGTGGTCGCGTGAAAAGACACGGCCAACAAACAGCCAATTTCTTCGGCAGTGCGGGCTATTTCGGGCACAACGCCACTGGTTGAAAGCGTAATGCGCCGGCGCGACAGGCTCAAGCCTTCGTTGTCCATTACAATCTGCATCGCATCGCGCACATTGTCAAAATTATAAAGCGGCTCACCCATGCCCATAAGTACAACATTACTTACCAACCGCGCTGCTGGCTTAATTGTTGTGCCAGCTGTGGGCCATTCTCCCAAATCATCGCGCGCTAGCATGACTTGGCCAACAATCTCACCAGCGGTTAGATTGCGCACAAGTTTTTGTGTGCCCGTATGGCAAAAAGTGCAGTTCAAAGTGCAGCCGACTTGACTTGAAATACACAAAGTGCCGCGCGCTTCTTCAGGGATATAAACGGTTTCAACCTCGTGCCCACCTTGGATGCGCACCAAATATTTGCGCGTGCCATCAGCCGAGATTTGGCGCGTAACCACTTCGGGCAGTTCAATGTAAAAATGTTCTTCCAAAATAAGCCGGTACTCTTTAGACAGGTTGGTCATTTGCGTAAAATCACGTAAACCCCAATGATAAACCCACTGCCAAAGCTGCCCCAAGCGCATTTTTGCCTGCTTAGAAGGCGTTCCCACGGTCAGCATGGCATCCAATAGCTGCGATCTTGTCAGCCCAATTATGTTTTTCCTAGTGCCTTGCAGCAAAGTGCGTGGCACTGTTTTGACATCTTGGGTAATTGGGATATTAGGGTTCATTTGCTACTCGGCTTCTATGCAGAATAAAACCCTTGTAGCCCATAGAACACCGGTTTCCAAGATCCCCACACGCCCAACAGGCCCCGTTATTTGCAGCGTGCTTCAGCTTCGGCCATTGCAGCCGTAAAGCCCTTGAGCGAGAACGTATCGGCCGTACGAGTGCCCTTGTTTGATAAGGCCGAAACCACTGCTATGGCACCTTTTTTCATGGCCACCAAAATGGGCACATCCCCTTCCGGAGTGGTCCAGGCCCAATCATTTTCTACGGCAAGGTCAAAGGACTGTTTGTCAATTTTAATTTGAACCGGCTCTCCCCCGTCAAAAGAGTAACCCCCCTTAAAAGCCACAACACCAGCGCCGCCAGTTCCAGGCGTAAAGGTCACAAACAACCGAATATCACCACGCCGCACAGTCACTTTTTTTCCATCTTTTGTATTGACCGTTTTCAAAGGCTGCGACACACCCCAACATTGCTTGGGATTCGTATCTGCAAAAACGCTCCAATCACTTTTAACCGCAACTTGATTAGTCGATTCCTGAGCAATCGCACCTTTCCAAACAACTATCGCTAAAACCAAGCCCAAAAAACGCAGGTGTTTCGCCCAAATCATTGCAGTGCTCCCAGTTTTTTGCCATGCCGTTCGCCTAACCCGTGTTAAACAAGGTTTTCCTATGGCGCAATACTCATTGGGAGGTTATCTAATGTCTGATAGAATTCTTGGCTGATTTAAATAGTTTTAGGCCATTTACTGCGCAAAAAGGATGATGGAATGTCAGCTGCTATCAATATGGTGAATGTGTGGCGTGGTGATATTCTAGAAAGCAACCACTTTGGTCATGCAGTGGTCTGCGGCGCTAAGGGGCAAGTCGTCGAAAGCTGGGGCGCGCCAGAGACAATTATTTATCCGCGTTCAAGTTGCAAAATGCTGCAAGCCCTTCCACTAATTGAAAGCGGCGCAGCTGATAGTTTTGGCTTGGATCCAGCGCAGCTGGCACTGTCTTGTGCCAGCCACCAAGGTGCAGCTTTGCACACTAACGCAGTTGAAAAATGGCTTAAAGAATTAGGGCTGGGCGAAAGTGACCTGCGCTGCGGTGCACATGAGCCCCATGATAAAACCGCACGTAATGGCTTGATTAAAAATGATGAAAGCCCCTGCCAATATCATAACAATTGTTCGGGAAAACATTCGGGTTTTCTGACTTTGAATAAGTATTTAGGTGCAGGACCAGAATATCTAGAATTAGACCATCCAGTACAAACGGCTGTGAAAGACGTTTTTGAAGAGTTAACTCAAGAAAACTCGCCTGGCTATGGGATAGACGGTTGCTCAGCACCTAATTTCGCCACCTCAGTTTTGGGGTTGGCAAGGGCGATGGCCTTTTTTGCCAACGCTAATGATACGGGTGATGCGCGCAGTCGCGCCGCACATCGATTGACGCGCACGATGGCGCAACATCCTGAAATGGTTGCCGGTGAGGGGCGGGCATGCACCGAGCTTATGCTTGCAATGGCAGGTCGTACAGCGATTAAAACTGGTGCTGAAGCGGTTTTTGTAGCGATTGTCCCTGACCTGGGCCTTGGTATTGCGCTTAAAATCACAGACGGCGGCACCCGTGCAGCCGAAGCCGCCATAGCGGCCATTTTATGTAAAATAGGTGCTTTAAAAGTGAGCCATTTTGCCGCCCAGCGCCGTTTGAATGGCGATCATAAAAACTGCAACGGCTTGGTTACGGGCATAACCAGGCTAGATGAGGGCTTTATCTCACTTTAGTCCACATCGCAGGCTTGGCTTGATTTACCAGTTTTACTAAATATATTTGGAAAATGAATGTACCCACCTTTTTGCTAGACACGGCCTCAGTTGCACGGTCAGTGTTTTTTGATCGTCAGAAATTGATGATTATTTTGGCGCTTTACGCCAAAATGGTGGCCTTGGGTGAATGGCACGATCATGCAATCACAGGACTGCGCGAGCATGCAGAATTTGCCATTTACCGCGTTGGAAAGCACCCAAAATTAGATAACCAACAGGAGATTTATGCCTTGCTTGGGAAAAATGGGTGGGTCTTGCGCCGTGGCCATGAACTAGGCCCCCTATTGAAAGAGCTGGCTTAGGCGCCTGCGCGCGATTATATGGCCATCACCCGCAGCCAAAATGCGCGCCGGCGCAGTTTTGGCATTTTCGACGGCCACAGCCATAAAGGAACCCGTGGCATGCAAAATCACATCTGCATTAACCACCATTGCGACATGACCTTTCCAAAACAACAGGTCACCCCGTTTTAAGGGAGTTTTTTCAGCAAACGATTTGCCCAAAGACTGTTGTAGGTCGCTGTCGGCTGGACAACTGATGCCACAGGCCAGAAGTGCCGTCTGGACCAGACCCGAGCAATCCAAACCATTGCGTGTATTGCCACCCCATAGATAGGGCGTACCCAAGAAAATCTGTGCCACGGCAACAGGGTCTGCGTGCCAATTACCCAATGCACGCACATGATGCTTGGGCACATATCCTTGGGGTGTTTCAAAAAAGCTTTCGCCCTCTGCAATAACCTGAACGCGCGCACCCATGTTTAACCGCATTAGCTCGTGCGCCTGAATTTTGGGGGCAGAGTAAAGATGGCTTGCAGGGCTTGCCACCCAATGGGTCTGGGGGCTCGGAGAACTTAAGGCCTTAGTGTCAATATAGCCACAATAGTCGTCTTTTTGCGACTGCCCAAAGGCATGATGCCCTTTTTGATCAAGTACCAAAAAAGAATCGCCAAACAACAACTGGCGCTGCCTTGCGCCCGCAGGACGGTCCCAAAGATCTACGACCGAAGCGCAGATCTGCATTTCTTGCCCATCAGAAAAACAGGGGGCATCAATTTGTCCTAGTAAAGAACTATGAGCCACGCAGCCATTAAAGGGGGTCGTTCTTTTATCCATTATAAATCTAAAATTTTAGGTAAGGCCGCGAAAATGGCACGCGCACCTTGTCCAACGCCACCCTTGGGTCGGGCCGGCGCATCACTTGGGTTATGGCCATAAATGTCAAAATGAATGTATCGCGGCGCGTCGACGAACCGGCGCAAAAAGAGTGCGGCCGTAATCGCCCCGGCAAATCCACCCGTTGGTGCGTTATCAAGATCACCCATCTTAGCATCTATCATCGGCTCGTAAGGGGCCCAAAAAGGCATGCGCCAAACCGGATCACACATTAGTCCTGCAGCTTGTTGCAAGGCCAATGCGCTAGCTTCGTCATCCGTAAAGAACGGCGCCAAATCAGGACCAAGCGCCACACGTGCCGCCCCCGTCAGCGTGGCCATAGAAATAATCAAATCAGGCATCTCGTCGCAACCATAGGCCAAAGCATCGGCCAAAATAAGCCGGCCTTCGGCGTCAGTATTGTTGATTTCAACCCACAACCCCTTGCGAGAGATCACAATGTCACTAGGCCGCATGGACTGTGATGAAATGGAATTTTCCACTGCAGGTATCAACACCCTCAGTCTGATAGGAAGCTTCAGCGACATAATCATCTGTGCAAGGCCCATCACATTGGCAGCCCCGCCCATATCTTTTTTCATCAAAAGCATGCCTGCCGAAGGCTTTATATCAAGTCCTCCCGTATCAAAACATACGCCCTTACCCACCAAAGTGACCAAGGGGCCGCGGCTTCCCCAGCGCAACGACAAAAGCCGTGGCGCTTGAGTGGCGGCACAACCAACAGCATAGATCAGTGGAAAATTTTGTGCCAGTAACTGATCACCCTTGATTACATCAAGGGTCGCGTCAAAGCGATCTACCAAAGTACAAAAGGCTGCTTCCAAAGCATCAGGGCCCATGTCATTTGCGGGCGTATTGATCAGATCGCGGGTAAGACACTCTGCTTCGGCCATGGCCAGCAGGCGCATGCTGTCGCAGTCTTTAGGACACATGAGATCGCGCACGACAGGTTCAGCTGGCGATGATTTATATCGATCAAATCGATATTGAGCCAAAAACCAGCCCAAGGAAAATTCCTCTTGATCTTGGGACGATAGCGCAGTGGCCAAGGCCCAAGTGCCGGCAGGTAATTTGGTAATGTTTTGCAGAGCTCCAAAACGCATTTTATCACGTGAATTTTGTGATCCAAAGCCTAAAACTGCGCCAGAAACACTTCCATCTGCCGCTTGCATTAAGCATAAATTGCCCAGTTTGGCGGAAAAACTATTGGCTGACAGCCAGTTTTGCATATTTGGTGGCTGGGTCGTGAGCCAGGCACGCAATGCCTCTTGTTCGATCAGATAAAGCGGCAAGGCGGTGGCAGAGTTGGAAGCAAAGGTTAGGTTCATGGGACATCCTTATTTTGGCCTTAAGCCTAATCTTTCTGCGTCAACCCGCAAGAGCCAGAGTTGAATTTCCACATCCTGTAGTTAAATTCAGGCGATACAATTTTGCACAAGTTTATTATTATTTTTTGCAAACTCATGCAAGTCATGCCTGTGTAATTACTAGGCCAGTTCGGCGATCCAAAGCCCTATTTCGTTTAAGGCCCGCAAAATCAAAGCATCAGCACCTTTTTGCACTCGGTTTTTATAAAATTCTAGATAGCCACCCACTTTTGTGAAAGAAAGGTTATTCAATTTTGAAATAAACTCTCGAAATTCACTCAAATTTTTACTATCAACACCCAAACAGCTGATCAGAGGACCCGATGCCCCATACAAAACCGCTTCCCAGCTATTTGGTTCAACGCTTTCACGGCTGGAAAGCCACATCTTATCAAGATAATAAGGCCTGGTTTCGCAGATTAGCCACATCGGGCCAACATCCACGCGCAATGGTCATTTCTTGCTGCGACAGTCGGGTACATGTCACATCGATCTTTGGGGCCGATGAAGGCGAATTTTTCATTCACCGCAATATTGCTAATTTGGTGCCACCCCACAACCCCGATGGCGAATATCACGGCACCTCAGCGGCGGTGGAATATGCGGTGATGGTCCTGGGTGTGACACACCTTGCGGTCTTGGGCCACTCCAACTGCGGTGGGGTCAAGGGCTGCTATGATATGTGTTGCGGCAAAGCACCCGAACTGGAGCTGCAATCCAGCTTTGTGGGCCGCTGGATGGATATTCTGCGCCCTGGCTATGAACGCGTGCGCGCCCTGCCTGAGGGAGAAAGGCTAGAGGCCTTGGAGAAACAAGCCGTTTTGATCAGCATTGAAAATCTGATGACCTTCCCCTTCATCCGAGAGGTGGTCGAAGATGAACGCCTAACCCTGCACGCCCTATGGACCAATACCGGTGAAGGTGATGTCGAACAATATGACCCTGAGGCCAATCTGTTTGTTTCAGTTTAGTGCTGAAAAAGCAAACTAGCCCTTTTTCAAGCAGCGCCGGCCCAAAACTTCAGCTATTTGCACGGCATTAAGTGCAGCACCTTTGCGCAGATTGTCCGACACACACCAAAGATTGATGCCATTATCAATCGTGCTGTCTTGGCGAACGCGGCTGATATATGTCGCATAATCCCCAACACAATCAACCGGCGTGATATACCCACCGTCTTCGCGTTTGTCGATCACCATCACACCAGGTGCTTCGCGCAAAATGTCGCGCGCTTCATGTTCGTCAAGAAACTCTTCAAACTCTATATTAATAGATTCAGAATGGCCTACAAATACTGGCACACGTACGCAAGTTGCAGTAATTTTAATCAATTTATCCAATATTTTTTTAGTTTCAGCGACCATTTTCCATTCTTCTTTGGTGGAGCCGTCATCCATAAACACATCAATATGTGGAATGACATTAAAAGCAATTTGCTTCGTGAATTGTGACGGTGCCACCTCTTGACCAGGCACATAAAGCCCTTTGGTTTGGTTCCAAAGCTCATCAATACCCTCTTTTCCGGCACCTGAAACGGATTGATAGGTTGAAACAACCACCCGCTTGATGCGCGCACGGTCATGCAGCGGTTTAAGTGCCACGACCATTTGCGCGGTCGAACAGTTTGGATTGGCTATGATCATTTTATTTTTGTAACGATCAACTTCGGCGGCATTTACCTCAGGGACAACCAAAGGAACGGCGGGGTCATAGCGGTAAAGCGACGAATTATCAATTACGACACAGCCTTGCGACGCGCAGCGTGGCGCATAGATTTTCGTGGCCTCAGACCCAACAGCAAACAGCGCAATATCCCAACCTGTAAAGTCGAACCTGTCCAAGTCTTTGGTCTTGAGTGTTTTATCACCAAAGCTGATTTCAGTTCCTAAAGATCTCCGCGACGCAACTGCGGCGATTTCAACAATCGGAAATTCGCGCTCAGCCAGAATGTTAAGCATTTCACGCCCAACATTGCCAGTGGCACCAACCACAACGACTTTATAGCCCATTTTGGACACTCCTTAATACTTTGTATGGCGCCCCTTAGCGTAAAGCTCGCCAAGGTGCCAGAGCCATCATGCAGCGTTAGGAACCAAATTTGGCTTTTCACGGATAGGCAAATGCACGATTGCCGAAAATGCGCCAACGCCGACGCCTATCCACCAGACCAAATTATAGTTGCCTGTGAGGTCATACATGCGGCCGCCCAACCACACGCCCATGAATGAACCTAATTGATGACTGAAAAATACGATGCCATAAAGGGTTCCCATATATCGCAGGCCATAAATATGCGCAATCAATCCCGAGGTGAGCGGTACGGTGGCCAGCCATAGCAACCCCATAAAAAACGAAAAGAGCAAAACGGTTTCTGGCGTCATCGGTGTCAGAATAAAGGCGGCGGCAACAATGGTGCGCCCAATATAAATTCCCGCCAAAAGATATTTCTTAGAGTAGCGCTTACCCATAAGACCAGCGGTAATGGTTCCCACAATATTAGCCAAGCCTATCAAGGATATTGATGCAGCGCCCAAAGCCGAAGTAGTTGTTATGCCAAGCCCGGTCAACATCCCGCTTGGATCAATCGCACCACACATTTCGGTCACAAAGGCTGGAAAATGCGCCGTGACAAAGGCAAGCTGATAGCCGCAAGAAAAAAAGCCCAAGAATATCATCATGAAAGACGGGTCCTTAGCCGCTCGCAAAAGAACCGCACCTAGAGTTTCTTCCAATTCGGCTTTTGTGGCGGCTATCGGCGCGCGCATCAAGGGCAGTACTAAAAGTGACGCTAGAATCATGACCGAAAAGATTAAAAATACGCCCTGCCACGGGTAAGAGCGCAGCAAAATTTCGGCTAGGGGGGCACCAAATACTTGTCCAAGCGATCCAGCAGCAGTAGCAATTGCCAACGACAGGCTACGGTTTTCTGGGCTGGAGGCACGCCCCACAACCGCCAGCACAACCCCAAAACCTGTGCCCGCAACACCAAAGCCAATCAGGATTTCCAAAAATTGATGCGCCCCTGGCGTGACCGCAAAACTCGATAACACTAGCCCCAATGCATAAACAAGGGCCCCCGCAATAATCGCACGGCGATCACCAAAGCGTTCAGCCAAGGCTCCAAAGATAGGCTGTCCAATACCCCAAGCCAAATTTTGAATCGCGATTGCCATAGAAAAATCAGCCCTTAACCAACCAAATTCTGTAGAAATCGGCAGCTGAAACAGTCCAAAGGACGATCTTATAGAAAAAGACACCATCAAAATAAAACAGCCTGCAAACAAAAGTGGCGTAAAAAGTCTAGATTTTATCATGATGTTTTCCAGTATTTAATAGAAATAGTATTAACGACTATTCTAAAGTCACACCAGCTTTTCGTCCAATGTGGCTTTTGCCGCGCTGTGTGGCTAATTCCATTTGGCGTTCGCGTTCACGAAAGCGCAGGCGGTCGTCTTCGCTATAGTCTGCGTAGCAATTTGAACAGGATACGCCGTCTTCATAGTTAGCGTGTTTTGTTTCACCCGGCCCCACAGGTCGCCCACAAGCGTGACACATAACATAAGGCCCTGGGTTAAGCCCATGGCCCACCGAAACGCGCTGATCAAACACATAGCATTCGCCCTGCCATTTGCTATCCCTCTGTGAAACCTCTTCCAGATATTTCAAAACACCCCCTTTTAGGTGATAGACATCGGTGATGCCCTGACCAATCAGATAATTCGTTGATTTTTCGCAACGAATTCCGCCGGTACAAAACATTGCTATTCGCTTGTTATGAAAGCGGCCTTTGTTTTCCTGCCACCATGCCGGAAATTCGCCGAAGCTTTTGGTGTGTGGATCAACTGCGCCATCAAAACTACCAATAGCCACTTCATAATCATTGCGTGTGTCAATCACAGCAACATCTGGGGCTGAAATAAGCGCGTTCCACTCTTGCGCTTCTACATAATGCCCCACTTGAGCCCGCGGATCGATGTCGGGTTGTCCCATGGTAACAATTTCTTTTTTCAGGCGCACTTTCATACGCTTAAAGGGCGGCGTCTGGGAAAAGCTTTCTTTATGTTCCAGCGCCGTACAGTCGGGCAGCGCCCGCAGATGTGACAAAACGGCATCGATGCCTGCGCGCAACCCAGCAATGGTGCCGTTCACACCTTCGGGTGCGAGCAGCAGTGAACCCTTAACCCCGTTGGAAAGGCACAGTGCCTTTAAAGGAGCTTGCAGTGCCGCAGGATCGGCAAAGCGGTTAAAATGATAGAGGGCTGCAATAATATACATGCGTTCTGATTGCAGTCCTTTACAAAGAAATGCAAGGGTAGCCATTGACCTTAACGGGAGCGGGTCTTACGCAATTCATGTTGGCTGTCAGGAGCAGGGAATGACACGCGCTTTGATCGTGATTGATGTACAAAATGATTTTTGCTCAAACGGCGCCCTAGCCGTGGCCGACGGCGCGACCGTAGTTGCACCGATCAATGCTATGATGTCAGGCTTTGATTTTTGTGTCTTAACTCAAGACTGGCACCCGCCAAACCATTCATCTTTTGCCAAAAACCATCGGGGCGCAGTTCCTTTTTCTCTGATTAACAAGGACTATGGGCCACAAGTGCTGTGGCCAGCCCACTGCGTTCAAGGCACCACAGGTGCCGCATTTCATCCAGAACTGAATACCGATGCTGCCAATTTAATTTTGCGCAAAGGCCAAAATCCTGCAATCGATAGCTATTCCGCTTTTTTCGAAAATGATAAAATCACGCCCACAGGCCTTGTGGGCTATTTGCACACACAAGCCGTTACTGATCTGGTCATTGTGGGGCTGGCTACCGATTACTGTGTGGCCTATAGCGCCCTTGATGGAGCACTACTTGGCTTTAACGTGCAAGTTGATCTGCGCGCTTGTCGAGCAATTGATCTAGATGGATCCCTAAAGGAAGCCCTTTTTAAAATGCAAAGTGCCGGCGTGGGACTAGAGGATAACAATGGCTGAAATAGCAACACGCGTTCACAATCAACAATGGAAGATAGACCCGATCGTGCGATCATTGATCGATACTGACTTTTACAAACTTTTGATGTGCCAGTCTGTTTTTCGCCATAAACCCAACACCCAAGTGACCTTTAGTCTGATAAATCGCAGCGCCAGCGTTAGACTGGCGGATTTGGTTGACGAAGACGATCTGCGCGCACAGCTTGACCATATTCGTTCGTTGCGGCTAAGTCGTGGTGAAAGCACCTTTTTGCGCGGTAATACCTTTTACGGAAAACGCCAAATGTTTCGCCCCGACTTTCTAGAATGGATGGAGCACCTGCAGCTGCCCCCCTATCACCTGGATAAGAAAGACGGACAATTTGAACTCACATTCACAGGCACTTGGCCTGAGGTAATGCAGTGGGAAGTTCCAGTATTAGCTGTATTAATGGAGCTCTACTCAAGGTCCGTTCTAAAAAGGATGAAGAAGTTTGAACTCCAAGTGCTTTACGCCCGCAGCACGACAAAACTTTGGGAAAAGATTGAACGGCTACGCAAATTAGAAGGCCTAAAAATTGCCGACTTCGGTACCCGCAGGCGGCATTCTTTTTTGTGGCAAGATTGGTGCGTGCAAGCCATGTCCGAAGGGTTGGGCGATGCTTTTATTGGCACATCAAATTGCCTGATTGCAATGCGCCGCGAAGTCGAAGCGATCGGTACCAATGCCCATGAAATGCCCATGATCTATGCGGCCCTTGCCGATAGCGACGCTGAACTGGCCCACGCGCCGTATAGGGTGCTCCAAGACTGGCAAGAGGAACATGACGGTAATTTGCGCATCATTTTACCCGATACCTTTGGTACAGCGCAATTTTTGCGCAATGCGCCCGATTGGCTCGCCAGTTGGACAGGTATGCGCATTGACAGCGGCGTGCCTGCCAAAACGGCAGAGCTGGCCATTAAATGGTGGCAGGGCCACGGCGAAGACCCCCGTGATAAATTGCTGATTTTTTCTGACGGGCTTGACGTTGACCAGATTGAAAGTCTGCATGCACAGTTTTATGGGCGGGTGAAAGTATCTTTTGGTTGGGGCACTATGTTAACCAATGACTTTCGTGGCCTGGCACCCGAAGATGGATTGGCAGCCTTTAGCCTCGTGTGTAAAGCCATCTGCGCAGACGACCGCCCAACAGTGAAATTGTCAGACAATCCCAACAAGGCGATGGGCCCCGTTGATGAGATCGCACGCTATATCCGCGTGTTTAATCCTGGAAAACAAGTGGCGCAAAAAGTTGTCGTTTAGCGGCTAGTCTTCGCCCTCAGTCACTTTGCCACGGCCTGATTTCACTACCCCGCGTATGGTTTTTGATAAAAGCCTGCGGCGTTGGCTGCCAAAGGTGGGTTTGGTAGCGAGGCGTCGTTTTGGCGCTATTAAGGCTTTTTCAATCATCTCAACCAACCGCGCTTGCGCTAATTCGCGATTGCGCACTTGAGAGCGCGTTTCCTCGGCACGAATGACAATTGCGCCCTCAGAATTCCAACGCCGGCCTGCCAACTTCTTAAGCCGGGTTTTAGTAGCTTGGGTCAAATGCGGTGAACGTTCGGCCTCAAAACGCAGCTCTACCGCCGTTTCAACTTTGTTCACATTCTGCCCCCCCGGCCCGCTAGAGCGAGAAAAGTTCTCCGACAATTCCCAATCGGCAATTGTGATGTGATTATTGATGCGCAACATAAGCCGTTTAACCCATTTACATAGAGAAAAGGTCGCCGTGTTGGCGACCTTTTCCGAGTTGTTAGGAGAAGAGCCAGTTAGGATTAGGCCCAATCACAAAGGTTTCTCCACGGTTTTGCCCTCAGAAGCTGCCTCCAATGACTGTCCCGACACGTCTCTCCAATATCACTCTAGACACTAGATCACCTCCTTTCAAAAATTTCCAATAACAATAGGTTGCCATATATTTTGTATTTGTCAAAAGTTTTTACGCCATCTGTGCTATAAATTTTCGTAAAATGATCCTAAATGGCACAAGTGCTATAATTGCGAGCAAAATTTTCACACCCAAGTCGGCCAACGCAAGCGACACCCATAGTGGTGATCCCATGCCTATGCCTAAAATAGGCAAAGTCTCGGTCGCCCAGGAAACGTCATTGGACGGCTCAATCCATGCCAAAGCCCCCGAAAAGGCAATAGTAAAGAAAAGCCCCGTGTCAACGCTTGCCCCAACAAAAGTAGATAAAAGCGGTGCGCGCCACCAAGCTTCATGGCGAAAGCGATCAAAGATCGTTACATCAAGCAATTGCGCGGCCAAAAAGGCGGTGCCTGAACCCAAAGCCACGCGCAAAGTCACAATCTGGCCAAATTCCCCGATGATTTGCGTACCTATTAAAGAGCAAATAATACCAACTAGAAAACCTACTAAAACAACGCGCCGTGCGGCGGCTACACCATAAAGACGGTTAGTCAAATCTGTGATCAAAAATGCGAAAGGATAGGTGAATGCGCCCCATGTCAGCCATTGGCCAAATAATTTCTGCACAAGAATGTTCGAAGTCACTACAACAATTGCCATGGCTAGAATGCCAATTAAGAGATTATTTTTCATATCTATATTCCGTTTAACAAAGTCGTGGAGACTTGGCGCACCATTGGGACGGCGCCTTTTTGTCCCCAATGGGCCCATTTGTCAACGTGGCAGCAACATTTCAACAAATTGTGTTTTTTAAAATATAAAAAATTATCATCCAACAATATCGGCGCAAGCGGTTGGCCCTGTGCACCCGCCAAACCGATGGGTTTTCTAAATTTTCATAGGTTTCTATCGAGGGCCCAAAGAGGGTGATGCTTGATTAAAGGCGTTGGTTGCTCATGTCAAAACTTCGCAAACGCGATGTCGAACCTCCAGCGAAGGCAAAACTTCGTTCAAGCATATAAAGTTAACAATGATGGCCGAAATCAGCACTCACAAGATAAATCTATTGGTTTTATCCAAGAAATAAGGCGTAATCTAAAAACTTGTTTTAAAAAAGCAGGCGAGCCAATGGCTACTACCCTAGTCCAGGACCAGTGCGGCGCATTGTTTTGGCAAATCATCAAGGGTGAATTGACGCGCGGTCTTGCGTTTTGGCTTATCATTGGGCAGCGGTGGTGCAATTTTGCGCGGTTTAAGATAATCAGTGACCCAATAATTCAGGGTTGCATCACAGCCATCACCACCATTTGAAAGTTCGGCAACTGATGGGGTTTGGGTCTTGCACAGCGCAGCCCCATCGGGACATTTAAGCCTCACATGAAAATGCGTATTGTGGCCTGACCAGGGTCGAATCTTTTGTAGCCATACCTTATCAGCGGCGTTTGCGGTTTTGCACATTGCTATTTTAACGGCTGCGGCCACAAAAAGGCGGTCAACTCTCGGATCTAAAGCGGCCGCGCGCATCACGGCTTGATGCGTGGGGGACCAATAATTTGTTACAGTTCGCTGATCATCACTGCGCACAGAAATTGAGCTGATTAGCTCACGCTCTGCCCGCGTTAAATTGACCGATTTCGGGGCCAACATCCAAATATCGGCATCAAGCCCAATCTGATGGCTGGTGTGGCCAGAAGACATTGGCCCACCGCGCGGTTGCGAAATATCGCCAAAATATAGCCCAGCCCAGCCCAAAGAATGCGCGGTTTGGCTTAGATTTTTAAGGAAGTTAATCATTTCCGGATGGCCGAAATTACGGTTGCGCGACAGGCGCATGGCCTGCCATGTTGGGCCTGTTTTAGGTAATTCAATCAACCCGGTAGCGCATCCCCTTGCATAAGAGCCAATCGGCGCACTCGCGCCAATAAAGGGCTTAGCCTCACGTGAAAAGAGTTTGTTCGCCAAGGCGACTTCGGCAACGGCAGCAACAGGTCCGAGCAAAATCACCAAAAGACAGGCCACTACAAAACGACTAAACTGTTGCAAAATCCTGCTCTCCTTGCTCTTTAACCCAGTGTAGCAAAATCAATCCAAAAAGAAACAAGGCAATCAATGGAGTTATTCCTAATCGAGGAGAACCAGTCAGAATCGTTGCCAAAGCAATGGCCGCCGGCGCCAAAAATGACGTAACTTTTCCAGAAAGGGCATAAAGCCCAAAGCTTTGCGCAGCATCATTTTCGGTTACATGCCTGACCATCATCGTGCGTGACGCGGCCTGCAACATGCCGCCCGCACCGCCAATAATTGCACCGCAAATGTAAAACATCACATCAACCAATCCGCTGTCAGGGGCCACGGTCATTCCAAAAAATTGGTTTCTGTCCATAAAAACTAAGGTAATACAAACCGCGATCAACGCCCAAATGTTTACGCGAATAACAAATTTTGGCCCATAGGTCCGATCAAGCTTGCCGCCAATCAAACAGGCAATACTGGCCGTGAGCGCGCCCACCACGCCGAAGACCCCAATCGCCGTGATCGACCAACCCAAAACCCCCGATGCATATACGCCACCAAAACCATAAAGCGCATTCAGCGCATCGCGATAAAAAAGCGATGAGCCCAAATATGCCGCCAAACTTTGCCGATGGCGTAAGCTGACCAATAAACGGACCAATTTGTATAAAGTTTTTCTAAGCGGCACAAATTCTCTGGGGCGCGCAGTCTCTTTCGGTTGCCAAGCAAAAAACGGCACCATAAATATCATATACCAAACCGCACTAAAGGGTCCAACGAAGCGCGTTCCCTCGCGCTGGCTGGCGTCAAGCCCTAATAAAGGATCAAGACCGATTAAGGTGCGCCCTGTGGTTGAATTTTCTGCAAAAAACAAAAGCATAAGGGCCAAGGCCAAAACGCCCCCAAAATAGCCGAAGGCAAAACCCGATCCCGAAGCCGACCCTGTGTCTTGCGGGTGCGCCAACCGGAGCAAAAGTGCATTGGTGAAAATGGTCGCAAACTCCATTCCCAAAAATCCCAAGCCAAAAGCGCCCACGGCCAAAAGCAAATTGGGATCTTGGGGCATGAGCCCCCAAAGCCCGCAGGCCCCCAGCACATAAAGCACCGAAAATCCCAAAATCCACGCCATCAACCGCCCAGAGCCATCTGCCATGGCACCAAAAATAGGTGCCAAACAAGCCACTGCCAAGCTGACCAAAGCCAGGCTCCAACCCCAATAGCTTTGAGCTTGGGCTGCTGCTGCTTCATAACTAAAGCCTTTTTCGATATACGAATTTCTAGCAACTTCAGCAAAGTAAGGACCAAATATAAAGGTTAAAAGCAATGTCGAATAGGGTTGACTGGCCCAATCAAAAAAATACCAGCCCCAAATTGCCTTGCGTGAAGATGACTGTGAAATACCCAAATTAGCCCCCTAAACGAAGGGCCAAGCCCCTAAATATCTATCTTAGCCATGCGGAAGCCGAGGCCGCAAGGATTCTACTTGTGACTAGCCTTGCACCCATTAATGTAAAATGGTTGGATCAGGGGGGAGCGATGAGCATCAATTAGCTTTTGCGGGAAAATAATGCTGTTTTGTTAAATACCGCAGTGAGCACCAAAAGCTGCGGGGTGCAGTCGCTGTGGTACCAGCGGCTTTGGCATATATAAAGAAACCTTTCGTCCCTGCCTAGCAGACGGCTGCGCATTTACAGACGATCAAACAGGGTAATGCTGCGCCGCTAGCGGCTACAATTAACAGCGGCCATGAGGTTACAACCTTTTTTGCCATAAACCCATGCGCTGCCCCATGGGAATGCGGCCCAAATCAAACCGAGAAAGGGTGCAGCCATTATTGATCTCTCGCCAGGGATCAAGATTTTGCCGCCAGCACCCGTGATGACTGACATGCGTCTCCAAAAGCTCATGCGATAGTACAAATCGCGCGCCGATCGCACAACCAATCAACCACAAAAATGAGTACATCAGGCATTACCTGACCTAACCCTGCCAAAATTACTGTCTTAGGGCAAGTAAACTTAGAAAGTGGCGCAAATTTGATCCAAAGCAGTTGCCCTTTGGCAGGGGTGGGTTTACCTGTGGGCAAGCCTTTTTAGGAGATGCCGATGACTTCGATTTTACAAATTTTGATGTTGGTGCTTGATATCGCTCAATTTGTGATTTTAGCGCATATTGTGATGAGCTGGTTGATCAACTTTCAGGTGCTCAACCTGCGCCAGCCCTTAGTTGCGCAAATTTGGTATGGCATAAGCCGTTTGCTAGGCCCAGTCTACGCGCGCTTGCGCAGCTTTTTGCCAAATTTGGGCGGTTTTGATTTAGCACCACTGGTGGCGCTATTAGCTATTTATGCCGTGCGGATTATTCTCAACAACAACGCTGCCGCTTTCTATTGAACAACACAAGGTCCAGGAGCTAAGCGCCTATGACCCAAAATCCTACATTATTACAAGCTACCCCTAAGGCCAACCCAAAACAAATTTTACACACGGTCTTCGGATTTCAAGAGTTTCGTTTAGGTCAAGAAGAGATCGTTGACGCGGTCATCATGGGCAAAAATTGTTTGGCCATTATGCCCACTGGCGGCGGCAAAAGCCTTTGCTTTCAGCTTCCAGCCCTGTGCAGCGTAGGCCTAACAGTGGTGATTTCACCGCTGATTGCGCTGATGCGAGACCAGGTGCGGGCTTTGCGCGCACTGGGGGTTGAGGCCGGCGCGCTGACTTCCGCGAATCGAGAAGAAGAAAATGAAGCAGTTTTTGCCGCCCTGGACCAAGGCAGCATGCGGCTTTTATATATGGCTCCAGAGCGGTTGGCATCAGTCGCAACAATACAAATGCTAAGACGCTATAACGCCACTTTGATTGCAGTAGACGAGGCGCACTGTGTCAGCCAATGGGGCCATGACTTTCGCCCCGATTATTTACGTATCGGCGAGCTGCGCCGCGCGCTAGGCGTGCCATTGGCTGCCTTTACAGCCACTGCTGATGCTGAAACGCGTCAAGAAATTGTGGAGCGCCTGTTTGACGGTGCGCACCCTGAAATTTTTTTACGCGGCTTTGATCGCCCAAATATACACCTAGCCTTTAAAGTAAAAGACAAGCCGCGAGATCAGATTTTGCGTTTTACTGGCCAAAGGCGTGGCCAATCTGGTATCGTTTATTGCGGTACTCGCGCCAAGACCGAAACACTTGCCCAAGCGCTGCGCGAAACCGGTCATCCAGCCTGCCACTATCATGGAGGCATGAAACCAGATGATCGGCGCGAAGTCGAAACTCGTTTTCAACAAGATGACGGGCTGATTGTGGTAGCAACCATCGCCTTTGGCATGGGCATTGATAAGCCCGATATCCGTTGGGTGGCCCACGCTGATTTGCCAAAATCGATTGAATCTTACTATCAGGAGATTGGCCGCGCTGGGCGCGACGGCGCACCTGCCGAAACCCTTACCCTTTACGGGCCCGACGATATTCGCCTGCGGCGCAGCCAAATCGACGAAGGTATTGCGCCTGTAGCCCGTAAAGACGCCGATCATGGGCGCTTAAACGCGCTATTGGGACTTGCCGAAGCCATGTGTTGTCGTAGGCAGGCACTGTTGTCTTACTTCGGAGAGGACAGTAAACCTTGCAACTACTGCGATCTGTGCGACCACCCCGCATTGCTATTTGACGCGACCGACGCCGTGCGCAAAGCATTGTCAGCCATCTTGCGCACCGAAGAATGGTTTGGTGCGGGCCATTTGATTGATATTTTAACTGGTACCCTGACCCCAAAAGTCCGCGAGCGTGGCCATGATGCCCTGCCCACTTTTGCCGCAGGGCGAGATTTATCAAAAGCAACGTGGGGGGCAGTATTTCGGCAAATGATGGGGCGCGATCTGATACGTCCCAACACCGATCGCCATGGCGCCTTGCGTATGACCGACGCAGCGCGCCCTATTTTGCGCGGGGAGACCTCAATCACCTTGCGTAAAGACACTTTGTCGTCAGAAAGCCCGGCGGTCGTGTTTAAAACCCAAGTTAATGACGAAGATGCACCACTTTTGTCTGCACTTAAAGCAAAAAGGCGCGCGTTAGCCCAAGCACAAAATGTGCCCGCCTATGTTATTTTCGCCGATAAATCTTTGATCGAAATGGTGCAAAAACGGCCAAGAACACTAGATGATTTTAGCAAAATTTCAGGCGTTGGGACTAAAAAGTTGGAAAGTTACGGGCCGGGCTTTTTAGCCGTGATCACTGGCGCGACCCCAGATCCTTTGCACCCAGCAAGGCGTCAGCTGATCGGGCAAGATGCCGGTGCGTTATTTGACACCCTGGCAGCCACGCAACGCAGCCTTGTTCGCGGACCCGACGGAATTAATAAGACGCTCAGCCTTTCCGCCGGGACATTGCGTAAAATAGCACAAAATTGTCCCGCTTCTTTGGCTGACCTTGACCGCGCGGCGGATCTTGGCCCCGCCAAGCTTGAACGTTTCGGCCCTGCGTTTTTAGAGGTCATCGCCAACTTTCATTCCAAGACTTGATCTTTACTTTTGACCCAATCCCCTTAGGTTGTGGGTAAGGAGAACTGCATGCTAACCGTTATTTCACCCGCCAAAAAATTAAATGAAACAGGCGCTCACCTGCCACAAGATGTGTCGATGACCAAGCCTGCTTTGCAAAATGAGGCCAACCACTTGGCTGAAATTGCGCGCACACTGAGTACCGCCGATTTGCGCATTTTGATGACAATTTCAGAGCCGCTGGCCAAACTCAACAAAGAGCGGTTCGCAAAATACGATCCCAAACAAGCCATGTTTCCAGCGGCCTTTTTATTCGCAGGCGACACTTACACGGGACTAGACCCTAAAAGCCTCGGCAACGACGCCCTGCATTGGGCGCAAGGCCATTTGCGCATCCTGTCAGGCCTTTACGGACTTTTGCGCCCACTCGACGCAATCGCGCCTTATCGACTGGAAATGGGCAGTCGTTTACAGAGCGAAAAAGGTCCCAATCTTTACAGCTTTTGGCGCGATCTTTTGGCAGCCGAAATTAACAAGGCAGCGCGCGTCACAGGAAGTAAAATTCTGGTAAATTGCGCATCACAGGAATATTTTTCTGCAATTGATCTTACTGCGCTTAAACTAAAAGTCGTTACCCCAGTGTTTCTAGAAGAACGGAATGGTACCTCAAAAATTGTTAGTTTCTGGGCCAAAAAGGCACGCGGGGCAATGGCTCGCTATATTTGCGAAAGGCATTTAACAGACATAAACGACCTATGCGACTTCAGCGCAGGGGGATACATTTTTAATGGTAGCAAATCCACCGACAAGCACTTTATTTTCACACGCAACCCATAAGATTGAAACGTATCTGTCGCACCTCTAGAGCTGAGTTAGGGTATTGCATTACGATGGCACATCTTTTGGTAAGAGCGCTTGACGCCCCTGGGATCCAAGCACATAGACCGAATGGTCTTCGATCACCACAGCTGTCAGCGCCCCTCCATAGGCTGCGCCGCTGTCCAGGTTGATGCGGTTGCCATAATGGAAGGGCGCATCAAGTGCGGTATGCCCATGCACCACCAAATGCCCGTGATCGCTCAAATCTGACAAAAAGGGTTCGCGGATCCAAGTCAAATCATCTTCGATTTGCTGATCAAGCGCCACACCAGGGCGAATGCCAGCATGCACATAAAGCACGCCTGCACGCTCATAACAGCAGGGGCAACCAGAAAGAAAATCGCGGTGCGCTTGCGGCACGGCGGCCAAAGCTTCGGCGTGCACAGGACCAATGGGGCGGTCAGCAGCATTTTCAACCCCATATGACGCCAGCGTAGCCGCCCCACCAATGCGGGGATGCAGATAGCTCAGATCAGGGCGCAAGCAGCGATCTTGGGCTTTAAAATCGTCCAAGAAAAACAAAAACATCCGGTCATGATTACCTTTAAGAACAACCCAAGGTTCACCATGCGAAATACCTTGCGAGAGATATTCGATCACTGCGCGCGCATTAGGGCCGCGGTCGACTAAGTCACCCACGTGGATCACGGGGGCAAATTGATCATTGATGGCCATGCGATCGGCCACAATTAAGTCATGGGCTTGCGTGAGCAGATTTAAATGCCCGTGGATGTCGCCAATAGCGTAGCTGCGCATTTTGTCCTTTCAGGGCGCAAAAATCCAATTTTGGCCGCCTAGTTTACTTCAAATTTTAGTGCCCGAACTTGCTGGAAAAGCCCAGTATTTTTTAGCGTATTTATCACGTTTGAATCTATGGCCTGATCCAGATAAATGATTGCAATTGCATCTTGCCCAACGCCCGAACGCCCCAAAGTAAAGTTAGCGATATTGACTTCATTTTTGCCCATGGTCATACCCAAAAGACCAATCATGCCCGGCACATCTTCGTTGGTGGTGTAAAGCATATGCTCACCAATTTCGGCATCAATATTGATACCTTTGATTTGAATGAAGCGCGGTTTACCGTCAGAAAAACAGGTTCCAGCAACCGACCGTTCGCGGGTTTCAGTCACGACGGTAAGCTTAATAAAGGCATCAAAAACACCTGTTTTTTCTTGCTTGGTAGTTGATATTTTAATGCCGCGTTCGCGCGCAACAATCGGGGCAGACACCAAATTCACATCTGGATTACTGGCCTTCATAATTCCCGCAATCGCGGCACAGTTAAGGGCAGCCAAATTCATTTCAGCGACTGAGCCGTCGTAAAGCACATTGATCGCTTTGATGGGCTCATCCGTCATTTGCCCAACAAAGGCACCCAAATGTTTAGCCAGTTTCAGCCAAGGGCCCATAACCAACGCCTCTTCCGCCGTGACGGATGGCATATTAAGCGCGTTAGACACCGCACCTGTCAAAAGATAATCTGACATTTGCTCGGCCACTTGCAGCGCAACATTTTCTTGCGCCTCGGTGGTCGCAGCACCAAGATGCGGCGTTGCAACCACATTTGGCACATGGAACAGGGGGCTTTCGGTTGCAGGCTCGACAGCGAACACGTCCAAAGCGGCACCGGCCACTTTGCCTGACTTAAGGGCTTCGACTAAAGCCTCTTCATCGATCAAACCACCGCGCGCGCAATTAATGATGCGCACGCCAGCTTTGCATTTGGCCAAAGCTTCGGCCGAAAGGATATTTTTAGTCTTATCGGTCAAAGGCACATGGAGGGTGATGAAATCAGCACGGGCCAGAAGATCATCAAGTTCAACCTTGGTCACGCCCAATTTGGCCGCGCGCTCGTCCGATAAAAACGGATCATAGGCCACAACCTTCATGCGGAGACCCAAGGCCCTTTCGCATACGATACCACCAATATTGCCCGCCCCAATCACGCCAATAATTTTACCTGTAAGCTCAACCCCCATAAAGCGGGACTTTTCCCATTTTCCCGCATGGGTTGACGCCGAAGCCTCGGGAATCTGACGGGCAACTGCAAACATCATGGCAATAGCATGTTCAGCCGTGGTGATCGAATTTCCAAAAGGCGTATTCATCACGATCACCCCTTTTTTTGAGGCGGCCAGAATATCTACATTGTCAACACCAATACCAGCACGCCCAACTACTTTGAGGTTTTCGGCAACTGAAAGCAGTCTGTCGGTCACCTTGGTGGCTGAACGAATGGCCAGGCCATCATATTGGCTGATGATTACTGCCAATTTTTCTTTATCTTTGCCAAGTTTGGGCATGTAATCGACCTCAATACCTCGATCCCGAAAAATCTGTACAGCGGTTTCTGAAAGTTCGTCTGAAACAAGAACACGGGGGGCCATTGGAGCTCCTATCTATGAATGATTAAGGTAATGCTTGGCGCTTAGCCGCCAAGCGCTGCAATTTCGGCTTCGAAAGCCCAAGCAAGCCACGGCATCAGGGCTGCCACATCGGCCACCTCAACAGTTGATCCGCACCAGATGCGCAGGCCCGCTGGCGCATCACGGTAAGCACCAATATCTAACGCCACGCCTTGAACTTCCAGCCGCTTGGCAACGGACTTGGCAAATAACCCACCATCAGCAATGCGCTTATCAGTGAACTTTAGACACACCGAAGTGGTTGAACGAGTAGTCGGATCGATTGCAAGATTTTCAATCCAAGGATGAATGTCTACAAAATCATGCACGACTTGGGCATTATTTGTGGCGCGCGCTACCATCGCTGGCAGGCCACCGACCGACTGTGCCCATTTCAAAGCAACCAAATAATCTTCTACCACCAGCATTGATGGCGTGTTGATGGTTTCGCCTTCAAAAATGCCCTCAATCAGTTTTCCGCCCTTAGTCATGCGGAAAACCTTAGGTAGAGGCCACGCAGGCTTATAAGTTTCAAGCCTTTCAACCGCGCGCGGCGACAAAATCAAGACTCCATGCGCGCCTTCGCCGCCCAGCACTTTTTGCCAGCTAAAGGTCACCACATCTAATTTGTCCCAAGGTAGCTCCATAGCAAAGGCAGCACTTGTGGCGTCACAGATGGTTAGACCTTGGCGGATTGTGGGAATGGAATCGCCATTGGGCAAGCACACCCCCGACGTAGTGCCGTTCCACGTAAATACTACGTCTTTGTCAAAATCGACGTCATTAAAGTCAACAATTTCGCCGTAAGGCGCGATGCGCACAGTAGCGTCTAGTTTCAGTTGTTTGACAACATCTGTCACCCAACCCTCGCCAAAAGATTCCCATGCCAACATTTCAACAGGCCGTGCACCCAGCATCGACCACAAAGCTATTTCGACCGCGCCAGTGTCCGAGCCAGGCACGATTCCTACTCGGTAACCAGCGGGCACAGCTAAAATTTGGACTGTGAGCGCGATGGCTTCTTTCAACTTGGACTTACCAACATTCGCGCGATGCGACCGGCCCAACGGAGCATCCGCTAGCAAATTAAGTGAAAAATTGGGGATTTTGGCACACGGGCCAGAAGAAAAACGTGGGTTGTTCGGCCGTACAGCCGGTTTCTTTAGATCTGACATAGTATCCTCACAGATAAATGCCCCTCGTTGGGGAGGGGTGTCCCACTCGCGGGAGTAATCTGGCATCAATGCTGGCGCAAGCGAAAAATCTGGCCTAAACCTGCCTTGCATGTAAATGCACCCACCTCTTGCAGCCTATTGGAAACACAAATGCCAATTGTAATACTCTTAGCAGATCCAGCGCGAGCCAAGCTTGATTGGGCGATGGTTATGGCACTTTGTAACGCCTGGAGCGGCGCACGGCCAAAATGGCTAAACTCCAGCATTGCTGCTGAATTTTCAGTGAAAAAAGTGCCATTAAATCACGTGCAGGTTTGGAAAGACATGCAAGCTTTGGATGTGGATCTGGCGATTGTGCCCGATGATAACCGCCGTAAAGCTGTACTTCTCGCAGATATGGACAGCACGATGATCAGACAGGAGTGCATTGACGAATTAGCCGTGGAGGCCGGCATCGGCGAACAGGTCGCAGCCATCACCGCGCGGGCAATGAATGGCAGACTGGATTTTGAAGAGGCCCTGATCGAACGGGTGGCGCTGCTAAAAGGCTTGGAGCAAAGCGTGATTGCATCCGTGATAGCCGAACGCATCACACTGACTGCAGGCGGCAAAGTGCTTGTGGCGACAATGCGCCAGCATGGATCCTATACGGCACTGGTTTCAGGAGGATTCACCGAATTTACTGCTCCTATAGGTAAGACTTTGGGATTTGACGAAAATCGCGCTAATGAACTGTTAATAAAAAACAGTGTTTTGACGGGCGAAGTAGGTTTTCCTATCTTAGGTCGTGCAGCCAAAATTACAGCACTTAACGACATTACTGCTATGCGGGGCTTAAGCGCGCAGGACGTGATCGCGGTTGGCGATGGGGCCAATGATCTGGGCATGCTAAGGCTTGCGGGCATGGGGGTGGCACTACATGCAAAACCCTCGGTAGCGGCAGAGTGTGATTTACGAATCCACCACGGCGACTTAACGGCACTTTTATATCTGCAAGGGTATAGCGTCGCGCAGTTTGTCGATGTTTGAAATTACGCTTCAGCTATTCACCTTGTTTGTGCTGGCAGCGTTTGCGGCTGGATTTGTAGACGCCATCGCGGGTGGTGGCGGCCTGATCACCACTCCTGTCTTGCTTCTATCGGGAATGGATCCAATCACAGCCCTTGCCACCAACAAGTTACAAGGTAGTTTTGGCGCCGCAACCGCCGCCTATTCTTATGCCCAGGCTGGACATGTACAACTTTCATCGCAGATTTTTGCGGCATCTATCGCCTTTGCTACAGGGGCTTTGGGAGCTTTCGCGGTGAGTTTTATCCCAAGCGAAAGCTTGCGCCGCGGCCTGCCTGTTATTTTGATTGCGATTGCGCTGTTTTTTGCTTTTAAACGCGGGTTGACCGATGATGATAAAGTTCGCCGCCTGTCTGAGCCCATGTTCACAGCCTTTTTTGTGCCCCTTATCGGGGCCTATGACGGTTTAATTGGTCCAGGTGCTGGGACATTTTATATGATTGGCTTTGTGCTTTTAGCAGGATACGGCATTCTAAAAGCTACGGCCCATACCAAACTTTTAAACTTCTCCTCAAACTTTGGGTCGTTGCTTGTTTTTGCAATTTACGGCGCGCCAATGTGGAAGCTCGGCCTTGTAATGGGCATGGCTCAAATTGCCGGCGCACGGGTCGGTTCAATTGTCGCAATGCGTGTAGGATCGCTGGTGATCAAACCTTTGTTGGTCGTAACTTCAACCTTGTTGGCGGGCCGCTTACTTTGGCAAATACTTTAGCCCGACACAAGGCCCCAAGTGGCACTTTGCATTTCATGCAGCCGTGACGCGGTGCGTTCAAATTCGAATGCACCCCGACCAGCTTTATAAAGCTGGTCGGGCAGGGTAGCGGCTGAAATGATCAAGCGTGTATTGGCCTCATATAAAGCGTCAATTAAAGTCACGAATCGTTTTGCTTCGTTGTGGTTGTCTTTTGAAAGTTGCGGTACATCTTCCAATATTAAAAGCCGCAGCGCCTGGGCAACGGCAAGATAATCAGCTGGACCATAGGCTTGGGCACAAAGGCTGGCAAAGTCGGTCCGCGCCATACCACTAGCAAAGAGAGGTAATTGAAACGCGCGACCATTCACCAACAGATTAAGCGGTGAACAATCGGTGCCTGCAGTTAGATCGCGCCACAAAACGTCAATCTCGGCCTTGGCTTTCTGACTGGCTAGAAAATACAGCTTTGTCCCTGCCAGCTTTTCTTGGCGATAATCTTTAGCGCCTTGCATATGAACCAACCGCAAATTTTCCTGCAAATAGGCAATAAAGGGCAAAAATAAGGCACGGTTCAACCCATCTTGATAAAGTGCATCCGGCGGGCGGTTTGATGTGGTCATAACAACCACGCCTGCCTTTACCAGATATTCAAACAAACGCCCCACAATCATCGCATCGGTTATGTCCAAAATTTGCATCTCGTCCAGCGCTAAAAGGTTCAGATCTTTGGCTAAAGCTGCTGCAACGGGGGTTAAAGCGTCATCAACACCTGACTTCCGCACCTCATGCATTGCGTGGTGGATCGACTGCATAAAGGCATGGAAGTGCACCCGTTTTTTTTTACTAATGGGCAGGCTTTCAAAGAACAAATCCATCATCATAGACTTGCCACGCCCCACTCCACCCCAAATATAAAAGCCTTTTGGAACCTGTGGTGGCTTAGTAAAAATTTGTCCCAAAATACTAGGCCTATGATCCGCGCGTGCGACAATTTCTTGTTGTAAAGAGGCCAAGGCAGGTACCAAGTTCGCTTGAGCGCGGTCGGCGGACAAAAGTCCCGCTGTCACTTTTTGTGCATAAAAATCAGCAATCATATCATCATCCGTGGTGCGCCTTCGAGCAAATCTATAAAGAGCTTTGGGACTATTGCAAGGCAGAGATACTTTTATAAATCAGCATCTTTATCATAGCCTATTCATTAAGTAACAGAGACGTATCTTGGGATCTCTCGGATCACGAAAGCCTATCTACAAAAAAATTTAGGATCGCATACAAAATAAAAAGTTCAAATGTTATCGCAATTTTAGAATTAAAATGCGATTTTGTGCCAAATTTATTTTATTTTGATATATAATAAAGCACAAATTAATTTTTTGATTTTTCTTAATTTGAGCATTTTAAATAATCAATTTTTGATTTTTTCTTTTAAATTAGCGAGGCCATCTCCCATAAATCCTCTCTCAGATGGTACCATCTAAAAAAATTAGTATATAATATATATACATTAGTTACAAAAATGATAACATATTACATATTTTTATATCAAAACTCCTTGACGTTGTCGTTCATACAGGTGCCTCTAAAAGTGACAGATTAAATATATTAAAATACCCCGTTTAATATTTTTGAAGGTGCCTCATGCAAACCATATTAGCTAACTCTGAACAAACAAACAGCAGGCAAATTCGGGTATTAATTGCGGATGACCACGAAATGGTCTCGGAAGCTTTCGCCTTTTATCTGACCTCTGGCTTGGACATGAGTGTAGCTACGGCGAAATCACTCGATGAATCTTTGCATATCATAGCACAAAAAGGGCCGTTTGACCTTGTTTTGCTTGATTTAAATATGCCTGGGATGAATGGAATCATTGGCCTTAAGCTTACGTTAAAGGCCAATGGCGGCAAACCGGTGGCCATCATCACTGGCAACACTTCGCCACGGATGTTTCATGTAATAGATGAAATCATGACCCTTGGTGCTGCTGGAATCATCTTAAAAACCTCGCCTGCGAAAACTCTGGGAAATGCCATACGTTTTATGCATGCAGGCGAATATTACATGCCGCTTGAATTGTTGCGCGACCGCTCACAGGTGAACAATATGGGGTCAAAAAGCAAGTTGAGTGGCCGCGAGTTAGGTGTTTTGTCCTATTTGGCAGAAGGTCGGCAAAACAAGGACATCGCCAGCCAATTGCAACTAGCTGAGCCAACGATCAAAATGCATGTCACTTCGATTTGCAAAAAATTGGGTGCGCAAAATCGCACCCAAGCAGTTATCGCAGCGCGCAATTTGGGAATGATTTGAGCCTAAGCGCTTAAATCCATTTGGCCAAGGGGGGCAAGCTCATCAATACCGCTGTTGCATCATGGCCTGTTTCAAGGCCAAATCTGGTTCCCCTATCATAAACCAAGTTATATTCGGCATAAAGACCACGATGCACCAACTGTTGATCTTTTTCCTCTTGGCCCCATGGCATGGTTTTGCGCTGCTCAACCAAAGGTAAGAAGGCTGGTAAAAACGCAGCACCAACCGATTTTGTAAAAGCGAAGTCGGCCTGCCAGTCTGCGCTGTTTAAATCATCATAAAAAATTCCGCCAACACCACGCGCACGCCCGCGATGAGGAACATAGAAATATTCGTCAGCCCATGCTTTGAATTTAGCATAATAGCCATCTGAATGGTAGTCACAGGCATTTTTTAAAACGGCGTGAAAATGAGTCGTGTCGCTTGCATATTCGACGGCCGGGTTAAGGTCTGAGCCACCGCCAAACCACCAGGCCGAGGGGGTCCAAAACATACGGGTGTTCATATGCACAGCTGGCACATGCGGATTTTGCATATGGGCCACAAGACTGATGCCACTGGCCCAAAAGCTCGAACCCTCCACCAGACCTGCTACGCCACGCGCAGCCATCGACTTTTGTGCTTTATCCCCCAAAGTTCCATGGACAGTTGAAATATTAACCCCCACTTTTTCAAACACGCGCCCGCCACGCATCACACTCATTTCGCCTCCACCACCGCTTTTGCGCTTTGTTGGCGTCATTTCGAACCGGCCTGCCGCTTGGTCAGCTGATTGGTGCGTGTCCTCCAATGTTTCAAAGGCTGCAACAATTTGGTCGCGTAACTCGGTAAACCACTTAGCTACAAGGGCTTTCTCAGAGTGCATCTGGCCTAACATCTGATCTCCTTGTGGGCGGGCACATGGTTGTGAGATACTGGTTGTATCCACATTGATCCATGTAATGTCTGATATTTGTAACGAGGTAAAGGATCTGACACCAAGCGGCATATGTTTGGGGATTTTTTGGCGATGACCTTCACAGCCTTCGCTTCACCCCAACAGCAGTGCTTGGCATACGCTACCAAAAAAATTCGGGTCGTAAACGCTTTAATCAAGAAAACCAATCTTAAGATCGAACGTAGCTATTGAATGAAGAATTATAAGATAAGTCACCAAGAGATGCGGTTTTGCCAACTTGATAACAAAGCGACATCTGTGAACCGCTATGCCTGCTGGAAAAACGCAAATTGGTCCAATTATTGAGCAAAGCGGTCGAGTTTAAAAGTAGAGCAACACAAGCGATTAAGGAGTGCAAAAAGTTTTGGGCTGCCCTAATGTAAGGGTGATTGCACAACATCCAAAAGACCACGACCACCATCAACATTTAGAATTTGTCCAGTCATAAAACCCGAGGCGTCCGATGCTAAATATTCAAAAGTTTCCACCACTTCGCCTGCGGCCGCCAAGCGGCCAAGCGGTGTACCCTCGATCAAAGCTGTACGGTAATCTGGCTTGTCTCGTAAAATATTTTGCAAGCTGGCACTCATAACCGATCCGATAGCAACGCCGTTCACCCGAATTTTCATTGGCGCCAGTTCAGCCGCCATCACACGTGTCATTTGGTCTAAAGCTGCCATGCTGATAGAAAACCCCATCAAACCGGGTTGCGCCCTTTGGGCCACAATAGAAGACAGGTTGACGATTGTGCCAATAGAGGTGTCCTGATTCGAACTATGATCAGCGGAACCAGCCTGCTGGATCATCCGCTTTGCCACCATTTGCGACAGCCGCAATGTGGTGATAAAATTATGTTGGAACAGCTCTTCGACACCATCTTCGTCGGGCGAAAGAGCTACCGAAGGTATGACACTGCGGCAAGCATTTACTAAAATATCAACCCGATCAAACGCGTCCATCGTGGCCGACAGCAAGTTGGTGATAGTCAACTTCTGTCGCAAATCACCGACAAATATCCGCGCTGCACCTTCGCCATGGTCGGCAGCACCAATTTCCGAAACCAATTTATCTTCATCGATATCAGCAAACATAACATTGGCGCCACGATCCAAAAAGTGGCGCGCAATTGACAAACCGACGCCATTAGCGGCACCCGTCACAATGGCGGTTTTTCCTGCGATTGATCTGCTCATATCAGGCTCCAGTTTGGTTGGGGGTTTGCCTTAAGGGTCGAGCAGCGCGTATCACGCGATAGGTGGCATCGCCACCCAATTCTTCAACATCACTAAACAACGCAGCAATATGTTTGCCATAAGGCAAATGCCGATTTGCGACAAGCCACAGCGTACCACCAGGTGATAAAATTGTTGCCGCGGCCGTGATGAATTCTATCCCAAGGGCAGAATTGGCTTGGCGACTGGTGTGAAAAGGTGGATTACAAAGCACTGCATCTGCGACACGCACGGGCTTGAATTTACGCGCATCCAACCAATGAAAATTAGCCCTTTCATCGCAAACATTTTGCCGCGCACAGTCAAGAGCATTAGCTTCGGCTTCAACCAAATCAAGATGCTTAACCGTTTCACGCTTTAATATTTGATACGATAAGTAACCCCAGCCCGCTCCAAGGTCCACAACGTGACCACCTAATTTGTTAGGCAAAGCGTTAGCCAAAAGCACCGACCCGCGGTCGGGGGCATCTGGTGAAAAAAGGCCCGCTTGTGTGATAAAGCCTTCGTCAGTCTTACGCATTTTTGTCTGCCATTCAGAGACATCATGACCCGCAATAAAGCTAAAAATCTTACCATGCGCCTTAGAGAGGGCCTCAGACGCCATCCCGCGGTTACGCATGTCGCGATGTAAAGATGCGATTCCGTCAGTCTTTTGCCCGTCAACCATAACAAGCCCACCCGGCACCACCGCATCTTGCGCGAGGGCGATCAGGGCCAGCGCATCGTCTTTAGAGCGCGGCATGCACACCAAAGCTGCGGCATGGCCGTCAGTTGGCTTTGTGGTCACCTGATAACCGCATTGAGTAAAGAAATCATAATAAGGTTTAAAGCCCGTAAGAATCACAATACGGTCACGCGATGCAAAATTAAAATTGTCGTTCATAGAAGGCCCGACCACCAAAATGGAGCCAGTTTCGGGTAAAGCAATCACCCCCATATCCAACGCATGAGTTAATCGCAAAGCGCGCATGACCTGTCCACAAGGAAGCTCTATTCCTTTTCCATAGTGCATTGTAACGGGTGCTCATGGCGGCGGGCAAAGTCCATTACCTGTGCCACCTTTGTTTCAGCAACCTCAAACGAAAAGACGCCAACAACAGCTAGCCCCTTTTTATGCACCGCAAGCATCACTTCAAAAGCCTGAGCATGGCTTAATCCGAAGAACCGCTCCAGCACATGTATAACAAATTCCATAGGAGTAAAATCATCGTTAAGCAGCATTAACTTATAAAGCGGCGGGCGCTCAGACTTAGATTTGGTTTTAGACAATAATGATGTGTCGTCGCTTGGCTCGGCGCTTTTATCAGACATGTAGCTCTGTGAAAGATTCAAAGGAGGCCCCAAGGATAGGATTCGGTTTATTTATTATGCAGTATTATAGAGATTTTTTTCAAACGGAAAGGGCTGTCTGCTTAGATCAGCCTTGATTGGTTTAGCAAACCTTGTCACTTTGAACTAATGATCCCACCATTCACCAATATCACCTGCATAGGGTTTGACGCCGATGACACGCTTTGGCACAGCGAGACCTTTTTTAAGGTAACACAGGCCCAATTTTACAGTCTATTAGCAGATTTTATAGACCGCGAAACGCTTGAAGTGCGGCTTCTGGCGGCAGAAAAGCGTAATATTGGTCACTATGGATTTGGCATTAAGGGCTTTATTTTATCAATGCTTGAAACTGCGATTGAGGTCACTTCAGCGCAGATTTCGGCTAAAGTTATTTGGGAAATTATGGAGGCAGGCCGTGAGATGCTGTCACATCCAATCAAACTTTTACCCCACGCCAGAGAGGCCGTGATCAGCGCAGCGCGCCATCATCGAATCGTTTTGGTTACTAAGGGCGATCTTTTAGATCAAGAACGCAAACTTGCACAGTCAGGCATAGGCGACTTGTTCCATGGTGTCGAAATAGTTTCAGCCAAAACTCCCAAAATCTACAAAGCCATTTTTACCCGCCATGGGGATGGCCCCGAACGGGGATTGATGTTGGGAAATTCAATGAAATCTGACGTGTTGCCCATGATTGCTTGCGGCGGTGTCGGCGTTTTCGTGCCGCATGGTGTCGCTTGGGCTCTAGAGGAGGCCAAGGCCCCCTTGAATAAGGAGCGTTATTTCGAATTGCATGATATTGGGCAATTGAAGGCATTGTTGGATGACCTCGGATAAATCTAATGGTAGTGCCCAACCCCTAGTTCACCACTAAATATAGTTTATGCTAATAATGGAAATCTGCAAACGTATTAAAATTTTGGGGTTTTATGCGAATCAATCCTGTGTTAACATGTAATGGCATAAACCTCTTATAAAAGAGGTAGGCAGGGCAAAGCAAAAAAAGCAGGATCGTCAACGTGGTTACACGGCGAGCGACAGGTATCATCGCATATATCACATGGCTGGGCATTACGCTCGCTTGGGCGCTAGGTAGTTCTGTAAATGCTGCGCCTTATGCCGCCTACGTGATGGACGCCGCCACCGGCGAAACTCTTTTTAGTAAAAATGCCGACACACGGCTGCACCCAGCCTCTTTAACCAAGATGATGACCCTTTATGTCACCTTTGGTGCCGTTGAGAGTGGCGAAATATCTGTTGATAAGATGGTGACTATCTCACAAAATGCGGCCTCAGAGCCGCCATCAAAACTAGGACTTCGCAAAGGCCAAAAAATTACCTTGCGCTATTTGATCAGGGCAGCTGCCATAAAATCAGCCAATGATGCCGCCACCGCCATTGGCGAGGCTGTCAGCGGATCGGAAAGCGCCTTTGCCAAGCGAATGACCCGCACCGCCAAGGCTCTTGGTATGCTAAACAGTCAATTTAAAAACGCACATGGCCTAGCAAAATCAGGCCATTATTCCACCGCCCACGATATGTCAATCTTAGGCCGGCATTTATTTTACGATTATCCAGACTATTATCACCTATTTTCGCGACGCGAAATTTTCGTTGGCGTGGCCAAAGTGCGCAATACAAATCGCCGATTTCTAGCCGCTTATAGGGGCGCAGATGGGATCAAAACTGGCTATACTAATGCTGCGGGCTATAATCTGACAGCCTCCGCCCAACATGGCAATCGACGTATAATCGCTTCAGTTTTTGGTGCCACATCAACACCAAATCGCAATCTGAAAATGGCGAAACTTTTGAACTTGGGCTTTAGCAAAAAAGCTACAGGCACGAAAGTGCCGCTTGCACCACCCGCTGTTTTAAAAGACATAAAATCTTTGGTATTAACAACGTCGCCGCGCCCAAAGCCCAGGCCCCTGAACTTAGCAAGCACAACTTCCCTGGCTGCCGAGCAGCAAACCAGCATCAATGCAGCCTTGCAAGAGGCCGCAGCCACCACTGCAAAAAATGCGGCACAAAATCAGATTTTTCACATTCAAAACCAAAACGTAATTGCACCCACCTTTGTACCCTACACAACCGCACCGCTTACAAAAATCAACTGGCCCCCCGAAAACACCCTGGAATATTCAGCCATGATTTTAACCTCACAAGACGATCAGAACTTAAGAAATGCGACACCGCCCAAGACAGAGCCCAAAGTGGTTACGCGCATGTCTACGTCTGGTGGGCGGCATTTTGGCGTAAATTTGGGCCTGTATCCCAGCCGATCCATGGCAGAGCGTGAGTTGTTTAAAATAGTGATCGCCGAATCCATGACACTTGGCCAAGGTTTGCGCAAAGTGCTTGAACGCAGCGTGGGGTATAATGCGAATGTTATGGGCTTAACCCAAGACCAGGCAAACCAAGCCTGCCGCCATCTACAGACACGCGCAGTGCCTTGTGAGCTTATTGGCGGAGAGTAATTTATGATATTCTGGTTTTGGGCATAGAGTTTCTAACAAAATGGACAGGCTTTAGTTTAAGTGGATGCAATATAGATAATAGTTGTCCAGGACTATTTACGGGTCAACATAGTTTAAAGCAGCTACCACCACAAAACAGCGGATATTTCAGATACACATCTAAGCCTAATTTGGATCACAGTAGAGAAAGGCAGGATAGGGCCCCACGCTAACATAATGCGCCATCGATATGTCCAAAATATCGGACCTTTCATCTGAAAAATTTTATCCTAAAATTTTGCCATCAGCGGTCAATTGCTCATAGCTAATGTTGGAATTGCCAACTATCAAAACTTACACATTGGGCCTTGGGGCCGTGAAATTAGCTAAAGCCCATCTGACGTACTGGGGCCAGATTCGAACATTGCGCAGGAAGCGTTAAGTTTAAAAATAAAGTCTCTAAACCAATTGCCATTCACTAAACCTTTGAGAACCACCCACCTAAGGCCGCCGCCAACAAAGCCTTTGTGTAGTCAGACTTAGGGGCATCAAACACGGATTGGGCCGGACCTTCCTCGACAACATCTCCTTCTCGCATAACTATCAGGTGATTTGCCAAAGCCCTGACTACTCGGAGATCATGGCTGATGAAAATATAAGCAAGCCCATGTTTCAGCTGCAAGTCCCGTAGCAAATCAACAATTTGCACCTGAACAGTCATATCAAGCGCAGATGTGGGTTCGTCTAGCAGTAGTAACTTGGGGCGCAAAACCATCGCGCGAGCAATCGCAATTCGTTGACGTTGGCCACCCGAAAATTCATGCGGATAGCGCCCCATACTGGCCGGATCGAGCCCAACCTCGGTCATCATATTGGCCACGATGAAATGATGGGCCGCACGTTCTGCAGGTTTATGCACTTTCAAACCTTCGGCAATGATCTCTTCTACCGTCATGCGCGGTGAAAGGCTTCCAAACGGATCTTGAAACACAATCTGAATGTCGCGCCGTAAAGCCCGCATACCTTTGGACGACAGCGTGCTGATATTTTGGCCTTGAAAAAAAATCTGCCCTTGACTTGAAATCAGGCGCATGATGGCCAAAGCTAAAGTACTTTTGCCAGACCCACTTTCGCCCACAATCCCCAAAGTTTCACCCGCCCGCACCGAGATAGACGTATGATTAACCGCCTGCACGTGGCCCACTGTGCGGCGCAGCAAGCCGCGCTGAATTGGAAACCAAACACGCAGATCTTTGGTTTGCAAAATTGGCGTTGAACTCCCTGCAGCTTTGGGCGACGCACCCTTGGGTTCGGCGGCCAACAGATTTTTTGTGTAGGGATGGGTCGGATTGGAAAAGATTACTGCTGTTTCGCCCTGTTCGACGATTACGCCATTTTGCATCACACAGACTCGATCAGCAATCGCGCGCACAATTCCCAAATCATGGGTGATAAACAAAAGGCTCAGCCCATCAGACTTTTTCAGATCTTGCAAAAGCTTTAAAATCTGTGCTTGAATAGTCACATCAAGGGCGGTGGTCGGCTCGTCAGCGATTAAAATCTGCGGACCATTTGCTAGTGCCATTGCAATCATTACCCTTTGGCGCTGCCCCCCTGAAAGCTGATGCGGGTAAGCCCCTAGGCGGCTACCTGCAGCATGAATGCCAACCTTTTCCAACAGGCTGATCACCCGCACCCTGACCGCAGCCCCGCTTAGTCCTTGGTGCAAGGTCAAAGACTCAGCCAGTTGTTTTTCAATCGTATGTAGTGGGTTAAGGCTGGTCATCGGCTCTTGAAAAATAAAGCTGACCTCATTCCCACGGATTTTTTGCAAGTGCTCCTGATCCGCCCCCAAGAGTTCCACGCCGTTAAAGCGCACAGATCCTTCTACCTCCGCCGCATCAGTTAAAAGTGACAGAGCCGCCAACGCCGTAACAGACTTTCCCGACCCACTTTCCCCCACAAGGGCGAGGGTTTCACCCTTGCCCACATGAAAGCTAACCCCACGCACGGCTTGAATGATATGGCCATCTTGGGAAAAACTAACCTTAAGGTCTTGAACCTGCAGCACCGTCATCGAAAGGTCTTTCTAGGATCGAATGCGTCGCGCAGCCCTTCAAAGATAAAGACCAAGAGGCCCAGCATCAAAGCAAATGTGAAAAAGGCAGCAAAGCCCAACCAAGGAGCTTGTAGATTTTGTTTGGCTTGTTGGGTCAACTCCCCAAGCGACGGCGCCGAAGCAGGTAAGCCAAATCCTAAGAAATCGAGTGCCGCCAACGACCCGATCGTGCCAGTTACCAAAAAGGGCAGCATGGTCAATGTCGCTACCATGGCATTGGGCAAAACATGGCGGAACATGATCACAGCATCCGATACACCCAGGGCCCGCGCCGCGCGTACATATTCAAAATTACGTGCCCGCAAAAATTCAGCCCGCACCACGCCCACCAGCGCGGTCCAACCAAAAAGCACCATTAGGCCTACCAAAAGCCAAAAATTCATTTGCCACGTCGCGGCGACAATAATGATAACATAAAGACTGGGCGTAGCTCCCCAAATTTCGACTACACGCTGAAAAATCAAATCGACCAGCCCCCCAAAATAGCCCTGCACCGCTCCTGCTATAATGCCAATGACCGAGGTGATGAGTGTAACGATCAAGGCAAAAGACACCGACAGGCGAAATCCATAAATCACTCGCGCAAAAACGTCACGGGCTGTGTCATCTGTGCCAAGCCAATGGTCACCGTCAGGCGGACTGGGCGCTGCGCGCCCCAAACTGTTGATCGTGTTGAAGGAATAGGGAATGGGTGGCCAAATTATCCACCCCTGTTCGATCTCCTGGCCATTCACCGTACCCAGGTTTTTCGCTTGGGCCAGCACGCCATCGGGGTCCTCCCAGCATGCGTCAGACCCCCCCGCAGCGATCAGACAGCGCACTTCCACATCGCGGTAGCCCGCTTCGGTCATAAAATCGCCGCCAAAAGTGGTTTCCGGGTAAAACTGTGAAAATGGCACATAATAGTCACCACGATACTGCACCAAAAGCGGCTTATCATTTGCTAAAAGTTCTGCAAAAAGCGACAATCCAAATAAAACTCCAAACAAAATAAGCGACAAAAGCGCCCTTTTGTTGGACTTAAAATTGCGCCATCGCCGCGCTTGAATGGGGGAAAGGGGCATCCTAGCCTCGACCTTCAAAGTCAATGCGTGGATCGATCCAGACATACATCAGATCCGATATAATCCCCACCACCAGTCCTAAAAGGCCAAACACAAACAGCGTGCCAAAAACCACAGGATAGTCACGCGAGACCACTGCTTCAAATCCTAGGCGGCCTAGGCCATCAAGCGAAAAGATCGTTTCAATGATCAAACTGCCGCCAAAAAAAACTCCGATAAAGACCGCAGGAAATGAAGCTATCACAATAAGCATCGCATTACGAAACACATGGCCATAAAGCACGCGATTTTCAGACAGGCCTTTGGCGCGAGCGGTCATGACATATTGTTTGCGGATCTCATCCAAAAAACTATTTTTGGTCAGCAACGTCAAAGTCGCAAAGGCCGCAATGGTCGAGGCCAAGACCGGCAAGGCAATATGCCAAAGATAATCGGCGGCTTTGCCTAAAATGCTCATATCGCTAAACCCTTCCGACGTGAGGCCACGCAGTGGAAACCAGCGTAAATATGACCCCCCCGCAAAAACCACAAGCAACACAATAGCGAACAAAAAGCCCGGGATCGCATATCCAATGATGATGACGCCGCTTGTCCAGGTATCAAACTTAGAGCCGTCGCGCACCGCTTTGCTAATACCAAGCGGTATAGATATCAGATAGGCCAAGAGCGTTGACCAAAGTCCAAGGCTGATGGAAACTGGCATTTTTTCCAACACCAGATCCAAAACCCCAATTGATCTGAAATAGCTTTCACCAAAATCAAGCCGCGCATAATTACCCATCATGATAGTAAATCGCTCAAACGCACCTATTACTTCTTTGTGGCACGTGGGCTCTTTGGTCGAAGGCTTTCCCGTGAACCCTTCTTCACAAATGATCCGTGCAAATCCGAATTGGCGTTCAAGATCATCAATAAATTCGGGCGGCAGGCCGCGTGATCCGATGTAGCGTTCATCAGCCATACCCTGATCTTGCTCCATCGCGGCATCATTGCCGCCGGAAATGGCCGAAAAAGCATCGCCTGCACCGTCGAGCCGAGCCAGTACCTGCTCGACTGGGCCGCCTGGCACAAACTGCGTGAGCGCAAAGTTGATCACCATAATGCCAAACAGCGTTGGAATAACCAACAAAAGCCGTCGCAGCAGATAGCCGGTCATTTCACTGCGCCAAAACTCAAAGCACGAGAAATCATTATCGCAGCGCCCCATCAAACTTTAGACGCTCAGCTTTTTCGGGGTTGAACCACCAAAAATCCATCTCACCCAAGGAATAAAGTGGCAGGGTTTCAGGATATTCATATTGGTCATAATAGGCGACAGTATGCTTGTTTTTGTACCACTGGGGTACCCAGAAGCGCTCAGCGCGTAAAACGCGGTCTAGAGCCATGGTGGCATGAGTTAAGGCATCTTTGGTAGATGCTGCCATTACATCATCAATCAAGCGATCAACCGCGGGGCTTTTTAAACCCATCACGTTAAAGGAAGACACATCAGCTGTTTCTGATCCATAAAACTGCTTGAGTTCAGGGCCAGAGTAATAATCAGATCGAGCCCTATTGGTAATTATATCAAAATCATATTTAGGGGGCCGTGTCCGTTCCGTGTATTCTGCGTTATCCTTCCTTGTTAGCAGCGCGTCGACTCCGAGTGCTTTGAGGTTTTCAACGTAGGGTAAAATTACACGATCAAAAGCGGGGTTGTCGTCTAAAAACTCAACTCTCAGTTTTTCGCCCTTGGCATTAGCGCGCATACCATCAACTCCGACTGCCCAACCCGCCTCGTCTAAAAGCGCACTAGCTTTGCGCAGGTTTCCGCGATCAAGCTGTTTGGTTCCTGACAGGCTACCGTCTATAGTAGGCTCAATCAAAATGGCATCGGGCAACAAGCGATCTTTCACCAATGGTTCTAAATGTACCAATTCTTGGGGCGTCGGCATACCAGTAGCAGCCTCCCAAGTGTTTTCCCAAATTGAATTGATGCGGGCGTAAAGCCCATAAAATAAAGTTTCATTTGACCATTCAAAGTTGAACATCAACTCAATAGCTTGACGCACACGCGCGTCTTGAAATTTTTCGCGCCGCAAATTAAACAAAAACGCCTGGCCCGATGCCTTATTCCCCGAAGCAAGTTCGGCCTTTACCACATGACCTTTTTTAAGCGCCGGAAAATCATAAGACGTCGCCCAAGATTTTGACGAGTTTTCATTACGAAAAGTATATACACCAGCCTTAAATGCTTCAAACGCTGCGTTGCCATCTGCAAAATACTCAAATCGTAAACTGTCGAAATTGGCTGTGCCCTTCATAAGGGGGTGATCGGTCCCCCAATAATTGAAATTTCGCCGAAAAACAACCGTTTGATTAACCGAAATACGATCTGGCATATAGGGGCCACTACCCAAAAGTGGGGTCATAGTTGACCCTTCTAAATCATAGTTATTTGCCAAATAATGAGCCTTAGAAAATATAGGAAGACCACCAACATATTGAGGCAAGTCACGAGTTGGCTCTCCGACAATGAAGGTGAATTTCACGCGATAAGGGTCAAGCACAACCACACTTTCCACCTGTTGCGATAAAACTGTGCGAAAATCTGTCAGGCCTTTTTCCAAAAAGGTTTGGTACGAAAATATTACGTCATCAGCCGTTAACGGCGTACCGTCAGAAAAGGTCACATCCTTACGAAGATTGAAAGTCACCCACGAGCGATCCTGCGGATATTCAATCGTTTTGCAGATCAAACAATAAGAGGACCCTATTTCATCCGCTGTGCTGGCAAGAAGTGTCTCTAGCATCGAAGAGGACAAAACACCCGCCCGGCCCTTAACAGAAAATGGGTTCATGGAATCAAACCCACCCTGCGCCCATTCAGAAATTTCGCCACCCTTGGGGGCATCGGGGTTCACATAGTCTAAATGGGTAAAGTCGGACCCATATTTCAAATCGCCAAAGGTAGAAATGCCGTGGGCTTTAATCACATCGTCCGCACGGGCTATTTGCGCTGCGGCCAAAAACCCAAAGATCACAATGATCTGGCTTAAAAAATTTAGTCCAGCGCGCAGGTTTTGCAATTTGGGGTCAATAGTGATCACTTTGGATTGGATTTGTGGCATGGTTCGCTCCTATCAGTCCATAACAGCTTCACTTTGATGCTAAGGTAGCAATGGCCAGCTTCGCAAGTTGCGAATGCCTAATCGTTGCGATTTAAATAAAAATTTTACCAATATATGTAAAAGGCCGCCCAAATGAGCGGCTTTTTGGGATGATTGTTTCAACCGATTAGTCTATTGTTTGCAACCAAGCAATCAAGTTCGCGCGATCTTGGGGTTTTGGCAATCCGGCAAAGCTCATTTTTGAACCAGGCGCATAGGTTTTGGGACTGGCTAGGAAACCACTCAGATTTTCTGGCGACCAAACATCACTTTGCATGCCAACCAAGGTTTCCGAATAGCTAAAGCCTGCAACCGATGCTTTGCCACGCCCCACAACGCCGTTCATATATGGGCCTATGCCATTTGCACCATTAATTTTGTGACAAGCCTTGCATTTGGCAAAGACTTTTTTACCAGCACTGGCATCAGCCGAAGCAAAGAGGTCGTCGAATGAGGGGCCTGTATCTTCAGCCACAGCTTCTATTTCCGTTGCACCCGTATCAATGTTATATGCTTGGCTTTCCCCGCCGCCATGGCTCGCATCATTCATCGAATAAATCGATTCGGCAGCCCAAGAGCTTAATAAAAAAAACAAGAGCGAACCGCAAACTGCGCCTACAACTTTGGTCAATTTCATCGCATCGAGCATGCTGCATCCTACTGTGGAATTTGTTTGCGATTATCTACACGCTTCCCACCAGAGAATTCAAGGTGTAGTAACGCGACCAATTGCCTCTATATGAGGGTTTTATCAAAATGAGGATAATATGACAGGCCGCATAGCATTTCAGGGTGACTTGGGCGCCTATTCTCATCAAGCCTGCCACCAATCACGCCCTGATATGGAAGCGGTGCCCTGTGCAACGTTCCGACAGGCCATTGATATGTGCAGCAGTGGTGCAGTAGATTTGGCGATGTTGGCTGTTGAAAACTCGACCTATGGCCGCGTGGCCGATGTGCATTCGCTTTTGCCAGAAAGTGGCCTGCATATCATCGACGAAGCCTTGGTGCGCGTTCAGATCAGCCTCTTGGCAGTGAAAGGCACCAAGCTTGGCCAAGTTAAACGTGTGCGCTGCATGTCAATTTTGGCTGGGCAATGTGGCCAATTTCTACATGATCATCAGTTAGATTTTTTGAATTGGGCGGATAATGCCGGCGCTGCGCGCGAAGTGGCTCATTTGGCTGATCCCGCCGAATCGGCACTGGCTTCGTCGCTGGCGGGACAGATTTATGGGCTGGATGTCTTGGCCGAAGGGATTGAAGATCACGATAATAACACCACACGCTTTTTGGTTATGTCGCGCAACGCCGATCAATCGCGCCGCGGCACAGGCACGATGATCACCACCTTTACCTTTCGCGTCCGCAATATCCCCGCTGCTCTATACAAGGCCTTGGGAGGGTTCGCCACAAATGGGGTGAATATGACCAAGCTGGAAAGCTATATGGTTGGGGGCAGCTTTACCGCAACCGAGTTTTACGCTGATATCGAAGGCCACCCGCAAGATCCCCATGTAGAACGTGCGCTTGAAGAGCTGCGCTATTTCACCTCATCAGTCAATATACTTGGGGTTTACCCATCAAACCGCAGCTAAATCTCGCCAGCAAGCCAGCAAGAAATCAGGTAATGCGCAATCGCGCCCCTACGGGCAGGGATGATTTCGGGGTGGCTGCCCGCCATCACCTGCACCATATCTTCACGGCTGATCCACCGGGCGTCTTCAAGTTCTACCGGATCGATAATTATATTCTCAGTCACAGCGGTCGCTACACAACCAAACATCAATGATGCAGGAAATGGCCAAGGTTGGCTGGCCAAATAGCGTACATCTTTTACCGCGACACCCGTTTCCTCCAACACCTCGCGCGCAACAGCGGATTCTAATGTTTCACCCGGTTCGATAAAACCCGCCAAACAGGAATACATACCCTGAGGCCAGGGATGCGACCGGCCTATCAGCGCCCGATTGCCACGTGTCACCAACATGATCACCACGGGATCAGTCCGCGGAAAATGTGATGCACTACACGCCGCACAGCTTCGCTGCCAGCCCGACTTTTGGCTAATTACCACGCCACCACAGGCTGCACAAAAGCCCGTAGAGCTGTTCCAATGCAACAACGCCCTGGCCGCTGCCGCAAGTTCAGAGTCCCGCGCGGACAGCGTAAGCATGATGCCACGCAATTCTAAGAAGGCAAAATCCGGTCCTAGATCAGGGTGCGTTTGCGCCGATGCATCAAAAAAGCCTTTTTCGACTTCTGGTTCAAGCAAAGGCTCCCACTCAGAAATATCAGCTACAAAATAACCGATCCCTCCATCAATCGCCAAAAAATAGGGCCCATCAGTGGCTAATGCCAAAAAAGAATGGTCTGCCTGCAACCATGCCAAATCTTGCTTTAGGTGAACCAAAGGCTTGCCGCGCCAAAGGGGCAAAATACGCCCCCCTTGAAGCAAATCAGCAAGCGCTTTTGGATCATCGCGTAAATGTGCTGCTCGGTCGAGACCGAAACCAGAAAAGGCAAGTTTCGAAAGTGTCATGATTTTTCTTTACGTTTTAAAGCTGTATCAGCGCTATACGATATTAAAGCATTTTGCAAATAACCACCCCTTCAGTATTACAGATTCAGATAGTAGTTTTATTCATAAATTAAGTATGTAAGTGCGTGGATTTATCTGATCAATGAACCACCAGGCAACGATAAAGACCCTGAAATTGTGGGCATCAGTGTAGAGGGGTCTAAGTGCTTATAGTTTAGATTACGATCATTTCTCAGACCACCAAGAAAAACATGCAGGGCATCGCGCCCAACCATTTTGATAATAGGTTGCACCTGCTTGGCCAAGATGCCCAAGATTTTAGCCAATATCGGCTTAAACTTAAGATTTGACACTCTTGCGCTGCTCGCCTCGCCCGACTATACGGGGGATGAGAGGTTGGCGCGGGCAGGCACCTCGCCAACCCGGTCAGGTCCGGAAGGAAGCAGCCGTAACGAGCCCCGCTTGGGTCGTTGTCCAGCCTCTCACCTTAATTATCAGCAAGCCGTAGGGCTTAAGGCAATCCTGGTAAACCTATCTTCGGCTATGCCTAGACGTAAGCGCCCATGCGGCCTAATCTAACTCAGCCGAATCCATTATTTTATATCTGAGGCCAAATGTCCGAAACCACTGCACAGGGTTACCGCGTTCTTGCCCGCAAATATCGTCCACAAACTTTTGCTGATCTGATCGGCCAAGAGGCCATGGTGCGCACGCTAAAGAACGCCTTTGCATCTGACAGGATTGCTCATGCCTTTGTAATGACCGGCGTGCGCGGGGTAGGTAAAACTACAACGGCGCGCATTATTGCCAAGGGGCTAAACTGCGTGGGAACCGACGGCACTGCCGGCCCCACAACCGAACCTTGCGGCTTTTGCGAGCCTTGTTTGGCCATCACGGATGGCCGCCATGTTGATGTGATGGAAATGGATGCTGCCAGCCGCACTGGCGTGGGCGATATTCGCGAAATCATTGATTCAGTACATTATCGTGCCGCTTCAGCACGCTATAAAATCTATATCATCGACGAAGTTCATATGCTTTCGCCCAGCGCCTTTAATGCGCTTTTGAAAACACTTGAAGAACCACCAGCTCATGTAAAATTCATTTTCGCCACCACAGAAATTCGCAAAGTACCGATCACAGTGTTGTCGCGCTGCCAAAGATTTGATCTTAAACGTATCGAACCCGAAATGATGATGGAACATCTGGCACGCATTGCGGCTCTTGAAGGGGCAAGTCTCACTTTCGACGCTTTGGCTTTAATAACCCGTGCTGCCGAAGGATCGGTGCGCGACGCAATGCGCCTAATGGACCAAGCTATTGCGCATGGCGCAGGCGAGACCAACGCAGAACAAGTTCGCGCCATGTTGGGGCTGGCCGATAGAGGTCGGGTGCTTGATCTGTTTGACATGATCATGCGCGGCGCGGCAGCAGAGGCTTTGCAAGAATTAGCCGGACAATACGCCGACGGAGCCGATCCCATGGCGGTTCTGCGCGATTTAGCTGACATCACACATTGGATCTCGGTTATCAAAATTACGCCTGATTCAGCTAATGATCCAACGACACCACCTGATGAAAAAACCCGTGGCCTTGACATGGCTGAACGTCTGCCGATGCGAGTTTTGTCGCGGATGTGGCAAATGTTACTCAAGGCCTTGGAAGAAGTCCCACTATCCCCCAACGCAATGATGGCCGCAGAAATGGCAATCATTCGCTTGACCCATGTTGCAGATATGGACGACCCCGAGACGCTCTTACGCAAATTGCAAAATATCCCAACCCCTTCGACGGTGAAAGAGCAAGGGACTTCGAGCGGCAAAAAATCTGGCACAACGGGACAAAGCCAAGCCCCAAGTCAGACGTTAATGCAGGCCCCCTCCCCCAGAACCACACAACCGCCTGTTATGATTGGCAGCCAAGGCGCTCATGCTGCCCTTGCGGAGTATCAAGAAACATCACCAGCCCTCTCGCACTTCATGCAGTTTGAACAGGTAGTTGATTTGATCCGCCAAAAACGCGACATGAAGCTTTTGGTAGAAGTCGAAGACCATTTGCGACTGTCGCGCTTTAGTCCAGGCCACATTGAATTTGAACCAAGCGCCAATGCCCCGCGCGATCTCGCAGCACGCCTAGCCGCGCGCTTGCAAGCCTGGACCAACGCGCGGTGGGCAGTTAGCATCGTGAGTCAAGGCGGCGGCGGCACTATAGCCGAGACACGGCAAGCAGCACAGCTTGCCATCGAAGAACGCGCACTTGAACGCCCGCTAGTACAAGCAATAATTGCAGCCTTTCCAGGAGCAAAAATTAGCGCTATTCGTGCTCTAAACATCACGGCCCAAACGGTGGCTTTCGAAGCCCTGCCCGAAGTAGAAGACGAGTGGGACCCATTCGAAGGCAATTGAAAGGAAAAACATGCTTAAAGGCCTTGGCGAGCTTGGCGATATGGCTAAGATGATGAAAACTGCCCAAGAAATGAAAAACAAAATGGCAGCGATGCAAGAAGATCTGCGTCAGATGGAAGTGTCGGGTGAAGCTGGACCCCATTTGGTCACCGTCAGTGCTAATGGCAAGGGCGATGTCACAGGAATCGAGATCAACCCTGCAATCTTAGTGGCTTCAGAACAACAGCTGGTCGAAGATTTAATCCTTGCCGCCATACAAGAAGCACAAGGCAAAGCCGCAATGCGTAGCCAGTCTGAACTGGCGCGTATTTCGGAAGAAATAGGTCTACCCGCTGGCATGAAGCTACCCTTTTAATGAACAACCGATCTGGAGACACGTCAAAAAATATTCAGGTTTTAATAGACCTTATGGCCCGTTTGCCCGGTCTTGGCCCGCGCTCGGCCCGCCGCGCTGTTTTGATGCTTTTGAAAAAACGCGCCGCTTTGATGGCGCCCTTGGCGCAAGCTATGGCCGAAGTGGCCCTCTCGGCGCGAGGTTGCACGGTTTGCGGCAATATAGGAACCACCGATATTTGCCCCATTTGCACCGACCCCACCCGCGCTAATGGAACACTCTGCATTGTAGAAGATGTGGCCGATCTTTGGGCGCTGGAACGTTCGAACCTGTTTAAAGGGCGTTATCATATTTTGGGCGGCACCTTATCGCCCCTCGATGGCCTGGGGCCAGATGAGTTGCGCATTCCTATTTTGGTCAGCCGTGTCGCAGATGGGTCCATTCGCGAAGTGATCTTAGCACTTAACGCGACAGTCGACGGACAAACAACCGCCCATTATATCGCAGATATATTGCGGCCAAGTGGAGCTTTAATTACCTCGCTTGCGCAAGGCGTTCCGATCGGTGGCGAACTTGACTATTTAGACGATGGAACGATCGGCGCGGCTCTTAGGGCGCGAGGGAGTTTTTGATAGTTATGACGGCAGAACTTGTCACACTAATTGAACTTGCCGCGATGCTCCTGGCCGCAGGGGCTGCCACAGGCTTGCTCGCAGGTATGTTTGGGGTGGGCGGAGGTGCTATTTCGGTGCCCATTTTGTTTTTCACCTTCGGTCAATTAGGTGTCGTCCCCGAGGTTGCCATGCCTTTGGCAGTTGGCACTTCGCTAGCCATTATCGTACCCACATCCCTGCGATCTGCCTTCGGACATTACCAAAAGGGTGCTTTGGATTCAAGCGTACTAAAGCTTTGGCTTCTGCCCATTTTGATTGGCGTTCTGAGCGGGGCGACCTTGGCACGCTTTGCCCAACCTTGGGTTTTTCAACTGGCTTTTATTGTCGTGTCCCAAATCATCGCCTTTAAGCTGTTCTTTGGAAAATCTTCATGGCGGTTGGCAGAACAGTTACCACATAAAATTTTGATGCATTTCTACGGGTTACTTGTGGGCCTGTCTTCATCACTCATGGGCATTGGAGGGGGAGCTTTATCAACATTGATCCTAACCCTTTATGGCCGACCTATTCACCAAGCAATTGCTACGTCGGCTGGCGTTGGGCTGTTGATCTCGCTTCCGGGAGCGGTTGGTTATATCTTTGCTGGATGGGGCAAGGCAGGGTTGCCTTTTGGCAGCATAGGCTTTGTATCTTTTCTTGCCGTGGCCTTTGTCGTGCCTGCAACCTTACTAACAGCAGGGCTTGGAGTGCGTATCGCTCATCAGCTATCGCGCCGCGCTTTAGAAAAATATTTTGGGTTTTTCCTAGTCTTGGTATCGCTGCGTTTCATTGCCATGCTATTGGCATAAAGCCAAAAATAACTTATTTTCTGGTAGAAAACTGCCCGTAACCTCCGTCCAGAAACACTAATGGCTCTGTGAGGCACATCACCACATGATCCACCTGGCCAACGATCATCAGATGATCACCGCCGTCATAGGCCGCATGTAAGGCACATTCAAACCTCGCTGAAGCGTCATCTAACACCGGCAAACCCCGCTGCGACACACCATAGTCAAGCCCGGAAAAGCCAAGTCCTTCACGTGTGAAGCGTGCAATCAGGTCGGTTTGCTCTTGTGCTAAAATATGAATTACAAAATTTTTCGCTGTCGAAAAAATACCGAATCTGCGTGCGATGCGCGCAACAGACCAAAGCACCAAGGGCGGTTCGATCGACAGGCTTGAAAAGCTGTTGGCCACAAAACCAACTGGCCCATCTGGACCAACGGCTGTAACCAAGGTCACGCCAGTTGCAAAGCGCCCCAACGCATCACGGAAATCGCGTGCATGCTCTCCATCAGGTATAAAGCTTTTTAGATTAGCTTGAATTTGGTCGACCATTGGATTCCACTTGCCCCATATTTTCTCTAGATCTAAGTCACTTACTCTTATTGGTCGAGGCAGAGGGGCAGAATTAAAAAATTAATTTAAAAAGACTAAACAAACAAGAAATGCGAGGCGTATATACGCCTCGCATTTCTTCAACTTTTAAAGATCTCCAAAGCTTCAAAAATTGCTTCATCAGAGCTGTCATCGACGCCATCATTGTCAGAAAAATATTTAAATAAGCGCATCAAAGTGGCTATCAGAAAGCCAGCGTGCCAGCCAGTCACCTATGAGGATATCACAAAAGACCAAGACCGCACCCATCAAGCTAAATCCAAATAAATGCGGCGTTAAAATCTCAAAACCTATCAGCATCGGCACTTGAGCGATCAGCATTGCAACAAAAAAACTACGATGACCACAATGAAGGTCGCACGTGGCAATTTCATAGCGTTCAAAAAGGTGACCTACACAGGCGCAGATACGCCAGCTGCTCCTTGCAGCATACCACCGATTATGCCAACAATTGATCCAAATCATCGCGCCCTGGTAATGCTTAAGGCCAGCTACAAAACTCGAGGCAGCTCATTTGGGCCAATTACCCGTTCAACGTGGACACGCGATGCTGCGGAAATCAGGGGAAGGTTCAAGCGACGCAAATGGCATTTCATTGGCTTTTACTGCCATTCCATCCAGATATCTCCACGCCACCGATCGGCGCACGGCATTCCATTGTTTTTTATAATGGTCAAGATGATATTGCGAAACCCCAATTTCATTGTATTGTTTGCTCAATAATGGTGCTCCGCAACCGTGGCGTACCAAACTATCATAGACCTTTGGGAGGAACCATTATGAAGCTTAAAAGCTTTATAACCGCATCAATATTCGCACTCTGGGCCGCACCCGCATTTTCAGAGGAATTAAAATTTGCGTCCTTCGTACCACCACAGCATACAGTGACATCGTCACTAATCGACAAGCTTGCAGCAGATATTGCGGCAGGCACAGGCGGCTCCTTGACTTTGCGCAATTATCCTGGTGGAAAATTGGGTGCAGGCCCAGTTGAGCAATACGTACGTGTCTTGCAAGGCGTGGCAGATATGGGATGGGGCCTTCCTGGCTATACTTCGTCACAATTTGAGAAAACTATGATTGCAGAATTGCCAGGTGCAATTGATGTTGAGACCCCTGGTTACGCCGCCCTATGGGCCGCTTATGAAGCACACCTAAAAGGCGAATTTCCAGGTATTAAGGCTTTGGCGCTTTGGACCTCTGAGCCAAATATTATGATTATGCGTGACAAAATCATTCACACACCTGCCGATCTGGCTGGCTTGAAAATTCGCGTCGCTGGAGCGACTGCAGCCGATGTGGCCTCTGCGCTGGGCGCAACTCCCGTGCAGATGCCAATCAATCAAGTTTACAACGCCCTGCAAACAGGTTTGATTGATGGGGTTTTTACAGGGTCGTCAACACTCAATGACTTTAAACTGGACGAGGTTGCGAACTCTTTCACCATAGGCGCACCCCTGGGTCGACTGAGCTTCTTTGCGGTAATGAATGGAGCCAAATATAACGGACTAAGCAATGCTGAAAAAGCTGCTATTGATGCAGCCAGCGGAATAGAGCTTTCAAAAAGTGCCGAGGATGCCTGGAACGCAACAGGCGAAGCAGGTGTAACCCGCGCACGTGGTGAAGCAAAGAATACCTTCGTTGACCTAAGCGCTGGTGAAGTCGCCGCTTTTGAAGCCGCCGTGTCCAACGTGGCAAATAACTATGTTGCAAGCGTTGGTGGCGAAGCCGCTATGGCTGCAATGCGCGGCAAATGACTTTCATCAAAAACATCGAAAAGCAGGCAGACAGGCTTATTCGCCTGTCTGCCTTCATCGGAATATTAGCCTTGCTGGCCGAGGTTTTGATTATTCTGGTTGATGTGATCGGCCGAGGCTTTGGCTATCCATTGTACGGGTCGCAAGACCTCAGTACGATGGCATTTGTCATCATCGTTTTTGCGGGCATGGCCCTATCTGATAAAATGGGCGGGCAAATTGCTGTTGATCTTTTTGAACGCACCTATAGCGAAAAACTCAATCAATTGATAAATATTTTGGTTAGCTTTATGGGATGTATAATCTTTTTAGCTTTGGCTTGGGCGGTTTATGACAGTTCAAGGATCTCGATTATGCTTAATTTGCAAACCAATCTTTTAGGTCTACAAAAATTTTGGTTTCAATGGGCCCTAAGTGTTTTTGCATTGCTCACTGCAGTTGGGCATTTCTTGCGTGCCATTACTTTGACGCGGCTTTGACTGGAAATGTAATTGTACGAAGGACAGATCTAATGACCGATTCAGAAATAGGTCTTTTAGGCCTTGTGGCCTTATTTCTTTTATTAGGCCTAAGGGTTCCAGTCGCTTTTGCGATGTTTGTCGTGGGCTATGCAGGTATTGCGGTTTTGAATGGCACTTATGCAGCGACAGGCCTGCTAGCATCAGAATCTTTTACTCTTGCCACGTCACCAGAATTAATTGTGATCCCCTTGTTCATTTTGATGGGAAATGTGGCCACCGCAACAGGTATGAGTAGCCGCCTTTATGATGCAGCCTATGCTATTATTGGCTCTTTTAAGGGTGGTTTAGCGTCGGCCACTGTTTTGGGATGTGGCGGTTTTGCAGCACTTTCAGGATCATCAGTAGCCTCGGCGCTCACTATGGGAAAAGTCGCTCTGGCTGAGATGGACCGCTTTAAATATGACCAAAGCCTGTCAACAGGCGTGGTGGCGGCGGGCGGCACCTTGGGTATTTTAATTCCACCATCGACCGGCTTTGTGATTTACGCAATCTTAACGGAACAATCGATTGGACGGCTGTTTTTGTCAGGCGTGTTCCCAGGCCTTATGCTTTTGGGGCTGTTCATTTTGGCCATCACTGTCATGTGCTCGTTTAAGCCCTACCTCGGGCCTGCTGGTCCCAAAACCACCTGGCCCCGTAAGGCCAAAGCCCTCGTTGGTGCGACCCCGGTTATTTTGACAATATTTTTAACCATTGGGGGCATCTATGGCGGATTTTTCTCGCCGGTTGAGGCGGCCGCCGTTGGAACGGGTGTGGTGATTTTATTTGGTACTGTGACGGGTCAGCTTAGTGTTAAATCAATTATGCATTGCGCCACTGAAAGTATCACCACAACAGCCAAGGTGATGCTAATTTTGATCGCAGCCCATATGATCAATCCGTTTTTGGCGCTCAGCCATATCCCACAAGTGGTTGGTGATATTTTAATCGACCTTAATCTATCAGCGACAGCAACCTTGATTTTGATCCTGCTTATCTATCTAGTACTGGGCTGTTTTTTAGAAGGTTTTGCTATGCTGGTGCTGACCTTGCCCATCTTCTTTCCGATTATTACTAATCTGGAAATTGACCCTATCTGGTTTGGCGTATTGGTGGTTTTGACTTTGGAAATGGGTCTTATTTCACCCCCTGTTGGGTTAAATGTATTTATAGTCAAATCTGTAAAACCCGAGGTCGATCTTAGCACCATATTTAAGGGTATTTTCCCATTTTGGCTGATGATGATTTTGGCGATTGCATTGTTGATCCTGTTTCCTCAAATTGCGCTTTACCTGCCTGATAAGATGTTTGGCTAGAACGAGATCCCGGGCAAGTATATTATAATAAACTCACATCTGCCAAGACAAGCGGGATGTTCCTTTTAAAACTGAGCCGTTTCACCAAAATACCGGCCAAGTTCTTTGGGCTCCCAGCTAAGGTTCTGGAATAAAAAATCGCCCAAAAAACTTAATCAAAGGTCACGACCATGGCCCCAAAAACCCTAATAGCTTATTTCACCAGCGGGGGTTTCTATCCTATTGGGCTATGATGTTGCTGGTAGGTTTTGCAGTACAAATTCAAACCGTGACCATTTCTTGGCATGTCTATCAATTGACCCATAATCCAATGGATTTAGGTTTGATCGGATTGTCGCAATTCATGCCCGCTTTAGTATTGATTTTGTTTACAGGGTCCATCACCGACCAATTTTCCCGAAAGTTAATCTTACGCCTATGTTTGGTCACCAAAGTTTTAGTTGCCTTATCTTTGACATGGATGGTTAATTCCAAAGTGAAAGATGTCAGATTTTTCTATATGGCTTTGGTGGTTTTTGGTGTTTCACGAGCCTTTTTCAATCCAGCCCGACAGGCCATTGTGGCAAATCTGGTTTCACCTGAGCTTTTGCCGCGCGCTTTAACAACAATAATCACTGCGAATAAACTGGCCTCGATCTGTGGGCCCATTTTTGGCGGCGTTCTTTATGCAGTATACCCAGAAATGGCCGTTGTAAGCGTGGTGATCGGTTTGTTGATCGCATTCACCTATGCGGGGTTTGTACCCCTGCATCGACAGGTTTTGCAAAAAGGTCACGTCACGTGGAAAAATTTGGTCAGGGATTTTCTTATATTTGGGGACAAAAAGTTGTACTTGGCGCCATTACGCTAGATTTATTTGCGGTGATCTTGGGCGGCGCAACAGCGCTGCTACCAATATTTGCGCAAGATATTTTAAATGTGGGGTCAAGTGGCCTTGGCGTGTTGCGCTCAGCGCCTGCTCTCGGTGCCATCGTGGGTAGTCTGATCTTGATACGCTTTCCCATTACCAACCATGCTGGGAAAATCATATTTGCAGGTGTGTTTGGCTTTGGCCTGTGTATAATCGTCTTTGCCTTGTCACCATCCATGACTTTGTCTTTGACCGCGCTAGTTTTAGCCGGCTCGTGCGACACAATTTCGGTTTATGTGCGAGCGGTGTTAATCCAGCTTTGGACACCAGATGACTTGCGAGTGCGGGCGAACGCTATTAATCAGCTCTGCGTCGGAGGTTCGAACGAAATTGGCGCTTTCCAAGCGGGGACATTGGCGGCGTTCATAACACCAACAGCTACAGTTTTGATAGGAGGAATAGGTGCAATTGCCGTTGCAAGTCTTTGGTGGAGTGGTTTTTCCCAGCTTCGCCAAATCAATACTCTGAAGGGACCCCAGGAATAAACTGAGCCACTCCACTTAACATTACGGGAAATTTAACCCAAGAGTTACCCATGTGGCAAAGGCACCACTACCACACGGCAGTTATTCTTGACGCCGGATGCGGAGCGCGGGCCCTTTTCTATGAATTGATAAAAGCGGGCGTCTAAGTATTATTTTGGTAAATTGAACTGAAGACAGGACCCATCGCTTTGCCCAAGACCTGGGCGTCCCCATTCGCGTGATCTCTTGAGCCCTGCTAAATGACATTCTTGAGAAGGCCAACCTTGTGGTGAACACGACTAACCAAGGCATGGTCGGACATGCTGCCTTAGATCTGTCACTTGTTGAATTAGGTCCGTCGGTTATTGTGGCAGACATCATTTATAGGCCACTACAATCTCCCTTACTGGCGGCCGCACAAGCCTCGGGGCTACGCAATATAAATGGCTTGGGCATGATGTTGCATCAGGGCATTCCAGCTTGGAAAAGATGGTTCCAACCGTACGCCAAAGGTCAGGAAAGAGCTTGTAAAACTGATGACGCAGGACATTTTGAAGGCCTGATCACAGGCTGGCTTGCATAGTGTTTATCTAAAAATTTACGCGAACAGCATTGGGCCAATCTGTTGCACAATGCCAACTTTGGGCAAAGCGCAAAAGCCGTGCATCAGACCCCCGTGGTCCAAAAATTTGCATCCCACATGGCAGGTTATTAGCCCCGAAACCAACAGGGATATTTACGCATGGTAGCCCCAAAAGGCTGACTGGAATGACAATTTCCATCCAGCGGTGGTAAGTATCCATAGCGCGACCATTGATGGTTTCAGGATATCGTAAGTCAATAGGAAAGGGCCAAACCTGGGTTGACGGTAGCGCCAAAAAGTCAACAGTTTGAAAGAGCGTCGCAGCTTTGACATACCAGTCCGACCTGATCACCCCAGCCCTATGGATATCAGCGCCCGACATCATTAGACCGCGCTCTACCTCCCAGATCAATTCCAACTTCATGTGGTCGCGGTTTTCAGTTTTTTCAAAAGTTGCACTTTGCGCCATTGCCACGAACCAGGACCGCAGAACCGTCCAACTTTCCCAAAGGGCTGCGGCCGAAAACGGCGCCTCCAGCGATTCAACTTTGCAATCCAAAGCAGCCATTTGGCCTAGTGCAGATTGGCAAAGCTCAATGATGCCTTCTTCTATTGGATAGGCCCCACTCCAATCCCCAAGCCAGCCCAACTTCGTCGGATCGAGCGGTTCATTTATGCCTGCCAAATAGTCTTTTGACGCGATGCCATGAGGCAGCCTTGCATCAAGTCCCGCTTGCACATTAAGCAAAAGCGCCAAATCTTGCGGAGACCGCGCCATTGGGCCAGGGGTTGAAAGCTCATTAAAAAACAACTCACCCTCAGGCTCCGATGGCACCAAAGACCAAGTAGGCCTGAAACCATAAATATTATTCCATGCAGCTGGATTGCGCAAGCTGCCCATCATGTCAGAACCATCTGCCAGAGCAACCATACGCGTGGCCAAAGCAGCCCCTGCCCCACCCGATGATCCACCCGCCGATACCAAAGTGTTATACGGATTTTTTGTTGTCCCAAAAACTGGATTGAACGTATGCGATCCCAAGCCAAACTCGGGCGTGTTAGTTTTGCCAATAAAAATCGCGCCACTGTTGCGTAGGCGCGTTACCATAAGCCCATCCGCAGCAGGTATAGTACCAGCAAACAAAGGGGATCCTTTTGAAGTGGGCAAGCCCACCACATCGGTCAGATCTTTCACTGCAAAAGGTATCCCATGCAAGACCCCACAGGTTTTGGCTTGATCCGCTGCTTTAGCTTGCTCAATCAAGTGCTGCGTATCTGCAAGCGCGATGATTGCGTTAACCTTCGGGTTCACATCGTGAATGCGCGCTAAGGTCGCTTGCATCACCTCTATCGCGGAAATTTCTCGACTTCGCAGTTTTTGAGACAAATCAATGGCACTCAAATTGTGAATTTCTGTCATGCAAAGACCTTTCATTTTTCAAACGGCTAGCACTCAACTCAGGCTCTAAGCAATTCCTAAACTTAGCTCCTCAAAAGTGAGATTTTTTGGGCTAGTTAAAATGTTGATCTAGCGTCATTTAATTCGCTATGTAGCTTTCCAAAGGCGGGCAGACGCACGATAGATTGCGGTCACCCCAGATATTATCAACCCTACCAACGGCAGGCCAATATTTGTCTGCTCTGTGCGCGCCTGGAGGAAAACAGCCCTCTTCGCGCGTATAAGGGCGCGACCAATGTCCAATCAAATCTTCAACCGTATGGGGCGCATGGTTCAATGGGCTATCTTCGTAACGCAGATGCCCTTGCTTGATAGTTTCAATCTCGGCACGGATAGACAAAAGCGATATGATGAAGCGATCTATTTCTGACTTACTTTCCGATTCTGTGGGTTCTACCATTAAGGTTCCGACCACGGGCCAGCTCATGGTTGGGGCGTGAAACCCGTTGTCGATTAACCGCTTTGCAATGTCATCAACAGTCACACCAAAGTGGGAAAAAGGGCGTGTGTCTAAGATACATTCATGGGCCACGCGGCCTTTTTTACCAGTGTAGAGCACATCAAACGCATCCTTAAGCCGAGCTGCAATATAATTGGCATTTAAGATCGCAATCCGGGTGGCATCAGTAACTCCTTTACCGCCCATCAAAAGACAATACGCCCAAGATATCAGTAAGATCGAGGCAGATCCATAGGGCGCAGCCGAGACGGGCCCCTGCTCGGCGTTGGTTTCCGGATGACCAGGCAAATAGGGGGCAAGATGCGCTTTAACCGCAATAGGTCCCATACCAGGCCCACCACCACCATGGGGAATGGCAAAGGTTTTGTGTAGGTTTAGGTGGCTCACATCGCCGCCTACTTCGCCAGGTTTAACCAAGCCAACCATCGCATTCATATTAGCGCCATCAATATAGACCATACCGCCATGCTGATGTACAATGGCACAAACCTCTTTGAGCGTTTCCTCAAAAACACCATGGGTTGACGGATAGGTGATCATACAAGACGACAGCCTATCCCCCGCTGCAGCTGCTTTGGCCTTAAAATCTTCAAGGTCAATATCCCCACTGGCATCGGACCCCACAACTACAACATCAAGCCCCGCCATCTTCGCCGAAGCAGGGTTGGTGCCATGGGCGGACACTGGGATAAGGCAAATGCTGCGTGCGCCCTGGTCGTTGGCCATATGATAAGCTTGAATGGTCAAAAGCCCCGCATATTCCCCCTGAGCCCCAGAATTGGGCTGCATTGAAATCGCATCATAGCCGGTAATTGCGCAAAGTTTTTCAGACAGATCATCTATTGCTGCATGGTAGCCTGCGGCCTGATCTGCCGGTGCAAAAGGATGTAGATTGCTAAACTCGGGCCAGCTGAGCGGCATCATTTCCACGGCAGAATTCAATTTCATGGTGCATGAACCAAGCGGAATCATCGCGCGGTCAAGCGCCAAATCCCGGTCAGCTAAGCGGCGCATATATCGCATGATTTCGAATTCTGAGCCATTCTGATTAAAAATCCCGTGGGTTAAAAAATGTGCTGGCCGAAGCAAGACTTCAGAAAAACCCAATTTCTCATGTCGTGCAGTTGGGGTTTTTACGCCAAAAATCTGGAATATCCTATCGAGCACATCATGATCGGTAGTCTCATCCAAGCTGATCCCTACACAATCTTGGTCTATTTTTCGGAAGTTCATCCCCATATCCCGAGCGGCGCTTAGAATTTTTAATTGCTCGGTTCCCACATCAAGGGTGATCGTGTCAAAAAAGGTTTTGTTCACCAGTTTGATCCCAGCGGTACGCAAGGTATGTGCTAAATACGTAGTGTTTAGATGAACCCGCTCAGCTATGGCGCGCAGCCCCTTCGGGCCATGAAATATCGCATAGAATGATGCCATGACGGCTAAAAGCGCTTGAGCGGTGCATACATTTGAAGTTGCTTTTTCACGGCGGATATGTTGTTCGCGGGTCTGCAAGGCTAACCGATAGGCCTTGTTACCACGTGCATCTATTGAAACACCCACTATGCGACCTGGGACAGCACGCTTGAGGGCATCAGTGCAGGATAAAAACGCCGCGTGCGGCCCACCATAGCCCATTGGCACACCAAAACGCTGTGCTGAACCCACCGCTATATCGGCCCCCATAGTACCTGGATCCGATAACATACAAAGTGCCAAAAGATCAGTGGCCACAATCGCCAAAGCGCCCTGAGCGTGCAGTGACGCGCATTCGACCGAAAAGTCGCACACATGACCAAATGTGCCAGGATATTGAAAAATTGCACCAAATACGTCCATGGCTGACAGACGGTCTGGCGCCCCAACGGTCACCTGAACGCCAATTGGCTCTGCGCGGGTTTTAATCACGGCGATGGTTTGGGGATGGCAGTTTTCATCAACGAAAAAGGTTTTGGATTTGGATTTTGATGATCTTTCAGCCATGGTCATGGCTTCGGCGGCAGCCGTCGCCTCATCAAGAAGGGATGCGTTGGAAATTGGTAATCCCGTCAAATCCGCAACCATAGTTTGGTAATTGAGCAAAGCCTCGAGTCGACCTTGGGCAATTTCGGGCTGATAGGGCGTATAGGCCGTATACCAAGCAGGATTTTCCAAAATATTGCGGCCAATCACCGGCGGCGTAACGGTGCCATAATAGCCTTGTCCAATCAGGCTGATCATGACTTTATTTTTTGAAGCTGTTTGGCGTAAATGAGTTAAAAGATCGTGTTCGGACAGGGCCGGCCAATTGAGATCAGCTTTTTGCCGGATGGACGCAGGAATAGTTTCATCAATCAAATGATCTAGACTTTTTACTCCAATTACGGCCAGCATTTGATCAATTTCCGCACCCGAAGGGCCGATATGCCTGCTGCCCGCAAAATCATAGGGATTATAGTCGCTTTTGGTGAAGGTCATGATGCATCCATCTATCCAGTTAAAAGTACGCTCTTCCTTTGACTAGCCCACCAAAGCCGCATATTCTGCGCTGGTCATAAAGCCATCTAGGGCCGCCATATCTTTGATATTCATTTTGAAAAACCACGCCCGCCCATCAGGGTCTTCATTAACGAGGCCTGGGTTGTCAGCCAGATCTGCATTAATCTCAACGATTGTGCCGTCTAAGGGCGCGAGGATATCTGACGCGGCTTTCACGCTTTCAATGACAACCACCTCTTGGCCTGTAATAACCTCGGTTCCAGTTTCTGGTAGATCGACAAAGACAACGTCTCCCAGTTGAGTTGCAGCGTGTTCGGTAATGCCAACCACCACCAAATCGCCTTCAACACGCATCCATTCATGATCTTGTGTATATTTCATGTCTAACTCCGTTTGAGATAATTAGTGGGGTAAAATGGAAAGCTACATATTTGCACAGGCAATTTTTTGCCGCGCACGTCGCCCAAAATTTCCATTCCAAGTGTGTTCAGGTGGGCGTCAACCAAGCCCATCGCGATGGGCGCCTGCAATGAAGGGCCAAAACCACCTGAGGTGATGCTACCCACTTTGGCTCCATCTAGTGAATACAACATCGTTCCATCACGCATAGGGGCTCGCCCTTGGGGTCGCAGGCCGACCCTTTTGCGTGCGGGGCCTGCGGCTATCTCCTGCAAAATGCGTGTATCTCCCAAAAAGCCGCCTGCCCTTTCTCCACTTGGCCTGCGCGACTTTGGAATGGCCCAGATAAGCCCCGCTTCGATGGGCGATGTTGCAAGGTCAATCTCATGCCCATAAAGGCAAAGGCCCGCTTCTAGCCGTAAGCTGTCGCGCGCGCCAAGGCCAATAGGGGCAACTTCGGGCATGGCCAAAAGAGCACGAGCAAAATCTTGGGCCGTGTTATTAACAATAGAAATTTCAAACCCGTCTTCGCCAGTGTAGCCCGACCGCGAAATCCACATCGCACCAAAGCAGCTTTGAAAGATGCCGCAGTCCATAAAGTGCATGCAACCGATGTCAGGGATCAAACGCAAAAGCACATGAGCCGCCAAAGGCCCTTGCAGAGCAAAAAGCGCGCGGTCATTAAGCAACGCGATATGAGCCACATTGCTGAGTTCAGCGATCAGATGGGCCATATCTTCAGTTTTACGCGATGCATTAACCACCATCAAAAAATGATCGCCACGGTTGGCAAACATCAGATCATCCAAAAGGCCGCCGCTACACGTGGTAAGCAAACCATAGCGCTGCCGCCATGGGGCCAGACCCAGCACATCGACCGGCATCAATCGCTCTAAGGCTAGCCCCAAATCTATCATGCTATTTTTGGGGTAAAGCAAAACTTGCCCCATGTGACTGACATCAAAAAACCCAACCGCTGTACGACAATGCAAATGTTCAGCCATAACGCCCATGTTATACTGAACGGGCATATTATAACCAGCAAAGGGCACCAGTCTAGCCCCAAATTCAATATGCAAATCTTCTAATACTAGCTTGGCAAGCGGCGGCATTGCGAGTTCGGACATCACGCCCTCCTTACTCATGCCAGCTTAAAGAACCCAGCATCAATCAAACGGGTAACCCCCGTTCACGATGCCCCTTCTGTACCTACCCTTTTTAGGCGCCTGAGATTATTATCCCTTCGGCGGGCCGCAGCCACTCTCCAGAATCTATTATCTTACGGTCCTTTTGCCTGAGAGTTTACCAGGGCGGTTGCTCCTTCGGCACTAGATCAAAATGGTGATATAGCTTCTCCCGTCAAGACAACTATGTTGTATCAGAGTGCCATCTTTTTTCAACAAAAATTTTACACAAATTTTTATCTATAAGTAATTATAAAATAGTATAAAATGATTAGGAAAGTTCTTTAAAAGCTGAAATTGTGGGTATCATCCCCAAATACAATGAAACAATAGCCAAAGCTGGCCAACCGTACCGTTACCAACTTAAACACCCTGCCCCATTGCGGGGGCAGGGTGTTATATCGGAGACGCCCAATGCCTGCAAACATGACTTTCTCTGCCTTGAACACAGCCATCAAGGCCAGAGAGATCGACACTGTGATTACCTGTGCCTGCGATATGCAGGGCCGCCTTCAGGGGAAACGCTTTCATGCCATGCACTTCATTGAAAGCGCCTATGAAGAAACTCACTGCTGCAACTACCTGTTTGCCACCGATCTAGATATGATCACTGTTCAGGGGTATGAGGCATCTTCTTGGAGACATGGTTACGGTGATTACACCCTAAAACCCAACCTAGACACCATTCGTCGGGTTCCTTGGTTGCCCGGAACAGCCATGGTGATGTGTGATTTGTACGATCACCACACGCGTGAACTTGTACCCCATGCGCCGCGCAGCATATTGATGCGCCAAGTCGAACGCGCCCACGCGATGGGGCTTGAACCCATGATGGCGACCGAGCTTGAGTTCTACCTTTTTGAAGAAACATACGCACAACTTTTTGATGCGAAATATACAACCCTTACCCCCGTAGCACGCTATAATGTTGATTACGGCATCATGGGCACTGCCCGTGATGAGCCAATCATGCGCGATCTGCGTAATCATCTTTATAATGCCGGCATCCCCATCGAATGCACTAAAGGCGAGGCCGAAGCGGGCCAAGAAGAGATAAACGCCAAATATTCTGACGCGATTGATACCGCCGACATGCATTCAATAATTAAATGGGCGACAAAAGAAATAGCCCAGAAGCATGGCAAATCCGCCACCTTCATGGCTAAATATAACCATGAAATGGCTGGCTCTTCATCGCATGTGCATCAGTCGCTTTGGGCAAAGGGAAAGAATGTTTTCTTTGACCCCAAATCGCCGCATGGAATGTCAAGCCTGATGCGCAGCTATATGGCGGGTCAACTAGCTCACGCTCGCAATTTTACCTACTTTTTGGCACCTTATGTGAATTCCTATAAACGCTTTTGCGTGGGCATGTTTGCCCCCACCAAAGCGGTGTGGAGCCTTGACAATCGCACCGCGGGTTTTCGCGTTTGCAGCGAAGACACCAAGGGCGTGCGCGTTGAATGCCGCATTGGTGGCGCCGATTTAAACCCCTATTTAGCCTGCGCAGCGTTACTAGCTGCGGGACTTGATGGAATTGAAAAGGGGATGAAACTTGAGTCCGCCGTCACCGGCGATCTTTATAGTGCAGGCGACGCCACGGCCATTCCTAACTCGCTGTTAGAAGCGGCAAAAGAGCTGCACGATTCTGAATTTCTAAAATCTGCTTTGGGTGAAAATGTGGTTGCCCATTACCACCGTGCCGCCATGTGGGAGATCGAGGAAAGCCTTCGTGTCGTGACCAATTGGGAACGCGCGCGTGGCTTTGAACGGGCTTAATCTTCTGAAGATGGACCCTTTGGGTAACTAACGTGCCATTCAGGGGCGCAAGAAGGATCGACATAATAAATATGGTGCAATGTATCTCGCCTCTAGATGGAAGCATTTATTCCAAGCGGCCCGTGCTTTCACTGGCCGAAGCCAATGTAGTCCGTGCTTCTACAGCGCAAAGCCCTTGGGCTGTAAGCCCATTGGTGCGCGCATTAAGATGGACACCATATTTATGAACCGCTGCGGTTATCTTGATCCTGCCCTTTTATGGGCAGGCTGCAAAGACACTGGCCACGGTGGATCACTGTCGGTGCTTGACTGTTATTCTGTGACTCGCCCGAAATCATACCATCTAAATAAGGTGAAAAAATGAGCGTCTCGACCATAAATTGGAACTATCCCACTGCGGTCAAATTTGGCCTCAAACGCATTGAAGAATTAGCGGTGCATTGCAAAGACACAGCCGTCTCACGCCCACTTTTGGTGACCGATAAGGCTCTGGCATCGCTGCCCATCACGGCGCAAGCGTTGGAAATCATGGAAAAGGGTGGCCTAGGGAAAGCCATTTTTTTCAATGTTGACCCGAACCCCAATGAAGGTAATCTGGCCGAGGGCATTGCCGTTTATCTGGCCGGAGATCATGATGGTGTGATTTGTTTTGGTGGCGGATCAGCGCTTGACATGGGTAAGTTAATTGCATTTATGGCGCGCCAAAGAGCTGGCCTTTCGATTTGGGACCTTGAAGATATTGACGATTGGTACACCCGCGCAGATTCGTCAAAAATCGCACCAATTATCGCAGTGCCAACCACGGCTGGCACGGGTTCGGAAGTAGGACGAGCGGGCGTTTTGACCAACAGCACAACCCATAAGAAAAAGATCATCTTTCATCCCAAACTAATGCCCACCGTCACTATCTGTGATCCTGAACTAACTGTGGGGATGCCGTCATTTATCACGGCAGGCACGGGAATGGATGCGCTGGCGCACTGTATTGAAGCCTATTGTAGCCCCTTCTATCATCCAATGTCACAAGGCATTGCCCTTGAAGGTATGCGCCTTGTGCTTGAAAACCTACCCACAGCATTTAACACTCCTACCAACCTAGAAGCTCGGGCCCATATGATGAGTGCCGCCGCAATGGGGGCCGTAGCGTTCCAAAAAGGCCTTGGCGCGATCCATTCTCTGTCACATCCTTTGGGAGCAGTTTATGGTACCCATCACGGCACTACTAATGCTTGCATCATGCCGATGGTTCTTGATTTTAACCGTACAGTTATTGAAGAACGTATTAAAAAAGCTGGGGCCTATTTGGGGATTTCAAACGGATTTGAAGGCTTTAAGGCCGCCGTTATGAAGTTGCGGTATGATCTGAAAATTCCAAAAAATCTATCAGAAATGGGTGTAAAAGCGGCCGACCTTGATATGCTAACCGAAATGGCGCTTGAAGACCCCTCATGCGGCGGAAATCCAATCAGAATGACGCGTGAAAATACCCGCGCCTTGTTTGAGACCTGTATGTAAAATACACGGATCCGAAGGCTTAAAAGTTTTGGATATCCAACCACAGGGACAAATGGGACTAAGATTTTATAGACTTTTGATGGGACCGCAACATGATCCACGATGACCGACGCACTGAGTTAGGCGAAGGGCCGCTCTGGCATCCGACCCGAGGGCAATTATTTTGGTTTGATATTTTGGCCCAAAAATTTTTATCCCAAGATGCGATTGGGGCCCACGAATGGTTATTTCCCAACATCGTGTAGGCAGCGGGGTTTATTAATCATACCAAATTTCTTATCGCATCGACCGAAAGCCTACTGGAGTTTGATATTGAAACCCAAAATATAAGGCCTGTCTGCACACTTGAAGCCGATATGCCAGCCAACCGCCCCAATGACGGGCGCGCAGACCCGCAAAATGGATTTTGGATCGGGACGATGGGCAAGACCCATGCCCCTAACGCGGGAGCAATCTATCGCTATTACCGCGGTGAATTGCGACGCCTTTTTGCGGGCCTTACTATACCCAATGCTATATGTTTCTCGCCCGATGGCCAAAGCGCCTATTTTACCGATACGCCTTTGACCAAGTGACACTCTGTGGTCTTAGTCAGCGCAAACCTGCTTTATGAAATGCTGTGTGTATTGCCCAAATCAGTTCAACATCTACTAGACATAAAATAGGCTCAGAACAAAGAATAGGACTGATCGTTTAAGCATCTCGTTTGGCTATCCAGTCGAAGTCTGGGTGATTTTCAAAACGCCAATTGCGCAAAGGTCCTGCCATCACGTTTAGATAATACATTTCAACCCCGTAAGGCGCGCCGCAGGGGTGGTGGCCTTTGGGCACCAAAACCACATCACCGTCGGCAATGGCCATGGTTTCATTCAATGACAAGTCATCGGTGAAAACCCGCTGAATACCAAATCCAGTGGCGGGGTTTAGGCGGTGATAATAGGTTTCTTCCAAATAGGTCATTTTGGGAAAATTATCTTCATCATGACGATGCGGTGGATAGGACGACCAGTGCCCGCTGGGGGTAAACACTTCGGTCACCAAAAGGTGGTCGGCAACATCGCGCTCTTCCATCGCAATGGGATTGATATAGCGCGTGTTGGTGCCCTTGCCGCGCGTTGTGGTTTCGACGCCTACGGGGCCAATGATTTGCGCCTGATGGCCACTTTTTCCTGGCGCCGTGCAAATTGCCAAAACGCAATCTGTCGTGGCTGTGGCCGCCCAATCTGTGTCGTTTGGCAGATAGATGCAATGGGGTGGGGTGCCTTCAAATACGGACATGCGATCGCCAAGTTCGCCCCACTCGCGCCCAGCTCCCGTTATCTTTGCCTTGCCTTCAACTAAAACTAAAATCACTTCGCGCGAACCAGTAGCTTCTCTTGCGCTCTCGCCGGCCTTTAGATGGTAAAGCCCAAAGCCTACAAATTCCCAATCAGGCGACTTAGAGCCACGGGCTGTTTCAACCGTGATGTCATGTACTTTGCCGCGACGCCCTGCCGCTTTTCGTAAAAGATCACTCATGCCATGATATAGCAAATCAGGGCCTGAGCGGCGGTTAAACGGATGGTTTTTTTCATAGTAACTCCTTGGAGTTTGCGCGCGCGGCGTCCCATAGATCGCATAGCCTTTTGTAGCGCTGCGCCATCTGAACCGTTGCGGCGCCATCTGTTAATTCACCTCTAAACCAACCCTTCGCGGTATCGGCAAAAATCGTGCGCCCAACAGCAAAGCCTTTGACCAATTTAAACTGCGCGGCCACTTCGAAACTGGCTTTAAGTTCGGCCTCTGGAGCTTCAAGACCCAAGACAACAATGCCACGTGTATTGTTGTCATTCTCTTCAATAGCCTGAATTGCATTTTGCCATGCAGACACTGTCTGCATAGGTTCAAGTTTCCACCAGTCAGGATAAATCCCCTTTTTATACCAATGGCGTATCACTTGCCCGGTCGTAGCAGCATCCACAGAAGCGACCTTTGAAGGTATTACCTCTAACAAAAACTCAAGCCGATTGCGGCGCGCAGCTTCAAATAATTGAACCACGGTTTTTTCTTGTTTGGCCCACATGGCCGCATCATCTAATGGGTGGCAAAAACACAGAACCTTGACTACATTTTCCTTAGCCCATTGACCAAGGCCGCCAAAATCAGTGCCAAGTTCGGGTTCAAGCGTCAGCGGGCGTGATCCAGGCCACTCGACGGGTCGGCCAATCCAAAGTCCCGACCCTGAAGCGGTATGAAGCGCTGCGCGACCAATCCGATTATCGCATAAAATGCCATAGCCACTTTGTCCATTTTGCACCTTTTGCGCCGCACTAAGGCAAATCTCTTTGAAAGCTCCCGCTTTTTTAAGAGAATAGCCATCTAGATTTTCAAGTTGCATACGATGGTCAAAGGCAAAAACCCGCATCGTCGACCAATCGTCCGCGCGGTTGGTCGACCAATGAATTTGTTCCAGCTCTTTGTCATTGCGCAAATCAGGCTGCTTGATACCACGATTAAGAAAAAACTGAAGTTCAGCCAGCGAAGGGTAGGCCGGAGTGCAGCCATGGCGCGACACGGCAAAGGCACCGCAGGCATTGGCATATTTCAGCGCTGTGGGCCAGTCAGACCCATCAAGCCAGCCCTTAAGGAGACCAGAAAAGAACCCATCGCCTGCCCCTAAAACATTGAACACTTCTATCGGAAACCCTCGGCCCGTTTGGCCTTGATCAAGGCTATTAGGAATATCACCTTTAAAGGCAGTGGCCCCCACAGCACCGCGTTTGCAAACGAGTGTAGCTCCAGTCACCGCCCTCACGGCCCGCAAAGCTTCGATACTATTGGTCGAGCCACCGGCTATGTGAAACTCTTCTTCGGTACCAACTATCAGATCAAAATAATGTAAAGCGGCCTGCAACTTGGCTGTCACGGCCGCGCTTTCAACAAAGCGACTTTCGCCTTCGTTAGGGCCCGCAACGCCCCAAAGATTTGGGCGGTAGTCAATATCAAGGGCCGTTTGGCAGCCATGCTTACGTGCGAGCCGTAGCGCCTTAATCACGGCGGCGTTGGTTTGATCATTGGAAAGATGCGTGCCCGTGGCCAAAACAGCGCGGGCAGAAGAAATAAAGCCTTCGTCAATATCAGCTTCGCAAAGCCCCATATCGGCGCAGTTTTCACGGTAGAAAATCAGTGGGAAATGGTCTTGATCACGAATGCCCAAAATCACTAAGGCCGTAAGCCTATTAGGATCAATCTTAACCCCGCGCGTATCCACACCTTCGCGCTCAAGCTGTTCAGTTATAAAGCGGCCCATATGCTCGTCACCGACACCCGTGATCACTGCCGATTTCAAACCCAGCCGCGCCGTACCACAAGCTATATTGGTTGGCGAACCGCCAATATATTTTTCAAAAGACCCCATATCTTCAAGCCTACCGCCGACCTGAGTTCCGTAGAGATCTACTGAGCTGCGCCCGATGGTAATAAGATCAAGAGTTTTAGTCATAGGCTGATCCTTTAATGCAATTGCGTCACCTGTTATCGCTAACGGTCAGAGTTAGCTTAATAGCGAGGAAAAATCTAGCCAATGCGGTCATAGAAATTAGCCAAAATGGTTGCACCTGCAACGGCAATCGTAGTAAGCATTTTTAGCAAAATATATTATGACCTTGCCATATTTCTGCGACCCTGTGCTCATTATAGTTATTGTACCCAAGGTTTGACATGCCCGCTAATACATTTGGTTGTGATTTTGACTGGAAGGCTTCACCCTTTTCATTGCCGTCTACGCCGAGCAACTTGGTAAGTTTAGAACAAATTAAAGGACCTAATGGAACCCTGGTCATGTTTATCTGCAACCACTATACCTACGTGCTCGATGTCCTAAATGACATAATTTCAGGCGCCCATAAGCTGATAGCGATGGGCGTTGGCGTGGTTGCTATCTCGTCAAATGATGCAACGGCCTATCCAGCAGATAGCTTTGAACACATGCGGCGGTTAGCTCTATCAGAAAACTTCCCATTTCATTATCTTTATGATGAAAGTCAGAGCGTTGCTCGCGCGTATGGTGCGACCTTTACACCTGATTTCTTCGGCTGCAATGCACATTTGGAACTGAACCGGGGCCTAATCAACAATAAGCGAGAACGTCCAAGCCACGCCAAGCATAACCTGTTTGATGCTATGTCTTTGATCAGAAAAACTGGAAAAGGCCCTTTAGTGCAACATGTGTCGATCGGCTGTTCAATTAAGTGGAAGTAGGCAGCCCACATTTGGTTTTTATTTATAATCAAACGCATAATTTTATCAGTAAAAACTGGTACAGAAATACTCTGCGAGGGCAGCCCCTCACACGCAAATTAAAGAGTTGTATGATGCATTTTACGCTTGCTTTAAGTACACTAAAATTTCATCGTTATTATTGATTGCCGCAAAATACCCCTTTTTCCAACAGGTCAAATTATGAGCAACACTCGCGCAGGCAAAAGATTTCGTTCACAAGAATGGTTTGATAATCTCAATAACCCGAGCATGATCGCACTTTATATTGAACGCTATCAAAACCAAGCTTTCACCCGCGATAAATTGCAATCCGAACGCCCCATCATTGGCGTAGCGCAAACCGGCAATAATATTGCGCCCTGTAATAAAATCCACGTATTTTTAATAGATCGCATCAAAGCTGGCGTTCGCGATGCGGGTGACGTTCCGATGGAATTTCCAGTGCATCCTATTCAGGAAACAGGAAAACGCCCCACAGCGGCTCTTGACCGCAACTTGGCTTACTTAAGCTTAGTCGAAGTATTACACGGCTATCCGCTTGAAGGAGTTGTCCTAACGACAGGCTGCGACAAGACGACCCCTGCCATGTTGATGGGTGCTGCGACAGTCGATATCCCCGCCATTGCACTTAATGGCGGGCCAATGCTTGACGGCTGGTGGAAAGGCAAACGCGTAGGCTCTGGCACTATCATCTGGGAAATCCGTCGTCTTTTTTCCGAAGGGCTGATTGACTATGATGAGTTTATGAACCGCGTTTGCGCGTCTGCGCCGTCGCTTGGCCATTGCAACTCCATGGGCACCGCCAGCACCATGAACGCGATCGCTGAAGCCTTAGGCATGAGCCTGACTGGTAATTCTGCTATTCCTGCTCCCTTTCGTGAGCGCATGAATATGGCCTATGAAACTGGAAAACGCATTGTGAGTATGGTTTATGAAGATCTCAAACCTTCCGACATTCTAACCCGTAAAGCCTTTGAAAATGCTATCGTAACAAATTCCGCTATTGGCGGATCGACCAACGCGCCGCCGCATGTTCAGGCTATTGCCCGCCACATCGGCGTTGAGCTCGATGTTAAAGATTGGGAAACTGTTGGCTTTGACGTGCCGCTTTTAGTCAATATGCAGCCCGCAGGTGAACATCTGGGCGAAAGCTTTTTCCGCGCAGGTGGCGTGCCTGCCGTTATGGGCGAATTACACAAATCTGACCGCATTCACGAAGGTGTCATCACAGGCGCAGGCCGTTGCAGAGCAAACCCAATCCGAAACACCACAGCCCCACACAGGGACATTTTTTAAAATCTATGAAAAGATCCTCCCCAAGCTAACAACTGCGCGGGCGGACCACCTCACCAATATAAAATTATATTGCTGTTAAAGGAACAGAAATTGGAACTAAGTGACAAAATTATTATAAATGCTTCAACAAAAATAGTTTATGTGGCTCTGAATGATCCGCAAATACTGCAGGAATGTATTCCTGGTTGCGAAGAACTCATCAAGCATTCTGACACAGAACTTGAAGCGAAAGTTGTACTAAAAGTGGGCCCTGTGAAAGCACGGTTTAGAGGGAACGTGACCTTAGATAATTCAGGCGCACCTTATAAATTTTCCCTGACAGGGGTGGGAAACGGTGGTGTGGCTGGATTTGCTAAGGGTGGCGCCGACGTCGTGCTGAGCGATGTAGACGGGAAAACAATGCTCACCTATACTGCAAAGGCCGAAATTGGTGGAAAAATTGCACAATTAGGAAGCCGCTTGATGGTTAGCACTGCAAAAAAGCTAGCGGGGAAGTTTTTTACCCGCTTTGCAGAGATGGTAGATCAAAAAGAAGCACTATAGGCCTGAAAGATGATCACAGTGAATAATAGTCGTTTTTTTGAACAGGCTGGAGATGTTCTAGCTAGTGCCCTAGGCTCATTGTCGCGCAACATTCCTGTTGCCTTGGTGACGGTGACCCAAACGACGGGGGGAGGGCTACGAAGCGTAGGTTCTCTCATTGCAGTGAATTTAGAAGGTGAGATGACGGGTTATGTCTCGAACGGCTGTGTTGATACCGAAGTCATAAAGCAAGCCCAATTAGCGATAGAAGAAGGTACGAACCGGTCTGTTTTATATGGTGTTGGGTCGCCATTTTTTGATATTGTTCTGCCATGCGGCGGCACTGTCGAATTACTTATTTTTCCAGTCAGTGACAGCACTCCTATAAAGGATGCAATTCAAACCCTTGTACAGCGGCAGTGCGCAACACTTGTTTTCGACACGATAAAAAATACCCTATCGCGTAGTGGTAAAAATACTGAGAAAGGCTGGATAGCAACGTCTTTTTATGTGCTCTGCACTCCTAAAATCCGCCTTCGCATTGCAGGTGAAGGCGCGTCCTTCATGGCAGTGGCTTCACTTGGCCTAGGATCAGGCTTTGAAGTGATTGCACAATCACCCAATGAATTTGAACTGTCTCAATTGGAAAGCCAAGGATCTATTCTTTCACAAAAACTATCAACGCCAAGCTCCACACCAGATTGTATTGACGATCAATTCACGGCATTTCTGCTATTATTTCATGACCATGAATGGGAGACTGAACTCTTAAAGAAAGCACTGACAAAAAATGCTTTCTTTATTGGAGCTATGGGAAGTAAATCCACACATGAGCAACGTATTCAAACACTGTCTAAATCGGGAATAGGTGCTCTGGAGCTTTCCAGAATTGAAAGCCCACTTGGGTTAATTCCGTCGCTCAGAAATGCTAAACAAATTGCCATATCTGCATTAGCGCAGGTGATAAGCTGCATTACTAGTCCCGCATCTTAAATTTTCAGTGATTGGCTTTAGACAAAATTTGATGACAGCTTTATTCTTATCTGAAAGAGGTCTGCTAGTGGAGCGCTAAATTTTTGGCGCTTAAGGTGTCAACCTGAGACGCATTACTGAGAAGGCTTTCCTGATCTTACTTTGATATTAAGTCGTTATATTAAAGTTAAAAAATCTCACAACCGCTCTGCACCTTCCCAAACTTTGTTGCGTATCAGATCGTCAACGGTAGAAATTAAATTATCTAAAACAGCCAAATAGGCACTTGTCATCGGTCTAGACGAATGGTGAACCAAATGGGCAATGCGCCAAATAGGTGCATCTTCGAACCCAACATAGGCAAGCTTGCCGCTGGCTACATCGCCTGAAATTGCATGATATGGTAGGATTGAGCAGCCATAATCACTCGCAACAAGATCTTTTATGTTGCTATAGCTGTCCACCTCAATTGTAGGGTCACTAAATAAGTTCATCATGCGCAGCTTATGTTCAACCATGTTCCGCAAACCATGTGTATTAGTTGGCAGGATTAAGGGCATATTTAACAACGCATCACGCGCATTTAAAAAATTTAATGACGCATCTTTAGAAATTAATACGACGAGTTCTTCCCTTAGAAGAGGCTTGCTAACAATACTCGGCTCTGATTTTTCCATATAGAGTATAGCCATGTCAACACGCCCTTCATTTAGCCATTCACGTACAAAACCACTCATCGCCTCCACTATTATTATTTTAATCTCCGGATAGTTTTTGCGGGTACGTGCAATCAGTGGAACTGATAGAATTCCACTGATGGTGCCTGGCAAACCAATACGAACCGTCCCAGAAGTTTTTTGTCCTAAGCTTCGAATTTCGGCTTCAGCTCGGGATAGGTCTGTTACAATTGCTCTTGCACGTAACAATAAAAGCTTACCTGCATCGGTTGGCTGTACGCCATGAGGCCCGCGCAGCAAAAGTTGTGTTTTTAGCGAGGCCTCTAATTTGCGAACTTTAAGTGATAAAGCTGGTTGTGCAACTCTTAGGCGAAGCGCCGCCCTTGAAAAGGAACCCTCTTCCACAATGGCAACGAAATAACGTAGGTCTCTGATATCCAAAACTTATGTCCCGACGGCTTAATGCCCCGTAGGGGTATAACTAAAAAATATAGGGGGCAATCAAAAAGTATATTTGAATTATACATAAAGTAGGTATCTTATTATAAAATGAATTTTGGATAATCAAATACAAACTTTTTGGGGGAGCTTATGCCTGACACTACAGATGCATACCAAGACATTCGTGATGGAGTTAGGGGCCTTTGCGCCGAATTTCCGCCAGAGTATCATAGAAAAGTTGACATGGACCGGCGCTATCCTGAAGAATTTGTTAATGCATTAACATCTTCAGGCTGGATGTCAGCTCTCATCCCCGAAGAATATGGTGGATCTGGGCTCGGCATAACCGAGGCCTCTGTCATCATGGAAGAAATTAATCGTTCTGGCGGAAATTCTGGAGCCTGCCACGGTCAAATGTATAATATGAACACTCTGGTCCAGCACGGGTCTAAGGAGCAGCGCGAAAAGTACTTGCCCAGAATAGCAAGTGGTGAATTGCGCCTTCAGTCAATGGGGGTAACTGAGCCAACAACAGGCTCTGACACTACCAAAATCAAGACCACAGCTATCAAGAAAAAAGACAAATATATAATTAATGGCCAAAAAGTTTGGATTAGCAGGGTTCAGCATTCTGATTTGATGATCCTCCTGGCCAGAACCACGCCTTTGAATCAGGTAAAAAAGAAATCCCAAGGCCTTTCCATCTTCATTGTCGATATAAAAGAGGCAGTTCACAAAGGCATGACAGTCCAACCAATTTTGAACATGGTCAATCATGAAACTAACGAACTCTTTTTCGATAATTTAGAAATTCCCCAAGAGAACTTAATTGGCGAGGAAGGTAATGGCTTCAAATATATACTCACTGGCCTAAACGCAGAAAGAGCATTGATCGCAGCAGAATGCATTGGAGATGGCTACTGGTTTACCGATCGAATAACCAAGTATGTCAGTGAACGGCATGTCTTCGGTCGACCAATCGGCCAAAACCAAGGGGTGCAATTTCCAATTGCCGAGGCCTTTATTGAAATAGAGGCTGCAAATCTGATGCGCTATAAAGCCTGTGCATTATATGATGCGGGTCAGCCATGTGGTGCCGAGGCCAATATGGCCAAATATCTAGCCGCGAAGGCCAGTTGGGAGGCTGCAAATGCTTGCATTCAGTTTCATGGTGGGTTCGGCTTTGCGTGTGAGTATGACGTAGAACGTAGATTTAGAGAAACTCGGCTGTACCAAGTAGCTCCAATTTCAACAAATTTGATTCTATCATATATTGCCGAGCATGTACTTGGCATGCCGAGATCTTTCTGATGACATCGCACCTTCCCCTGGATGGAATTCATGTGATCAGCTTAGAACAGGCGGTTTCTGCCCCTTTTGCGTCAGTGCGGCTTGCAGATGCGGGAGCTGAAGTTATAAAAGTTGAACGACCAGGAGGCGATTTTGCGCGCGGATATGACAACGTAGCCGCAGGGCAATCGAGCTACTTTGTATGGCTGAACCGTGGCAAAAAATCTATAACCTTGGATATTGCTTCAAAAGCAGGTGCGGCCAAACTGACAAACCTAATTTCAAAAGCTGATATTCTGATCCAAAATCTTAAATCTGGTTCCCTCGCTAAGTTAGGTTTTGATTTACACGAATTAAAGGAAAACTTTCCCAAATTAATCCTTTGTTCGATAACCGGATATGGAGAGGGTGGCCCGATGTCCGACCGCAAAGCATATGATTTGCTAGTTCAAGCAGAATCAGGTCTTTGTTCTATCACGGGCGGGGCGGATGAACCTGCGCGCGTTGGAATATCTATAGTCGATATTGCCACCGGTGCCACTGCTTATTCCGCTATACTCGAAGCGTTAATCCGACGGGGAGTTACAGGGAAAGGTGCACAAATTTCTATTTCGATGTTCGACGTAATGTCTGACTGGCTTACCGTGCCGCTTTTGAACTTTGAAGGTGGTCACTCCCCTAAACGCATAGGTCTCGCCCATCCATCCATTGCGCCTTATGGTGTTTTTTTCCCAATTAAGGGTCCTGCAGTGCTTATTTCAATCCAAAGTGATAGGGAATGGGGAGATCTTTGTTCAAAATTCATTGGTGACGCTTCGCTAGGTAGCGACCCACGATTTTCGACTAATGTTGCACGCGTAACAAACCGTGTTGAAACCGACGCAATTGTTGCTGAAGCTTTCAAAAAATTGGACGCTGAGCGAGCAACGTGCCTTTTAGAAGAGGCAAATATCGCTTTCGCGTCTATGAATGATATGGAAGCTTTGTCAAAACACCCTCACTTGCGACGCATATTAGTAGGGACGCCAAATGGAACCGTCTCAATGCCAGCACCGGCCCCTATTTGGGATGGTGAAGATCGTCACTTTGGGCCGGTGCCCGAGCTAAAAATATTGGAATCTTAGAATGGACATTGACTATCTCAGAACTTGGATTGGGCGCCAAGAAAATGCGGCAGAGCTCGTTTCGCAAAGGCTCGTCCACCAATTTAATGCTACCTTTGATTTAAAAGGCGGTTCCGAAAATGGAAGTGATGCACCCTTGATGATCCATTTTTGTTTGGCACAACCGGTAGCACCTACCCAAAAGCTCGGTGATGACGGACATCCAGAACGTGGTGGATTTCTGCCCCCTATCCCTCTATCGCGCCGAATGTGGGCGGGAGGGGCTGTCAATTTTCATAGTCCACTGCGTGTGGGTGATCTAGCAAACCGTCGTTCGACAATTAAAGACGTGGTCTTGAAACAAGGAAGCAGTGGTACTCTATACTTCGTTACAGTTGAGCATGAAATAACATGCGACAGCCGTAAAGTTCTAACGGAACGTCAAGACATTGTTTATCGCGCGGTTCAAACACCCCAAAAAAAGCTAAAAGAAAACCTCACTTTGCCACAGAAAGGGCCTGATGAAATTTATTCGCGTATCATGGTGCCAACACCTACCCTACTTTTTCGATATTCTGCATTGACGTTCAATGGCCATCGGATCCATTATGATTTCCCCTATTCGACCAAGGTTGAAGGATACTCTGGTCTTGTCGTACATGGGCCATTGCAAGCTTCGGTACTTTGTCATCTCGCATCGGAATTGAAGGGTGCACACCCAACTAATTTTCGCTTTCGTAGCCTCGTGCCTATTTTTGATACATCTCCCTTTACCGTCAATGCGAAACCTGATGGGGATGGGATGCGGCTTTGGACCGCAGTTGCCAATGGACCCATTTCAATGGAGGCATATGCGGTATGGTGAAATTAAACAGACTGCGCGCCCCCCTTTTTATTCCAGGCAATCGACCAGATCTATTTATCAAGGGGGCTACATCAGGCGCCGATGCAGTGATACTTGATCTTGAAGATTCAGTGGGAGCCGAAGAAAAAACCTTTGCCCGCGCCTCACTCTCTGACTGTTTTACAGAATTACCAATCATCGTGCGTGTCAATGCGGCGGGTACAAATTGGCATTATGCAGATATCAATGCAGTAAAAAATCGTAAATATGCCGCTATAATGTTACCTAAATGTGAGTGCCCCAAAATTGTAGCGTCAGTCATTGCTGCATCAGGGGGACTTATCCCATTGTTTGCCATCATTGAAAGCGCGGCTGGCCTCGCTCATGCGCGCGCAATTGCAGCTCTGGAAGGCGTAGAACGCCTTGCCTTTGGCTCTGTTGACTATTGCGCCGATCTGCACTGTGCACATCACCGCGATATTCTACTTTCTGCACGTTTAGAACTCGTACTTGCGTCCAGATTGGCAGAGATTTCGGCTCCCATCGATGGTGTCACAACGCAGCTCGATGACCTGTCTATCACCACAGACGATGCAGAACATGCTCGCAACGTCGGAATGGGAGGAAAGCTCTGTATCCATCCGAAGCAGATCCATTTGGTACAACGAGCATTCGCATCATCTCAGCAAGAAATTGATTGGGCGCAACGCGTTCTTGCATCTAGCGGGGGGGTCTTGTTAGTTGACGGAGAAATGGTCGACGAGCCTGTTAGATTACGCGCCAGACAAATAATGGAAGCAGTTTTGGATGTTGCATAGATTAAACGTGCAGCGTGCAAACCGCGCACCAGACATGGGTCTCCGTATGTCCAACAGTATTTGGATTTTCAATTGGGTACTGCTGAACTTTCAACGCGTCCAAAATTTTGAAAGACATTTCTATCTAATTTCGAAATTAGCACATATTCGCAAGCCTTGGAAGTTTGCATCAAACTTTTCTTTCCCACTCTATCTAGATAATGGAGAAATAAATTGTCGTTGATTGATGAGATCATCAACCTGAGCGAGATGCAGGTCAACCAAATTTCTCCTAAAGCACTTAAACTTGCGCAATATTCTCTTTTGGATTGGTTGGTATGTGGATTTGCCGGCATACAAGAGCCATTGGCTAAAAAAATGCGCACCATCGCAAAGAACGAAGCTGGCATAGAGGTGGCGTCCTTGTTTGGGGGCCGCAAGGTTCCAGCTCGGATGGCTGCACTTGTGAATGGGGCTACAAGCCACGCGCTCGACTATGATGACACACATTTTGGTCACATTGGCCACCTTTCTGTAGCCATTTATCCAGCCGCTCTGGCCGTTGCAGAGGAAAGCGGAAAATCTGCGAAAGACGTCGTAGACGCTTTCGTTATAGGTGCTGAAGCCGCCATTAGAATTGGTCTTGGCCTTGGGTCTGGACATTATAATAATGGATATCACCAAACTGCGACAGCTGGTGCATTCGGGGCAACTGTGGCCGCGGGACGTCTTTATGGATTAACCAAACAGCAAATGCGTCATGCACTTGGACTATGTTCAACCCGCGCATCAGGACTAAAATCTCAGTTTGGGACTATGGGAAAACCATACAACGCCGGGATTGCGGCTATAAATGGCGTCGAATGCGCTCAGCTCGCAGCATTGGATTTCACGTCAACCGACGACGGGTTAATGGGCGCACAGGGATTTTTTGCGACACATCGTTTTGATTTAAAAGCTGAGTTAGTGCAGCAAACCAACCCATCACAAAAATTCTTATTTGAAGATAATAAATATAAACTGCATGCTTGTTGCCACGGACTGCATGCTATGATTGAGGCCTTGCAATCTTCTGACGCAAGAGATTTGACACTTGACGACATCGGGTCAGTTTTAGTCTTAACCCATTCTAAATGGCTTTTGATATGCGACAATAAAAAACCTCGAACCGGCCTTGAAGTAAAATTTAGTTATGCGTGGCTGGCTGGGATGGCATTGCGTTCTGATGATACAGGAAATGATAGAAATTATACCGACTCGCTTGTCAGTGATCCACAACTCGTAAAGTTTGCAAAAAACGTGCGTGTTGTTGCCTCTCAAGAGCTTACAGACATGCAAGTTGTCGTGCATTTAGTACTCAAAAATGGACAAGAAATTCACCTGTCTCATGATTTGTCTATCGCTGTTCCATTAGAAATACTGCACCAAAACCTGCAAAAAAAAGCCACCTCGGTTATTGGGGAGAAAGGCAAACTGGTCTGGGGTTTATTGGAAAAGCTCGACAGTCTTTCAGCAAAAGATATTGGCGAGATTATAGTGACTTAAGTGCTTTGGTATATTGAAAGATTTTGCGCAGGGCGTGCCCTTCTCTTATGTTAAAATCAGTTTATTCTAAAACTTCAGTTGGCAGCATGATAATCATTTTTTGTTAAACAGTAAAAGAACGGAATTTATCGTTAAATGCCTGCTGGGTTTTCGATATCATGGCCAACCAGTTTAAGATCAGAATATCTATCGCCAATACGATGATGCTGCCTACCCAAGGTAGACGCCCCAAGAGCTACAACCAATTCATCATGCGCAGGTGCATCTGAAATTGAAAATTGAACCGTTAGATAATATGATCTATACTTGAAACCAGGTTTGTCCATTAAAGGGATTTGTATCTAGATGCCTGCATGGCCTCGAGAGTTTGCAAACCCAAGATAAGTTTTTGCCCCAACTGCTTCACAATAAAAACTTCCGAAAAAAAAGTGTGTGGATTAGGGCAGAGCAATGCTCTAGTTCACAATCAGTTCCAGCAATCCCCGCTTTTCCATATGCCTCTATCGCATCGCTCGATCCAGACCTCTTTATGAGCCGATCAGTAAGTAGTTTTCCAAAAACAGGAGCAATTCTTTTTATGTTTGGGCTAACGTCTTCAACATAACCCTTCCCATGCCAAGAATTTTTTACAACCACCACTGCAGCCAAAATTCTTAAAATGGGATTAGACTGCCTCTCTCCATCGCTGTGTATTTCTTCTTATAGTGTTACAATCTTACGCAGCGCAGGTAGTATCATGATAACTGCAGTCCTCTCTAATTTCCCGATTAAGCGGTAGGTGCCATCCGTTTCATTGCCCTGATATAGAGTGAAGGTTTCACGCCTATACTCATCGCTATATCACTAAAGTATGTGGCATTCTGACCGGAGAGGGCTACAAATTTTTTTCCGCTGGATGGGATATGAAGGCTTTAAATTCAGGCTAAATAGCGCTGTATAATTGGCCAGGGATATTCAAATCATCTTATTAAAGATGTACATTGGATTGGGCATGCTGGCTTTGGGCCCAATTTTTGATGGGTGATGTTCAAAAGTTAAGGGCAATTTCATTTCTCAGTATTTTGTAGAATAATTCCGGTTACGAAGAAATCTATATGTCCAAAGTAATTGCGAGATCAGAAAAACTCTTAATATGTTAAAGTATGGCAAGGTTGGCAAAGCGCTGCCACGTTTGAAATAATTGTGAAACCATTATAAAATTGTGCAACACCATTCGTGATAATATGTATTTCTAGGTCTGATACGTTGACCCAATATTTTACTTGGATAACAACAATGCCAATTAGCACATAAAAATGCAAAAATTATTCTAATTATAAGCCCTGAAGATCCGATTATTGCAACAAATCAGACCTCATCACTGTTTAAATGTCCAGCCGTCCGTGCATGAGACCTTAATAGAGATGGTTAGAATTAGTGGCACTTCTAAATGGGTAAGACATCACCATTGAACGAAGCACCAGTTGGTAATTATAACTCAGATGGCATGTTCTGCGGCCAGTACAGCTTTATTACCACGAGGCAAGCATCAGAAAACCATATTATTAGCATAATAAATTATCATTTTATTTTATGAAGCTGGACCCTTAAAGTTAAAATACACGTGCAGCATTAGCACGGTGAAAGGTAACAGGGATTACTAGACAATATTATGAAAAATACTCGTGACCTTCGAAACACTTTTGGAGTGCTCCCAACGGGAGTGGTTATAGTCAGCCTAAATGATGACGCTGGTTATGCAACTGGAGTTACAATTGGCTCTTTTACATCTCTCAGTCTCTCGCCAGCACTCTGCCTTTTTTCATTAGAAAAAATTCAACCCAGTGCACGCCTATTTAAGAAAGGTGTTTCCTATGTTGTAAACGTCTTACCGCATCACCTTTCAGACTTGGCTTGGCAATTTGCAAAATCCTCAGAAGATAAGTGCGCTGGCGTAAAAATGATGGAGACTATGGTGGATGCGCCACGCCTTAGTGATTCGATTGCACACTTCGTCTGCCGCACGCACACAATCCATGAAGGTGGAGATCACATTATTGTCATCGGCGAAATTGTAGACTTCAACCATTCTGATGGAGAGGCTTTAGTGTTTTGCCGAGGCTCGATGCATAGAACAGTCCCATTATGAGTCGAAATCCTTATCTAAACGAAGCAAAACTTAACCCAATACAGCGACAGGTTTTTGATACGATCGCAAATGGGCCACGCAAGGCCGTTGTGGGCCCACTTCGCGTTTGGCTACAAAATCCAGGCTTGGCAGAATGCGCCCAAGCACTTGGACAGTATGCACGATACGACTCTATACTGGCCGAGAAACTGTCAGAACTTGCCATTCTTGTGACGGCAAGAGTGTGGTCATCTGGCTTTGAATGGAGCCACCACGCACCAATTGCTTTGGCCGCCGGGGTGCCTGAAGAAGCGATTGAAGCCATCGCAAAAGCGCGGCCAGCGCTCTTTAATGATCCAAAACTGCAAGTAGTCTTTAATTTTGCGGTCGAATTGCACCGTGACCGCTACATAACCGATAGAACCTACACCACGGCACTAAACCAATTGGGATTGCAAGCCTGCATCGATTTGGTTGGGATTTGTGGTTATTATACCATGATTTCTATGACCATAAATACCTTTGACGTGCCCGACGGCGATGGGCCTACCCTTCCCAAATTATCTATTAGTGTCGCAGAATATTTCAAGGCCTAGTCTATTGATGCAGCTGTCTGCTTCATGATTTCGGACAAATGGATATTATGTGCGCCATCCGCATTTAGCGGATCGGGTGACAGCATCCAAGTAGCAAGCTTGCGCGCCTGTAAATGCGATCGCAAAGAAGCTGAAACACGTTCCCCAGAATAACCCTCTAAATTGCTCTCAGCGTGCGCGGCAAGTGAAAGTGCGTCCAGCGCCGCTTTCGTGACCCCCATGCCCGCATGAGGGCGCGCCACACAGGCCGCATCGCCCAAGAGCGCCACACGACCGTCATGCATTATCGGCGAGTGATGATCGTAAATAGGTGCAAAAAATGGCCGCTCGGAACGTTCCAAAATATCAACGAAAGGGGCGGGCAGTTTAGTGGAAGCAAGTTTTCGAAGATCTGCCACAACTTCGTCGCGCACCAATTGAGGGGAAATAGATATTGGGTGACGACAGCCCTTATAATCTGCCAGCATTAGGTCAAGCGCATCAGCCTTGACCGGCACATACCACACAAAATTATACCTCCGGTGGCCCGGCCTTAAATCGTTGCCTGGCCCTGCAATTGGATATCCAATAAATTGTGAACCAGCAGGAGCAAAAATGGCAAAGTGCGGGAATATATCTGCGAGAATATCAGCGGGCAAATGGCTTTCATGCGCCAAGGAACGCCAGACAACATAACCAGAATATTGCGAAACTACATCAGGCAACATTTGCGCACGAATAGCTGAACGAAAGCCGTCGGCTCCAACCAAAAGATCTGCCCATGCTGTTCTTCCATCAGAAAAACGAGCCCGCACCCCACCTGGATGATTATCATATCCGATTAAATGACGCCCAAGATGATAGTGCCCTTCTGGGATCAAGTTGCGTAGCATTTGATGAATGCGGTCCCACGAGGTCACTACCTGTGAAAACGGCAAAGAAGCCACCACAGCCCCAAGGTTATCGTATGCCACACGGTGTTGAACTAGAACACCAAGGTCCGACAGGCTAGCTCCAACTTTCCTGAAAACTTCCACAAGGCTATCATGGGTCACAATACCGGCGCCGCGCCCAGCCAATTCAACTTCGGACCGTTCGTAAACATCAACTTCCCACCCTGCTCGGATAAGTGCTGCAGCTGCAAATAAACCCCCGATAGAGCCACCACTGATTATCGCATGCCGCGGCATTTGCGAACTCCTGCTATTTTTTAGCCTTTCAAGCGCAACATTTCGGAATTGTACCAATCACCAATCTGACTGGCCAGCATCCATTCCACGCATTCATGGCCACTGATGTAATCCAGTAATTCTTCGAAATAGCGTATTCTATGGGGAACTCCGGTTATGTAAGGATGGATCGAGATTGCCATGACACGTGCATTTTCTTTGCCTTCTTCATAAAGCCGATCAAATTGATCAATACCGCGACGCAAAAATTCATCTGATCGGTGACCTTGTAGGGCGTATACAGCGATGTCATTGGTCTCTACCGTATATGGAATAGTCGTAATTTGCCCATGTACTGTCGAAATCTCCTGCGGCAAGTCGTCTAAGACCCAGTCAGCAAGATATTCAATACCCGCTTCCCTTAACAAGTCCAAGGTTTCCTCAGTTTCCGTCAAACCAGGACTTTCCCATGACCGAGGCCGAGTTCCAGTAAAGGCTTCGATGCTATCCATTGCTTGATGTATTGCACCGCGCTGATCTTGGAGCTTGTGCATAGGCCCCTGCAAGTGCCCGTGCCCCATGAATTCCCAACCCGCCTCAAAGCCCGCGCCTGCGACTCGTGGATAGCTGCTGCATACGTTGCCATTGATGGCAAGAGTTACGGGAATATCTCGTGACACCAGAGCCTTATATTGGCGCCAAAATCCACTACGCATTCCATATTCGTGCCAAGACCAGTTAGGAACATCTGGCAATAGAGGCTGACCCATGGGCGGTGGTAGGACGGTACGCGGCATTGGGCGTTCGATGCCCCATTCCTCTACGTTCAGTATGACCCAAACAGCAAGACGCGCCTTATTGGGCAAAATCAGTTTGGGTCTGTCAACGATAGCTTGATAAGGGAAACGGTCCGTAAGGCGCATCACAACTCCAGAAATTTCTTAAGGACTTCGTCGCAAACCCACGATTGGTTGTAGCTGGCAATATGAGCGCAATCAGGGATTACAGTATAATTTCCAGGCAGTGTACTGGATTGACCATGGCCACGCGTATCATAGCAAATTACTTGGGAGCGCGGCTCCAACATCGCTCGTTGCTCAGCCCATATACCCAAGCCCGCACCCAATAAATTTGACAACAAAATCGTCGGCTCATCACTTCGCCCTGCGACCAAAACCGAAACCGCATGGCCCCCACTTATGATTATCTCTCTTTGGGTCATTGCGCCACATTCGGACTGGAAATTGCCGAATTGATGGCAGGTAAGCACTGCTCAGCCAGCAATATCATAGACTGGCGCGACAACTCGACATCTGTCCAATCTTTTCCAGCATATAGTAGCGTTCCAAAATCCCCTATCTCGTCTCGCAAAGCGAGAATTTCGTCTGCAACTTTGGACGGGGTGCCCCAAGTGATACATTCTTCCATCACCATTTCTAAGGTCACTTCATCATCTGACATATTCTGATCCGCTTTAAATAGGTTGGCGCGGCCATGTTTTTTCATCTTGGTCAAAAGCTGGCTATAGTAATACCGATACGGGCTGTTGGTTGCGTAAATATAATCGCGTGCCGTCGCCATATCATTGGAAACAAATACCGAACGCGCAACGCGCCAATTTGCGGGATCAGCAACACGGCCCACCCTTTCGCAGCCCTCAACATATTTAGGCCAATGCGTTTTGACCCATTTTTTTAGCAAAAAATTGGCAGAGATCGGATCCCATCCGCGCGCGGCCGCCTCTGTAACACCTTTTGAGAATGGGGCAACGGCCGTAACTACAATCGGAGGATGGGGGCGCTGTAACGGCTTGGACATAATGCCTTGGCCAATGTCCTGCATCATCTGGCGTTCGGTGGAAATATTCCAAAATTCACCCTCTATATTATAGGGAGCTTCAGTCTTCCATATTTTAAGAATATGATCTATGCCCTCCAGAAACATTGCATTTCGATCAACATCTAGGGTTCCAAATACCTCAGCATCCGTGGCCAAGCCACCAGGGGAAATACCAAAAATAAACCGCCCGTCAAGCATATGATCAAGCATAGCAACCTGACCAGCGACCGCCGCCGGATGGGTATTTGGGATATTGACCGTGCCTGTACCCAACCGTATCTGTTTGGTTGCTGCGGCAATCCAAGCAATAAAACTTATGCAATGTGTAATATTTTCAGCAGCATCAGTTGTATGCTCACCAACGTAAGCTTCGGTAAAGCCCAGTTCATCAGCCAAAAGGAAGGCTGCGCGATCCTCATGCAAACAGGTCCGCCAGTCCTTCCCAAGAGGGTGAATTGGCATGGTAAAAAATCCTAGATCCATCTATGTCCTCCAAAATAGCTTAACTTGATCAATATCCCAAGTATAGCCGTGAGGAAAATTATGAAAATCGTAAGTTAGTATTATAAATTCAGATAATCGCACTAGGTAATAAGGTTGCGATTGTGATATAATCAGTGCTATCTATACGCCTTATTTGCCAATTACCGCAGAGCCTAGGGTAGCAATCTTACATCTTTATACGCGAGATAATGAGACAGGAAAGCCAGGCAAAACAGCCAAAGTATTTGCCGCTTGTTTGATCAATAGGAAAGCGAAGGCTTTACCTCCAGCCCTAAACGTCAATCTTTATCAGGCGCTAGCGGTCAGGGTTCAACGGACTGAGAGGAGTGTGTTATGAAAGCCGAAGCAGTTGGATATATTCGGGCAACTGATACTATGCATGCAATTTCATTACTTGCAGAATCACGAGGCGGGGCACGCCTTTTGGCTGGCGGTCAAAGCCTTGTGGCCTCGATGAACCTGCGGCTTACGGGCGAGATGTCTCTGATCGATATCAACGGAATTTCGGAACTTTCCGGAATTTTGGTGGGCGACGGGATGCTTCGGATCGGCGCTCTGACGCGTCACCGCGAGCTTGCGGCGTCAGACCTTGTAAGACGGCATGCACCTGCCTTGTCGCAAGCCGCGCCCTTGATTGCTCATGCCGCAATCCGCACACGTGGAACTATAGGCGGATCGCTTGCCTATTGTGATCCCGCTGCGGAACTGCCCGCTTGTATGCTGGCGCTGAGCGCCACGATTGTTGTCCAGGGGCCGCTCGGAGCGCGTCGAGTCACGGCCGAGGACTTCTTTGTCGATCTATTCACCACTGATCTTGCCGAGGATGAAATGATCACCGCCGTTGAGGTGCAGGTTGCACGGCCTGACGAGCAGCAAGTTATACTTGAACTGGCGCGACGGTCCGGAGACTATGCCATAGTTGGGATTGTGCTAACCCGGCAAAGCGACAACGTTCGCATCGCCTACTTCGGCGTTGGCCCCACAGCCGTTTTAGCCCAAGGAGCAATGCGCACCCTAGCGGAGGGCAGAGATGTCAATGCGGCATGCGCCGCATTGGCCGAAGATCTTGATCCCCAAAGCGACATGCACGCAAGTGCAGCCGTTAGGCTGCATCTCGCACAGGTTCTTTTGCGTCGCGCACATCTAGCAGCCGCCCCTTTAGGAGATGCTCGCAATGACTGAACCCAACATCACGTTTTCACAAAAGATAGACATCTTTCTAACCGTCAACGGTGAGCGTGTTGAGGCGCGCGTTGATGCCTCTCGCCATCTGGTTGATTTCCTGCGGCTTGATCTGGGTTTGACCGGAAGCCACACTGGATGTGAGCACGGCGTCTGCGGTGCCTGCACCTTGCAGGTAAATGGCGACATCGTGCGTGGTTGCCTGACGCTGGCCGCTCAATTGGATGGAGCAGATGTCTGGACCATCGAAGGATTGACTGACACCGGCGCCCTTGCCGATCTTCAGGCAGAGTTTGTGACGCGCAACGCGCTGCAATGCGGATTTTGCACACCAGGTATGATTTTGTCTGCCGCTGATCTTCTAGCAGGGCATGCCAACCCTACACGGGAAGAAATCCGCGAACATATTTCTGGCAACTACTGCCGCTGCACAGGCTACGAGGCCATCGTCGACGCTATTGAATCAGTGGCGACGGCGCGGGCTGGAAATACGGAGGTTTTGGGATGACGATCGATTTTGGCAACCCCAACCGTCCCAATAGTTATATTGGACGCACAGTCCCCCGCCCGAATGCTCGCCGACTGGTCGAAGGACGAGGACGCTATGTCGACGACATAACTCTGCCCCGCATGCTTCACGTGGCCTTTGTACGTAGCCCGCACGCCCATGCAAAGATCGATTCAATCGACATTGCCACCGCTAAATCTGCTCCCGGTGTCCGGCGTGTGTTCATCGGCGCTGATATCGCAAAGCATTGTTCGCCTTGGGTCGCAGTTCTGGCTCATCTTAAGGGACTTAAATCTGCGCCCCAGAATGCGTTAGCGATTGACCGAGTTACCTGGACGGGAGAAGCGGTTGTTGCTGTGGTCGCCGACAGTCGCGTGGCAGCCGAGGACGGTGCCACATTGGTCGAGGTCGACTACACTCCACTCCCTGTGGTCGCTGATATGCGCATGGGGCTTGATTTGAAAACACCTCTCATCCACCCTGAATTGGGCGACAACCTGAGCTTTCACCGTAAACACGAAAAGGGAGAGGTGGATGCAGTTTTTGCAAGCGCCTACAAAATTATCGAAGCATCGTTTAAGACGGGCCGACACACAGGCGTCACGCTGGAGCCGCGCTCTATTCTGGCAGACTATAATCCTTCAGAGACGCAACTAACCGTCTACCACTCCACTCAAGCACCGCACATGATGCAAAGTGTCATCGCTCAACATCTTGATTTGCCTGAAGGGCGCGTTCGGGTTATATGCGGCGATGTAGGCGGGTCTTTTGGGATCAAGGTTCACGTCTACCCGGACGAAATGGCGACTGTCACAATATCCAAGGCCATGGGGCGTCCGGTTAAGTTTATCGCTGATCGCATGGAAAGCTTCGCAACCGATATCCATGCGCGCGACCATGAAATTGACGCGCGTATTGCCGTCGATGCCAAAGGGCACATTCTTGCGTTAGATATCGACGACTGGACGGCCATCGGCCCCTATTCTGTCTATCCACGCACATCAGCTATCGAGGGCAATCAGGTGGTGAACCTTTGCGGTGGCCCTTACGATTTTCAGACATACCGCGCACAGACTACTGTGGTGATGCAAAACAAGACCCCAACCTGTCAATACCGCGCGGTTGGCCACCCAATTGCCGTTGCAGTAACCGAAGGACTTGTCGATTTTGCGGCAGAGGCACTGGGGCTTGATCCAGTTGAAATACGACGGCGCAACCTCGTGGCAGATGATGCCTACCCTTACACATCTGCCGCCAACATGCAGTTCGAGGGGCTGTCACATCACGCATCGATGAACAAGTTGATGGAGCTTATGGATTATGACGCTTTGCGTTCCGAACAGGCTACATTACGGAAAAAAGGCATCCATCGAGGCATAGGAATAGCCAGCTTCATCGAGCTGACAAACCCCAGCCCGTTCATGTACGGCATCGGCGGCGCACGTATTTCCGCGCAAGACGGCTGCACCGTACGCATGGACCCAGACGGCAGCGTCGTCGCCATGTCGGGCGTCACCGAGCAAGGTCAAGGCACCGAAGGCATGCTCAGCCAAATTGTTGCTGAGGCTGTGGGTGTGAACGTGACGAAGGTAAAAATGATCACTGGCGACACACAAACCACGCCCTATGGTGGCGGCACGTGGGCTTCTCGTGGGGCAGGAATAGGGGGAGAGGCAGCCTTGCAGGCGGGCCTTGCACTCAAAGAAAGCATTCTAACGATTGCTGGCGCAATGCTTCAATGCCCACCAGAGAGCCTCTCTATCGTTGACGGGCAGATTATCGATCGCAAAAATGGCGACGCACGGATGCCTCTCGAAGAGCTTGGCAGGATAGTCTATTTTCGCGGCGATACCTTGCCCAAGGATCTGGCACGCGAGCTAGTGCAAACTCGTCATTTCATTACGTCCGATTATCCATTTGCCTTCACAAATGGGGCGCAGGCAAGCTATCTCGAAGTAGACACTGAAACGGGCTTTGTGACGCTTTTAAAACATTGGTGCGTCGAAGATTGTGGACGTGTCATCAACCCCCAACTGGTAGACGAGCAAATCCGTGGCGGGATTGTGCAGGGCATCGGGGGCGCACTGTACGAAGAGTGCCTATATGATGATCATGGCCAACTGCTGAACGCCAATATGGCCGACTACCTTGTACCTATGGCTGCAGAGATGCCCGACATAGTAATCGGGCATGTGGAAACACCAACAAGGGAATCTCTTCTGGGTGCAAAGGGCGCGGGAGAGGCTGGCACAGCCGGTTCGCCCGCTGCCGTCATGAACGCGATCAACGACGCGATCCGCCCGCTGGGAGGGCGGGTAACATCGATGCCGTTTACCCCGGGCCGCATCCTAGAAGCCTTGGGAGTCGTTACTTAAAACAAAATATACGTAAATTATCTCGAAAGGAATGCCAATGGAGGATACTGAGTAAACCTGTGACATTCATTTGTCGCCGCAGCAATTACAGTAACACAGATTAAATATAGGGTGCTACCAAAACACTTTTTGACTGAAAAAATCAGTAATATCTAGAATTTAATGGAAACAAACTGGAGCGACATGGAAAGTTCATCTGCGTTAGATGTGCTATCACTCGTGAAATATTTTCTTGGACCCCCTTTGTAGGAAAAAGGAGGAAATCATGAATAAAAATTACCGCTAACGACAACCCATGTTGCGGATACTTCTCAACCCTGAAGAGATAGGCCACGTAGCTAGTAACGGTTCGACGTGGCAGCTTTATAGTTCTCAAACCATTTAACCCAACCTTTAAGCAGGACTTCACCATGACCCAAAAACTAATGCCCAATATGCAGGCCCCAAATTTGTCACTTCCTTTAGTCGGGGGCGGCACTTGGAGTTTAGCCGAACAAACGCCAAAAACCTTTACGATGGTGATCTTTTATCGCGGGCTGCATTGTCCCTTATGTAAGGTGTATTTAACCAAGCTAAACGGCCTTATCGATATGGCGACACAATCTGGTGTGTCAGTGCTGGCGGCCTCGATGGACTCCGAAGAAAAAGCGGCCGAAGCCAAAAAAAAATGGGGGCTTGATAAGCTTCAACTTGCCTATGGCGCCACCCAAGTGGATTCCAAAAATTGGGGTTTATATCTATCAACATCGATCAAAGAAGCTGAGAGCGCCAAATTTACCGAGCCTGGCCTGTTTTGGGTGCGTCCCGATGGTCGGCTTTACCTTATCGACATTTCTAATATGCCTTGGTCGCGGCCGGATCTTGAATTTATGTTGTCAAAGGTGCAATTTGCTATGGATAATAACTATCCTGCACGGGGGACAACCGTCTTTTAAATGCGACGCAGCGACCTATTTTTAATCTGCGAATTGTAGCCGTGCAACTTTATTTGCAATCCAGCCATAAACGCTTCAACCGCATCTCCAATGACATCGTCTTTTTGAGTTGTTAAAGTACTTTCATAGATCAAATCACGCACACCGTAATAGAAAATTCCACCATGCATAATCCAAGAAAACTCAACTTCCGAATCCAAAAGTGGACGCATTTGCTATCCCATTTCGTGAAGAGCTTCTAACAGGATTGGCTCAAGAATACGCTGGCGAACCAGTTCCATATAGCGGCGGTTTATATCTACACCCTTAAGTCCCGAAAACAGGTATATCCGCATCCATTGTCGATTGAAGATCACATCGGTGTAAATTTGATAGAACGTATTCAAGCGCTCTTTCAATGGTAAATCTCGGTCACGCAGCAGACTATCCCATTCACTCCGCCAGCGATTAACATAGACGACATCATAAACCGCGGAAATTAATACCTCTTTTGATGGGAAGTACCTATACAAGAGTGGCTGGGTCACACCCAATTTTCGCGCCAACCCACGCGTTGAGCTTTCGAACCCTTCTTCTGCAAAGTATAATATCGCTTTGCTTATGAAATCCTCATGGCGATCGCTCGACGACATGCGTCTACGTTTTGGGAGGTTGTCTGTCTGAATATTCTTTGTCCCTATTAGTTAGGTTGCCTCATAATAGCGCGTTGCAGCCAGTCTTGAGCGGAAAGGTCCAGCATAAGAGTGGTTTTGGTAAATCAACCTTTTTTCGTGGCTGCAATAGAGCCTAGTTGATCTTTTAATGAAGCTTTGATGTGAAGTGCTAAAATCAAGTTACAAATAATTCGCAAGATCACATATTGATCATCTCCTCATGCCTTTCCCGACAATGCAATCACGACTGCTCTTAAACGATGCCAATATAGTTCTTGATTCGGGTCCAAATCGTCAGAATCCTTAGAATAACACAACCCAGTAGTTAAGGCAGTATACGGCAACCAAGGCGGTCGAGGCGTGCCATCAGTTCCAAATAGCCCACCCTTTTTATAGCACGATCAAAAGTATCACTAATGGGGGGGCCGCCAAGGCGGGTATCATCATGGCCTTTTTTATTTACTGTACTTTTGTCCGAAAAAGTCACGCCCAAAGAATTAATGCCTGCGAGGGCTATGATTGGCGTGATAATTGGCTATCACCGGATAATATAATTCGCCTGAAAAATCGCAAACCCATTGACAGGGACTTAAAATTAATTTTTCATTCGATAAATAAGCCTTAAAAGAAGGAACGTTCCATGACTAAGCTGACCCGCCAAGACATCTACGATACAGCAAATGAGCTCTCTAACTGGGGTCGGTGGGGAGCTGACGATCAAATAGGAACCCTAAACAACGTAAGCCCCACAGATATTGTTGCCGCAGCAGGCCTAATCAAAAAGGGCAAAACTTTTGCCTTAGGGCTTAATCTAAAAGAAAAAATTCAGTCGGGCCTATTTGGTGGGCGATGGAACATGATCCACCAGATGCTGGCAACAGGTACCGATGCTGTTACTGGCGAACAGGATGGCGACGGTAAGGCCTTTCTTCGTTATGCGGATGATGCCATCAACCTGCCTTGCCAGGTCGGCACACAATGGGATGCGCTTTGCCACATCTTTCTTGATGACAAGATGTACAACGGCTATCCCGCAACCGATGTCACCGTGAATGGCGCCAAACGTCTGGGCATTGAACATGTTCGCAACAAGATGGTCGGGCGCGGCGTCTTACTTGACGTTGCCCGATGGAAAGGTGTTGATAGCCTTTCAGATGGCTATCCAATTACCAATGCCGATCTTGATGGCTGCGCACAGGCGCAAGGTGTCCAAATCCGCAAGGGCGATTTCGTCATCGTTCGTACTGGCCATCAAGAACGGTGCCTCGCCTCGGGAGACTGGACGGGCTATGCTGGAGGTGACGCACCAGGCCTTTCGTTTGAAACCGCCCGATGGATCAAAGAGCATGACATTGCCGCCATTTGTGCAGACACTTGGGGTTGCGAAGTACGCCCCAATGAAACTGATGAAGCAAACCAGCCTTGGCATTGGGTCGTGATCCCGGCGATTGGCATTTCTATGGGTGAGATTTTTTATGTTAAAGAGCTTGCCGAAGATTGCACCGAAGACGGGGTATATGAATTCTTTTTCACAGCGCCCCCGTTGCATATTCCAGGAGCGGCGGGTTCACCAATTAATCCTCAGGCTGTTAAATGATACTTTGGGGTCGCGCAAGTTCCGTAAACGTTCAAAAAATTCTTTGGGCATTGTCAGAGCTGGATTTGACCTTTAAGCACCAAACTGCCGGGGGAAAGTATGGGGGATTAGGCAGCGCAGAGTTCGCGCGTCTTACACCCGCACGCCGCATACCAGTCTTGCAAGATTCTGCACTATCACTGTGGTAAAGCCATGCAATCTTGCGCCACCTCGCTCGGCGAGAAGGACGCCTCGGCGCGGGCGACGCTCGTGTAGATATGTGGCTGGAATTTGGCTCCACCAGTCTGCAGCCTCCTTTTATTAGTGTTTTTTGGCAGCGTGTTCGGCTATTGTCAAAAGCGCGCGATGCAAAGGTCGAGGCGGTTAGTCTGACCGCGATTGGTTCTGCACTAGCCATAATGGAAGCAGTAATGGTCGATAACAGACCCTACATGACTGGCTCAGAGTTCTCGATAGCTGACATAGCCCTTGGCTGCCTATTTTATCGGCTGCTTGACCTCTATCCAGACACTCTCGCGAAAACGCCGCTTGTGGCCGCTTGGCATGGGCGTATAGCAGCGCGTCCTGCCTACCAAAAATGGGTAGCTACCTCTTATGACGAATTGAAAGTAGTTTCATGATCCCTGCCCACTTTGCAACAATCGTTTCTGACATTTTTCCTATCGATGCTTATGTTCGCATCTATCTCGGGGTTTTCCACAATTTCGACGATTGGGCTGAGGACTTTGCTCTTAAAAATTTAGAATAAAGCCTGGCGCATTACCTTTCCATCGGTGCCCGTTGTGGCCCCCTTTGCTCGTCAGACCGTTTTTCTGCTCGTTAAATCAGCACCCTAAGGGTCACAAACGCAGTTGGTAAGCTGCGGGTATCCAGCGATAACTGTCTTTATGGTACTCAACATAGCCGACGGAGGGAAACGGCATATGGTGCCCACTTACCAGAAGCCCATCGGTTGCAACCATGTCCAATACCCGCTTACGCGTAGCTATAGCCATATGCCTGTCATCGTCAAATCCGACAGGGCTGCTCGGGTATTGCACAGAAAAGACAAAGTGATTAGCTACATCGCCCCAAATCAAAATAGATTGCCCTTCGCTTTCTACAAAATACATCATGTGTCCGAGTGAATGCCCAAAGGCGGCTTGTGCAGTCAATCCCGAAATGACGCTGTCACCATCTTCTAGGAAAGTCATGCGTTCTGCTAACGGTGAGATGAGCTTTAAAAACATTTCATGATTTTGGGCTCTTTGAGACGGTATTTCCGAACCATCAGACCAACAATCAAATTCCCGCCGTCCTATAACATAACGCGCATTTGGATAGGCAGGAGCGCCACCTTCCATAACACCCGCTATATGATCCGTGTGACAATGCGTAAAAGCCACGACGTCTATATCTTCTGGTGCATATCCAGCAACGCCAAGCCTTCGCCTTAAATTTCCTGCGTGATTGTCTCGCCCCATCGCACCAAATCCAGTATCAAACAAAACAACCTGTCCCGCCATGCTCAGGACAGTGGGCGTGTAGGTGTTTTCAAAGCCCATTATTGGCAAACGATTGGCCTTCGCTATTTTCAAAATTTCGTCTTCTGTCTTGTCCATAACAAAGGGTGGGTTTATCAAATCTCGCAAATGCGAACCATCAAGGACCGTCGTCACCTCGCCAGAACCTAGTGAAAATCGATGAATACTAGGCTGATATGAGCCCTTGAGAGCAATCGTCATGGCATTGGCACCTCAGTTGAAAATTTTGGGACAGAATAGCCCTTTTGCACCGCAGGGCGCTGAGAAATTCGGACATACCAATCCCTGACACTTGGATAGTCGTTCAAGTCAATTTCTTGCCATTGAAAGCGTGAAACCCAAGGCCAGCAGGATATGTCGGCAATCGAATAAGTTCCCTGGTTTTCACCGGCGATATAAGTGCGCCCCTCAAGCCTTGTGTTCAATACACTGTAAAGGCGCTGTGCTTCCGCTAAATAACGCTCTTCACCATAGCAAGACTTGCCTTTGTTGTATTTCACGAAGTGATGAACTTGCCCCAACATCGGCCCAAGCCCCCCCATCTGCCACATGAGCCATTCTACCATCCGCCAGTATTCTGCACCCTCACATTGAAATTTTTTATATTTATTGGCAAGGTACATCATGATTGCGCCACTCTCCATCATTTGGATACCTGTTTCGTGGTCAACCATAGCAGGAATACGGTTATTGGGCGCTATTTTCAAAAAATCTGCGGAGAGCTGCTCGCCTTTAGTTATATCAACACTACGGACGCAGTAGGGCACACCGAGCTCTTCGAGTAAGATCGAAACTTTACGGCCATTAGGTGTGGTCCATGTGTATAGATCAATCATGTAAATTTCCTAGCATATATATTTTTGTGTTACAAAAATTTACTATCTTATATTTAATTGATGCTTATCAATTACTTATTTTTCTTATAATGGTGGAAAATAATTTTACTATGCAGATAAAGCTTACAACATGACCTCTTAGCAAACAACAACAAATAGTGCCTGCAATGTCCTGCTCTGATTAGTTATTGGGTTAGGTAAAGACTTCTAATCACGCTCAATATTTTTAGATTAACCTTCTATTTTTTTGTTACTTAGCGCCATTATACAATTAATTTCGTTGAACATCATATCAGATTACATTTTTGGTAGGGGCGCTCCAGGCAATTATTAAGTTTTTAATATTAATATTAAAAACCATAATTCGACATAAGCTTATATTTCGACCACATTAGTTACACTTGGTCAGCTACGACCCTTCGCTGTGCGATCTACGTTTCTACCTAGTCAGTAAAAGAAAAATAGGAGGGAGAGTGCTAATAAATTAGATAATGTCACTGCTTAAGAAGATGCAACTATACATCTTCCAGATGACACTTACAAAAATGACGAATCTGTGGTTTTTGGCCAATCCAGATCGATGATGTGGCCCTTTGCAAAACCAATTTTGAGAGCATTTATTATTAACTCCAACGATGGTAAAATGCGGCAAGCCATTAAGCAAGAATTGGACACTAGGCTTTGAATATATGAGCGCAATTACCGCTCTTGGTTCCACTTACAGAGGCGAAAAGAGCAGCGCTTCGGGCTGATCTCAAGACTTATATTTCCTGAAAATATGGAATGACCCCCATGACAAATATAATTAAGCATGGTCGGCACCACATTGAAACAAACCGCGATCCAGCTACATTCATGCAGTGGCCGAAAGGGGTCTGCCAAGGAATGCTGGACAACTCAGATAATGGGTACATTGAAAGTGTACTTGTGTCCGAGACAGAAAGGGTACGTATTTGGCATCTGCACATTGCCCCAGGAAAACGGAGCCCTTCCATAGGCATATTAGCCCCCATTTTTGGTCGATCTTAACAGCCGGCAAGGCGCCGGGCTATTTTTCTTTAGGAAAAATTTGCGATGCCGAACATAACGTAGGAAAAACTACGAATTTTTACTACGGCTCAGGAAATTATACGTTTCATTCAGTGGAGAATGTCGGAGATACATAATTATCATTCGCAACCATCGGTTTTTTGATGGTACAAACCATCCGTTGAGAGTGCCAGACACCATACGCTTAACAAAGCCATAAACGACCTGATATTGGGCAGTTATACTTTTAAAAGTTATATTGATAATAGCGGTTTCAAGGCTTTCTAGCCTGTTGCCTTACAAAATAAAGGAAAGTAGTTAGCCTTAGCAGTCAAGACAGTGCTGAGGTGAACAATTTGGTTGTCGACGTCTTGGACGTCAACCTTAATCGCCTGGCCCTAAAACATTAGGCTTTGGTAGCACTCGCAACTAGATAAGACCAAGCCAACTCCACCAGAGCCACGTCAACGGCAACCCGACCGCGGTTGCGATAACGGTCGTCAAAAAGCAAATACGCGTCAGGGCTCCAATAGGAATCTGCGCCAAAGCGACGCCAATCAACAAAGGTGGAGATTGGTAGGGAAAGATCGTGGTCGAAAATCCGGCATTATGAACCATGGCAATGGTCTTAATAGACCAGCCCGTCGCCTCAGCCATTGAGCTAGCCAATGGGGCTAAAACGACACCCGCTGCCGGTGCCGTTGTCAGATGTGAAAGCACCGATGATCCAACCACTAGGGTGACCAGATCATGCAGGCTGTTACCCTGCCCCAAGTGCAAGGCAGGAACTACAAATTGGGCGATTTTATCTCCAAGCCCACTATGCGTAACTACACCACTGATGCAAAATACAGCGGCGATAAAAAAGGCCATAGACAGATCAATTTCGTTTTTCATAGCCTGCGGAGGCATGACGCCAAAGCCAGGCCAAAGCAAGATCATGCCAGCGCAAAGTGAAACCCAAGCAGGTGCTATACCATGCCAAATATCCGTGGCCCAAAGGGTAATGGCCAAGCCAAGAACAATGAGAAGCCGCCACTGCGCTGGTTTCAAGGGTTGAATTTGCATTTCTGAAAATTTCTGCGCTGTTAGGTCCCGCCCCATCCATAATAAGAGCAACAGCAGCACCGTAAAGCGCACCACATTTAATGGGGCTTGTTGCACAAAAAACTCGCCAAATCTGATATGAACACCATAGAGCACTTCAACTGCGCCCAACTCAACGATCGTTGGCAAATTTGCCGTCAAAAAAGCATAGGTTGGCACCATGGTCATGGATACTGCCGTAATCATAAGCCCAACATGCCCACGGGAACCCGGGGCAAAGCCCATAGTTCGCGCAAGCGCAAGTGTAATGGGCATCATAACAATCACTCGCGGAATTGCAGATGGTACTAATAAACTAAAACCAATACCTGCCAGGGACAAAAACCAGACTGCACGTACATAAGAGGATCCGGTGCGCACAAAGATACGCACCGCAACTTGATCGCCCAGGCCACTTGACCCGATGGCGGCCCCAATCACCAAACCACCAATCAGCAACCAAAACCCGTTAGTCAAAAATCCAGCAAAAATTAGATCAGGCGGTGCCACACCAAGAGCAAGAAAACTCAGAAATATAGCAAAGGAGGTCACCACCTCTGGCAAGGCCCGTGTGGCAAATAAGACAATCCCCGTCAGGGATAGCGCCAGAATATGGGCAGTCATATCAGAACTGATGACCAACGTAACGAGCGAACAGGCAACCGCTCCAAACGCAAACGCCTGTGTAATTGTCAAGGTTCGGATCATGCCCTTGACCGGCTCACGCCTTACCGTCTAGGTTTCGATAAACCTCAAAAATTGCGGCGCTGTCATAGTCTTTAGGGACCAATGTCCAGCTCTTTTCATAAAGTGACGACACGGCATCAAACATGGGGGTTGAAATATTTTGCGCTTTGATATCAGCTCCAATAATCGAAAGATCTTTCTTAAACATTGCCATGTGGGCTGTTGCTGGCGTATAGGCCCCCGACATCATCAAGGGCATCCGCAGCTCCAGCATTTTTGAGTTTCCCGCACCTTTGGACAGAAGGTGGTAAACTACATCACGCTCAAGGCCCAGAGCATCGGCGTAATGCAAAGCCTCGGCAGCTGCACAGTTATGTAGCGCAACCGCATGATTGGCAACATACTTGAGTTTACTGCCAGCCCCAAAATCGCCCGCCTCAATCACTGTATGCGACAGATGAGACATATATGGCTTGGCTTTAGCGATGGCGGCAGACGGCCCCGACGCCATAATTACCAAATCTCCCAGTACCGCCTGGGCGCCCGTACCACTGACTGGGGTATCAAGCAAAATAGCTCCGCCAGCTTGCACGGCCGATTGTGCGGCCAGTTTATCTGCCATAGCAAAGGTGCCCGTTTCCATAACCACCTGCCCAGGAAGCAGAATCTCCCCTAACGCCTTAGTCACCGTAGCCAACACGGTAGGGGAAGCGACAGAAACAATTACAAGATCACAGTCAGTCAGCCATGGGCCAACCCCATCATGAGCGGTACCACCAATGGTGGTCAAATGATTGCGAGCTTCTAAATCAGGGTCAAATCCCCAGACTTCAACTCCTGCTTTGCGCAGATTGCCCGAATAGGCGCTGCCCATGATCCCCAGCCCAATAATCCCGACTGCCATGTCGTTTGTCCCTTCAGTTCAAACCAAACAATTTTATGGCAGACAAGCCTGCCACCTTGGCCTTGTCGCTATCGGACAAAGCAGAGCTGACAATATGCTCGACAGGGTCGTAATCTGCCATATCAAATGGGTAATCGCTGCCCATAATAATTTTATCGGCGCCATACACTTTGACCAGATATTCCAACTGATGGTCTGTAAAAACGACGCTGTCGATCCATACTTTTTTTAGGTAGTTTGTTGGCGGTTCTGGCAGCGAGGCATGGCTGTCTTGGCGCGCGCCCCATGCGTGGTCGATCCGGCCAGAATAGGCAGGCAGATAGCCACCACCATGGACTGCAAAAATCTTAAGATCAGGCATATCGCGCAGCAAACCATTGAAGATGATGTAATGCAACGCAGTGGTTGTCTCTAACGGATTGCCAATAACATTTGAAAAATAATATTCTGTGAAACGCTCACCACCAGTAAAGCCGTTTGGATGGATCATCACTACGGCGTCTAACTCCTCGGCCCGCTTCCAAAAGGGACGAAAGCGGTCTGCGCTGATTTCTTCGCCATCCATATTGGTCAAAAGCATGACGCCCTTAAGGCCCAGCTCAGTGACTGCTCGGGTTAATTCGGTCGCAGACTCTTCGGGGTCTTGTAGCGGTACGGTGCCAAGACCTGAAAAACGATCAGGCTTCTGACCAATCCATTCAGCTATACCATCATTAACCATGCGACTAGCATGGACGGCATGTTCGAGCGGGGACTGATAGTAGCACTGGGGTGGGGGGGGTGCAACGACCTGCATATTGATACCCTGAGTATCTAAAACGCGCAGGCGATCTTCGATATCTTGCATCGCCACTGGCCCACGGTCTTTTTCTTGCTGAGCATTGACCATATTGGTTTCGTCATTAGCATACTTGACCATCGCAATGCGTTTGGGGTCGAAGTGTGGCGCCATGTACTTTGCTGCAGCAGGGACCACAACATGAGCATGACTATCGACAGTTGTGCTCATAAGGCGACCAGGCTTTGCTGGGGTGGGTCGGGCCGATGTTGGTCCGTACCGATTAACAGAAAAGCCTCGGTCACGGGCGTCAATGGTGGAATGGCTCATGGAAATTGTCCTGTTTTTGATCATTCAGTTGGGCCACCGCCAAAAGTGATTTGGCAGTAGCTTTATTTGGATTTTGTTTCTTATTTATTTGCGGCTAACCAAGCTTTAGAGTCGGCTTCAACAGCCGATTTGTCAAAGTTGTTTGCCGCTGCAATGTAAGTATTATTCAAGAAAGTCGATACGTCGACTAACTTTTCAATACCCCCGGATTCAACCATGCGAGGTTGGATATCTGTCCAGATACCTGTTTGTAGATCACCCATATGCTCAGTGGTTGAAATATTCATAGGCAAAACGCCTTCGAACAAGCCCATCCCAGCGGCTTCTACTTCCCATTCTTCAGGAGCACCCTTGCGCAGCATCAATTCTACCGCATCAGGGTTGACCTTTCCAGCATACATACCCTTGGACCATGCACGGAAGAAGCCCTCCATAACACTGCGCTTTGCTTCAATTTGGTCAACTTTCATTGCTAGCGTGTTGGCTGGGCTGGCAATCAGCTCCTCCGGTGTGATTAGGTCAAGTTTGATGCCGTTTGCTACAAGTGCGGCCCAGTCGAAAACTGAGCCCGAAAGGGCAGAAACATTTCCATCGCGGATCGCAGCGGCTAGAGTTGGACCACTTTCACCAAGCACTACTGTTTTTACGTCATCTACGCTATGGCCAGCAATCGAGAGCGCTGCTTGAAGAAATGACAGGTCTCTGTCGGAAACCAGTCCTACTGTAGTGCCAACGAGACTGGACATTGATGTATATTTACCGCCTGCTAGCACCGCGATGCCTTCTGGAGCTTTTTGCATAACCTCATAAACTGTATTGATATTGGCTCCAGCAATTACCGCATTGATTGTTTCATACGCATCAAGCATCGCAAGATCAGCTTGACCGTTTTCAACAAATGCAACGTAAGGAATTGAGGTATCTGAAGGGAGTAGATTGACTGTAATACCTTCATCTTCGAAATACCCGAGCGCCTCACCGGCCACTAACGGGAAAAATACGGCTGATCGCGGCGTTGGCTTAATAATCGTGACAGTAGCATTGTCAGCGAAACTAATATTCGGAAGCGTCATTAGAGCTAACGCCGTAGAAAGCATAGCAGACTTAAAAATTTTCATTTTCATTTTCCTCCTTGGAAAGTTGAAATTTTACTTCATTGTATGAGCTTATTGCCCCATGCTCGTTTCCGAGCACGGGAAACCGCCGCTCTACGGTTCTCTCGACGCCAAAAAACAATTTGGTCATCAAGAAATTCCATTGTGTAAAAGAGTAAAAGGCCGATCGCTGTCATGCTTAAGAGAGTTGCCAAAGATGCAGCCATATTTAGCCGAAAGGAGAACCTACTCATCAAGACACCTACACCATCGCTGGCCTGGGCGAACTCTGCGACAACTGCGCCTATCAATGCCGTCGTCAGACCAATCTTAAGGCCCGCAAACATCAGTGGGAGGGCTCCTGGTACACGTAATTTTCGAAATATCTGATAATTATTTGCACCCAAAGATTGGAATAATTCTTCACGGTCTTCATCAACTTGCACCAAGCCCGTTAACGTGTTCACAAAAATGGGAAAGAAGCAGAGAATCGCAGCCAAGGCTATCTTGGACCCCATCCCGTAACCAAACCAAGCAATTATAACAGGCGTCAATGCTATGCCTGGTGTGACGTTTAACACAACCGCGTAAGGCGTTACATAACGCTTGAAAGGTTCTGAAAGGGAAGAAGAGACGGCAAGACTAATAGCAATAGCTGCCCCGATCAAAAAGCCAACAACAGACTCAGTTAAGGTGATAAAAAAGTGGCGATAGATTGTACCCTTGGTTATATAAAGTTCAATGATAGCGCTAAATACCGAACTTGGCCGCGGAATAATAATTGAGGTGATCAGACCAATCGCTACCGCTGCTTCCCAAAGACCAATGAGCACCGCAAAAAGGATAAGGTGGGGTAGTATTAGCATTAGCTGATCAATGGCACGGTAACTGCGTGACTGAATTTGGTCATCCATTGTTTATCCCCCCCCCAAAAAGCTCATCGCACGACGCCGTTTAGCACTCACACGTGCGCGGCCTGCTTCATATTTCCAATAGGCGACGTAATGATCTATTTTTTCCATGCCCTTGAAAATCAAGAACCCAAGTAATGTCAGTGAAAAAATGCAGGCAAATGCCGAGGCCATATTTAGGTTTCTTGTATATATGAGGATAAGAGAGCCAATGCCCTTGTCGCGCTGGATGAACTCAGCAACAAGTGCCCCTGATAGAGCCGCAGTTAACGCTAGCCGTTCACCCGCCATAATAACTGGCACAGCATCTGGCAGAACCAGTTTGCGCAAAATTTGGGATTTAGTAGCACGGAGTGACTTAAAAAGTTCTAACCGCTCTTCGTTCACATTTATTACCCCGGAAAGTGTGTTGATGAAGGGGGCAAAAAAACAAACAAGCATGATGATTGCGATTTTAGAGTTTATCCCAAAACCAAGAGCGGCAATCAGCAAAGGTGCGACGGCAATTCTCGGAGTTGCCTCTAGAACTATAATATATGGTTTTATAAAACGTCGGATCATCGCATTAAAGCCAACCAGAGCTCCAAGCCCAACCCCAAGGATTGATCCTGCAATCCAGCCCAGTACCACTAGGCTCATCGTACTATAAAGATGGTACCAGACATTACCAGTCTTGAAATATATCAACCAAAACGAGTTAAGAATATTTGTTGGGCGTGGATAAAATAAAGGATCTAGCAAGCCAAGCCGTGAACCAAGTTCCCACATTGTGATCAAGATAATAAAGATTAACATATGACGCAAAATGCGTGCATTGCGTAAACTTACTTGCCCCCCCTCTGTTGGGGTGCCATCCGTCACTATTTCACGCGTGGAAGACATCAGTGATCATCTCCTAATGTATCACGAACCTCGGCTACGAGTGCGTTGAACTCAGGGGATGTTTGAAGCGAAATAGGCCGTGGCCTTGCAAAAGGTACCGGCACTATTTTTGCGATACGACCTGGCCTTGGTGTCATGACAAAAACTTCGTCAGCCAAGAAGATCGCTTCTGCGATATTGTGGGTAACAAACAGTGTCGTTGCGCCCACTTCGCTGACAATTCGCATCAATTCAACATTCAGCCGCTCGCGGGTAAATTCATCTAAAGCTCCAAATGGCTCATCCAAAAGCAAAACATCCGCACCGGATTGAAGCAAGCGGGCAAGGGCGACACGTTGTTGCATACCACCTGAAAGCTGTGATGGAAAAGAGAACAAAAAATCGTGTAAACCAACCAGCTTTAATAGGTCTGCCGCATTTTTTCTATCTGCATCAGTGATGGGCCCAGCCACCTCTGTTGGCAATAACACATTTTCGATCGCCGTGCGCCAGTCCAGCAATGTCGCTTTTTGGAACATCATGCTGATGTCGGTGCGAGGGCCTGTTACAGGTGTATGATGGACTTCAAGGTCTCCTGAGGAATTTTCGATTAGTCCAGAGATCATCCGCAATAGTGTTGATTTTCCGCAACCAGATGGTCCTACCAACGATACGAATGACCCCTGCTTGATTTCAAAATTTGCATTTTCTACGGCAACTACGGTGCCTGCAGAGAATACTTTACCTAGCTGCCGCGCTGATACGACAACGTCGTCAAATGAGGCCTGCGCCTTCGCATCATCAGCCATTGGATTGGGCACGTGCATTTAGGTTTTTAAGCATTTTAGGCACTCCTTAATCTATTTACTTATTGGCATATTCTATAAATTTTTTTTATGCGTCTGATATATTAGGTGGGTTTCAAATCCTTACCCGATAATTGATTTTTTCCTAATCCTCGCATGATTTGTCGCCGGGATCTGCGAACATGCTTGACTGACAAGCGAGCTGCTTTGGACCCTTCCCGCGCCTGAAGCGCATCAATGATATTAATATGATCCTGTAAGGCAGCGGCCATTGCAACACTTTCAGAGCGAGGTGATGAAAGTGACACTATGCAAAGCCGTTCATAATTGTCCATAATGCGCTGCATAGACCCGGACAGGCGATTATTTCCCGCAAGGTCCACCAGGTGATGATGGAAATCGCGGTTGTACCTTGCGAAAGCACGCAGTGATGTCATCTCTGCAAAACGAAAGTGATCAAGCTTATTAAGCGCCGTTTGACTTGCCTCAGCTGCGATGCGCTTAATGGCTGCCATTTCAAGAATCTCGCGCATTTCAAGAATGTCCTGGGCGTCCTTAACAGAAATAGAAACAACGCGATGCCCTTGACGCGGTACGATTTCAACAAGACCTTCGAATTCAAGTTTCTGAAGAGCATCCCTTATTGGAGACTTTGATATACCATATTTTTGAGCCAACTCATTTTCGCGGAGCTCTCTTCCAGGGCTAAAATGGCACGACATAATATCATCGCGTAGTCCATCAAAAACAAGGTGTCGCATTAGTTTGGCAGCCATAATTTCCCCTATCCATCCCTTAACTTAGAAGATCGTGATATATTACGTCAATTTATAGTTAATAATAACAGCTATATGATTTTATGATAAAATGGAGTGAATGTATCCTCGTTTATAAGTCAACAGCTTTGCCAGTTTCAGCAGATAAAACGATTGCATTAAGTACTTCAATGTTATGAATAAGCTCAAAATCAGAATATGGGTAAATTGATTTGCCTCGGATGGCAGCACCGAAGGCTTCAAGATTAGCGGTAACACTATCGGTCCAGTCAAAAAACTCTTTGACGCTATCATCAATCGAACGGTATCTTTCCATCAAACATTTGCCACCAGGGGTATCTGGGTGGGTAGCGTTGCGAATTTCTACCCACATATCACTGCCAAAAACATGAGTGCGAATAAAATGCGGCGTATGCAAAATAGCCTGCAATGTTGCCGTCATTCCCGCTTTAAATTTTAGCTGGACGGTAACAACATCTCCAGTTTCCCAACCTAGACTTCGGTCCGACGTAAACGCATGCAGCGAAGCGACAGGCCCAAAAAAGGCAATCAGCAGATCTGTCAAATGGATGCCCATCTGGGTCATGCCCGCCGCCGGCGCAAATGCTTTGGTCGTGCGCCAACTGTCAGATGTGAGCCCGATAAGCTTGTCATGGCTGAAGGCCATTTCTGTATGCATAATTGTGCCTAGCGTTCCTGCGCTCAACATGTCACGAAGGGCCAGTATGGCTGGCTCAAATCTACGTTCATGACCTACCCCTAATACCAAACCTGCCACGCGGCATCTTTCCACGCTTTTGCGCGCATTTTCTGCAGACAAAGACAATGGCTTTTCGCAAAATATGTGTTTTCCTGCGGCAACCGCATCGGCAATTTGCTCATCATGCAGATCATTTGGTGAAGTGAGTATAACAGCATCGACAGCCGCGGTACGTAGTGCCGTATGATAATTTTCAAACACTTGGAGCCCAAGCTTTTCGATTTCGACATGCAGAGCTTGTACAGGCTCAACAACGCCCAAAAGTGAGAAGTCTTTATGGTCCTTAAGGCGGCGAGCAATATGTTGCCCCCACCAGCCAAATCCGACTAATGCTACTGAAATCATGGCGACGTCTTTTTATTTGTTTGGCCATAGACACCCACTAAAGAACTGTCATAGCCATCCCATCCATTTGCAGCGGCAGTTTCTGCTTTCGTCAGAACAGAGTGGATCACATCATGAGGACTACCTGATGCCCTTGCCAAAGCGATCATCAATTTCATGTCTTTGATGGCATTCGTTAGACTAAAACTGACGACGCCAGGATCACCCTTCACCAACATGTCATGGATTGGCAGAATGCGTTTTTTTGCACTACCAATCGCGCCCGAACTATCTCCCAAGATGTCCAGTGCCAGGGAAGGATCTACGCCCTTTGACATGGCAAGCCCCAGAGCCTCTCCTAAAGCACTCCAATAAACCATGAGTGGTAAATTTATCGCGGATTTCATCGCCGCACCTGAGCCGACAGGCCCAAGATATTCTAAGCGCCGTGTAATCTTTGTCAACAACGGCTTTGCGCTATCAAAAGCGGCTTGCGTTCCACCTGCGAGACCCATCAACTGCCCCGAGCGTGCGGGCACGACACTTCCACCCACAGGACACTCAAGAAACAAGCCCCCCCGCTCAGTCACTGCTTTTTCAAGTGATTGAACCATTGCGGGCGAAGTAGAGCATAATTCAACTATAGTTTTTCCGGTCAAGTCAGCTTCTAGTAAACCATTAGGCCCGTGATAGGTCGCCTCAAGCGCCAGGTCATTAGCCAATATAGACAATAAGATGCTGCTGTTTTCAGCAACAGCCTTTGGCGTAGCAACAACCGCACTCCGCGCAATGTTCAAAGCCTTGTCAGAAGACCTGTTCCACAAAACGAGCGCTTCACCATTCTCGGAAAGATGCTCTGCGATGGGCCGGCCCATTTTGCCAATCCCAACTATTCCAGTTGTCATTCTGAGTTCCCCTCCCAAATTGAAAACCCATAGTTCCACAAAAAATAACAATATTGTATTATTTTTTCAGATTTAAATATTCAGATTTTTCGATAGTGATTACTTGCTACCAATCCAATAAAATCAAGCCAATATGATGCGTTAAACATTCTGCCAACAGCCTGGCGGAGCTTTGCAGCGAGCCCTCCGTCTTAGTTACTAAAATATAATCTAGATTCAGTGGGGGATCCTTTATCCAATTCAGGCGTCTAACCAAACCATCCTTGTCAGCGTGGCAAATTGTTGAAGGTAAAATCGCAACCCAATCAGTAGCGGAAACCATCTCTAAGGTCGCCAGCATACCGTCCATTTCTAGTGTTTCCCCTACATGTATTCCATGGGTGTTTAACATAGTATCAAAGTGCTGACGCCTAACGTTCAAGCGTGACGGAACAATCAGTCGTTTATTGTTCAACACTGAGAATGAGACATTTGTTAAATGCGCTGACCCAATGCCTGTCTTGGCAGACGATACAAGCATTTCACGGTCACGCGCTACAAAACTACCGGAAAGGCCCGCGGGCAAGTCCGTTGACGGCACTATTGCAAAATCAAGCTCTCCATCCAACACTCTACGCATTAGAGAAAAACTATATTCCTCAAGCAGCGAGATTTCTACGTCTGGAAATTCACCTTTAAACTGATCCAGTGCTGGGATTAGGACGGTTCTAGTCAGAGACGGAATCATACCAAAACGAACCAAGCCGGTAACTTTTCCCTTCATTTCGAGTACGGCCTTCTCCGCCCCAAACAGCAACTTTAGTATCTTCTGACCCTCTCGATAGATGGTCTCTCCGGCAGGGGTCAGCGTAAACTTCTTACGTTCGCGCAGCAAAAGGGTTGAACCTAGCATTTGCTCAAGCTCTTTTACCTGCGTCGACATTCCTGACTGCGTCGAGTTCTCGCGGTCTGCTGCACGACTGAAGGATTGTTCCTCATAGACCGCTATAAAGGCCTGCAGTGATCTGATTTTGATACTGGGATAGGACATTGTATGCCATTCGAAATGCTGATAATTTTAACAAAAAAATACCAAAAAATTGTATTTGTCAAGCTGCCCGTGATTTCTGAAAAGTAGCTAATTTTTACAAACTTAATTAAGAATGGGGTTGCGCAAACCTCAGTTAAGTTTTTTAATAGTATTGACTTTTTTGTTAAATTAAAAAAAAACTTCCATAAAATATTTTTTTTTGAATGCGCATTTTTGGCATGGCTAGTAGAATAAAAAGAGTTAATTTCTATATAATAGATCTAGCAATCGAGTGGGCGTCGGGAATAAAGAAGCCGGAAGAATAAGGATAAGTGAGTTAATTAAACACGTTTGGGTCTATAAAGTGCTCTTCTTATCCAACCATCCTTTTCACAAAGCCAGTCCGTTATCAAATAATATCCCCATCCCCCAAACACATTCTGCTAAGTGCAAGTCCCCACCCAGGGGGCGCGCGCCTAAATCAGCGAAGGCAATTTCAGCTTATAGCATTACGAGTTTGCACGGGTGAATTCAGCTTCAGATAAAGTGGGGCTCGCCGACCATTATAGAACTCAATCAAGCTCGTTCTTTGATCAGAATTAATTTTACCCTCTTCGAGTAATTTATCTATGTCAGCGAAGGCACTATCGAATGTAGTCCAATCAGGCTTGCTCTCAGCAGTTGTTGTCCATTTCTCTTTTAGGTAGGTCCTAAACTGTTCTCGGCTTTGTGCTGCAAACGCATCAGGTCCATAGAAAGCTAATAGACGGCCGCCAAGTTGGCGTAGGCGCCTGTCAGTGAACTGATTAACAATTTCTTTCCTAGTCGGCCAGTCAGCCTCTTGGAATTTTTGAAGGAGCCTTTTGTCATCCGAATTATAAAAGCCATTAAAGATTTTCAGCTCAACCGGTGTCTCTGTTGTGTTCTGGTCTTCGTAACGGCTTGCCATAAGCCTGCTAACTCTGGCGCAGAAGTGGGGCGAAGCCTCAAGAGTTTTAGCAATCTGTAGCTGTTCCAGCGTTGGGTCTTCGATCAGAAATACTGAAGGCGCATTGTTAGTGCCTATTGCACGAATGGGTTTAGGGGATTTCTCAACGGCAATGGTGAGCTTTTCATCAGTTGCATCTAAGAGATCATGTAGGTCTGCGTTTTCGAAATCAAGGAAGCATGCTTGAGTTGAAGAGCCCTCTGCGTAACCGCAAAAGCAGCCTGTATAGATGCGAGGATCGCCACCCCCATACCTCAATATAACTTCGACAGGTTTATACGTTTCCAGTTTTTCTTGAACTCCGGCTTTGTTATGGTTGCTAAAGAGTTGAGCCCACAAGCCGAGGTTACCATTTGCTATAGTTCTAGCGAGATGGATTGTGGCTTCGACATCTCCTAAGGCGTCATGAGCATTGTGTTGATTAAAGCCATTTTCAGGAGCTAGACGATCCAACTTGAAGATCTTCTTACCTTCTTCATTCACGGGCCACTTAAGAAGATCAGGTTGTTTGGCGTGAACCGCATACACAGCATTCATCATATCAAAGCGGCTATTCCCCTTAGCTTGCGTTGCATAGTTATTCGGCTGAAGATTTTGATAGAAAGTTTGACGCAACATCGCCTCATCAAATTTAATACTGTTGTAACCAATCCATACCGCTGGGGCCCATTGTTCTGTGAGTTTATATATTTTCTGGGAAAACTCAAAGAATGTTGGCTGTGACGGATCAATAAGCTGCTCAGGCGTCACCCCGGTGACAGCTAAAGCATAAGGAGATGGGAGAATATGTGGGGCAATACGGCATCTAAACTCAGTGCGGTCTAACTCTTTGAAATTTGAGTCAGTTATTATAGCTGCAAACTGAAGCGGTTGGTCGAATGCTACCGAAATACCGGTGGTCTCAAGATCGTAGAAGACAAAGTTCACAGCTTGCTCCCATTCAACTACGGCAATCGTACATAGTCGCAATTAACTAAGCAACTTTTGCTTCACAAATCAAACCACAGGTGTCTCGCCTGAAATTTAATTTAGCTCTAGGCCTAGTTCTGGATCCTTTCCGTCTAAAATTCGCCGTGCAAACCGTTCCGCAGATATGTTTTCCCCCTCAACAAGCAAGGCGAGTTTGAGTAAAGCTAATTGCGGAGCAGGAATACTAAGTTCGATGGCCCGCGCTTTAACATCTGGTTGATCCGAGTACTGTTCAACAAGCGCCTGATCAGTAAAGCTAAGTTTAGTGAGATCACCATCCAAAAGATCATTGACAAGTGCGTCCCATTCAATGCGCTTTGCCAGTTCATAGCGGGCGCTTGCGTCCATTGACGTAGTTTTGCTGATAGTATTTGGAAGCTTCGTCATCTTGTTCTTCGATTTATCCAAAAATCCACCAAAGAGCCTAGATAAGAACGACCCACCGCTAAGTTTAGTTCCAATCATAAATGTTGTGCCATTAGGTGGGCTCATTTTAGCCTGACGCAGCATTTTATTAACTGGCTGTTGCAGATACTCTAGTGATGCGCTTGCAGGCTCACTTTCCAGACTATCACTTGGCTGGGACATGCTTAAATTTGGCTCTGAGTAAGGGTACAACCTGTTGAGCCTTGGGCTAAACTCGGAAGGACTGTGCATAAGGGGAACCTTCCTCATCTCGGGTAGGGAGTCCGGCACTTCGCCCTCTTCGTCAACGAGTACGAGGCTGGTGTTATGGGTGGAAAGGCAATGCAGTGCCGCAAAGTCTTGCGCCATTGTGGGTTCCAGTAATGGAAGCGCTAGAGAGGCGGCATAGCGACCAATTGGATCACTTAGTTTACCCACTTTATCTTTTTCAATTGACCATGTAACGACAATCTCAGCAGAGCCACGAATTGTCTTTAGGCTTGCTGGATACCGCTCACCAGCTTTACCTTTGATTGCAGCATCTGTTCTGCGTAGGTTCTTTAACGCTTCGTTTAATATGCTAGCGACATCGTCATTCGATGCGTAATAAACCTGTCCGCCAGAGTTTGCACATAGGTAGCCAATGTTTGCGTCAAGGCTGTCACTGCCCACTAAAATAGCACTTAAACGGGCATTTTTTGATCTTAGTTCGTCAACGGTGTTTGAGCAGGTTTGCCCGTCAGTGACGATCAATACATCTTTAGCACCAGATGCCACCACCCGATGAACAGCTTTACCTAATTTTGTTCCGCCCGCCGGTTCTTCGACTAAACCAGAAAGTGAAGCTGAGGACCCACCACTTTCCTGACCAAGAAACTGGCACTCATTGTCAAACTGCCACATCCCTATTTGATCGGAAGGATTCAAATCCTTTAGGGCATAGGCCAATCCTTCGCGAACGGCATCCCACTTAGAAACAGCAGAGTGAGGTAATGCTAAGCCCATAGAACCGGAGCGATCAACTAGAATAGCCATGTTCAGGTGGTTGTCTGAAGACTTGATTGGCTGCACTGACATTGTGATAGGATGACCGGTCGCAGACATCGCGACTGTTTTGCCAAAAGATGCTTTAGAGAGGCTGATCTCAATTGATTTATCGAGGGTGACTTCAATGGGTTCATTAGCCCTTGGGGTTGAGCCATCACTTAGGCTGATTTGACCGGCATCAGCCTTAATGCGCAATGTCGCCACAAGCTTCACTCTGGCACTTGTCATCAAATCATCGGCGGGAAGAAATGGCGAAGACCCGTAAACAGCCCCTACCGTCGTGGGGATACGCAAGAAACAACTGCCGGTTAACTGCATCAATGGGGCCACAGTTTCAATTACAATCGAGACCTCTTTACCAGCACCCAATTGACCAATTGAAAGCACATGAACACCGCGCAAGGCTTCTTCATGTAGGATCGCCATCTTACCAGAATCAACCGCACTCTCGTAAGTTTCTCGGGCCTCCTCTTTCGCTTTGGAGGCGGCGAGCAATCTTCGGCCATCGATCATGGCCTCTAAACCCGTAACAACAGCGTCAAATGCGACGGGCATAGTCAGAATGGCTTCAATTGACACATCCTCGTCATTCTTAAAAATGCGGGTTATTCGGGTAACAGCTATGCCCGCTTTGATATCCACGTCGATGTTGGTGGACTTCATCGACATGGAAGTACCTCGACCTTCTAGAAAGACAGTTAAACCTTCATGCAGCGTTTCAAGCGCATGACCAAATGCTATTTCTTGCATCATTCTATCCCTTCGCCACATATGTTTTTAAAGCGAATAAAACTCGCTCCATAACTTCATCTACGTTGATTGAGGCTGGATCAGCTTGTGGGCTCACGCGCAGTTCAACACCTCCAAATTGAACAATCGGAACGGCACTATCAAAAGTTAGCAAAACCTTAATGGAGGAAGGCTTCATGCCAAGTCTGTAAAGCGCGAAGTAGCGCTCCGCAGCTGAGACATGTTCTTCCCCATAAGCATTAGCGCTACGACCAGTTTTATTTGCTGCAGGTAAGATTTCCTCAGCAATCAAAAACCGTATCTGGCGTGGCGCTACACTAAGATGCTCTGCAAGTTCTGTAAGCGTCATATTCAACTCCCAACATGACAAGAAGTATGTCATGATTATGGAATTGTCAATAACTAGACATAAAATTTGTGTAGTTTAATTTATGGGTACGAGCTGTGCGTTGTTATGCGGCAGTTTCACCCCGTTATGCCAACAGAACGCTCATAAGCTGCTTCTAGAATAGAAGGTAACCTTGCGGCTTCGGTACACAACCTATGTGGGACAGGCCTAATTCCAACACGCCCTAAGTCTAGGCGATCAGCATCCCAACACGTCTGAACCGTTATATCGCCGTCGGTGTGGCCGTCTGAATGGTATGTGCAGGCTTCAATTAGCTGCTCCATCTCAGCATCAGTAGTTTTAAACAAAAGACCTCTACTGGACTGCGCATGCAACGCCGCCCTGTGACCGTGGAGGGGGTCTTGGTTGTCGTTTTTTCTCTTGGTGTCGTGGAGAAGACAGAATAGCTCTACCACTTTTATATTGGCACCAGTTAAGTTCGCTATAATACGGCCATTATGCAACACCCGCATCCAATGGTAAAACCCATGATAGCCACTGTGATCCAACTTATACGCAAGACAACATTGCTCAATGAAGTCTTGAGTGACTACTTCTGAGATTGCTGGGGTAAAAATAGGCATGCGGATAACATTTTCTGGATTATTAATGGCACTCAGGGATAGGTTTTTGCTTTCATAGAGCTTGCAGCATACAAGAGATCTTATAATCTTTCTTTCGCAAATCTAAGGTATTACTGCTAAGCTAATCTGTTCGCACCACGCAATAATGCCGATTGTGGTGTCAACTGCCTTATGACTTTCTGTGCCAGAATATGCGGTCTCCAGTAGACTAACCGCGCTGAGATGTCACGCGAAAAAACACAGTATTGTCCGCCGTCAGGGCTTTTAGAACCAAAGGCGGCTTAAGCTAAGAGAGAGTTCAGCTCATCTATTGACGCCTGCTACTTTAGTTGAATGAAAACCGTAATTCAATTATCGTGCTATCAATCATACTAATTTAACAATCGAAAATTGAAATGGAAAATGAGTTTAACAACCAACACAAATACGAGGATATCAGCACTACAAACTCAGCTCTTAGATCAGGATCTGACTGAATCATTTATGAGTGAGTACGTTTCAGAAACAAATATTCAACGTGCGGGCGCGAGCCAAAAAGCAGAAACTATAAAACTCGTACATCACAGGTCCGGGTCAGTATCGAACACATTGTAGAGGCAATCGCCACCGGTCATTGCTCGAACGCACTTATGTCAAAACTAGAAGCCCTAGAACCGGAGTTCCAGGTATTTCAAGCAAAAACCGAGCAAGTATCTCATACTCCGGTGCGCCTACATCCTCAGCTGGCAGAGCATTACGCTAAAATGGTCGCTAGCCTCCACAATCACCTGAACAACCCAAATTACAAAGATGAGGCAGTAACCGTTCTACGCGGCCTCATTGATCAGAGAACTGTACATCCATCAAAAGTAAGGGGTTTCAATCGATATCACGGGAAATCTTGCATCTATGCTAACTCTTTCCGTTGAAACGCAAAAAGCTCCCCAAAGGGAGCCATGCGATAGTACTATATTGTTGGTTGCGGGGACAGGATTTGAACCTGTGACCTTCAGGTTATGAGCCT
>JASDRS010000002.1:0-34949 GCA_041441915.1 Paracoccaceae bacterium | reverse complement strand
GCCAAAAACACCACAACTGGGCCTCCATCTGTCATTGAGCCAAGTTCAGCGTTGGGCAATTTTTCACCAACCTTAATCATAAATTTTTCCTTCTTATGTCACCATTCTCAGGTTTGCGTTTGGATTAAACTTGGATATAGTTTGACTTTCTATGACTGGCCAGCCTGAATATATGTTTGAATCGAAATAATGAAAAAAATAGTGGTCATTGGGGCAGGACAGGCGGGCGTCGCACTTTGCGCAAAGCTGCGCGCTTCGGGGTTTGACGGTACCCTGGATCTGATTGGCAAGGAAACTGCGCCACCCTATCAACGCCCTCCTTTGTCAAAAGGCTATTTGCTGGGCGACATGGCGACTGATCGGTTGTCACTGCGCGCTCCGTCTTTTTACAAGGATAATGATATCAACCTTCATCTGGGGAAAGCCGTTCAAGGCATTGACGCTAATTCCAAAAAAGTCGATTTGGGTAACCGCACACTAAGTTATGACGCGCTAGCCTTGACCACTGGGGCGACGGCGCGTCCTTTGCCAGCGCAGATAGGGGGCGATTTGGTGGGTGTTTATACGGTACGTAATTTGCATGATGTGGACATGATGCGTGCTGAATTTGTGGCTGGCGCATCGGTGGTGATCATTGGTGGCGGTTATATTGGGCTCGAAGCGGCTGCTGTTGCGAAGAAGTTAGGGCTCGATGTTACGGTGATTGAAATGGCGCCTCGCATTTTGCAGCGTGTGGCAGCCAAGCAGACCTCCGATTATTTCCGCGCATTGCACCAAAGCCACGGCGTAAAAATTATCGAAGGGGTTGGGATTGATCGCCTTTCGGGCGAAATTCGCGTCGCTTCCGCCCTATTGACTGACGGCAGAACGCTAAGGGCAGATTTTGTGATCGCAGGTGTGGGAATATATCCCAATGTTGAATTGGCTGCAAATCGTGGCCTGCACATCGACAATGGCATTGCCACAGATATTTTGGGTCAGTGCTCTGATGCGCACATTTGGTCGGCGGGAGATTGCGCGTCATTCATCTATCAAGGGCAACGAATACGAATTGAATCGGTGCAAAACGCCATCGATCAAGCTGAAAACGCCGCCGCAAATATGCTTGGCGCGGCACAACCCTATGAGCCTTTGCCGTGGTTTTGGTCAGACCAATTCGATTGCAAACTGCAAATCGCTGGATTGAATAATGGATATGACGCTGTCGTGGCGCGCGGACATAGTGGAGGAGCGCAATCTTTTTGGTATTTCAAGGGTGAGGCGCTTTTGGCAGTCGACGCGATGAATGACCCCCGTGCCTTCATGGTAGCTAAACGGATTTTGGCTGGTTCTATCGGGGTAGACAAGGCCATCGTCGCGGATGAAACTTTTGACTTAAAGAAACTTTTGAAATAATGCGCATAATTGGTGGGACTTACCGAGGCATCCGGCTGTCTCCAGTGCGCAACGGCGATGTGGAATCACATTTACGCCCAACATCTGACCGGTTGCGCGAAACAATTTTCAACCTATTAATCAACGGCCGCGAAGTTGCTGGAAATCCGGTACAAAATGCCCATGTACTTGATCTTTTTTCTGGAACTGGCGCTTTAGGTCTTGAGGCCCTGTCGCGTGGCGCAAAAACTGCTACCTTCGTTGATAACGGCCAAGTAGCGCAGGCTTTGTTGCGGCGAAACATCGAGATTTTACTCGCCCAAGGCATAACTGAACTTTATCAAAGGTCAGCCACCAAAATAGGGCCAAATCGCGGGCGGGCTTTTAGCCTAATTTTTCTTGACCCCCCTTACGGGAAGCAATTGGGCGAGGCGGCATTAGCTTCCTGTATACAAGGTAATTGGATAGCAGATGGCGCCGTGATCATTTGGGAAGACAATTGCGTACCTGCGCTACCGCCTAATTTCACATTACTTGATCAGCGGCAATATTCGGGAACAATTATCACAATTGCCCAGGCCCCAAAAATGTTGTCGCGCATAACCAATCCTAAAAAGGACTAGCCATAGGTTGGATGAAAGCGATTGGTTGGCGAAAGGGTAAAAACTTCACATCCATGCGAAGTGACGCCGACGGAATGCTCAAATTGGGCCGAGAGCGACTTATCACGGGTAACTGCAGTCCAATCATCGGTCAATATTTTAGTTTCAGGCCTACCCAGATTGACCATAGGTTCGATGGTAAAAAACATTCCCTCTTCCAAAATTGCTCCGGTGCCCGCGCGGCCAAAATGGAGCACATTGGGAGGGGAATGAAAGACACGGCCCAAACCGTGGCCACAAAAGTCACGCACCACTGACATGCGGTTAGCCTCGACAAATGTTTGGATAGCACTGCCTATATCACCAAAGGTGGATCCAGGCTTTACGGCCTTGATGCCCTCCATCAGAGCGTCATGGGTTACTTCGATCAAACGTTCAGCTTTGCGCGCCAGTGTGCCAGCAACATACATACGGCTGGTATCGCCAAACCAGCCATTAACGATCACTGTCACATCTATATTCAAGATATCTCCATCTTTGATCACCTTGGAAGAGGGAATCCCATGGCACACAACATGGTTCACAGAAATGCACGAGGCGTGCTGGAAGCCGCGATAGCCAATCGTTGCCGAAACCGCGCCAGCCTTTACCACTTCGTCTGTAATAAAAATATCTAAGGTTTCTGTTGTTACGCCAGCCACCACCAAACCAGCCACTTTATCAAGGATGTCAGCTGCTACCTGACCAGCTGCACGCATGCCTAAGAAATCAGCATTCTCATAAATTCTAATACCGTCTTTGGTGACACGGCCGCTCGAATTGCCCAAGTGTGATCCTTTCATTCTATCCAATAATATCAACGCAATTCAAAAATTGCCAGAGCCAACCGATGAAATTGAATGGGCAAGTTATCAAACTTGCCCTATATAGAAAAAAACTGTACCAAGGAGTAAGGCATGTCAAACCCAACCGCCGCAATGGCTGTGATAGGCGACGAAATTTTGTCAGGCCGTACCCGTGATAGCAATATGCATTTTTTGGCTGGGGCACTAAGCGAAATAGGTATTAACCTTTGCGAAGTTCGTGTGGTGGCTGACACGCCATCGGCCATCGTTAAGGCTGTAAATGACATGCGCCAAGAGTATGACACGGTTTTTACCAGCGGTGGCATTGGGCCAACACATGACGATATCACAGCCGATGCAATTGCTGAAGCTTTTGGCGTATCGGTCGGCGTGCGCGCCGACGCAGCTGCATTGCTACAAGCCCATTATGACCGTATCGGTCAACCCTTTAATGAAGCTCGCAAACGAATGGCGCGCATTCCTGATGGCGCTTACCTGATCGAAAATCCCGTGTCTACCGCTCCTGGTTTTTCTATAGAGAATGTCCATGTAATGGCGGGCGTACCAGCAGTATTTCAAGCCATGGTTACCTCGGTACTGCCCAAATTATTAGGCGGGGCGCCGCTCTTATCTAAAAATCTTCGTTTGATGCGTGGCGAGGGCGATATAGCCGCGAGTTTTGGTGCTTTGGCACAAACCTTTCCAGAGCTTTCAATGGGTTCTTACCCGTTTCAGCAAAACAGCCAACATGGCACTAATTTGGTAATCCGCGGTACCGATCGCATAGCTATAGATACCGCAATGGCACAGCTTCAAACACTCTTTGGGGTCGAGGATGCAAAGCCAAACACTATTTGAAATTTTAGAATGTACCTACCCCACAGCTGAGCTTAATCACATGGCTCCTTGGTGTCTTCGTCGTGGTGAAGCTGGAGGGCAACGCGTATCAGCCACAAGAATTTTCGCTCATTTAGGACAGAAGGCATTGACATAGCGCATGTGGCCATGCCTGATATGGTGCAGAATGTTCTAATTGTTATCAGCCTCAATCTTAGTGAAAATAACATCGCTCTAGATGCTAGAACTGCACCAATTTAGTTATTTATATCACGACCCCAGTGTCGCCTTTGAGGCCAATGTTCAAATATTTGAACCTGCACGCGCTAGCAAATTTATGGTGCAATTTCATTGAAACCCGACCAAAATACGCACGCAATGTCGAGTAGTTAAAAATATTAGCGTGGTAAGTTTAACCTGATGGATCGGGTACAGCGGGCCAAGACCGCGCTGCAGGTGCAGGCTTCAGATCAGCTAAAGGGCGTCCACCAAGAACATGCGATGTTGTACTCGCTGGAAGTGACCTTAGACGTTCGCAGGCGGGGACTAGGGAACGCACCTTTACACGCGGTTGCAAAGTGGGCAATCTAAAACGGCGAAAAAACATTAAGCTTAGTTGTCACACGAGCCAACAAATCAGCTCGCGCTATTTACCTTTCGGTTGGGATGTTCGAAATTGGCCAGTGCCCCTATCGCAAAGTGATGGATGCATGAAAGGTAGCAAATTGTTGTTAACAGGGGCAGCGCAGGAGTTTAACATGGACAGTATTTCACGTAATGGCTGCTTTTTTGTGACTGGAAATCTGGCGCTCAGCTTAGTGATTATGGCAGTGATTGCCCTTTCACCGGATAGAAGTCAGGCGGAGGCAGTGCTGGAGTGGCAGCAAACTGCACTAATTGAGCAACCGTTACATCAGCAGAAGCTGCCCAACCGCGCCTTTGAACAAATGCGGCAAATGGGCGATCTTGGTTTTTTGGCACAGGGTAAACTCACACAAGCTTCATGGAAAATCGAACAACCAGGACTGAGTGCGATTTCCATCATCACCCCACTGCAAGCAGATTTATTGCGTAACGGCTATGAAATCATTTATGAATGCAATGCAAAAAGTTGCGGCGGCTTTGACTTTAGGTATCAACTTGATTTGATTTCCGAGCCCATGATGCATGTTGATTTAAGCGACTTTCAATATCTGTTTGCCAAAAAAAAATCTAATCGCGGCATCGAAAGTCTCACTCTTGTGGCAAGCCGGTCGGCTTTTGCAGGCTATGTGCATATGACGCGCATCGGCCCGACTGCAGGCTTATTACCTTTTGATTTGTTGAGCTTACGAGTGGTGCCATATGCCCAAAAATTAGAAGTAGCATCGGCTAACCCCACGCCGGAAAACTTGGAGTTGCAGCTCATCGATCGTGGATATGTTGTTTTGGAAACAGTGGTTTTCGAATCTGGGGGCACGGACGTCAGGGTAACAGACAAATTTGAACTGAAAGCCTTAACCAATTTTATCAAATCGCATCCCAAAATAACGATGACTTTGGTAGGCCATACAGATAATCTTGGCATTCTTGAGGGAAATACAAAGCTCTCTTTGCAAAGGGCTGAAAGTCTGCGGCGCTATATGATTACTAAAATGAATGTTTCATCAGATCAAATTTTCGCTGAAGGGGTCGGCTATCTTTCGCCACGCGACAGCAATCAATCTCCCGAAGGGCGTAAACGCAATCGGCGCGTCGAGGCTATGATCAATCAGGCAAAAAATTAGCCTTGGCCTTTGAAAACGGTGCTGGCTTGGCACTTTGTGTCCTGAGATGGTGGCAAAATACCCAATCGATTAGCCAATGTATTAGTTCGCTCGAAGCTTGTCTTAAACGCGCCTTGATTATGAGCGTTTCAGCAAAATATTTGCATAAAATTTGATCGCGAATATCAATCAAAACCTTTGGCATTATAAAAATCTTGAAAAATTGATAGCCCCCAATCTTAACTAAGATCTAAATTAGATATTTTAAAATTTCAACTCAACCAGCTTGGTTATTTTATTACTTCTGGATGCTGTGCATCATAACTACTGTTGCTTGCAGAAGGTCAAATCCTTCATTAGCTTGTAAAGCCTGCACATAGCTTCCTTTGACTGAAACTGTCACTAAACGCCCCGAAATTCCAAAAATGGCGCGCCAGCTTTCGCTTTGCAGACCACTTTTGGCGTCAGGCGTTTGATTTTGCAAATGCAGCACAAAGACTTTTTGTTCTGCCTTAGCGCTAATAACAGCGATCCTGCTGGTCTTTTGGATATTGCTCAGGGCTGCTAACCCATCGGCCGACTTAAAATAATTTTTAAGGTCTGCTTCATTTCCTACAACATCGACTGCAGTACCTTTTTGGCCTACTGCTATCGAGATCACGGCCGCACGATGGGAAGCGGTATTCACACAGCGACCCGCTAAGGCCACAAATGTATCATGCTTTTCCACCAAAGAACTTCGGTCTAGGCAGTAGCCCAAAGGTACCGCGACATTCATACCGCCTCCCAGAACGGTGTAGGGTTTTTGGGCCAGATGGATTTCGCCTTCCTTTGTTGGCAAACAGGCCAAAAGAAGCAAGCCTGCCGCCAAAAGCTTAGTAAAATTAGCGGCCTTACTGATCCATATAGACATGACGTTCGGCCTTCGCACCGGGGTGCGTCACCGCACCGTTGCGGGCGCCACCCACAAGGCGGGCATATTTCCAAAGTGCACCGCTTTCATACTCAGTGGCCCTTGGGCCTTTCCAGTTGCCTTTGCGGCTTGCCAAAACTTCGTCGCTCAAAGCCACCGACAGTTCCCCAGTAAGTGCGTTTATGGTGATAAAATCGCCATTTTCCAAAAGGGCAATGGGGCCGCCATGTGCGGCTTCTGGACCCACGTGGCCTACACAAAAGCCACGGGTCGCCCCTGAAAAACGGCCATCAGTGATAAGAGCCATTTTCTTGCCCATGCCTTGGCCTGAAAGCGCTGCTGTTGTTGCAAGCATTTCACGCATGCCAGGCCCACCCGCAGGGCCTTCGTTGCGGATAACCAAGACTTCGCCTTCTTTATATTCCCGTTTTTGCACGGCTTCGAATGCCTCTTCTTCGCATTCAAACACGCGGGCGGGGCCAGTGAAGACTTGCTCTTCTTCAGACATGCCCGCGACTTTCACAATCGCGCCCTCAGGGCAGATATTGCCTTTAAGACCAACCACGCCACCGGTTTTAGAGATGGGGTTTGCCACGGGATAAATCACTTTGCCGTCAGCTTCACGGGTGATCAGATCAAGCTCTTCGCCCATCGAACTGCCCGAAGCGGTCATGCAATCTTCATGCATCAAGCCTGCTTTGCGGAGTTCTTTGAGTACAACAGGCACACCGCCTGCTTCATAAAGGTCTTTTGCTACATAGGTGCCACCTGGACGCAATGATACAAAATAGGGCGTATCACGGAAAATTTCGCACACATCAAACAGATCAAAATCAATACCTGCTTCATGGGCAATTGCGGGCAAATGTAGCCCCGCATTGGTTGAACCCCCGGTGCAAGCCACCACACGCGCCGCATTTTCCAAAGCTTTGCGCGTAACAATGTCGCGCGCACGGATGTTTTTTTCAATCAGATTCATCACCGCCATGCCCGACGCAGCACCATATTGGTCGCGCGATTCGTACGGTGCGGGTGCGCCTGATGAATTCATCAAAGCCAAGCCAATAGCCTCGGACACACAAGCCATCGTGTTAGCCGTATATTGACCCCCACAGGCCCCTGCCGATGGGCAAGCCACGCGTTCCAAAATTGCCAACTCGGCGTCTGTCATATTGCCTGCTTGATGTTGCCCAACGGCTTCAAACACATCTTGCACAACCACATCTTTGCCATTCAAACGGCCAGGCAAAATAGATCCGCCATAAATAAAAACCGAAGGCGTGTTCAGCCGCACCATTGCCATCATCATACCAGGCAACGATTTGTCACAGCCTGCAAGGCCCACGATTGCGTCATAGCAATGGCCACGCATAGTCAATTCGACCGTGTCAGAAATCGCATCGCGCGATGCGAGCGACGATCGCATGCCCTCATGCCCCATGGCGATGCCATCGGTGACAGTGATTGTGGTAAATTCGCGCGGGGTGCCACCACCCTTTTTTACCCCCATTTTCACAGCCTGCGCCTGACGATTAAGCGAGATGTTGCAAGGGGCCGCTTCGTTCCAGCAGGTAGCCACGCCCACCCAGGGTTGGTTTATCTCTTCCTCGGTGATCCCCATCGCGTAAAAGTAAGACCGATGTGGCGCGCGTGAAGGGCCAACGGTCACATGGCGCGATGGCAGTTTAGATTTATCAAAACGGGTATTTTGCATTGGATGTCCTTTGGAAAGTGCTGTGTATAAGAATAATGCGGCCCACGCCTATGGGCAAGCATCGAATGCAATCAGACGTCATTCTGCCAATGATTGCAATTGGCAGCACCACCAGTTATTTGTGTGGGGATTTTCTGACTAAAGGGCCCGCAGGCATGAATTGGATTTCCAACTACGTTCGACCAACAATTAATTCTCTTTTTTCCCGCCGCGAGGTGCCTGAAAACCTGTGGACCAAATGCGGCGAATGCGGCACTATGCTGTTTCACCGTGAATTAGCCGAAAACCATAATGTCTGCACCAATTGCGATCATCATATGGCAATCAGCCCGCGCGATCGGTTTGGTCTTTTGTTTGATAGCGGTATTTTTACCGAAGTTGACGTTCCTGAAACGATAGTTGATCCATTACTCTTTCGCGATCAAAAGCGCTATCCCGACCGTCTGAAAGCTGCGCAGAAAAATACAGGTGAACGCGATGCGATGCTCGTTGTCGAAGGTGACATTATTCGCACGCCGGTGATCGCGTTGGCACAAGATTTTTCTTTTATGGGCGGATCCATGGGCATGTATGTTGGTAACGCCATCATTGCTGCAGCAGAACGTGCGATTAAGACGAAGCGCCCCATGATCCTATTTTCGGCCTCAGGTGGTGCGCGCATGCAAGAGGGCATTTTGTCTCTGATGCAGATGCCGCGCTCGACCGTTGCGGTTGAAATGCTCAAAGAAGCGGGCCTACCCTATATTGTTGTGCTAACTCATCCGACCACTGGCGGCGTGACTGCCAGCTACGCCATGTTGGGCGATGTACAGATTGCTGAACCTAACGCTTTGATCTGTTTTGCCGGGGCACGCGTAATTGAACAGACCATTCGTGAAAAATTGCCAGAAGGCTTTCAACGTGCTGAATATTTGCTCGACCACGGCATGCTTGACAGTGTGACGCATCGGCACGCGCTCAAAGAGAAATTGGTGATTGTGATCCGAATGCTGATGGGCCTAGACGCTGCCGTGCGAGGCCACCTACCCGCTCCTTCTGCCGAAATCAGTAACGACAAGTGACCCAAAGCTCAGATGGTATTTTGGTGCGAATGATGTCGCTGCACCCAAAGGTGATAGATCTCACCCTTGATCGTGTGCATCGCCTACTTGCTGCGACAGATCACCCCGAAAAGTCCCTGCCGCCCGTTATTCATTTAGCTGGAACCAACGGCAAAGGCTCAACCCAAGCGATGATTCGCGCGGGGCTAGAGGCTGACGGCGCCTTAGTGCATGCCTATACATCACCACATTTGGCGCGATTTCATGAGCGTATCCGCTTGGCAGGCAAACTTATTTCAGAACCCGCCCTGACGTCGCTTTTAGACGAATGTGTAAATGCTAATGGGCCAAACGACATTACATTTTTTGAAATCACGACCGTGGCAGCACTATTGGCCTTTGCACGCATTGAAGCGGATTATACTTTGCTAGAGGTAGGCTTGGGTGGACGGCTTGATGCGACCAATGTGATTGATCAGCCTGCCTTGACAATTATCACTCCTGTCAGCATCGACCATCAACAATATTTAGGCGAAACCTTACCCGAAATTGCGGCCGAAAAGGCGGGTATTATTAAACGCTGCGTTCCTTGCATTGTGGGCCCACAATATCCCGCTGGACTAGGCGTCATCGAAGCTCGCGCCGCCAAATTGGGCGCGCCACTTTTTGTTTTTGGCCAGCATTGGCACGTTTTCCAGGAATCAGGCCGGATGATTTACCAAGACGAGAGTGGGCTTTTAGATCTGCCTTTGCCTGTGCTTTTGGGCCCGCATCAAATCAACAATGCGGGGGCAGCTATTGCAAGTTTGCGTCATTTAGGCAAAAGTGCAGAAGCTTGTGAAGCCGCCGTGACCACACCATATTGGCCCGCCCGTATGCAACGCCTACGCAAAGGCCCCTTAGTCCAGGCTGCACCCGAGATCGAGCTTTGGCTTGACGGCGGCCATAATACGGCGGGTGGCATTGCCATAGCTGAAACTGTAGCAAACCTGCCCAAGCGTCCAACATATTTGATCTGTGGCATGTTAAATTCAAAAGACATCAAAGGCTATCTGCGTCCTTTTTCGGCGCAGATTGAAGGGCTTTATGCGATATCTATTCCAAATGAAATCAACACTTTACCAGCAGAAACAACCCGAGATGCAGCGCTTTTAGTGAATATGAAAGCTCATGCGGCAACCGATGTGATTGGGGCATTGCGCGCCATTCAGGCACTCAATCCCAGAGCACGGGTTTTGATCTGCGGATCACTTTATCTTGCGGGTATGATTTTGTGCGAAAACGGTTAGCTCAGACCCAATCAGGCCAAATGCTTTTGAAAATATGCTACAACCTGTTCATAGACCGCGCGCTTAAAAGGCACGATTGAAGCGATCATTTCCGGTGCGGCAATCCAACGCCACTGCGAAAACTCAGGGTGTTCGGTTTCTATATTGATTTGACGATCTTGTCCTTCAAACCGCATCAAAAACCAAAGCTGTTTTTGTCCTCGATATTTCCCCTTCCACACCTTGCCCAAAAGGTCGGGCGGCAGGTCATAAGTGACCCAATTATCGGCTTGGCCCAACAGCATGACAGAATCTGGCGTTATACTGGTTTCCTCACACAATTCGCGCAGGGCAGCAGCCTGGGGATCCTCGCCTGCATCAATTCCACCTTGGGGCATTTGCCAAGCGGGTACATGGCCATCAAGCCGTTGAGCGACAAAAATTAGGCCCTGCTGGTTTATAAGCATAATGCCGACACAAGGGCGATAGGGCAGCCGGACGGGATCTAACATCTGGTCATAAACCTGCTGGGGTGGCCAGTGCCACCCCATATGCCTAGGGTTTCGGTTCGATTGCGGCAAGGCCCTTAAGAATATCAATCGCATAGGCCAATTGGTAGTCTTCATCACGCATTTCAGCAGCCTCTTCTGCGGCCAAACTATCTGCTTCAAATTGCAGCTTTTCATCTTCTGTCATCGAGTCATTTTTTAGGTTTCCACGCAAATCTGCTTCGAAGCGAGTTTTCTTAGCGGCGGATTTTTTGGCTTTTTCGACCTCTTCTTCAGCGGTTAAAGGCTGAGATGGGGCCGGTTGTTTAACTATAATATCAGGAGAAACCCCCAACGCTTGGATAGAGCGGCCCGACGGCGTGTAATAACGCGCCGTTGTCAACCGCATAGCCGCATCACCGCGCAACGGCACAATTGTTTGTACGGAACCTTTGCCAAAGCTTTGCGTACCCACTATGATCGCACGGCGATGGTCTTTCAGTGCGCCCGCAACAATTTCTGACGCCGAAGCCGAGCCGCCATTGATCAAAACAACGATCGGTTTGCCATGGGCCAAATCGCCCAGCTTGGCATTATACCTCCCGGTATCGCTGGGGTCACGCCCACGGGTTGATACGATTTCTCCCTTATCTAAAAACGCGTTTGAAACCATGATCGCCTGCTTCAAAAGCCCACCCGGATTGTTGCGCAAATCAATAACAAATCCATTTACATTTTCAATTCCGTCCAATTCGTCAAGCGCCAGGTTCAGGCTTTCTTCCAAGCCTAAATAGGTTTGTTCATTAAAGGTTGTGATGCGCAAAACAACCGTATTGCCCAAGACCCGGCTCTTTACAGCCGTGAGCTTGATAGTGTCACGAATGATCGACACATCAAATGGTTCTGGCGCATCCTTGCGAGCGACAGTAATCACAATTTCGGAACCCACGGGCCCACGCATAATGTCGACCGCCTCGTCCAATGTTAGACCTAACAGAGACTCACCATTCACATGAGTGATGAAATCACCAGCCAAAATACCAGCTGCATCTGCAGGAGTTCCGTCCATTGGCGCGACAACTTTTACAAAGCCCTCCTCCTGCGTAACTTCGATTCCAAGGCCACCAAACTCTCCCTTAGTTTGCACCTTCATATCGCCAAAATCCTGCGCTGCCATATAGCTAGAATGCGGATCAAGCGAGGTTAACATGCCATTAATGGCCGCTTCAATCAGAGTTTTTGAATCCACTTCTTCGACATAATCATTTCTAATGCGTTCGAAAATATTACCAAATAAATCGAGCTGTTGATAAATTTTTTCACTGGTAGTGGTCGATTGGGCCAAAACAGGGCCTACAAATTGTGTTGTTAGAAGAATACCAGCAAAGGTTCCGCCTAGGGCGGACATAATAAATTTATTCATTGTCGTTCTCATCTCCAATCGCATTAAACCAAGACATTGGGTCCAAGGTCTCAGACTGATGCCTTAACTCTATATAAAGCTCTTTTATGTCGGATGCACCATCAACTTCCTGCAAAAACACAAAGTCTTTATCACTTGCTCCATTTTTTGGGGGCATAAGTCCAACCACTTCACCTCTTTTGATCACACTGGCCACAGCACCATAGACCGTTTCTAGACCACCTAATATTAACAAATACCCCGCTTCTGGCTCAAGAATTACAAGGTTTTTATATTTCAGAAAAGGCCCTGCAAAGCGCAAAGTCGCATCCCAAGGTGCAGTTACAATAGCACTGGGCGTCGTGCCCAAGGCCAGGCCTGGCTTGCGCAAGCCACGTGCATCAGGGATATCTGGTGCGAGGATCACGTGGCCCTGAGCCGGCCAGTCCAAATGACCTTTGGCAGACGCAAAACTCGTCACGGGGGCAAGCGCGCTGAGTGGAGCCGCCTTGAGCGCTTGGGTAAAGGCTTCGAGAGTTGTGTTGCTTTGTGCAAGATTTTGAACCATTTGGGCATTTTCGGTTTTTTGCTTGGGCAAGGCGCCACGTAAAGACATAGCCTTTGACAGTTCCGCCCGCGCGGTTTGCGCAGCGTTAAAGCCCGAGATCAGACTTTCTTCGGCGCCAGCTTGGGTAGCAATAAGGCTTGATAATTGCTCTAATTTTACTTTGAGAACTTCGGCCCCTTTTTGTAATTCTGGCATCATATCAGCTAATATATTAGTGGCCCTTATATTGGCCAAAACTCCATCAGGATGACCAAACATCAAGGGTTCGGGCTGGCGCGACACAGTCGTTAAAACCGCCAAAAGCGCAGCAATTTTTTTCCTGTTTTGTTTCAATTCTTGTGTCAGAGCATTTTTTTGCCGTTCAACCACGCGAAGACCTTCGCGCAAAGCACCAAGGCCCTGTTCATAAGAACGAATGGCAGCGGTAAGCGCCACAATGCGGTCCTGGGCAGAGGCGCCCTTGGGCATGCTGGTTATGCTCTCACTTAAAGCACTGCCCGCAAGCTGGGCCTTTTGTACCAAATCGTCAGGCGGACCATCTTGAGCGGCCACATCTGTGACAAAGCCCAAAAAAATAATCGCAAAAAATAATCGCAAAAAATTCAACATCAGATCAAAAGACTTTCGCCTGTCATTTCCATAGGTTGCGTTAGGCCGATAAGCGTCAGCAACGTAGGTGCCAAATCCGTCAAAGAACCATCACGCATGCGGGCCGTCTTTGGACCATTGACCAATATAACCGGCACCAAATTCATCGTATGTGCGGTATGGGCATCGCCCGTGGCTGGATTGATCATGGTTTCGCAATTGCCATGATCTGCGGTCACAATCATGGCCCCACCTATTGCCAGGAGAGCGCGCTGCACCTGGCCAAGCGCCCGATCAACCGCTTCACAAGCAGCAATAGCAGCCGCTAAATCGCCCGTATGGCCCACCATGTCGGGGTTTGCAAAATTGGCCACGATAAGATCATAACCCTGTGAAATAGCGCCGCATAAATGAGCGGCCACTTCGGGAGCCGACATTTCGGGCTGTAAATCATAGGTTGCCACTTTGGGCGACGCTGCCATATAGCGCGCCTCCCCCGGCTCGACTGTTTCTTTGCCACCATTTAGGAAAAAGGTCACATGGGGATATTTTTCAGTTTCGGCGATGCGACACTGTGTCTTACCCTGTTTAGCCACCCATTCGCCCAACGTATTGTGTAAAACTGGTTTGGGATAGACGGTTTGCATAAAACCATCATGGCTTTTGGAATAATCAACCATGCCTAGGACCGGCCCAAATTTCGGCCGCGCGCCCGTATCAAAGGAGTTAAAGGCGGGATCAAGCAGGGCTGACAAAATCTCTCGCGTGCGGTCAGCGCGAAAGTTTAGACAAAAAAAACCGTCGCCCTCTGCCACGCCATGGTAGTTAGGCATGATGGTGGGGGCCACAAATTCATCTAAAACATCTGCGCGGTAGCTTTGTTCAACCGCCTCTTGTGCCGAAGCGGCAAGGGCGCCGTGGGCAAAAATAACGGCCTCATAAGCACGCGACACGCGCTCCCAGCGGTTGTCGCGATCAAGCGCCCAATAGCGCCCCGTCACCGTGCCAATACTGGAACCTTCAGGCAGACAGGTCTGCAGATCGGCAATATAGCTAATGGCAGATGCGGGGGCGACATCACGACCGTCGGTAATCGCATGAACCACGACCGGAACGCCCAATTCTGTAATCGCACGAATGGCCGCTTTCATGTGACTAATATGTCCATGAACACCGCCATCAGATAAAACGCCAAAAAGATGCGCTGTTTTACAATTGGCTGATAAGGTAGAAATAAAGGCCAGAAGGGAGGGATTTTTGGCAAATGTGCCCTCTTCAATAGCTAGATCAATCACTCCCAAATCCATCGGCACAACGCGGCCTGCACCAATATTGGTATGACCCACTTCGGAATTGCCCATTTGCCCGCTTGGTAAGCCTACAGCCGTTCCATGAGTGGTAAGCTTGGCATGGGGATAATCTGCCATCATCACATCAAAGTTTGGAGTATGTGCTAAAAGGGGCGCATTGCCAGTTTTCAAATCGCTCAGGCCCCATCCATCAAGAATACACAGAACCACAGGTTTATAGGCCGTCATAACTTGCCCTTCGCATAATAAATCTTTCCCTTGCCAAATATATAAAGCCCTTACGCGCGGTGGTAGGGGCCTCCCGCCAAAATATTAGAAGCGCGGTATAATTGTTCGCACAGAAGTACCCGCACCAACATATGCGGCCAAACCATAGCGCCAAATGACAAGGAAAAATCAGCTCCTGCCCGAAAGCTTGGGGCAAGTCCATCGGCTCCACCAATCACAAATACCAGGTTCGAACAGCCGCAATCACGCCAACTCCCCAGTGTTTGAGCAAATTCAGGGCTGGATTGCAAGACACCACGCTCATCAAGTACAACTTTAAAGACGCTAGGGGGCAAGGCCTTGGCCAAAAGCTCAGCCTCGGCCGCCATGCCGCCGCTTTTTTTATCTTCAACCTCGATGAATGACAAAGGGCCAAGCCCTAAGGCCCTGCCCGTGCGGTCAAACCGCGCGCTATAATCGTCAATCAGAGCTTTTTCCGGGCCAGACCGCAGGCGGCCAACAGCACAGATTTGGACCCGCATCAGTCGGCTTGCAGCCTATGGGCGGCACCAGGCAGCCACATTTTTTCAAGGTGGTAAAAATCACGCACTTCGGGGCGGAATATATGAATAATAACATCGCCCGTGTCGATCAAGACCCAATCTCCAGCTTCTTTACCTTCAATTTTGCTCAAACGGCCAAAGTTATGCTTGAGTTTATCAGAAAGTTTCTCAGAGATAGACGAAACTTGCCGCGATGAGCGCCCCGAGCAAATCACCATATAATCGCCCATATCCGAACGACCGCGCAAATCGATCTGAGTGATCTCTTCGGCTTTATCGTCTTCTAGCGATGCAAGGATAGTGGCCAAAAGGACTTCAGAGCTGGGTTGGCCCTTTTCTAGAGCGCGATTTGGGTTCATGCGAGCGGCTCGCGGCCCGACTGGCAAGCCGGTCGTAGGATCAGAATGAGACAGAATATTGTCCTCCAAAATTGCAAACATATTTTGCTAAAGCTTATCACCCTTTTGATTTTATTTCAACGACCATGGATCGTATCGCACGCAATAGACTGCACCTGCCCGCCCGTATAGAGAAAAAACGCGGATAAACAGCGTAATCCTACGGTTTAAACGCCAAAGTACCCAAGTTTATTGTCCCACACCCCAAAAAGCGGTGCTTGCTTTAGCCAAAAGAAACGCGTAATTCTTTGCTATGAACAAATACTTTCCTATTGATGATCACGCGCGCCTGCCTTTGCGCTTTTACGGGTTAACCCGTTCTGTGCGAGCATGCGCTTAAAGCACAAGGCCTCCCGTTCGTTTTCTCGCATCAACGCCATTAATAAGGACGCGCCATGACCGCTCCACGCACACTTTATGATAGAATCTGGGACGATCACATTGCCCATAAAGCCGATGACGGCACCTGCCTTTTGTATATCGACCGCCATTTGGTGCATGAAGTCACCAGCCCGCAAGCCTTTGAAGGCCTGCGCATGGCGGGGCGCAGCGTGCGCGCACCCGAAAAAACCATTGCAGTCCCAGATCACAATGTGCCCACCACAGTCGGGCGAGACATTCATATAGACAATGAAGAATCGCGCATCCAAGTTGACGCGCTTGACAAAAACGCCAAAGACTTTGGCATTCACTATTACCCAGTGTCTGATGTGCGCCAAGGTATTGTGCATATCGTTGGGCCCGAACAGGGTTGGACATTGCCCGGCATGACTGTGGTGTGCGGCGACAGCCATACTGCAACCCACGGAGCATTTGGCGCTTTGGCGCACGGAATCGGCACGTCCGAAGTTGAACATGTTTTGGCCACGCAAACGCTGATCCAAAAAAAATCAAAAAATATGAAGGTCGAAATTACAGGCTCATTGCGCGCAGGCGTCACGGCGAAAGACATCACCCTTTCAGTCATTGGTGTAACTGGAACCGCTGGTGGCACCGGATATGTGATCGAATATTGCGGCCAGGCCATTCGTGAATTGTCGATGGAAGGTCGTATGACCGTGTGCAACATGGCCATCGAAGGTGGTGCGCGCGCAGGCCTAATTGCGCCTGACGATAAGACCCATGCCTATTGCAAAGGCCGCCCGCAGGCCCCCACAGGTGCGGATTGGGATAAGGCCGTTGCCTATTGGAAAACGCTTTATTCTGACGATGATGCCTATTGGGATATGGTTATCACGCTTAAGGGCGAAGATATTGCTCCTGTCGTGACATGGGGTACCAGCCCCGAAGATGTTTTACCAATTACTGGCGTAGTTCCAGCGCCCGAAAGTTTCAAAGGCGGCAAGATCGAAGCTGTGCAGCGTGCGCTTGAGTATATGGGCCTGACCGCAGGCCAGAAACTGACCGACATTAAGATTGATACGGTCTTTATTGGCTCTTGTACCAATGGGCGGATCGAAGATCTACGCGCGGCTGCCTGCATTCTTAAGGGCAAAAAAATCAAAGACGGCATACGGGGTATGGTTGTACCTGGTTCTGGCCTTGTGCGTGCGCAGGCAGAAGCTGAAGGCTTGGCACAGACTTTCATTGATGCGGGTTTTGAATGGCGCTTGGCTGGCTGTTCGATGTGCTTAGCCATGAACCCGGACCAGCTTTCGCCCGGCGAACGTTGTGCGGCCACGTCAAACCGCAATTTTGAGGGTCGCCAAGGACGTGGTGGACGCACCCATCTTTTATCACCAGCAATGGCAGCGGCTGCAGCAATCACCGGACATCTGACCGATGTTCGCGAAATGATGTAAGGACTTCTAATGGAAAAATTCACAAAAATCAGTGGCATCGCAGCCCCCATGCCTTTGGTGAATATCGACACTGATATGATCATTCCTAAACAGTTTTTGAAAACCATCAAACGCTCGGGACTGGGCATAAACCTGTTCGACGAAATGCGCTACAATCAAGATGGCCAGGAAATTTCAGACTTTATCTTGAACAAACCCGCCTATCGTAGAGCAGAAATCATCATCGCAGGCGAAAACTTTGGCTGCGGTTCTTCACGCGAACATGCGCCTTGGGCTTTGTTGGATTTTGGAATTCGTTGCGTGATCGCGGCCTCTTTTGCTGATATTTTTTATAACAACTGCTTCAAAAATGGGATATTGCCGATCGTTCTGCCGCAAGATCAAGTCGAGGCCCTGATGAAGGACGCCCATCGCGGCGCAAATGCGCGTGTTACGGTAGATTTAGAAACCCAAACCGTGACTAACTCTGACGGCCAAAGCTATGCGTTTGAAGTCGATGCTTTTCGCAAACATTGTATGATAAAGGGGCTTGATGACATTGGTCTAACTTTGGGAAAAGTGACTTCAATTGACAATTTCGAAAAATCTGCGGGTGAGCTGCGCCCATGGGTCTAGGCGATAACCTTTAACCGCATTGAGCCCCAGCCCATTTGCGTCGTTGAGAAACTTCGCACAAAAGCCCCAATCACCAATATTCAGCCTTTTGCAACAAGGGCACCTGGGCAACTTGTGGGTTAATTATATTATTTCAAGCGGCCTGCTATTGACTAAACCAATGAGCGCGCTTTCGTCAACTGCCGCTCTTAGCTTAGCAGCATTTTCCAGCTTGGGTCGATTTCACTTTGTCGCCGATCCTTGACCTTAGGTCATGAAAAGGCTAGGGGGAGCGAAGTCTATTTCATCCTCAGGAGCATGTCGTGGCCAATCCCACCATACTTATTCTCGCCGGAGACGGAATCGGTCCAGAAGTGATGACGCAAGTCAAACGGATCATCAATTGGTATGACACCAAGCGAGGCCTAAAATTTGACGTGACCGAAGATCTTGTCGGCGGCGCAGCCTATGATGTGCATGGCACGCCGTTGACCGAAAAAACCATGGCCAAAGCTCATGCTGCCGATGCGGTGCTTTTGGGTGCCGTAGGGGGACCCAAATATGATGTGCTCGATTTCAGTGTAAAACCAGAGCGCGGTCTTTTGCGCCTGCGTAAAGAAATGGATCTTTATTCCAATCTGCGCCCCGCACAATGCTTTGATGCTTTGGCAGACTTTTCCAGCCTAAAGCGCGACACCGTGGCTGGCCTTGATATCGTGATTGTGCGGGAATTGACCTCCGGAGTTTATTTTGGGGAACCGCGCGGTATTTTTGTTGAGGGCAACGAACGTGTTGGCATTAACACCCAGCGCTACACAGGATCAGAAATCGCACGAGTCGCGCGTTCGGCTTTTGAATTGGCGCGCCAACGGGCGAACAAAGTCTGTTCGATGGAAAAATCTAATGTGATGGAGTCCGGCGTGCTGTGGCGAGAAGTTGTGCAAAAAGTGCATGACGAAGAATATCCAGATGTTGCACTGACACATATGTTAGCCGACAATGGTGCAATGCAATTGGTGCGTGCGCCCAAGCAGTTTGACGTAATCGTCACTGACAACCTCTTTGGCGATCTTTTGTCAGACTGTGCAGCAATGTTAACTGGAAGCTTGGGGATGCTGCCTTCTGCCTGCCTTGGCGCGCCTATGGCAAATGGCCGCCCCAAAGCGCTTTACGAACCAGTACACGGCTCGGCGCCTGATATCACAGGCATGGGAAAAGCCAATCCGATCGCTTGTATTTTGTCTTTTGCAATGGCGCTCCGCTATTCGTTTGATCACGGTAACGAAGCAAAACGCCTAGAAAATGCGATCGAAAACGTTCTGGCCGACGGTGTGCGCACCGCTGATCTTATGAGCCCTGAAGACGGAACTCCAGTTTCTACCACCGGCATGGGTGACGCGATCTTGGCGGCATTGGACGCCAGTCTTTAAGGCGTAGGTTTGGTTAACCATAGCAGAATTTTTCGACATACAAGCCTTTAGTGTTCTCCGCTTTTTTGTTTTAGCTCGTTAGGGACCCCTATGTCCACTAATCTTAGCGACGTTTTTCAGCCGCTTTTATCTTTTGGTATTTTGCCACACATGATTTGGCCGTGAAAAAATTGGGAGGGGATTATTTGCCCGTTCAAATTACATTTTTTAGCGTTCTAGTGCCTTTCCCTCTGATGACGGTCTTGTTGAGCACAGACCAAACCGATGGAAATCTGCGGCCGCGGCACTCTTAATGGGCGGCCTTGAGGAGAATCTAGGCCATGATCACGGGCCTGTCATCCGTTTTCAACCCTGCCTTTAGCGTAAAACAATGGTTAAATTAAGCCTATTCGGCTTGATCAAAAGCAACCAAAATGAGGCTAATTAGGCTAAGGTCGCTCACGCCACGCTTGCAAAATATAGGTCGCCGACATCAGATCCAAATGCGCGCCACCACCATTTTTTGCAATGGTAATATCCTGGTCTGAGGCTCGGAAAAATTTACCCGCATGGATGTCGTAATAATCAGCCAAAATATCAACAGGACCAATGACGCCACGCGCAATCGGGTCTTTAAGTTCGCCAATATGGCTCAATGTCGTGGCGCGGCTGTCTACAAAAATTTGCGCACGCTGCAAAGCTTTATCATCTACTTCACGCATATCGGGGCGATAGGCACCAATCAAATCCAAATGCGCGCCAGCGCGCAGCCATTCGCCTTTGACGATTGGTGTTTTACTCATAGTGGCAGTGCAGATAATATCACTTTGCGCTACGGCTCCAGCCAGATCCTGTGTAGCACGCATATTGAGATGGGCCGCGGCCATGTTTTCGGCTGCCACCGATGAGCGGTTCCAAACCGTATAGCGCGCATCTGGCCAGTGGCTTTGATAGGCGCTGACCATACTTTGAGCCACGGTGCCTGCTCCAATTATCAAAATATCTTTCGCGTCAGGGCGCGCCAAAAGCTTTGCCGCAAGCAAGCTATCGCCCGCCGTTTTCCATTTGGTGACCAAATGGAAATCAATCACAGCTTCAAGCTGGCCTGACAGGTCACTATAAAGCGTAACAGCTCCATTCACAGAGGGTAAATTTTTCTTGGAATTTTCAGGGAAAATAGTGGCGCATTTAACCAATTGGCCCAGACCATCTATCCAAGCCGCACGATTTAAGAGCGTGTCTTTACCTCGATAAAGAAAAGTATCACCTATTTCAGCCTTGGGCATTTGATGGCCAGAACGCAGGGCATCAGTGATACCTTGCCACGTTAAAAATGCTTCTGCTTCGAAGCCAATTTGTTCGAATTTCATAAAATTCCTTCTGCCATTGTTAAAAGTCCAGCTTCGGCCAAACAAGCGCCCCACCCTTTGGCATTTATAAACTTATGCACCTGCCAGCCGCGCGCGCGCGCGGCAGTAATATTATCAGCGCGGTCATCAACAAAGATCAGCTCTGCCCCGCAAAGACCACAATCTTGTTCAACACAAGCGAAAATGGCTGGATCTGGCTTCACCACACCTAAGCGCCCAGATACATAGTACCGATCAAATTCATTTAGAAAATCATATTGGGTTTGGGCATATTCAAAGGAATAAATGCCAAAATTTGTAAGGGTAAAAACGGGAATATCTTTGTCACGCAAAAGCCGCAATAAGCGGATAGACCCCTCTATGCGAGGAGACGCGATGTCGATCCAGCGATCATACCACATTTCAATCTCAGCACGCCATTTAGGGTTTTTGCGTGCAGTTTCATAAATGGTTTCTTTGAACAAAGCACCTTCATCGATGTCCGTATTCATTCCTGTAAGATCAACTTCGGAAAACAACGCACGGCGGGTTTCGGGGCCTATGACGTTGTCATAGAACCTTTCGGGCTCCCATTCGATCAAAACATTTCCAATGTCAAAAATAACGGCTTTGGGCGTCATCTTGGCCTCTGACTAATTGTAGCTTTTTTGGCTTGTCGCACCAACCGTTCGAGTACATCAAGAAAGTGGGACCGATCAGCCTTGGAAAATGGCCGCCCGCCACCTGCGCGGAATGGATCAGCGGCTCGTAGATCAGTCATCAAATCCCTAGTTGCCAGCGCGATGCCAATATTGGCGGTGTTTAAAGCCTCACCATTATGTTTGATCACCATTGCACCATTGGCCACGCATTTGGCGGCAAGCGGAATGTCACCTGTGACGACAACATCCCCCACACCACAAGCTTGGGCAATCCATTTATCGGCCTCATCTGGACCGTCGGCCACAAAAATGCTTTCAACCAAAGGGTTGACGCTTGGCCGAATGCCGCCATTTGATACGAGCACCACGCGCATCTGGTGGCGCGTTGCGACCCGTTCGGCTTCGCCTTTTACAGGGCAGGCATCGGCATCAATATAGATTGCAAAGGCTTGGCTGGGGCTTTCAACCATTCATTGCCCCATCATTGGCAAGGCCCATGCAATCACCAGTGACACGGTCACAATACTGGCCACCGTTGACACAAGAATATAGGCCGAAACCCTTTCTGGGGCCAAGCCAAAATATTGTGCCAAAATATAAACATTTCCCGCCACCGGCAGAGCTGCCACCGAAACCATCACCGCGGCCGAGCGCGGGTCAACGTAAAAAATCCAAAAGGCAGAAATCGCCACTGCGGCAGGATGTAAAAGTAACTTCGTGAAGCTGACCCATCCCGTAACAACCAAATTTTCAGCTGATTTAACCGCCAAAGATGCGCCGATGGCAAAGAGTGCGCCAGGGGTTGAGGCGCCACCCAAAAGTGTCAAAAAGTCGGCCATCGGCGTAGGCATTGTCAGTTCAGAAAGTGACCAGCAAAGACCAAGGCTCATGGAAACGATCATCGGATTTTTGATCAACCCAAACAAAAGCCGCCCGTAGCCCGCTCGCGTCATGCGCCCCTCGCGTGAGGCTGTGATGATAATGGTGATCAGGGTTGAAAAAACAATCAAATCAATTGCCAAAACCATAAGCACTGGGCCCGCAGCCAAGGGTCCAAGCAAAACCACCAACATTGGCATACCCAAAAATCCGGTATTACCAATGACACCGCATTGGGCTTCGATCGCGGCCTCGGCGAGGCTAGTACCGCGTAGGCGGGAAAGGCCAAGTGTCAGGCAGTAAACCGTAGTCGAGCCCAAAAGATAGGCCGCCACAAAGCGCCAATCAAAAAGTTCGGCTAAGGGCAATTGCGCGGCAAATCGAAACAACATAGCCGAAAGCGCAAAGTAAAAGACAAATTGAGTCAAGCTTGCAGCTGCTTGCGCGGAAACAAAGCGCGTACGCGCCGCCCCATAGCCCAAACCTATAATTGCAAAGAAAGGCAGTGTCTTAAGAAAGATCGCAAGCATGATATTGGCCCTATTATTTACACCAAACTTTCATGGCACACGGGTGGATGCAAGGCAGTTGCGCGCTTCGACGTTAATTTTCGCTTAACCGCCTCCGATCAGCACCCCCGCAGCGAGAACCAAGGCCCCACCCAAAACCACCTGCAAGGCGGCGCGCCAAAAGGGCGTATCCATAAACCGATTCTGAATCCATGCGATCGCCCATAGCTCGATAAATACGATTACCATAGCCGTCGCCGTTGCTGTCCAAAAGTCAGTGATCAAATAGGGCAAAGCGTGGCCCATGCCTCCCAAAGTGGTCATGGTCCCACATGCCAGTCCGCGTTTTACGGGGCTGCCGCGGCCCGACAAAACACCATCATCATGCGCAGCTTCCGTAAAGCCCATCGAAATGCCCGCCCCAACGGATGCGGCACCTGCAACAGCCCTGCTAGTATTAAAGCCGTCGAACTGGAGGCTCGTGTTCTTACCGGCTTGAAAGATATTTTAATCGGCAACGACCATCTGATTGATGTCTTCGTGACAGAGTTCAAGGCTGAGCTTGCACGTTTGCGCAATCAGCGTGGCTCCCGCGACCGCCAATTGCAGAAGGACCTGAACAAGATCAATACGGCAATCAAAAGATGTTTAACTTTCATCACAGAGGGCGATGGAGATCCGGGCCTCGTCCGTGATGAGCTGCAATCATTAGAGAGCCGTAAACGGGAATTGGAATGCTCTCTCAAGACCGTTCACGACGACCGGGAAGTGGATATTCACCCAAATATTGCCGAACTATACCGCAAAAAAGTCGGCAAACTTCAAACTCTATTGAACGACGAAGCCACCCGTTCTCAAGCAATAGATCTAATCCGTTCCATGATTGATCATATCGAGATAAACGAAGGAATAGAACGCGGTAAACCTGACGTCATTCTAGTCGGTGCTCTGGCCCAGATCCTCACCTTCACCCAACAAAACAAAACCGCCGCATCCAATGGAAGCGACGGTAGGGTCTTGATGGTTGCGGGGGCGCGAATGGCTTTTAGGCTAAGAGTTTGCGCCAGCCAGAGCGGGCGGTGGCTATAAAATCCCACCACATGTTCGCGCCTGATCAGTGGAATTGTGGAGCCAAATCTTGCAATATGCAGATCAATCAATGTTTGGCGGTGACTGTCTTCTTCGGTGGCCATCGCGTCAAATATCTGGGCCGAGACTTCATATGCGGGGCACAAATTCGCAGAAAATCTTCGGTAAATTCTTGCATCATCTTCTTCAGAGGAAATGGCCAATGCCAAAATTTCTTGCTCAGCAAGACTGGCAAAACGTTTTCGATTGGGACAGAACATCTGCAAATCCTTTAGAATTATTCTAAATAATAGGCATGGCAAGATTGCAGCGCGACACAAACCTTAGGCAAACTTCCCATGGCAAAACCAACCAGACGAGGTCAAGCCCCCATGCGCGTAAAACAACCATAACCTTTCTGCGCTGACCACTTCAACGCGCCAATAGTCGCGGGGCCCCGAACGCCATTCTGGATCATCAAGCCACCATTCAGGGGCGATCCTTTCGGGGCCAATTGCTTGGCGTACAGAAAAATCGCAGCGGCGCCAACGAAACTGTGCGGGCATTTCGGGCTGATCAGCGGCACCCACCGTTTCGGGGCGAAAGATCAGCAAGGGGCGCGGTGCGACAGGACGGAGCCAAGGTGAAGGAGCGGGGTTGGACCAAGCAGCCGACACAATCAAGACAGATTTTTCGGGGATATGGCTTTGTGCAGGATGCATGCGCGTGATGCAATCGCTGCCCAACTTGGCGCCCAGTTTTCCGATCAAATCATCTAGTGATCTGTCTTGGCTTTGCCGCAAAACCGCATTTTGCGCGGCGGTTACATGTCCTGAGTGCTGCAATGCAGTCACGGATTCACTTTTAACAACGCTTAAGCGCAGGCAATCAATGCCAAAGCCTGAGTCGATTTGATCATATTTCAGCGCCAATAGGGGGCGGATACTGTCTGCATCTTGCACAGCTTGGGCCAGACCCACTTCGACCATAGGGACCTGCCCATCCGTGCGAAAGGCCTCCAGCCGTAACCGCCGCGCGCCCTGTCCCTTGGCCTGCAATTGGGCGCATAGTGCAGGCAGCAAACGTTCGGCCCCCGCGACAATATCGGCAGGCAAACCGATGGGATCGGGAAAGGTCAAACGCACGGCAAAATGCTGTGGTGGGCGTCCAGACGAGATGGGCTCAGGTTCCAGCCCCAAGGCCTGATCCAAACGCCGCAGAACTGGCACTCCAAAGCGTTTGGCAAGGCCCGCGCGCGGCAATCCCAACAGTTCAGAAATCTGCCTTAGCCCCAAACGCGCAAGGCCCGTGACAATATCATCAGGTAAGCGCAAGGCCGCGATGGGCAAAGGTGAAAGTGCAGCGCGGCTTTGCCCCACCGGGGCCACCGCATTAAGGTCAAGGGCGGCCACCAAGGTGGAAATGGGGGCTACGCCACCCCTTTCCCAATTACGTCGCTTGAGCGAGCGCAGTTTTGTGGGGCGGACCACTTGAGCGATGTGGCCGCTGTTGCAATGCGCATCCGTCCCCTGCCCCGCATTGCGCGCTAAAGCCCATGCCAATCCCGGCGTATCGGCAAGCCCTACCCGCACACTTAGGCCTAATGCAGTGCAATCGGTCAAGGCCGCTTGCATCAGGGGTAGTTCACCCCCAAACAAATGCGCACATCCGGTCAGGTCAATCAGCAAACCCGCCACACCTTCTGGCGCCACCCAAGGTGAAAATTTACCTGCCCAGCGCTGCAGAGCTTGTAAAAACATTGCATCGCGCAAAGGTTCAGTAGTTTTGGTGATAAGTGCAGGGCAAAGTGCTGTGGCATCGCGCAAAGGCTGACCCAGGCGTAGGCCTACCTGCTCGGAATATTGATTAATGCTGACCAAAACTTGACCAGTAGCAGGCGAGCTAATCACTCCAAAAGGCCCAAATACAGCACCACCCTGCGCACGGATCATACGCTCGGCCGCAAGGCGCAAAAACCAAAGGCAAAGGATTCGTTTCATCACAAAATGTTCGCATTTTGTTCTTATTTAAACAAGGATCAAGTCTTAAAATTCCAAGGTCAAAGGTGCACTACTTGGGCCAGCCCAGCAATGGTGCTTTATAAGATAGCCGAACAGAGGTTAGGCTTTATTGCCAATCCAAGTAACCTATGCCCAAGATACTGTAGCCAGAGTGGAAGCCAACCAAGCGGCCGCGGTGCGTTGGGCCGATTTTGTCAGGAAAGCCAATGCTCTTAAAACTGTGATCCATGCGATCAATTTAACCACAAAAAATGCTTAGTGGCAGTTGGGGGAAACAGTTCACTCATGTTAAAATTAAATCGCGCGCACGCAAGTAAAATTTTGGCCAGGCAAAATCCTTGGGCTTAGCCACAATTTATTTTATAAATCAATCCCTGAGTATCAAGAAAGAAGTTAATACGATTGGCCACATATTCTTGAGTCACAATGCTGCCAACAGAAACTATACGAATAGGTCTTATCCATTCGCGGGCGTCAACTATTGCGGGGGTCTGACCAATCAAATCTGTATGATCAGCCGTATGGCATGTATCTGGTTCGCGGGCAAAAAGGCTGACTTTTTCGACCTGCGCAACGGCGGTGTCTGCTATAACGAGTGCATCAGACCTAAGCGGCCAGTCGTGTTGAACTGGCGCTAAAGGGGCCTGAACCACGGGGGCAGTCGCTATCTCATAACCACTGCCATCGGTACAAGCCCCAAGTGCCAAAAATAAAAAGATCGCAAAGGGGAGTAAAAGCTGTTTCATTTGGGAAAACTCACAGGTTATTTTGCGGTAGTCATCGCATAAGTTAATAGAAAAGAATAGGAAGGATTTATCATGATCACTCGTGCCGCTGTGGCTATTGCCGCTGGAAAACCCCTTGAAATCATGAATGTTCGCCTTGATGGACCAAAATATGGTGAAGTTTTGATTGAGATCAAGGCCACAGGCATTTGCCACACCGACGAATTCACCCTGTCAGGCGCAGATCCAGAAGGAATTTTTCCCTTAATTCTAGGCCACGAAGGCGCGGGCGTGGTGATCAAAATCGGCGAAGGTGTCACAACCCTAGCCGTGGGTGACCATGTGATCCCACTTTATACGCCAGAATGCCGCGAATGCCCTAGCTGCCTAAGCCGCAAAACCAATCTTTGCACCGCCATTCGTGCTACCCAAGGCCAGGGCTTGATGCCCGATGGCACTACACGCTTTTCAATGATAGATGGCACGCCAATCTATCACTATATGGGCTGTTCAACCTTTGCCAACCACACGGTCATACCGGAAATAGCGCTGGCCAAAGTCCGCCAAGATGCGCCTTTTGACAAAATCTGTTATATCGGTTGTGGCGTCACCACGGGGATCGGAGCCGTAATCAACACTGCGCAAGTTGAAATTGGAGCAAAGGCCGTAGTGTTTGGCTTGGGCGGCATTGGGCTGAACGTGATCCAAGGCCTTAAAATGTCCGGTGCCGATATAATTATTGGCGTTGATTTAAACGAAGATAAAGAGGAGTGGGGCAAACGATTTGGCATGACCCATTTTATCAATCCGCGCAAAATCGGAGAACCGGTTGTCAGCCATATAGTGAACATGACCAAAACCCCGTTAGATCAAATCGGCGGTGCGGATTATTCCTTTGACTGCACGGGAAATGTTCAAGTGATGCGCGATGCGCTGGAATGCACCCATCGCGGCTGGGGGCAATCAATCGTCATCGGCGTTGCCCCAGCAGGCGCTGTGATTGAAACGCGCCCCTTCCAATTAGTTACGGGCCGCATTTGGAAAGGTACAGCTTTTGGTGGCGCACGCGGCCGCACCGATGTGCCAAAAATTGTTGACTGGTATATGGATGGTAAGATCGAGATTGATTCAATGATCACCCATCAAATGCCGCTCGAAGACATCAACAAAGCCTTTGACCTAATGCATGATGGCAAGAGCATTCGCTCGGTCGTGGTATTTTAACGCTTAACCCGCACCTAAGCTGCGGGTTCGCTTGGGGTTAGTATTGGGCGCAGCAGGGCCATCGGATGGGCCCGTAAAGTCAGGTGCATGGCCACATAATCTTCTACTACCTCCTCACCAAGCGCCATTTGTGCAAAAATAGCTTTGGGTTCAGGTGCCTCTTCGCAGTCGATGTCTTGGGCGAAAAGAGGCAAGGGGCTGCCGTTCGCCAAACCCTTTGCGGCCCAAAGCGCATCGCGGCGGGTTAGATTCAACTTAGCAAAAGCATCGGCTTCGGCCAAACGGGTCAGCGTACCGCGTGAAAGGCCTGCGCGGCGCCAAAGGTCCTGAACATCTTGATAGCCATTTCCACGCGCGGCGATTAGCCATTGCGCCTCGTCTTGGGGTAGGCCCTTGATCTGGCGAAAGCCCAAACGCAGCCCAAGCTTGCCCTGACCGTTAGGTTCAAGGCTGTTGTCCCAATGGCTAGAGTTGACGCAGGGGGGGCGCACCTCGACCCCGTGGGCGAGCGCATCGTGCACGATTTGGGCGGGAGCATAAAAGCCCATCGGTTGAGCATTGAGCAAAGCACAGGCAAAGACCGCTGGATGATGACATTTTATCCAAGCCGAGGCATAGACCAAAAGCGCAAAAGACGCCGCATGGCTTTCGGGAAACCCATAGCTGCCAAAACCCTTGATCTGGGAAAAGCAGCGCGCGGAAAAATCATCCTCATAGCCATTGGCGGCCATGCCGGCCAAAAACCGCTCTTTCAAGGCGCTGACATTGCCATGTTTCTTAAACGTCGCCAAAGCGCGCCGCAAACGATCAGCCTCAAGCGGCGAAAATCCTGCGCCTATAATGGCAATTTGCATTGCTTGTTCTTGAAACAGCGGCACGCCCAAGGTCTTGCCCAAAACACGCCCCAGCTCATCTGAAGGAAAAGACACAGGCTCAGCCCCCGTGCGGCGGCGCAAATAAGGATGCACCATGTCACCCTGAATGGGGCCGGGGCGAATAATCGCCACTTGGATTACCAAATCGTAAAAACAGCGCGGCCGCATGCGGGGTAGAAAATTCATCTGCGCGCGACTTTCAACCTGAAACACGCCCAAACTGTCAGCCCGACACAGCATATCATATGTCGCACGGTCTTCGGCAGGCAGGCTGGCCAGATCATAGGTCAAATGATTATGCTTGGCCAAAAGATCAAAAGCCTTACGCAGGCACGTCAACATGCCCAAGGCCAGAACATCAATCTTTAAAATCCCCAGAGCGTCTATATCATCTTTGTCCCAGCAGATCACGGTGCGGTCTTCCATGGTGGCATTTTCAATCGGCACCAGCGCATCAAGCCGGCCTTGGGTGATAATAAAACCGCCCACATGCTGTGACAGATGGCGAGGAAAGCCTTGGATCTCGGCAATCAGGGCTAAGGTTTGCGCCAGCCGCCGGTCTTTGGGGTCAAGCCCAATTTCGCGCAGGCGTTCCGTATCCATTGTCCCACCTCCGCCCCAGCCCCAAATCTGTGATGACATGGCCGTGAGCGTATCCTCTGCCAGACCCATGGCGCGACCCACTTCGCGCACCGCCCTTTTGCCGCGGTAATGAATTACCGTAGAGCAAAGGCCCGCGCGGTGGCGGCCATAGCGGGCATAGATATGTTGGATCACCTCTTCCCGGCGTTCATGTTCAAAATCAACGTCAATATCGGGCGGCTCATCGCGCGCTTCGGACACAAAGCGTTCAAACACCATCGAGCCAATTTCCGGTGATACAGAGGTCACCCCCAAAGCATAGCACACAATAGAATTGGCTGCCGAGCCGCGTCCTTGGCATAAGATTCCCCTTTGGCGCGCGAAATCAACAATGTCATGCACCGTGAGGAAATAGGGTTCATAGCGTAGCTTGCCAATCAACACCAATTCATGCACCACTTGGCCGCGCACTTTTTCGGGCACACCTGCAGGATAGCGCCACGCCAAACCCTGTTCCACCAAACGTGCCAAACGCTGGGGGGCAGTTTCGTTGTCGGTCCCTTCGGACGGATATTCATAGCGCAACTCATCCAGTGAAAATTTTAGGCTTTGCGCAATGCGGTCCGCCGCCGCCACTGCCGCTTCATACCCCATAAAAAGCCGTGCCATTTCATGGCATGACCGCAAACGGCTTTCAGCATTAGCCAAAGCATGGCAGCCCAGCTGATCGACCCGCAGCCCTAAGCGAATGGCACAAAGCACATCGGCTAATTTGCGACGCGCCCCGTGATGCATGATGGGCTGGGCCGATGCCACAAGCCCCAGACACATGCGGCCACCCAAACGCTGCAACCGCGCAAAGCGGGCGCGGTCTTGCCCGTCATAAAGCGGGGCCATCACCAGCCAAACATCAGGGCCAAACTGTCGCTTGAGCGCGCGCGCTGCCCAAAGACTAGCCGCCCCCTGCGGATGCACCAACAGCACCGACCCTGATCCCCAGGCAATTAGATCATCGAGCCCCAGATCGCATTTCCCCTTGGGGGTGCGCAGCCGACCCAGTGTCAAAAGCCGGCAAAGCCGGCTCCAAGCGGTGCGATCCTTGGGCAAAATGGTCACAGCAATGCCGCCCCTCAACATAAGTCGCGCCGCGGGCAGCAAACGCGGCGCAACTCCGCCTTCTCGGGCAATCTCGCGCGCCACGACATGGGCCCGCACAATCCCTGCAACCGAATTTTCATCGGCAATAGCCAAAGCGCGCAACCCAAGTAAAGCTCCACGGCGCATCAGCTCTTCGGGGTGCGAGGCACCTTTGAGAAAGCTAAAATTTGACAGGGCCGACAGTTCGGAAAAGGGCAAGGGCGTAGGCATGGATGCTCCAGAACAAATAAAGAACATACCTAGCGCAGGTTACACAGTCGGTCTAGCCCCTTAACCCCTCTAAAACCCCAATCGTCACAAACCCATCCCGCGGCCAGCCCCTAGAAAATTGATATTTTTGTAAGGCTACAAGAGTGTTGGGGCCAATTTTTCCATCAGCACCTTTGGTGTCAAAGCCCGCTTGGTTCAGCAGTCTTTGCAACTCGGCCACCTCGGGTCTTGACAGGGCGCGGGCATGGCGAGGCCAGATTTTCGTGATGGCGGGGCCACCTTTCAGCCGGTCAGCGAGATGTGCCACAGCCAGCGCATAGGCGTCTGACGCATTATAGGATTTTATAACAGCAAAATTATCACACAGCAAAAAAGCGGGGCCCTGGTGGCCTGCAGGCAGATAGAGATGCGCGGGCATATCAAGCGGCAAGTTATGATGCAAAGGGGTCAGGCCACGCGCCAGCCAGTTTTGTACGGGCCTTCTGGTTTCCATGTCATAAAGCGCCCATTCAAAATCGAGAGAAAGCCACATCTCCGCCCCCCAAGGCGCACCTTTTTTCCAGCCAGCCTTCTGCAAATAGGCCGCGATCGAGGCCAGCGCATCGGTCGGATCATCGCTCCAAATATCGCGCTTGCCGTTCTGGTCATAATCGACAGCGTTTTCGAGATAGGAACTTGGCATGAATTGTCCATGCCCCATCGCCCCCGCCCAGCTGCCACGCAGGTCGTTGGGTGCGCTGTCGCCTGCCGCCAGAATGCGCAACGCAGCAATCAGCTCAGCTTCAAAAAAGGCCCCCCGCCGTGCGTCAAAGGCCAAGGTGGCCAAGCAATCTAAGGTTAGAAAATTACCGCGATAGCTTCCATAGGCGCTTTCGATGCCCCAAATAGCGGCAATAATTTTGGCACTTACACCAAAATCATCTTCTAATATGGCGAACAAAGCCCCATGAAGAGCCAGCATTTTTTGGCCATTTTTAATACAGCTTTCTGAGACGGCACGGTCAAGGTAATCCCAAATTCGGTTGGTAAATTCGGGTTGATCACGGTCTTTTTCTAATGCAATAACCTGCAATTCTCGACCTAACATCGCACAATCATAAAGATCAGCATCAATCCCCGCGCCAAGCGCCTTGGGGCGAAAGGCGCTGATCCAGTTTTTAAAGGACTCGTCATCTTGAAGGGAATACTGCACGGGGCCCCGCCTGGCTATTTGGCCAAATGTGGCCAAAACCACCCACAATGTCAAACCATCCGGTCAGGAACGCACGCGTTTGAGCTTGCGTTTGAGCTTATCAGCCTTGGCCAAACCTTCGCGCGGCTTGCGCGGCGCATAACGGGATTTCTTGCCCACCGCCCCGCCCCGCCCCTTGGGCATAGCCTCGCCGTCCATCGCCACAAGTTCAAACATCACGCCACCGGTCAGGGCGACAGCTTCAGCTAAACGCACCGTTACGCACTGGCCAAGCCCAATAGCCAAACCGCTGTTTGACCCTACAAGGCAATGATTGTTGGGGTCAAAATGGAAAAACTCTTGCCCAAGCGAACGAATGGGCACCAAACCATCAGCCCCGGTTTCGTCAAGCTTCACAAACAAACCAAAGCGCTGCACCCCCGAAACTCGGCCTGGAAACTCGGCCCCTACACGGTCAGAAAGATAGGCGGCCAGATAGCGGTCGCTGGTGTCACGTTCAGCCAACATCGAGCGCCGCTCAGTGTCACTGATTTTTTTGGCGGTTTCGGCCAGATGTTCGACATCAAAGGCGGAAAGCCCGTCATCGCCCCAGCCGTGCGCTGAAATCAGCGCGCGATGCACAATCAAATCGCTATAGCGCCGAATGGGAGACGTAAAATGCGCATACGAACGCAAAGACAGGCCAAAATGCCCTAAATTCTCAGGGTGGTAATAGGCCTGTGTCATCGAACGGAGCGTTGACACATTCAGAAGCTCTGCAAAATCAGTGTCGCGGGCCTGGTGCAACAGGCGGTTCAAATGGCTGGTGCGCAAGACTTGACCCTTAGCCATAATAAACCCTGAAGCCTCGGCCACTTCACGCAGAGATTCGAGCTTTTGCGGACTTGGCTCTTCATGCACACGGAAAAGCAGGAGTTGCTTTAGTTTGATCAGCTCTTCTGCCGCGGCCACATTGGCCAGGATCATGAATTCTTCAATCAGCTTGTGGGCATCAAGGCGGTCTGTAAAATCCACCGACACGACTGTACCTTTGTCTGACAAAACAATTTTACGTTCAGGCAGTTCCAAATCCAAGGGTTGGCGGCGGGTGCGTTCTTGGCCTAAACATGCGTAAGCAGCGTAAAGCGGCTTGATCACACTTTCCAGCAAGGACGCACATTTGGGATTGGCCGTACCGTCAAAGGCATCCTGCACTTCGCCATAATGGAGACTGGCAGGCGAACGCATCATCGCGCGCAAAAACCGATGGCTAATCTTGGCACCCATTACGTCAATCACCATCCGCGCGACCAAACAGGGCCGATCAACCCCTTCGTGTAACGAGCAAAGATCGCCGGACAAAGCGTCGGGCAACATGGGCACAACACGGTCTGAAAAATAACTTGAGTTACCGCGCAGCCTCGCTTCGCGGTCAATCACGGAATTGGGGCGCACATAATGGGCCACATCGGCAATGGCCACGTATAAGACGAAACCGCCGATGTTTTTGGGATCTGTATCGCTTTCAGCAAAGACCGCATCGTCATGGTCGCGCGCGTCTGAAGGATCAATGGTGACCAACGGCAGATCGCGCAGATCTTCGCGTTTACCCAAAAGGGCAGGCGGTGCCGATTCTGCAGCAGTTATCACAGCATCAGGGAACGCATCAGGGATTCCATGTTGATGAATGGCAATCAAACTTACTGCCTTTACCCCTGAAGGGTCACCCAAGCGTGCCACGATGCGCGCTATAGGCAGGCCCAAGCGCTTGCCATTTTCCTGCACGGCTTCGACCAATTCACCATCTATAGCGTCATGCGTCGCACCACTTGGCACATACCACTCGGTATCATTGCGTTTATCAATCGGCATAATCCGCCCACCTTCGCTGCTGGCCCTAAAGATGCCAAGACAGCGAGCTGCAGTGGTGGTGATTTTGCGGATCAGCCGGGCGATGTGGCTATGATCTTCATCTGGGCTTTCGGTCAGGCGTGCCAAAATATGATCACCCGCCCCGAGTGCCGGATCATCGGCCTCCGTCATGACAAAAATACGCAGCGCGTCACCCTTGCCGGCCCATTCGGCAGGGCGCGCGAACAGATCGCCATCAGCATCAGGCCCAATCACTTGCAACACAGACACCGGCGGCAACTTTAAAGTATCAGAAAAAGCGCGCCGCTTTTTAACAACCGCGCCTTCGTCCGCTAATCCGCGCAGCAGCTTTTTCAGCTCAATTCGCGCCGCCACCCCTTTAATTCCAAAAGCCTTGGCTATATCACGTTTGGCGGTCAGAGTGGGATTTTTATTGATCCATTCAAGGATTTTGGCTTTTGTCGGTATATGATCCATAGGCTCACTTAACATGGGTATAAGACCATGTCATGGCCCTTTGGTTTGGAAAAAAATTGGGTTCAAAAGATCAAAAGCATATCTTGGTGATCAATACCCGCATCAAGATAGGACGCATCGATGGGTGCAAAGCCAAGTTTGGCGTAAAAACCCAAAGCATGGGTCTGCGCCCCAAGTTTAACTTTTTTCACACCCGTTTGGCCTTGAAAATGCGAGACCGAAGCGTGGATCAGAGCTGCCCCAATGCCCTTGCAACGCAGTTCGGCCAAAACACATACACGCCCGATCTTGCCCATATCGCCATAGCGCAAAAGTCGCGCTGATCCGACCGCTTGCCCTTGCCAATATGCCAAAAGATGCACGGCATGACCATCTTGATCGTCTATTTCATCGGCTTCGAGCACGCCTTGTTCATCAATAAAGACCACGCGGCGTAAATGGCGGCAAATGGCAATATTTTTCGTCGGGGCTATGTGTAGTGTCATGCAAAATAATCCTGC
>JASDRS010000001.1:19486-119417 GCA_041441915.1 Paracoccaceae bacterium | reverse complement strand
CATCTGCCTCTTGACCACCCTCCGCATAAAAAGATGGTGTCTGAATATAGCAAAAAATTTTTAAAAAAGCCTAGTTACTGTATATTATTGCGAGATTCAGATACTGTAACGAGCATAAGTCTGCGATCATATTTTCTACTAGCTCTTCGCGAGATAGGAAGGGCGCCATCTCTTAAAAGATTGGTGGTTCCACCTGAATGTGCCGTAGACCACGGACATTTACCTACCTATTAGAGAGATTTACTTTAGTTGTCATAATTTCACAGCAATCCTAGGTTGTAAAAATAAATACCGCTATATATTTGGGCTCTTAGAACCGCTGTGATCCCTGTGCCATTAACTTCGACAATCTACGGTCAATCGCCTGAGCGAACCTAACAGGACGACACGCCCAGTGCTTTCAGTAATATTAAGACAGTGACGATAAATAACCCATCTATGGGCCCAGTAACTGTATCAAGCCAGAAAGCGAAAGGAACGCTATGCCTGCACCTGACCCATATTCGATATGGATCGAACCCGTAATGACTGGATCAGTCGTAGCATATTATTGGTATTTTTGTACGGGCAAAGCGGGTAATCGCAAAAAATGTGTGGTGACGCTTTGTGAGCGCCTCTCGAAGGGGATTGAGCCTGTCGCTGGTATTCCAACCCAATCGCAATAATGGCGCTGTACAAATGCGCGATATTATCGAGAGCGTTGCCGCAAGAAAGCTGTGAGAGCGAGAAAATGCAATCGTTGGGTCACTCCAAGCTCGGAAGCACGCCCAATTTTGGACCAACGCAGGCTAAAAAGATCTCATTAGAGCCCACGCTTCTTTGGAAAAAAATATCAAGAAATTTAAATATAGTCTAACTATATCAATTATTTACGATAATTTTGTGGCTGAGCAACAGCCCGCCTAACCCCGCAAAGCAGATGCAACTGCTTCTGCTAAAATGGGGACGGTTTTTGAATTAAGGCCAGCGATATTTAAACGACTGTCGCCCACTATATAGATACCGTTTTCGACGCGCAGCTTTTCCACCATCGCGGGACTGATCCCCAAGCGCGAAAACATACCGCGGTGGGTTCCTATGAAATCGAATCGGTCTGAATTGGTGGATGTCCGCAAAGCTTTGGCCAATTGTTGTCGCAAGCCCAACATTGTATTGCGCACCTCTTCCAATTCGCTCTGCCATGAGTGGCGCAAGACCGTATCCGTTAGGATCATAGTAACCAAGCGTGCGCCATGGTCTGGTGGGAACGAAAAATTTTGCCGGTTCAGAAACGCTAGATTGCCTTGCACAACGCTTTGCAGACCCACATTACCTAAAGCCATCAAAATGCCCGTGCGTTCTCGGTAAATAGCAAAGTTTTTTGAGCAAGAGACTGCAATGAGCACTTCGGGGCAGTTTTTGGCGATCAGGCGCGTTGCGGCGGCATCAGCTTCAAGACCATCCCCGAAACCTTGATAGGCAAGATCTACTAGGGGGATGGCTTGTCTTGAGTTGAGGGTTTGTACGACTTGGGCCCATTGCTCTAAGGTCAAATTGGCACCTGTGGGATTATGGCAGCAGCCATGCAAAAGCACCACGTCACCTGTTTTTACCTGGGATAAGTCGGCAATCATTCCAGCAAAATCTACCCCCCCCGTGGCAGAATTGAAATAGCGATATTCGCCCATCTCTATACCCAAAAAGCCAATGATCGAGGGGTGATTGGGCCAAGTTGGGTTTGAAATCCAAATCTTGGTGTGAGGAACTGCAAGTTTGATCAACTCAAAAGCTTGGCGCAAAGCGCCCGTACCACCTGGAGTGGCAATGGCTGAAATACGTTCTTTTGGCGCGCCGTCCCCTAACACTAAACCAATCATTGCAGCGTGAAAATCTGGATCACCAGCCAAAGATGTATAGGTCTTTGTGGTTTCGGTTGCTATCAGCTGGCGTTCAGCCGCTTTGATGGCCCGCATTACAGGGGTTAAGCCAGTGGCATCTTTATAGACGCCCACGCCCAAATCGATTTTGTCCGCGCGCGGATCAGATTTAAACATTTGAATGAGCGCCAGAATTTTGTCAGCAGCCTGTGGTTTGAGTGCGGTTAACATATATTATCCCTTTACCACGATTAAATCGCCATACATGCCCCACTCGGCCCAAGAGCCGTCATATAGAGCGTGATTACGATGGCCCATTCGTTCAAGCGCCAAACTTAAGATCGCAGCCGTCACACCGGAGCCACAGCTGGTGATCAGGGGTTTTTTGAGATCCACTCCCGCAGCGACGAAAAGGGCTTTGAGCTCTTTCACAGGTTTCATGGTGCCGTCGGCCTGAAGTAGGTTGTTCCAAGGGAGGTTCTTCGAATTGGGAATATGGCCCGATCGCAATCCTGCGCGTGGTTCGGGCGCGTCGCCGCAAAACCGTTCGACTGAGCGCGCATCGATAATTTCTGCCCCGCGCAATTTTGCAGCATTGGCAACTTCGGTCACGTCTTTTACCAAATGCGCTTGGCGCTGCACGATGATGTGACGGTCGCGGATAAGTGGGGGTTCAGTCGTAATTGGGCGGCCTTCGGCGCGCCATTTGGGCAGGCCACCATCTAGAACAGCGATGTTTTCTTTGCCCATCAGGCGAAAATTCCACCACACGCGAGGAGCCGAAAAGATGCCTGACCCGTCATAGACTACAATCTGATGCCCGTCACCCACGCCTAAAGCCCGCACGCGCGAAATGAACTTCTCGGGCGGTGGAGCCATGTGCGGCAAGTCCGAGCGGTGATTCGAAATCTCGTCAATATCAAAAAACCGCGCATTTGGAATGTGGCCTTGGGTGAATTCCTGCGCGCTATTGTGCCCCGCAGTGGGCATATACCAAGAGGCATCCAAAATCCTCAGATCAGGATCTTCTAAATTATCGGCAAGCCACTGGGTTGAAACTAGTGTTTTAAGATCGTCTTTTAGCCGCAATTGTGTCATGGGCTCTCCTTTTCGGGGTGAACGTCCATTAATTTTTGTTTTTTGGCGTGACAAGCCTTGGATGCTTAATGGTTCTGTTTTAAAAGTCGTTGTTTTTGTCGGTTCCAGTCGCGTTTGGCTTCGGTTGCGCGTTTGTCTTGATTTTTCTTGCCTTTAGCGATGCCAACTAGAATTTTCACTTTGCCGCGGTCATTGAAATACACCTTCAACGGCACAATGGTCATGCCTTCTCTGGCAGTGGCATTCCATAGCCGCGATAGCTCTTTCTTTGACACCAAAAGCTTTCGGTGTCGACGTTCTTCGTGGCCAAAGGTTTTGGCTTGCAGGTAAGGGGCAACGTAGCTGTTGATTAACCACAGCTCGCCACGCTCGACTGAAGCGTAGCTTTCGGCGATATTAGACCCGCCCATGCGTAAGGACTTCACCTCTGATCCGAACAGCATCACGCCCGTTTCGACTGTGTCTTCAATGAAGTAATCGAACCGCGCGCGGCGGTTTTCGGCAATCAGCTTTGAATTTGGATCGGATTTTTGAACCATGATCCGAAGCAAATATGCGAGCTGCGCGCCAAAGTCCAGATCGTGGAGGCAAATCTGGGGTTTTGAGTCAATAAATCTATACTCTCAGGCGGCTGGTCCGCACTAACGTGTAAAGCCCGCTGCCAATCACCAAGGTCGCGCCGATCAGCATCAGATTGTCGGGGACCTCTGCCAGGAATACACCTGCTAAAATCATTGCAAAGATCAACCGCGTATAGCGAAATGGGGTCACAACTGACACGGCCCCAGTGCGCATGGCGCGGGTTAGGGTAAAATAAGCCAAAATACCCCAAAAGGCGGTAAAGGCAATTAAGTAAAGTCCATGGCTCGTGGGCCAGATGGCGTCATGGCGCCAAAGAGCCAAAAGAGAACCTGCGATCCCAAGCACTATGAAGCCGTACAGGCCAAGCTGGGCATCGGATAAAACTTTTGGTGCGGCTCGAGTGGCTAGATCGCGGCCAGCAAAACCAATCACTCCAAATACCGCCAAAACGGCCAATGGGTCAAATCCTGATGTGGCAGGGCGTAAAATAATCAAAACTCCTATAAAACCAATGGTAATTTGCGCTCCATCTACGCCACCCCACTTTTTCACCAAAGATAAGTGCTGCCCCCACCACCACCACCAAGGGGGTTGCTTGCAAGATGGCCGAAGCCAGCGATAGGGGAATGACTGCGATGGCCAACGAATAAAAAATCCGACCCAAAATTTCAAAACCAGCGCGCCAGCGCATGGCTAGGCCGAAAGCCTGTCTCGGGAACAAAGGCTCGTGGCGCCATTTGGCCCAAAGCCCAAAACAAAAAATGCCTAAGGCACTGAACAAAATCAGCGCCTGTCCAAGCGGGATATGAGTCGTTGTTTTCTTTAAAAACAAATCCTTTGTGGTAAAGCCTGCCATGGATACTACCATCCACAGCGCCCCACGCAGATTTTAGGAAAGGGGGACGTTTGGGCTCAGTTGATCAGACCTCCGAATTGCATCGCTGCTTTGATTTTAGCCTTGGTTGACTCTAATAATGTGAGCAAAGGCAAGCGCACCTCTTCGCTACAAAGCTTGAGCAGAGATAGGCCATATTTGGCTCCAGCCAAACCGGGTTCGATAAAAATAGCTTCATGCAGTGGCATCAGTTGGTCTTGCAGGGATAAAGCTGCATGGTAATCACCGCGCAGAGTGGCCTCTTGAAATTCAGCGCAAAGTTTGGGGGCCACATTTGCGGTTACCGAAATACAACCCACGCCGCCATGGGCGTTAAAGCCAAGCGCGGTTGCATCTTCTCCTGACAATTGTATGAAATTGGCTCCGCAGCTAGCGCGCTGAAGGCTGACGCGTTCAATGTTGCCTGTGGCGTCTTTCACCCCAATGATCCGCGGGAGTTTTGCCAAAATTCCCATGGTTTCAGGGCTCATATCAACCACAGAGCGGCCAGGAATGTTATAAATAATCAAGGGAAGCTCACAGGCATCATGCAGAGCTGTGAAATGCGCGATCAAACCCGCTTGGGTGGGTTTGTTGTAGTAGGGTGTTACTACCAGAACGCCCTGCGCGCCAACCTTTTGTGCATGCTGCACCAGGCCAATCCCCTCTGCGGTGTTGTTTGAACCGGCACCCGCAATTACCGGCACGCGCCCTGCAGCGGCCTTGACTACTTCTCCGATCACAAGCCCATGTTCTGCGTGACTTAAAGTGGGGCTTTCGCCCGTGGTGCCAACAGGAACCAAGCCATGGCTGCCTTGGTCAATGTGCCAATTCACCAATGCTTTTAGCGTTTCAATATCCAAAGCGCCGTTTTTAAACGGTGTGACCAGCGCGGGCATTGATCCTTTGAACATTTTTTTCTCCTTTAAGGCGCGTGAATGATTGAGTTCTGCCTTCCTAGCGCTTGGTAAAAGAATTGCCAAGCGATCGCTTCGCATTTGGTTGCGGGCAGTCGCTAGTTGAGGCATCCTTACACTATGTTTAATATAAAATTGATAATCCGCATAATCGTATTTGTTTTTACTTTTTCCGTCTTTTGGGGCCCATCAAAGGCTATTTTTGCTAATGAAATCTCTAATTTTCGATCGGCGCTTGATTTTGCAGCCAAAAATGCTTGGTCTGATGCGACGTCCGCTGCAAAATCCATCAGTCCCGCCGCGCGCGACGTGATCGAATGGCACCGTTTACGTGCTGGCGTTGGAAAAATAGGCGATTATGAAGTCTTTCTTGCGCATCACGCCGATTGGCCTGGCCTTCCCTATTTGCTGGCCAAGGGCGAATCAGCGGCAGCGATGTTGCCAGACGCCCGCCGGATTGAGCTGTTTTTTAAAGCGCAGAAACCCCGCACTGGCGAAGGCGCGGTTGCCCTAGTGCGCGCATATTTGGATTTAGGCAAGGATGCAGATGCCGTGAAAGAAGCAAGTCGTGCCTGGCGCAGCCTGTCTTTTAATGCTGATGGCGAAAACACGCTGCTAAAGTTGATGCCCAAGACTTTGGCCAAAGCACATGAAGCGCGTTTAAGCTGGCTTTTGTGGGAGGGCGATAAAACAGCGCAAGCCAAGAGAATGTTGCCGCGCGTATCAGCCGGTGCACGGGCTTTGGGTGTAGCGCGCATCGCCTTGCAAAAAAATGTGCGTGGGGTTTCGACTTTGATCAATGCCATTCAAAAGTCCTATCAGGATGATGCAGGTTTGGCTTTTGATCGTTTTTTATGGCGACTGCGCAAAGACCTAGACACCGAGGCTGCAGAAATTTTGCTCTCGCGCTCAAGTTCGGCTAAGCGGCTGCAATATCCAGAGGCGTGGGCCTATAAAAGGGCCAGTTTGGTGCGGGCTTTATTGCGAGACAATCAGCCAAAATTGGCCTATCGTGTGGCCGCGTCCCATCAGCTTTCCAGGGGGGCGGACTTTGCTGTGCTTGAGTTTTTGTCTGGCTTTATTGCCTTACGAAAACTTAGTGATCCTCACACGGCGTTGGCCCACTTTCAGGCCTTGGAAAAAGCGGTCTCAACCCCAATCAGTACCACCCGGGCAAATTATTGGCAGGGTCGCAGCTTTGAGGCGATGAACGATGCCGCGAAAGCAACTCAAGCCTACCAAATAGCCGCAAAACATCAAACGGCCTATTATGGGCAATTAGCCGCAGAAAAACTGGGACTTGATTTGGACAAGGCGCTTTTGTCACAAACCCGCCCCGCAGATTGGCGTGCAGCGCGCTTTATGAAGTCTTCGGTCATGGAAGCTACACTCCATTTGATCAAGGCCGGAGACCGAACTTTGGCCAAGCGCTTTGCGTTGCATTTGGGTGAAACGCTCAGTAATGACGAATTACATCAATTGTCTCATATGATGCTGGTCATTGACGAGCCCCATATTGCTGTTGTGGTTGCAAAAGCCGCCGCTGCGCGTGGAGCGATTTTCATGCAGCCCTATTTTCCGATGCCTGAGGTTGTGCCTTATAATCTAGCAGTAAGCCGGGCGCTCGCTCTTTCAATTGCGCGGCGCGAAAGCGAATTTGATCCCAATGCCCGCTCATATGCGGGGGCTTCAGGGCTCATGCAGTTGATGCCTGAAACCGCCAAGGCCATGGCTAAAAAATTGGGACTTCCCTTTTCGGCACGGCGTTTGACGTCAGATCCAGCCTACAATGTTACTTTGGGTTCAGGCTATTTGGCGCGTTTGGTTCAAGAGTTTGGCCCCTCAATCGCGCTGGTGGCTTCGGGCTATAATGCGGGGCCTGGTCGTCCACGGCGATGGATGCGCATCTTCGGTGATCCGCGCAATTTGCAGGTCGATATTGTTGATTGGGTTGAACAAATCCCCTTTTCTGAAACGCGCACTTATGTGATGCGGGTTGCGGAATCTGTGGTGATTTACCGCGCTAAGCTGCGCGGTTCGGTTACCCCAGTTAATATTACGGCTGAGCTTACAGGGCGCTAGTTAGCCAAGGTTAAAACGATTTGCGCGGTGCTGACGCCACAATGTAAACATGCCCGCTGCCACCACAAGGCCCGCACCGATGGCCACATTCACCCGTAACTCTTCATTAAATATGATGATGGCCAAGATAGATGCAACGACCAATTGCAAATAGGCAAAGGGCTGTACTGCGCTAGCCTCGGCCAGTTCATAAGATTTAATCAAACACCAGTGGCCCGATACAGCTGTCAAACATAGGCATCCCATAAATAGCCAATCAGTAGGTAGCATCGGTTCCCAAGCCCAAATGCCCACACAAGTCATCGCCAAAGCGCCAACGATACCCGTCCAAAAAAACGATACCGCGGTTGAGTCTTCTCTCGCAACATAACGGGTTAAGAGACCATAGACGGAAAACATAGCAGCCGCCAACAAAGGCACTAATGCCCAAGGCGAGAATACCGTGATGCCTGGTTCGAGAATGATCAAAACTCCTGAAAAACCGACGCCAATGGCCATCCAGCGCCGCCAGCCGACTCTCTCTCCCAAGAAAGGGCCTGACAAGGCTACCACGATCAAAGGATAGCAAGTAAAGACCGCGTGGCTTTCAATCAGGCCCAGTTTTACAAACCCAACCACCATCACACAAATTTCTGCGGCCAGAATTAGCCCCCGTAATATTTGCAGTTTTGGAAATGCAGTCTCTGTAACCGTGCGTAAACCACCCGTTTGGCGTGTGCTGATCGCCAGCACAAAAAAGGCGAAAAACCAGTATCTGATCATCACGATCATCAGCGTATTATATTCGCTAGCCAAATAGCGCGAAAGACTGTCTTGGACCCCAAAAAAGATGGATGTGATCACCATCAGAAGGAGGCCCTTTTGGGTATTTTGTACGATCATTCTGTGCGCTCTCCGCGTGTCATATGGCGTTTGGTGCCGTAGCCTTGACATCGATCTACCGCAAATCCGGCCGCCTGCAAGGCCCGTCTGACGTGGCCCGCCGCAGTGTAGGTGGCAAAACTGCCCCTTGGTGCGGTATGTTGTCTCACCTTGGCCATTAGGTCCGGCGTCCAAAGCTCTGGGTTTTTTGCTGGCGAAAAGCCATCTAAAAACCAAGCATCGGCCTTGCCTTTCCAGGCGGCAAGTTCTTGGTCTGCAGGGCCGATCAGGATATGTGCAGTCATTTCGGGATAAATTATTTTTGTAGCCCCTGCGGCCCATTGCTCTAAAAAGGGCTCAGCTATTATCTGCGCTTGAGGGAAAGCTAAAAGGGCCTTGGCGATGTGGCGCGTATCAAGTGGATAGGCTTCAAATGATGTGAAATAAAAGTGCCCCTTAAGGCCAAGTTCGCGCCATAAAAGCAAGCTTGCCAGCATGTTGAGCCCCGTTCCAAAGCCTAATTCTGCGATGTGAAAGCCGTCTTTCAAACGCCTTTCCAACCGATTACCCGCCAAAAAAACATGTTGGGTTTCGGCCAAGCCATTTTGAATGCTGAAATATGGATCATCAAACCGCAGCGAGACCGGCACACCATCATCACGCCAGGAGAGCTCCGAATTTTGTCTGATAGGGTGGTTTGTTTGCATCAATTGCCCTAGATCCTTTCTCACCACAATGATCAAGGGGTTTTTTGATGGCAAGGCCAGATATTACCGTGATGGGTGCGGGCATTTTTGGCCTATCAATTGCCTGGATCTTAAGCCAACGCGGCGCACGGGTTCGGGTAATTGAAAAGCGCGCTTTAGGGGCAGGGGCCAGCGGCGGCCCCCTTGGTGCTTTGGCACCTCATGTACCTGAGTTGTGGAATGCCAAAAAAACCTTTCAGCTGCAAAGTTTGCTCATGTCCGCGAAATTTTGGGCTGAGGTTGAAGAGAGCTCAGGCCATAAAACTGGTTACGCCCGCACGGGCCGCTTGTTGCCACTTGCGCACGCGCACGCCGTCGCCCAAGCTCGCGCGCGCATGGAAATGGCACAAGACATTTGGCAAGAGCACGCCCTTTGGCAGGTGATTGATAGGCCCATGGTGCAGTGGTCCCCACCGTCGCCGTCAGGCCTCGTGGTTTATGAAAACTTGACCGCCCGAATTCAGCCACTTGCCGCTTTACAATCCTTGGTGAAAGCGGTTGTTGCGATAGGTGGCGAAGTCATTTTTGGTGCTTCTTTGGCGCACGGCTCCGATGCCGGCCCTGTCATTTGGGCGACGGGCTATGAAGGGCTCTTGGAAATGGGGGATGCGTTGGGGCAATCGGTTGGGGTGGGCGAAAAGGGCCAAGCGATGCTTTTGGACTTCGTTGCTCCTCAAAATGCGCCACAACTTTTTGTCGATGGGGTGCATTTCGTGCCGCATGAGAATGGTACACTGGCCATTGGGTCAACCCGTGAAAGATACTGGGACAATCCTGACCAGACAGACGCGCAGCTTGAGTATCTATACCAAAAGACCTTAGGTATTTTCCCTTTTTTGAGAGACACTAAGGTTCTAACGCGCTGGGCATGTCTGCGCCCAAGGTCAAATACCCGCGCTCCAATTCTTGGGGAATGGCCAGGCCGTCCTGGACATTATATCGCTAATGGCGGCTTTAAAATTGGTATTGGCATGGCTCCAAAGCTGGCTCATGTCATGGCCGATCTGGTACTTGATGGTAAAAATGGTGTGCCCGAAGGCTTAGATGTTTCTGCCAATTTGGCCAGTACCTAAGAACATCAGCATAGACAGCGCCCAAGAAACCCAACATCTTGTGGATAATGTATAATCTTTTTCTATATCATGGGGCTATGAGTTGACTCTGCAATTCATTGGAGCAACCATAGAACATTGGAATCAGCTGGAGCCTACTTTGCGGTTTTCACGCCTGCGCTTGAACGGATTTAAAAGCTTTGTAGACCCCACCGATCTTGTGATCATGGATGGGCTGACTGGGGTTGTGGGGCCCAATGGCTGTGGAAAATCTAATCTTTTGGAAGCATTGCGCTGGGTGATGGGGGAAAATCGCGCCTCTGCAATGCGCGGCGGTGGGATGGAAGATGTGATCTTTGCTGGTGCCGCTACGCGCCCAGCACGTAGCTTTGCAGAAGTGACCTTGGTGATTGATAATTCCGACCGTGTGGCTCCATCGGGCTTTAACGAGGCAGATCAGATCGAAATCATTCGCCGCATTACGCGTGATGCGGGTTCCGCATATAAGGTCAACGCAAAAGACGTGCGTGCGCGTGACGTGCAAATGCTGTTCGCTGATGCATCAACGGGCGCACACTCCCCAGCCCTTGTTCGCCAAGGCCAAATTGCTGAACTGATCAATGCCAAACCTAAAAATCGTCGCCGCATCTTGGAAGAGGCAGCAGGAATTTCTGGCCTTTATCAGCGCCGCCACGAAGCGGAGCTGCGCTTGGTAGCAGCAGAAAACAATCTAGTACGCGTTGATGATGTGCTTGAATCATTGGTGTCACAATTGGCCACCTTGGCCCGCCAGGCCCGCCAAGCTTCGCGCTACCGCGAAATTGGCACTGAACTGCGTCGCGCTGAAGGCATGCTGCTGTTTCGTCGCTGGCGTGAGGCTGATCTGGCGCGCCAAGAAGCAGAAGAGATTTTGCGCGCCCGCGTGTTGACAGCGTCACAGGCTGAAACTGCGGTGCGTTTGGCGACCACTACGCGGCAAACCTGCGAAGATCTTCTGCCACCAAAACGCGAAGAAGAAGCTGTTGCTTCGGCCATTTTGCAGCGCCTGACTGTGCAGCGAGATGCCTTGGGCGAACAAGAAAACCGTGCACGCCAGATGATAGAAACGCTGCGTGGCCGCATTGATCAACTCACGTGCGATGCCGAACGCGAAGCGTCGCTGAACCGTGATGCACATGAAACAATCGGTCGGTTGCAGTGGGAAGATGAACAACTTTTGCGTGCCCATGACGGGCATGAAGCCAAACTCAGCCAAGCAGCTGAAAGCGCGCGAGAGGCCGCTGCAACCCTTTCAGAACGCGAAGTCACTTTATCTGAGCGCACTGAAGATGTTGCCCGCCTCGCAGCGCGCCATCAATCTACTCACCGAATTTTAACAGACAGCCGTGCCGTGCTTGAACGCGCCGAGGCAGAAGCTGTCAAAGCGTATGCGGTCCTCGAAGAGGCGCGCTTAGCACAAACGGATGCAAGCTCTGCCTTTTCTAATTTTCAAAACAACCAGGCCGAAGCGATGGAAGTGGCCGCCTATAGTGAAGAGGCATTGGCCATCGCGGAAGAGGAGCGCGCCACAGTACAAAATGCCGAAGCCGAATCTCGTGCCGCGCGCTCAGCCGTTGAAGGTGAAGCCAATGCTTTGCGAGCTGAAGTAGTGGGCCTTACAAAACTTATTGACCGTGAAGCGCAATCCGGCACACAGGTGCTTGATCTTTTGAAGGTAGATTTGGGTTATGAAGCGGCCCTTGGTGCTGCACTTGCCGATGATTTACGTGCGCCGATTTTGGCCGATGGCGGCATGACAGGTTGGATTGATTTGGCGCCCTATGAAACTGAATATCCGCTTCCCAAAGGTGCTGCGCCCCTGGCGCAATATGTAAAAGTTCCCGATCCATTGCGCCGGCGCATTGGACAAATTGGCTTGGTCACTGTTGAAATGGCCAGTGCTTTGCAAAAAAAATTACTACCTGGTCAACGGCTTGTCAGCTTAAGGGGTGATCTGTGGCGTTGGGACGGATTTTGTACTGGAGCAGGAGATGCGCCCTCGGCCACGGCGTTGCGGTTGCAACAGCTTAACCGCTTGGTTGAGCTTAATCGCGATTTAGAAGAAATTGGTGTGCGTGCCCAAGGTGCAGGACAGGCACATGAGCTCTTGCAAGGCAAATTGGCCGAGGTTGCGCGCGCCGACCAAGCCGCGCGCGATGCGCGCCGCGCAGCTGATCAGCAGGTCACAGAGGCTAACCGCGCTGCTAGCCATGCTGAGGCCAATTATTCGATTGCGTCAGGCAAGCTTGAGGCTGCAGAATTGTCCGTTAAACGGTTTGATGATGACAGTATGGCCGCCATCATGCGTCTGACAGAGGCCGAAGCATCAGCCAAAGATTTAGGTGATTTAGTAGCAGCGCGCGCGCAGACTGAAGATTTGAAAGTTACGGTCGAGGCGGCGCGCAGCGCTATGATGACGCTCCGCTTGGCGTCGGATGAACTGCGCCGCGAAGGCGAAGCCCGCGTGCGTCGCCTGCAAGATGTGACCAAGGAAATGTCAGGCTGGAAGTATCGCTTGGAAATGGCTGAAACGCGTGGCCTTGAACTTTCTGAGAGAAAAATCCAAACGCAAGAAGAGTTGCTTGATGCTGGGGTAGCACCCGAAAATATTGCGATTAAACATGAAGAACTAACTGAAGCTATGGCTAAAGCTGAAGACCGCCGCAGGCGTGCCTCGGACGCTTTGGCGGAAGCTGAAATCAAATTGCGCGTGGCATTTGATTGCGAACGCGATGCCCAGCGCATCGCATCTGAAGCGCGGGAAGCCCGCGCCCGTACCGAGGCCCACATGGATGCTGCGCGTGACACCTTGGCTTATAGTGGCGAACGGGTTCGCGAAGAAATGGACTGTACCCCGCAAGATCTTCTAGAAAGATTGGCCGCCAATCCAGATGCCATGCCCGATGCCGGGGCACTGGACATCGACGTCAATCGGCTAAAACGCCAAAGGGAATCTTTGGGAGCGGTGAACCTGCGCGCGGAAGAAGATGCCAAGACCGTTCAAGAAGAATTTGATGACCTTAATAAAGAAAAGCAAGATCTGGAAGGAGCGATTAAAACCCTGCGTTCGGGAATTTCAGGCCTGAACAAAGAGGGGCGCGAAAGGCTGCTCTTAGCTTTTGAACAGGTGAATGCGTCCTTTGGAAACTTGTTTACGCATTTGTTCGGTGGCGGCGAAGCGCGTTTGGTTTTGGTGGAAAACGACGACCCGTTAGAAGCGGGGCTAGAGATTATGTGCCAACCCCCTGGCAAAAAACTGGCCGTTCTGTCGCTTTTGTCTGGAGGCGAGCAAACGCTCACCGCGATGGCGCTGATTTTTGCCGTGTTCTTGGCCAACCCCGCCCCGATTTGCGTGCTAGACGAGGTTGACGCTCCGCTTGATGACGCAAATGTCGCACGGTTTTGTGACTTGCTTGACGAGATGGCGCGCCGAACCAAAACGCGCTTTTTGGTAATTACCCACCATGCGGTTACCATGGCGCGAATGAACCGTTTGTTTGGGGTGACGATGGGCGAACAGGGAGTTAGCCAACTAGTCAGCGTTGATCTAAAAAAGGCTGAAAGTCTAGTAGCTTAAAGCGCGTTAAGCAGGGTCTGATTGGGCCAGCCATCGGCGGGCAACCCCAAGCGTGTTTGTTCAGCGCGCACGGCACTGCGGGTGCCAGCACCTAATATTCCGTCAATTTTGCCCACATCATATCCCCGCTTGCTGAGCTTTTGCTGCAAAATGTTCATCTGGCTTTCGCTCAACATCGGTTCGGGATGAAAGACCCCAAGCTTGGGGGCTTTGTCAAGCAAAGTGCCGAAATAAGCGACGGTGGTTACATAGACGAAACTCTGGTTCCAATTAAAAAGAGTTTGAAAATTGTCATGGGCTAAAAAGGCAGGGCCGAAACGCCCCTGTGGTAAAATAACTACCGCCTGGTCATTTTTTTGGCCTAACAGTTCCCCATGTGTGGCCCGCAAGCCCATTTTTTTCCATTTTTTCACTGATTTTATGCTCTTAAGGCCCGTTACTGACCAATCAAAAGACGCAGGCAAGGTGACTTCTTGCAACCACGGCCCGCCCGCTTTCCAGCCAAAGCTTTGTAAAAGCCGAGCCGCTGTCAGTATCGCATCTTCCACTGAGTTGGTCAGGCTCACAAGTCCATCGCGATCTCCATCAACACCATATTCTAAAATATCAGCGGGCAGCATCTGCACCATTCCCATTTCGCCTGCCCAAGCGCCCTTGCTTGTTTGGGGATAAAACATGCCCAGTTGGGCTAACGCGATGGCGGCCAAGATTTGGGGGCGAAAAACTTCGGGGCGACGGCAGTCATGGGCTAATGTGATCAGAGCATTGCGAACATTGAACTCGCCCTGCACCACGCCAAAATCAGTTTCAAAGGCCAAAAAAGCTAATAAAATTTCCTGTGGGATGCCATAGTTGTCTTGAGCCTGCGCAAAGACGGTGGCATGGGCGTTTGCAAAAATGGTTGCGTTTTTTAAGCGGCCGCTACTGATGAGGCCCGCCGAAAAGCTTAGAAAATCCTTCTGAAAATGGCCTTGGTTTCGATCCATTCGGATGACCCTTGGGTCAAGAGCCGCACCCTTAAAGAAGGCATCAACGGTAGGGGCGGGAACGCCAAGGGCGCGCGTTTCAGATTTTAAGCTTTTGACAAACAATGCAAAATCACCGCCGCAACTGGCGGCCTTCAAGGGCAATACCTGTCCCCCAAGCAAAAGAAGAACCAAAATCAGCCGCATGGTACGTTTAATCAAACCTTTAAAAGTGATGCTAACCCAAGAGGGCTGTTAAACCAAGGCCAAGATGGCAACCAGGGTCAGTAACAGTCCCCAAGACCGGCAAAGCACTTTTATGGATTGATCAATCGTGTCAGCGTTAGCCTTGTAGCTTCCTTCGGGATATACATAGGGGTAATCTCTCAATATCCCATCATAGCTACGGGGGCCTGAAAGTTGGATATTCAAAACCACTGCCATGGCAGCTTCGGGCCAGCCAGCATTTGGTGATCTGTGCAAAGGTGCGTCACGTAAAATCAATTTTATGGCATCAAACCGTGCGAAGCTCAGCACAATAAGAATGGCAGTAAGGCGCGCGGGAATGAGGTTGAGAAGATCATCAAACCGAGCCGCTGCCCAACCGAAGTCTTCGTGGAGCAGGGTGCGGTGGCCGATCATACTGTCCGCCGTATTGGTAATTTTATAGATCAAAAGTCCAGGCAAGCCGCCTAGCAAAAACCAAAATGCGGGGGCTATTACCCCGTCTGATTGGTTTTCTGCAGCGCTTTCAATTGCACCTCGGGCAATGCCTGCCTCATCAAGCTCGCGTGTATCGCGTCCCACGATCATTGAAACGGTTAAGCGCCCGTCGCCAATAGACAGCCGCAAAGCATTAGCCACAGCACGGACATGCACAACCAAAGATTTTTGCGCTATAAGAACAGCTGCTGTAGCTATGGTGATGATTTGGCCAAAAGGCAAAAGCCCAGCAGTTTTTCCTAAGGCCCATGCGCCAAACACCATTAAGGCCATTGCCAAGGCCCCCTTCATGCGGCGGTATGTGCCATGGTTTAAACTCGCATCAAAGGCATCAACCAACCGACCCATAAGTACTACAGGATGGGTAATTCGGCGCCATAGCCATTGGGGCTCACCCAAAGCAGCATCGAGCAAAAGAGCGATGAAAAGAGGCAGTGCATACGTCATGCTTTGGCCTTTGAAAGGCCATTAATGGTGCTTTCTAAGCGGGAAAACTCTAAATCATCAGCGGGCAAACCCAAGCGTAACCAGCTTTGTGAATAAGGGAAAATACGGCCTAAAATACCAGATTTTCCCAGAGAATCTTGCCAAAAATTTGCATTTTGTACGTCATAAAGTCTGAAAAGCGACGTCCCACCCAAATTTTTTACATCGGAATTTTGCGTCATGATTTGGTCAAGTCTTGTGGCGTCGCGGGTTAATCGCGTTCGGGCGTTTTCGGCCCAGCTGTTGTCCAAAAGGGCCTGAGTGCCGATTTTTAATGCAGGCCCTGAAACCGCCCAAGGACCAAGCATATCGCGCAGTTTGTCGATCATTTCAGGATCGCCGATGGCGAACCCTAACCGCACTCCTGCCAAGCCCCAGAATTTTCCAAAGCTTTTAAGCACGATGGTGCCTTTAGTTGCAGCCAAAGAAATATGGCTTTCTTGCGGCATTACATCGCAAAAACTTTCATCAATGATATTGAATGGAGCTGTCATGTCGCTTACTTGCCATAGGCGACCGTCGGGATTGTTAGGATGCACAAGAACCTTGGCTTGTGCTTGTGTTTCGCCCAAGAGCCACCCGTTTAGGCGAAAGGCGCGCGCATGTTCATTATAGGTTGGACTGGGAATATCAACGGTGCCTAAGGTCGCCAAACGTGGCAATTGCGCAATCAGCTGTGAGACGCCCGCTGCGGCAATAACATCGGCTCCGTTTGGCACCTTCCAAAAAGTTCGCGCGACTGCAAGTAGTTTGTCCATCGCACTCGTGTCAGGTAATGCCCCCCAATCATTAGGGTTGAGCTTTGTTAAAGGATAGGAAACAGGATTAATGCCAGTCGAAAGATCAAGCCAGTTTTCGCGTGCGATGCCATAGGTTTGCGCCGCGTGATCTACACCACCTCCGTGATCAGGCTTTAGCATTTTGTTCCCTTACTAGTTCAATTAAAGCTGATTTTTCATGTACCAACTTTAGATTACCACCAGTTTTAAATAGAAATTTTTTATCCTATACGCTTTGGGACATATACACAGAAAGTTTAATTTAACCATAAAGTGATTAACCTTTCGATTTTTTTCTGCCAGAAATGGTGCTGTGAGTTAAATATCAATTAATTCAACAAAGAAATTTTGCAGTTTTTGATCTTAGAAAGTTGCTAGCCTTTGACCCAAAATTGGCCTGCCATGATAACAGCCTTAGGCTAGGCTGTTAACGTGGTGGCTAACGACATTGACGCTCTTGAAACTACGCTAGCGGATGTAATGGTTATGGATCATCGTTGGTTGTGGCTGGCTATCGGGGTTAGAATTTTTTGATTGCATGCGTCACAAATTTACAACTCTTTTTCAGGGCACCATATTTATTATGCATAGCAAGGGCTGTGCCTTAGTGCGCGCGTCTTCGCTGGCTGGAAATTTTGGTAAACTTGGCCGAGCACTATTCCTTAGCTTTCTAGAACTAATTGTATCTTTTGGGCTAAACTTTTAAAAAATATTATAATATTAACTTGTTTTTAAACTTTTCAAGTTCAGTATATATTATAATAAATGTCAAGACATTAAGTGAGGTGGTAATGCTGGAATATCTGCCGAAAGAACTGCGGGATGAAATGGCTCTTGGTCGACGCAGGGAGGTGAAAAAAAAGTCGAGGCTGAGGGTGGAGTTGGGGGGCGAAAGTTTCACCGTTTTGCGCTTGTGGGGTGACGGTATAGCGCTTGAGCCTGCACAATTAACCCATTTGCGCGGTTTGGCAGACATTTATGACGGTGGCCGCCATATTTTTCAGGCCCTGATTGTAGCCAGCAGCGTGGAAAATGACGAATTGATTTGTAGCTTTAAGCGATTAAATTCAGTGAACGAAAAAGCACCCGTTGATTTTTGGCGTGATGAAAACGCACCTGTGGCCTATCTCACGAAAGGTTAGTGCGCTTCATTGTAGATCGCGAAAGGCCGCTTGCAGCCGGTGTATCGCAATTTCGATTTTTGCTCGGGGCATTCCCAAATTAAAGCGCATGAAAGTCTCGCCGCCCGCACCAAAACTAATACCGTGGCTGACAGCAATTTTTGCTTGCCCGTGAATGCGGTGTTTTAGTTCGGTTTCAGTCATGCCTGTGCCTGAGAAATTGACCCAAGCAAGATAAGTGCCTTCCAGGCGCATCGAAGAAACACCCTTGATTGTCGCGATTCCCGCGTCAAACAACTGGCGATTAAAGTCGATATACGCGCATAACTCATCGACCCACCGTGCTCCTTCAGGGGAATATGCGGCAGTGACCATGTGGACTCCAAAAGCATTGGTGGAAATCCCTAACGCATTTAGACGTTTGGCAAAAACTTGGCGCAGTTTCGGATTGGGAATAATCACGTTTCCGGTATGCCCACCCGCGATATTAAATGTTTTTGACCCTGCGGTCATCATGATCAGTCGGTCCGTCACATGGGGTGCGGCCAAGGGCATGGCAATATGTCTAAATCCTGGCATCACAACATCGTGATGAATTTCATCTGAAATTAAAATTAAATTATGACGTTCGCAAAAATCGGCGATGGCCAAAAGCTCATCTTCTGTCCAAACGCGCCCACCAGGATTATGGGGTGAGCAAAGAATGAACATTTTCTCTTGCCCTGTCATCTGCGCGTCCCATGTTGTAATATCTAGCAAATAGCGGTCAGCCACTTGCGCCATTTTGCATTCAACTAGTTGCCGATCGGCCGCGCGAATAACCTGTGCAAAGGCGTGGTAGACGGGAGTCATCAAAATTACTCCGTCGCCTGATGCTGTAAAGGCGTCAATACAAACTGCCGCGCCATTGACTAAGCCATGTGTGGTAAAAATAGCGTCGGAATCGACCTGCCAGTCATGGCGGTTTTGCATCCACCAAATGATGGCATTTAAATAATCACGATTATCGCCAAAATAACCATAAATGCCGTGAGATGTCATATTCTCAAGCGCCCTTTGCACTGCATGAGGAGGTCTAAAGTCCATGTCTGCAACCCACATTGCCAAGCCGTCATTCGGTGACACTCCGTAACGGTGTTCCATCGTGTCCCATTTGGAAGAATGGGTGCCAATACGGTTGATATCTTCATCGAACGACATTTATTTACTCCCATAAGGCGAAACCACTTTGATTGGAAAAATACTCCAAATATTAGAAGTCACAAGGTCTTTCCGTTTTTTAGGCATGGACTTGCGCGTTTTGATAGATTCGCTTAAATCACCTTTATGATACGCCCCATTTTACTGCACCCCGATCCTCGCTTAAAAAAACTTTGTGCGCCAGTGTCGGATATTTCATCCGATTTAGGGCGCTTGTCTGAAGATCTGTTGCAAACCATGTATCACGCCCCTGGCGTCGGTTTGGCTGCGCCGCAAATAGGCGTGCATAAGCGAGTCTTTGTAATGGATTGCGTCAAAGACCCGTCGTTGCCTGCTAAACCGATGGTTTTGATCAACCCTGAAATCACCTGGGCCTCTGAAGATCAGAATATCTATGAAGAGGGCTGTTTGTCTTTACCCAATCAATTTGGAGATGTCGAGCGTCCCGCCATCGTGCTTGTTCGCTTTACTGGCTTAGACGGATTGGCGCATGAAGAAGAGTTCAAAGGGCTTTGGGCCACCTGCGCCCAGCATGAGATCGACCATTTAGACGGGCGCCTGTTTATTGACCGCTTGGGCCCGCTCAAACGCCAAATGATCACCCGCAAAATGGAAAAGTACAAGCGTGATCTTGTACGTAACGGTGGCGAAAAAATATGACGGTGCGTTTGTGCCTCCCCTATCCAGACCCGAGGTTGAAAATGCAGGCGCTTGCGGTCGAGGGGATCAGTGACCAGGTGCGCGCTATTTGGGCCGATATGGTAGATACGATGGAAGCGATGCCAGGCCTTGGCTTGGCCGCGCCACAGATAGGCTATGGCCTGCGCTTGGCGGTGGTTAATTGTTCAATTCAACGCGGGCAGGCGGTTTTGATGGCCAATCCCGAAGTTCTCCACGCCTCGGCGCAGATACGGGATCACGAAGAGGCTAGCCCTAATTTACCGGGTTCATCGGCCCTGATCACACGGCCACTGGCTGTAACGGTGTCCTTTTTAAATGCAGAAGGTGCCTATGAGCAACATGATTTTGTGCAAGTTTGGGCCACGTCAGTGCAGCATCAGATCGACCACTTGAATGGAAAAATGTATTTTGATCATCTGTCTCCACTGCGCCGCCGCATGTTGCTGACCAAGGCTCAAAAGCTAAAGGTGCGCGGATGAGAAAGCGGATGCGGGCCATTTTCATGGGAACGCCCGATTTTTCGGTGCCCGCTTTGCAGCGCTTGGCACAAGATCATGATGTGGTTTGCGTCTATACCCAACCGCCGCGGTCTTCTGGGCGAGGGTTGAAAGAAAGGCCAAGCCCCGTGGCAAAAGCTGCTGCAGATTTGGGCCTGATGGTGCGCCATCCGATTAATTTTAAATCAGCTGAAACGGCTGCAGAATTGGCAGTACTGGAGGCTGATATTTGCATTGTAGTCGCCTATGGTCTGATTTTACCCGAAGTGATTTTGACAACGCCCCATTTGGGATGTTTGAATATTCACGGCTCTTTGCTGCCGCGCTGGCGAGGGGCAGCGCCGATCCAGCGCGCTTTGATGTCAGGTGATGAGAAAACGGGCGTTTGCATAATGCAAATGGCTAAGAATTTGGACACGGGGCCAATTTTTGCTGAAGCGCAAACCCTAATTTTAAGCGCTGACACCACGGCTAGCCTCCATGACCGTCTTTCACAAATGGGGGCAGAGTTGCTTGGTGCGACTTTGGTGCGCCTTGGGCATCTGTTGCCCAAAGCGCAGCCCGATGCTGGCGTAACCTATGCCCATAAGATTGATAAGGCTGAAGGTCGGATCAATTGGGCCAATCCTTGCAATATGATCGATCGCCAGATCCGCGCCTTGTCGCCCTTTCCAGGCGCTTGGTGTGAAATGTCAGGCCAAAGGGTCAAGCTTTTGCTTAGCTGCGTCCGTCCAGACCTTTCTGGTCCCAGTGGGCGCGTGCTATCGGACCTAACCATTGCCTGCGGACGTGGTGCTGTTGAAATTTTGGTGGTGCAAAGACCCGGCAGAAAACCCAGCAATGCTGTGGATTTTTTGCACGGGTTTACAATGCCAAAAAATGTTGAATGAGTATCAGGCATCTTCGGTAAAATGCTTGATCGCGGTCTTGAGATTAATGGACGTGCCACCTGCTGCTGAGCAGGTCAACGCCCCTGCTATGTGGAAAGTAGAGCATCGGCCGAACCTTGTGCTTTTTGTCCGACGCCAAACCGTGCGGCCACAGCCATGGCATTAAGACTGCCAAATTTTTGAATCAATATTGATCCCATAAGTCCTGTTTCACTTATTACGGAATGAGATGTGACCGTTTTATCGCCCTTATATCTAAACGGCGGCGCATCACATGGAACATAGATTGGTCTGAAATAATCTTTTTACGAGGCAAAATAAACTTTACAATATGTGGTGACGATGAAAGCAGAATTGGCAAGCTACGCAATTAACGCTATGGCTTAAAAGGAGCCATGCCTGCGCGTGCCAAGGCGTCGGCCTTTTCATTCTCAGCGTGGCCAGCATGGCCTCTGATCCAGCGCCATTCAACTTGATGGGCTGTAGTCAACGCGTCAAGCCGTTGCCAAAGATTGATATTTTTAACCTCCTTCCCAGATGCCGTGCGCCAACCTTTGCGCTTCCAACCTGAAATCCATTCTGTAATGCCATTTTTGACATACGCGCTATCGGTTACCATCACGATGGCCGAGGGTTTTTCCAGCGCTTCAAGTGCTGAGATGGCGGCCATGAGCTCCATCTGATTGTTTGTTGTGTGGCCCTCGCCTCCCTGAAGAGTGAGCTCTTTTATCACTTCGTTCCCCGTGCATGCCTGCATCAAAACCCCCCATCCTCCGGGGCCAGGATTGCCGCTACAGGCACCGTCAGTATAGGCGTAAAGTTGGACCATAGGGCACTTTCTAAATAGACAGCAGAGACCTTAAAAATTCGGATTGATCGCATATTAAAAGCGCCATAACAACCATAACTGTCAAAGTAAACTTGAGCCGCATCCACCAAGGTGGTGCAAGGTTTTGCCACCAATACCAACAATCCAACAGCAAAAGTCCACCAAATCCAAAGATGAGGGACACTAAGCCAAAGTTGTGTTGTGTGAGAGTGATGTAGAACCCCCAAAGGGCGGGCATCACCGAAAAAATATAGCCAAAAGCTCCCCCACTCTTTGTGGAAAAACCCCATAAAACCCCTGACATGAAGCATAGGATCACCAGCCCATAAAGCGCTGCGATTCTGTGTGCTGTCCCCCAATAGGGCTGCATGAAGTCGATCAGCGGCCAAACCATTGCAAGCGCACAATACGCAAAGGGCAAGACCCCCAAAAGTCCCAGATAGAGCACGCTGCGCGGGATCATGCTTGCACCCTTAAGATGCGCGGCACCTTGAACTCGATCGTCTCGCGGGTGGTTTCTGCCAATTCAACTTGCGCGTTAAACCTCTCATGAAAAGCGTCGATGACTTCGTTGACCAAGACTTCGGGTGCGGATGCCCCAGCGGTGATGCCGATGGATCTGATCCCATCTAAGGCGCGCCAATCAATATCGGTTGCACGCTGTACCAACTGTGAATAGGCGCATCCCGCGGCTCGGCCCACTTCGACAAGCCTTTGGCTGTTTGACGAATTGGGCGCGCCAATAACCAAAAGCGCATCAATTTTGCCCGCGATTGCCTTGACCGAAGCTTGGCGGTTGGTGGTAGCGTAGCAGATATCTTCTTTATGGGGGCCTATAATGGCGGGAAAACGTTTTTTTAACGCAGCGACAATACCTTGCGTATCATCAACTGATAAAGTCGTTTGAGTAATGTAAGCCAAGTTTTTTGGGTCGGCAATGGTTAGCTTGGCCACGTCAGCTTCGGTTTCAACCAAAAGTACAGCGCCTTTGGGCAACTGCCCCATTGTGCCGATGGTTTCGGGATGACCAGCATGCCCAATCATCACCATTTGCAATCCCACTTCATAATGGCGCTCGGCCTCGATGTGCACTTTGCTGACCAAGGGACAGGTTGCGTCAACGTAGATCATTTTGCGCGCCTCGGCCGCCGCGGGCACAGCTTTGGGAACCCCATGAGCTGAAAAAATCACTGGTCGATCGGTAGGCACATCGTCTAACTCTTCAACGAACACGGCGCCCAAAGTGCGTAAACCATCGACCACAAATTTGTTGTGAACGATTTCGTGGCGCACAAAAACTGGCGCACCCCATTTTTCGAGTGCAAGCTCGACAATTTTAATAGCCCTGTCCACGCCTGCACAAAATCCACGTGGCGCTGTCAAGTATAGTTTTAGTGGCGGCTTATGCATAGATCCTCGCTAAACTAATCCAAAGATTAGTTCCTGATTCTAGCTAGGTCTAGATCTAGTTTGAAATTTGATTGATAATTTTGCAAAAGGTTAGGTTTTATTTCCCTGCTGAGGGGTGGCCAATCAGCTCGTGCAAGTAGTCTAACTTCGATGAAGTTATAGGCCCTACGACACAGCTCATCTGAAATGATTGGCAGTTAGCCGTGGGTTTTCGATGCATCTAAACGCGTGCGCCTTGGCGCAGCATGTTGTTAATCAGGGGTCTAAAATCTCTGACTCCCGAAAAAATGACCGGGTGATCAATATTGGGGGCAGGTTAAACTGGGTTGACGGGTAGTTCAGTATCCATATTACCTTTTACTTTGTGCCGGTCCTTTGGGGTGACAAATTCTTTGGCCAGTTTTGTGGCCATGGAATAGTAATTATAATTCAGCTAATCCATTAAGGGGCGCAACGCAGAATATTTGTGATGCTGAAGCAGAGCCGCATAGTAAAGGGCAGAAAAGCTTCTTGCAGTGCATGATTTCCTGTTTGAGAAATTTATAATCGATGTCAAAGCCCAGTAATTTTGATGCTAACTATAAATTATAATATTCACTAAAATAGTTTTAAATGATTATTTTTTTGAAACATAGAATTATTTCTAAAAGCAGAACTGGTTACCGAACCTAAGCAAAAGTGCTATATGAAGTTTCATCGTGCTTTATCTCTTTAAAATTGAAGGTTGACGCAACCATGTCGTTTGTCAAACCCGCAGCCACCTTGCCAACGCAACTATACGCTTTGATTGCATTTGGAGCAAACCTGCCTTTTGAAGGGTTGTCGCCCGAAGACACTATCAAGGCGGCGCTAAGACGATTTCATGAAGAAAATATGGCGCCCTTGTCCTGCAGTGGTTTTTATAGGACCTCCTGCTTCCCAATTGGCGCAGGCCCTGACTATATTAATGGTTGTTTGAAAATAAATATTAGCCAAAAAACTGAAGCAGCGTCAGTTTTGGAAAGCCTGCATGAAATAGAGGCTGAATTTGGTCGAGAACGCGAACAGCGCTGGGGTATGCGGACTTTGGATTTGGATTTGCTGGCTATCGAAGACCATGTTCTGCCTGACCTAAATGGCTATTTGGCTTGGCAGAATTTGGATCTGGACGGACAGAAAAGTGTCGCCCCGCGAGAGATAATTTTGCCGCATCCACGGCTTCATGATAGGGCCTTTGTTTTGGTTCCCTTGGCCGATATTGCCCCAAACTGGTGCCATCCTGTACGCCGTTTGACCGTTCAACAAATGTTGGATGCATTGCCCCAAGCTGAAGTCAAACAGGTTTTAGTGGGAAAAATTCCGAATTAAGCATGATTTTTGGCTATATTCGACTTGTCAAGCTGGTAGCTTGGGCTTAACAAGGTGTTTTGAATGCTCGATCTATATTGGAGTGACTATGGCCCGCGTGACGGTAGAAGACTGCGTTGATAAAGTGCCAAATCGTTTTGAATTGGTGATGATTGCCGCCCATCGTGCACGCGAAATTACTGCGGGTTCTGCGGTTACGGTTGATCGTGACAATGACAAAAACCCTGTCGTAAGTTTGCGTGAAATTGGCGATGAAACACAATTGGCAGATGTATTGCGTGAAAGAATGATTGAAAGCTATCAAACTCAAATAGAGGTTGATGAGGCCGAAGAAGATAAAATGTCGATGCTGATGGGCTCTGAGCCAGACCATCCAGTTCAAGACGATATGTCTGAAGAAAAACTTCTGCGTGCCCTAATGGAAGCGCAAGGGGGAAATTAAGCCCAATTGCGCATTATTTGAAATGCCAAAGCAAAGGGTGATACGGCGATGATTGACGTCGAAGACCTGGTCGCTCTTGTTCAAAATTACAACCCACGATCGAACAGTGATCTAATTCGCCAAGCCTTTTTATATGGTAGTAAAATGCATGAAGGGCAGTTTCGCCAATCGGGCGAGCCTTATTTTAGCCACCCTGTTGCCGTTGCCGCAATTTTAACAGAGCAGCGCCTTGATGATGCAACCCTGATCACCGCCCTGTTGCACGACACAATCGAAGATACCAAATCCACCTTTACCGAAGTGGAGCGTCTTTTTGGTTCGGAAGTGGCTGATTTGGTTGATGGCGTGACGAAGCTTACCAATTTACAGCTGTCATCAACCCATTCAAAACAAGCGGAAAATTTTCGTAAGCTTTTCATGGCCATGTCAAAAGATCTGCGGGTTATTTTGGTCAAGCTAGCTGACCGTTTGCATAATATGCGCACGATCAAAAGCATGAAGTCCGACAAGCAGGTGCAAAAAGCCCATGAGACGATGGAGATATTCGCTCCGCTAGCTGGTCGCATGGGTATGCAATGGATGCGCGAAGAACTGGAAGATCTGGCCTTTCGTGTACTTAATCCTGAAGCTCGTAGCTCGATTATCCGCCGATTCATCACTTTGCAGCGCGAAACGGGCGATGTGGTACATCAGATCAGTGCCGATATTCGCTCAGAGCTTGATGCCGTCGCAATCGAAGCCGATGTTTATGGGCGCGCCAAAAAACCCTATTCGGTTTGGCGCAAGATGCAAGAAAAGGAACTTTCATTTTCGCGCCTGTCAGACATTTATGGCTTTCGGGTAATTTGTAATTCAGATGCGGACTGTTACCGAATTTTGGGTGTGATTCACCGAAGATGGCGCGCCGTACCTGGGCGTTTTAAGGATTATATCAGCCAACCCAAGTCAAACGGTTATCGCTCGATCCACACCACCGTGTCGGGCCGCGATGGTAAGCGAGTCGAGGTGCAGGTCCGCACTCTCCAAATGCACGAAGTTGCCGAAGCTGGGGTTGCTGCCCATTGGTCTTATCGCGAGGGTGTTTTGGCCAAGAACCCTTTTGCCGTTGATCCAGCTAAATGGATTGCGAGCATGACTGAGCGGCTCGAAGACGATGATCACGATGCTTTCCTTGAAAATGTGAAGCTTGAAATGTTCATCGACCAAGTATTTTGCTTCACGCCCAAGGGCGATGTATTGCAATTGCCGCGCGGTGCAACACCGCTTGATTTTGCCTATACCATACATACGCGCATCGGCAATTCTTGCGTTTCGGCAAAGATTGATGGGTTGCGCGTGCCACTTTGGACGCGGATCAAAAATGGCCAGTCGGTAGAGATTATCTCGGCAGATGGGCAGCGCCCACAGGCTTCTTGGATTGATATTGTGGTGACTGGCCGCGCCAAGGCTGCCATTCGGCGGTCGTTGCGTGAAGAAGACCGTAGCCGCTTTGTAAAGTTGGGTAAAGAACTGGCCCGCGCCGCATTTGACCATGTAGGTCGCTCCGCCACCGACAAGGCTTTGCGAACAGCTGCCAAAATGCTAGGCCTTCCAGATGAAAACGAACTGTTGGCTCAACTTGGAAGCGCTGAGTTAACGGCACGCCGCGTGGTAAGTACACTGTATCCAGAGCTGCCCATCACTGGTTCGGATGTAATCGATCATGCGCGGCCTATTTTGGGACTTGCGCCTGACCAGATCGTTAATAGGCCTAAATGTTGTCAAGCGGTGCCAGGAGAGCGTATTGTCGGAATCACTTCCCGCGGCAAAGGTGTGGTGGTCCATACGATTGACTGCCCCGCTTTGCAAGAATTTGAACAGCAGCCCAATCGATGGATCGACTTGCATTGGCAGTCTGGTCGTCATGCGCCTGTACATACTGTGACACTGGAAATCACCATTGCCAATGATGCGGGTGTTTTGGGCCGCATCTGCACGCTAGTTGGCGCCCAAAAAGCTAATATTTCTGATTTGATTTTTGTTGACCGCAAACCAGATTTTTATAGATTGTTAATTGATTTTGATCTTCGCGATGTACAACATCTTCATCTTGTAATGACAGCGCTTGAGGCGGAAGTAGACGTGGCACAAATTGCGCGATATCGTGATGTGAGCAAAAATCAGCAACGCAATGAGAAGGCACTGTGATATTAAAACGCCGCGACAGACGAACTTTTGGGGGCTTGGTTAGGGCTCTTTTTTATCCGCGCGGTGGTTTTGGGCGGGCCGTGCAATATGTGATACATCGGATGCGCCGCTTGCCCGATAATCCGCATAGAATTGCACGCGGAATTTTTGCGGGCACATTCATTTCTTTCACACCCCTGTTTGGTGTCCATATTTTGGGGGCTGCACTGGTAGCCTGGCTCGTGCGTGGTAACATTTTAGCCGCAGTTTTAGGAACTTTGATTGGAAATCCGTTGACTTTCCCTTTCATTGCCTATGGGTCGATTAAGCTTGGCCATTTGATGCTTGGCATTGAAGTGCCACTTGATATGCGTGCAATCTCTATGGCTTTTGCCAATGCGGGGGGGGAGCTTTTGGCCAATTTTAAAACGCTCTATATGCCTACCTATAGCCATTGGGATCGTTTATGGGAGTTTTGTAAAACCATATATTTTCCCTACTGTGTTGGCGGGGTTCTCCCAGGGATTGGTGCTGGAATTGTGATGCATTATGTTACATTACCCTTGATCACAGCCTATCAAAAAATGCGAGCGGCAAAGTTTAAAGAAAAGCTGGCAAAAAACAGGTTTTTTAAGAGACCCCTTGCTGCAATGAACAAAAGGCGTGCGGCAAAAGCGGTAGGGAAGGTTCAAAATAAATCAAGATAGAAGGCAGCACTATGGCAAGCTTTCTAACGAATATTGAGAAAGGAGCGAATATGAAGGTGCCAAATAAACTACGTTTGGGCGTGAATATTGATCATGTGGCTACTTTGCGTAATGCGCGTGGAACGGTTTGGCCTGATCCTTTGCGCGCCGCTCTTTTGGCTGAAGCGGCTGGAGCAGATGGTATTACGGCTCATCTGCGAGAAGACCGCCGCCATATTCACGATGCGGATATGGCGGCCTTGTGCGCAGGTCTCGGATTGCCGCTTAATTTTGAGTGCGCCGCGACTGATCAGATGGCGGCGATAGCCCTTGACCTTAAACCTCGCGCCGTTTGCTTTGTGCCCGAAAAACGCGAAGAGCGCACCACTGAAGGTGGGCTTGACGTGGCTGTCGACGAAAACCGCTTGGCCCGTTATATTTCTCCCTTAAATGTGGCAGGGTGCCGCGTGTCAATGTTTATTGGTTGTGATGAGCGCCAAATCCAAGCATCATCGCGCATAGGGGCTGCAGTCGTGGAGCTGCATACTGGTCACTATTCTGATCTTCATGCCGAAGGTCGCTTGGATGAAGCCGAAGCCGAGCTTGAGGCTATTTGTAAAGGGGCGGCCTTGGCCCATTCCTTGGGGCTTGAAGTGCATGCCGGCCATGGCCTAACCTTTGATAATGTGACGGCCATTGCTGCGATCCCTGAGCTGGCAGAGCTTAATATTGGACATTTTCTGATAGGTGAGGCCCTGTTTTTGGGCCTTGGCCCTGCAATAGGAGAAATGCGCCGCCTTATGGATTTGGCGCGAGTATGATTTTGGGCATCGGATCTGATCTAGCCAATATAGAACGAATCGAAGCCACTTTGGTACGTTTTGGTGATCGCTTTAAATCGCGCGTTTTTTCACCTGAAGAGCAATTCCGCGCTGGCCACCGCCCTCATGAGGCTGCGACCTTTGCCAAGCGCTGGGCCGCGAAAGAGGCTTGCTCAAAGGCTTTGGGGACAGGTCTTCGTATGGGTATTTCTTGGAAAGATATGGCGGTAACCAATTTGCCGACGGGACAGCCTGTGATGCATTTGTCAGGTTGGGCGGCTGAGCGACTGGCTCAGATGACACCTTTGGGGCATGAAGCCCTTGTTCACGTGACCCTGACAGATGATCACCCTTGGGCGCAGGCCTTTGTAGTGATAGAAGCGGTGCAATTGCACGTTGCAGCTTGACATAGGCGCTGGGGCCACGCATTTTCTCCAAAATTTTAAGAGGCACTATAATGGCGAGTCATTCTAAATCTGAAGGTGGTTTCGTAGAAACCGTGAAAACAATTGCCTATGCTTTGGTGATTGCCGGCCTTTTTCGCACCTTGCTGTTCCAACCCTTTTGGATCCCTTCGGGCTCCATGAAAGATACCTTGTTGATTGGTGATTTTTTATTCGTTAACAAAATGGCTTATGGGTATTCGCGCTATTCCTGCCCCTTTTCTGCTTGCCCCATTACTGGCCGCCTCTTTGGCTCTGAACCCGCGCGTGGCGATGTTGTGGTGTTTCGCCATCCGGTGAATGGTTCTGATTTTATCAAGCGGTTGGTAGGATTGCCGGGTGACCAAGTGCAGGTAAAACAGGGGGTTATTTATATCAATAATGTCGAAATGCCCCAAATTCCCGACGGCGCTTTTATAGAGGTTAACAAACCCCAAGGCCCAATGCGCAACAGCCCTAGATGCCAAAATAGCCCCATTGGCGAAGGTGGATTGTGCCAAAAGACGCGTTACCGCGAAACATTTCCAAATGAAAGCGTCCATTCCGTGCTGAATATTCAAGTCGGATCTTATGCAGACGATACCGGTGTATTCTCAGTGCCTGAAGGCCATTATTTTTTCATGGGCGACAACCGCGACAACAGCCAAGACAGCCGCTTTTCCCAGGCAGTTGGCGGTGTGGGCTTTGTTTCTTCAGAATATTTGGTCGGCCGTGCAGATCGGATCATGTTTTCCTCAGCGGGTAAGTCACTGTTTTACGTATGGACATGGCGGTCTGACCGCTTCTTTAAGGCAGTTGAGTGAAAATATCGGCAGTACTTACTGCATTTGCGACTCGGTTGGGACATGATTACCGGGACCCCGAACTTTTAGTGCGTGCTCTGACACATGCCTCGATCTCTTCTGCGACGCGGCAGTCAAATGAACGTATGGAATTTTTGGGCGACCGCGTTTTGGCTCTTACAATGGCGCAAGCGCTATTCACCGCAGATAGGGTTGCTGCCGAAGGGCAGCTGGCCCCAAGGTTTAATGCATTGGTTCGTCAAGAAACTTGTGCTGATGTGGCTCGCGAAATTGGCTTGGGTGATGTGCTAAAACTTGGACGTTCAGAAACCATGTCGGGCGGGCGGCGCAAAGAGGCTTTGCTTGGTGATGCGTTGGAAGCGCTAATTGCCTCGGTTTTTTTAGATGCCGGCTTTGAAGCCGCGCAAAAAGTCGTGTTGCGTCTTTGGGAGAAGAGGATCGCCAATGTTGAAATTGACGCGCGCGACCCCAAAACATCTTTGCAAGAATGGGCGCAAGCCCGTGGGTTTTTTACCCCAAACTATACTGAACTTGAACGTGATGGGCCTGACCACCAACCGAATTTTACGGTGGAAGTGAGCCTACAAAATGATGAAGCTGCCCAAGGCCGCGCAGGAACAAAACGGCAGGCAGAACAATCTGCCGCCAAGGCGCTTTTAGCGCGACTGGAGAACCAAAATGATTGATGAAATGCCGGCCCAAACCGAATGTGCAATTGGTGGCGCTGGTAACACGCGTGCTGGATTTGTAGCCCTGATTGGCGAGCCTAATGCTGGGAAATCCACCCTGCTCAATAAAATGGTGGGGGCGAAAGTCTCGATTGTGACGCACAAGGTGCAAACTACACGGGCGCGCATTCGTGGTGTTTGCATGGAAGGTGATGCGCAGATTGTCTTTGTAGACACGCCAGGTCTATTTCAACCCCGCCGTAGACTTGACCGAGCTATGGTTGCCGCGGCGTGGGGCGGAGCTGCAGATGCCGACATTGTGGTTTTGATGATAGAAGCCCACCGCGGCATGACCGATGGCGTAACAGCCATTATTGACGCGATGCGCGACCGCATTCCACGCGGCCAACAGGTAGCTTTAGCAATCAATAAAATTGATCGTGTGAAAGCCGAAGTTCTGCTTGGCTTGGCGTCAAAACTGAACGAGGCATTTCCTTTTGGGGAAACTTTTATGATTTCAGCCGAGCGGGGCCATGGGGTTGATAAGCTGAAATCATGGCTAGGAAAACAATTGCCTGCGGGGCCTTGGTTTTATCCTGAAGATCAAGTTGCGGATTTGCCGATGCGTATGATTGCTTCGGAAATTACGCGCGAAAAACTGACGTTAAGGCTTCATGAAGAATTGCCTTATCAGCTGACCGTTGAAACAGAAAAATGGGAAGATCGCGCCGACGGTTCGGTGCGTATTGATCAATTAATTTATGTTATGCGTGATGGCCATAAGGGCATTGTACTTGGCAACAAGGGCGAAACTGTTAAATCTATTGGCCAGGCAGCACGGTTAGAGCTGGTCGAATTTTTAGACCGCCCCGTGCATTTGTTCTTACAAGTCAAGGTGCGGTCAAATTGGCTGGAAGAGCCCGAACGTTACTCTGAAATGGGGCTTGACTTCAAAGATGGAAATTAGGGCCCAGGGCTCGCTCAAAGGTTGGCAATCATGGCATCAAGATTAACAGCAGAATTTTGGGTGGCTTCCTATCTGACACGGTTACGCCTTGCCGCCATTCCGGCTTTTTTGGTCAAGCGCGGTGATTCGCAAGCGGGCGCGGTTTTAGTCAAGCAGGCAACGCTTGACGGGCAGGCCGAACTTTTTCACCGCAGCTTTGATCTGGCGACAGGCGCACGCCACTGGGAGGCTCTTGTGCAAGGAGACGAAGCCTTGATTGACGCTGCCGTCGGTCGCCAAAAAGCCCGTGATCCAGATCTTTGGGTGATCGAAGTAGAAGACCGCGCCGGGCGCAGTCTTTTGAACGAAGATGGATTGGGGTAGCGTAGGGGTTAAAATGCTGCTGGAATTTAGGTGCTAGAATGGATTGGCAGGACGAAGGTACAATTTTGTCAAGCAAACCGCATGGCGAAAGCTCTGCAATTGTCGAACTGTTTTGTCGCGGCCATGGACGCCATTTGGGCGTGGTCCGGGGTGGAGCTTCGCGTAAGATGGCGGCGCTTTTGCAAATTGGCAATCAAGTAAAAGTTGCATGGCGTGCGCGGCTTGAAAGCCATATGGGCAACTTTGTACTCGAGCCTTTGAAAAGCCGCGCGTCCCTGATGGAGGGGGCGCTGACACTGGCCGGCCTGACTGCGATTTGTGCCATGCTGCGGGTGTGCCTGGCCGAAAGGCAGGCTCAACCCAAGCTTTGGCTGAAAACTGCGGCGCTTTTAAAACATCTTGAAACAGCTCAAGATTGGCCCGTAGCATATTTAAGATGGGAAGCGCTGCTACTCGATGAAATTGGCTTTGGACTTGATTTGACCCAATGCGCCGTTACAGGAAATCGCGAAAATCTGCTCTATGTTAGCCCCAAAACGGGCCGCGCCATTTCGCCTGAGGGGGCTGGAGATTGGGCCTCTAGGCTTTTGCCTCTTCCAAGCTGTCTTTTAGGTCAAGGCCCAGCATTGGCGGATGAGCTTGTGCGTGGCCTAGATATAACGGGGTATTTTCTGGAAAAGGCGCTGCAATCGCAGGCGAAAAATCACTTGCTTCCTGAAGCGCGCGGGCGACTGATAGCGATTTTCTCCCGCGAGCCTGAGGTGAAGTGACTTTTTCATTGCTGATTTTTCCTTCCCAGCCTTTGCGCTGACGTTTTTGACGGCTTCTGCCATAGGGATTGGCAAAGGGGTTGTGAGCTTTGCTATAGCTTTGATTATAATCAATTTTTTATCTTCATTTATACCATCTGACTTAGCACGGCTGATTTTTCACATTTTGGTTAATTTCTCGTAAGCTTTTCGACAGGTCTAGGGGGTAAAAAATGCCCCGTTTCTGATTTTGGCAATTACACTGGATTAGGACTGGTGATTTTGGGACAAATCGCCGAAGATCACAGCGGTATTATTTGGGCCGAAAATATTCGGCTTGCACTGGATGACACGGGATCCGGCCTGCTGGGAGCAAGATTTGTCGTTTGACTGCCGCTTTGATGGGGGCTTTGGAGTGGGGCGATGCACGAAAAACTAATACTGCACGCAACGACTGTAAGCCTAAATGCGCAGGCCCTTGTGATCGTGGGGCCGTCAGGGTCTGGAAAAAGCTCTTTTGCCTTGGCCCTGATGGCGCTTGGTGCAAGGCTTGTGGCGGATGATCAAACACTATTAATTCGCCAGGCAGACAGAGTTTTGGCGACCTGTCCACCCGCATTGAAGGGTCTGATAGAAGCGCGTGGGATTGGAATTTTAAAGGCAAATTATGTCCAGGCCCCCGTTTTGGTAATCATGGTTCTGGATATGGGGCAGCGTGAAACAAAGCGTCGGCCACTTGAACAAAAAATATCTCTTTGTGGCGTAGATTTCCCACTTTTATTAAGTCATGATCATACTTATTTTCCCTCGCGGGTTTTTCATGCCATGAAATTCGGCTGGGCAGACAAATGAAAGCAGACCCATGACGCGCGTTTCGCTCCTGCATTCGGACCATGATCTTTACCTGGTCACTGGTCCTTCTGGCGCCGGCAGGTCGACGGCGATTTATGCGATGGAAGACCTGGGGTATGAGGTCATTGATAATTTACCTCTTTCTTTGGTACCAAAGCTGGTCGAGGGGGCGCCATTAGGGCGTCCGATTGCGCTTGGGCTTGATGTACGTAACCGTGATTTTAATGCTACAGCTTTGGTCGAACTTATCGACGAATTGACCCGTAACCCGTCGGTGTCGCTTAAGGTCATCTATCTTGATTGTGTGCAATCAGAACTTTTGCGCCGTTTTTCTGAAACGCGTAGGCGCCATCCTTTGGCGCGAGACACCACGCCGGCCCAAGCAATTGAACATGAGATGGACCTTCTTGTTGCCATCAAGGTGCGGGCTGACATTACTATTGATACGTCAGAAATGAACCCCCATGACCTAAGAGCCGAAATGTCAAATCTGTTCGCGCCCAAAGGCAAACAGGCGCTTTTGGAGGTTTCTGTGCAGTCTTTTTCATATAAGCGCGGCGTGCCGCGTGGTTTGGATATGATTTTTGATTGCCGCTTTTTGCAGAATCCGCATTGGGACACGCAATTGCGTGACAAAGATGGGCGCGATGAACAGGTCGCGGCCTATGTCGTGGCTGACGCTAACTATCCTCTTTTTTTTCAAAAACTGTTTGATTTTTTGCAATTTATGTTACCAGCGCAGTTGGACGAGGGAAAGACGCATGTCTCGATTGGGTTTGGATGCACTGGTGGCCAACATCGTTCGGTAGCAATCGTAGAAATCTTTGGAAATGCGCTTGCGCAACAGGACTGGCAAGTGTCAAAAAGGCACCGTGAGTTGGAACGAAATTCGGCATTAGGACGGTTACAGGGTTTGGGTGATCCAAAGTGATAGGGATCGTAATAGTCGCACATGGTGGTCTCGCGCGGGAATATTTATCCGCCGTGGAGCATGTTGTTGGCAAACAACTTTTGGTGGCTGCCATTGCAATCCAAGACAATTGCGACCGGTCAGAAAAAGAAATTGAAATTTGCACCGCAGCCGACCTTGTAGACCAAGGTGACGGGGTTGTGGTTGTGACTGATATGTTTGGTGGCTCACCTTCGAACCTATCGCTTTTGGCTTGTTCGGGAAAAAAACGGCGTATTATTTACGGCGCCAATTTACCCTTGTTGATCAAATTAGTCAAAAGCCGTGGCTTGGGCCTTCCCGAAGCGGTGGCCGTGGCTCTCGACGCGGGGCGCAAATATATCAACTCACTAAATGTTGGAGACGGAGCAGGAGAATGACTACCCAAATTCTGATGATTATGAATGAAAAAGGCCTGCATGCGCGTGCTTCCGCAAAATTTGTTGAAACTGTTGAAGCTTTTGATGCCAATGCAATCGTCCGTAAAGATGGGATGGACGTAGCGGGCGATTCTATCATGGGACTTTTGATGTTGGCGGCCAGCCCTGGAACGGCTATTGAAGTGGAAACATCTGGGGTCGAGGCTGAGGCTTTGGCCAAGGCTATCGCTGTGTTGGTTGCAGATAAGTTTGATGAACCATTTTGAAATTTTTAAATCAGGCGGATCTATCTTGCAAAAAAACCCTCAAGTGACATCGGATAAACCAGTCGTGAATAAGCCAGATCATACATATGATAAGCGCCGGCTTTCCTATGCAGGCACCTTCAAAAACCCTTTAAAAATACTTGCCATCCGCAGTATTGAATGGGCTACTGCAAAGTTCACCTTATTGCGGCTTATTCGCAAATTTGAACAGTCCGGCGCTCCATTTGGGGTGCCATTTTGGGGCAAGGCCTTGGCCCAAATGGGGATAGATATCGAAACCCCGATGCCCGAGATTGCGAACATTCCTAAAACGGGTCCAGTGGTCATTGTGTCTAATCATCCGCACGGTTTAGTTGATGGGATGATTTTGGCTGAGCTCGTGTGTCGCGTGCGCCCTGACTTCAAAATTCTGACGCGCTCTTTGTTGACAGGTATTCCTGAAATTGCGGAATTTATGATTCCAGTTCCCTTTTCGCATGAAGATGATTCGCGTGAACTTGGTCTTAAGATGCGAAAGGACACCATGCAGCACTTGAAAAATGGTGGCGTAATCATTTTGTTTCCTGCGGGAAAAGTTGCGGCGTCAGAAACATTTTTTGGCCCTGCGATCGAAGCTGATTGGAACCCCTTTAGCCATAAAATGATTATGCGGTCTGCTGCGACTGTGGTGCCAGTTTGTTTTACGGGCCAAAATACTCGGGTCTATTTGATTGCCAACAAGATTTCAGCAACCCTACGCCAAGGGCTTTTGCTGTATGAAATCCGCAAAGCTCTGTTTAAGGCGCAGCGCCCTTTTGTGGGTGCCGCGCTTAAGCCAGAAGATCTGAGAAAGTGGTCCGATAATCCGCGCGGATTTTTGGCTTGGCTGCGCGAACAGACGCTTTCCCTTCCACGCTAGGAAAGTTGATCTAGCGGGTAGGTAATGGGCACTTCGCTTGTGTAATCGTAAAAGTCCTTTTTGGTTTTGCTACCAAGCCAACCTGCTTGAACATATTTGGTTAAAAGTGGGCCGGGGGCGATATTTAGTGTCAGGGCCTAAAAAATGACCCATAATCGAGGTCTATTATCTCAATGAAAGCCACAGATATTTTTTACCTTTGTCGAATGAAGCAACTCACCAAGCAGCAGTTGTCGGTGTTGCATCCAAAGTCCAAAAAATACTAAATTAGGCCCTATCCTTTAAAGCTTTTCAATTAGTTCTGGAACTGCCGTGAAAAGATCGGCAACCAAGCCATAATCTGCCACTTGGAAAATTGGGGCCTCTTCATCTTTGTTGATGGCCACAATTACTTTACTGTCTTTCATGCCTGCCAAATGTTGAATAGCACCGGAAATACCCACTGCGATATAAAGATCGGGTGCTACGACTTTGCCCGTTTGTCCTACTTGCCAATCATTGGGTGCATAACCCGAATCGACAGCGGCACGGCTTGCGCCAACTGCAGCGCCCAAGGTATCGGCCAAGCGCTCGATAAGCGTGAAATCATCTTTTGAACCCAAGCCGCGCCCACCCGACACAACAATGCCAGCGGAAATTAGTTCAGGGCGGTCGGATGCCGCGACTTTATCTTCGATCCAAGACGACAGTGCAGCATTAGCGGCGACTGCAATATTTTCAATAGCGGTTGATGCACCCGAAACCGCCGCTTCAAAAGAAGTGGTCCGCACTGTGCCCAACTTTTTAGCATCTTTGGATTTCACCAATTGATTTGCGTTACCCGCATAAATAGGGCGTTCAAATGTGTCGGCGTCGATGATGTCAGTGATGTCGGTGATGATCATCACATCCAAAAGGGCCGCCACGCGTGGCAAAACGTTTTTAGCGCTAGCCGTGGCAGGCGCAAGAATATGCGAATAGCCACCGGCTAGGCTTACAAGCAAATCCGCCATCGGTTCGGCCAAGCTATTGGCATAAGCGTCATCGTCGGCTATCAAAACCTTCGACGCGCCCATCAGCCCAGCGGCTTCTTTCGCAGCGGTGCTCACATTGGCGCCAGCGACCAAAATATGAACCTCTCCCAAAGACGCGACGGCAGTCAGCGTTTTTGCGGTGCTATCTGCACCCAAAATACCGTTTACCACATCTGCAATCAACAAAACACTCATCACAAGACCCCCACATCTTCTTTAAGTTTTTTAATTAGTTCTGCTACCGACCCTACTTTTACCCCAGCCTTACGGCCTGCGGGCTCTGTGGTTTTCAAAATGGTCAAGCGTGGTGTTACGTCTACGCCATAATCCGCAGCAGTTTTTTCATCGAGCTGTTTTTTCTTGGCCTTCATAATATTGGGAAGGCTTGCGTACCGTGGCTCGTTCAAACGCAAATCGACAGTGACAACCGTTGGCATTTTTACCCGAATGGTTTGCATGCCCCCGTCAATTTCGCGGGTAACCAACGCGTGATCGCCGTCGATCGTCAATTCTGATGCAAAGGTTGCTTGCGACCAGCCTAGCAGGGCCGAAAGCATCTGGCCTGTGGCATTCATGTCATTATCGATGGCTTGCTTCCCACATATCACTAGGCCCGGCGCTTCGTCTTTGACCACCGCAGCCAGAATTTTGGCCACGGCTAAGGGCTCGATGTCGGTATGAACATCTTCAGCTGCCTGGATCAAAATTGCTCGGTCCGCGCCCATTGCCAAGGCTGTGCGCAGGGTTTCTTGTGATTGTTTGACGCCGATGGATACAGTGATTACCTCGTCAGCCTTGCCTGCCTCTTTCAATCTGATTGCTTCTTCTACAGCTATTTCGTCAAAAGGGTTCATCGACATTTTCACATTAGCCAAATCGACTCCTGAGCCATCAGCCTTAACTCGGACTTTGACGTTGTAATCGATCACCCGTTTGACTGGGACCAGCACCTTCATCTGCACGCTTCTCCTTCGTTTAAAATTAGGCCCCCATTGGGGTTAGATAGTCGTTGGATAGCCTTAATCTATCTCAAGAAACAGATCAAAACCGACTTCGCGTTGCGGTTATGCGCCTTTGGTTTGGGGGCGTGTAAGGCCAGGAATCCATAAAACATCGGCGCGACCATCGTCATTTGCAATGCGGCCCGCCACAAAAAACCAATCAGACAGACGGTTTAAATAAATCATGGCTTGGGGATTAATATGTTCCACTGCGGCTAATTCAACCGTAAGCCTTTCGGCACGCCGAGCGATGGTGCGGCACATGTGCAGGTGGGCGGCCAAGGTGCTGCCTCCGGGCAGGATAAAGCTACGCAGCGTTTCTAGGCTGGCGTTCATCGTATCAATCTCAGCTTCAAGCCTTCTGACTTGGGTCTCAATAATGCGCAAAGGCGTGTAGCCTGCTTCGGTGTCGCGAGTCATATCTGGGCGGCACAGATCGGCGCCCAGATCGAACAAATCATTTTGAATATGCTGCAAAGCCAAATCCATATCGCCAGTGGCGTGCAATCTTGCCATGCCCAGCGTGGCATTGGTTTCATCGACCGTGCCGTAGGCTGTGACGCGCATGGAGTTTTTGGCTACCCGTGCGCCGTTGCCCAAGGCGGTTTCACCCGCATCGCCAGTTTTGGTGTAGATTTTTGATAGAACTACCATCAGTTACCCCCTGAACGCAGCCAAGCAAAGATCACGATCAACAAAACTGCGACAGCTTGCGCACCCACGCGGTAGCGCATCAGCCGGTTTGAATGTTTGAGTGCAAAGGATCCACCTCTGCCAAAAGAGCCGATGCCGGCCATTAAAATAGCCAAAACGATCAAGACGCTGATTGTAGCTATAATCGCAAGTGGGTCAGAAAACATCGTGAATTCCTTTGTCATGTGAAGCTGATGTAACGGTTTGGTTGGTAAATGCGACAGAAAAAACCAAATGCACCAAAGTATTAAGATTTAAAATTAAGAGGTATTACACCTTTTTTATTAACCAATCCAAAGCTTTGGTCGATAAAAATCTGCGTGCCGCATTCATCAGATAAGTGGGGGTCGTGACAAAATACCGCGCCTTGGGGTTAGGAGATTCCAGCGCATGGGCCAGTTTTTCACTTACAGCGCGCGCGGGCAGTTCAAACAGATCAGGTCCAGAATCGGCATAAAGCCGATTGCGCAGCGTTTCATATTGGGCCGCGTGGGCCGAGTTTTTCCAATCGATCCATTTTTCAAATGGGGCAATGGCATTTTGGCGAATTCTGCTAGTGATGGGGCCAGGTTCGATTAAAATTACCTTAATCGGGGTGTCTGACATTTCCATGCGCAAAACATCCGTTAGCCCTTCTAGGGCAAATTTGCTGGCCACATAGGCCCCACGCCACTTCACGCCAACCAATCCTAAAACGGAAGAGCAATTCACAATGCGCCCAAAGCCCTGTGACCTCATTGTAGGGATCACGCGGCGGGTTAGTTCATGATAGCCAAAAAAATTGGCTTCAAACACTGCGCGCAAGGCGTCGAGCGGCAGATCTTCGGTCGCACCTGGACAGGCGAAAGCGCCGTTGTTGTAAAGAGCATCAAGCCGGCCATTGCTGCGTGACAGGGCCTCGGCCAAGGCAGAAGCGATGCTGGTTTCATCAGAGTAATCGAGGACAAAACTTTCCAATCCTTCACAGATCAAGCGATCACAATCGGCTTGCACACGGCATGTTGCAAAGACCCTCCAGCCGCGGGCAGTTAAATAATGCGCCGCGTCATAGCCAATGCCGGATGAACAGCCTGAGATCAAAACGGTCTTTTGTTCGCCCATGTCCATTCCTTCAATTTTTGACTGCTAAATTGGGCTGCTATGGCCCCTAATGCGCATTTAGGGCGCATGAGATATTTTTAACTCTTTAATATGCAATTGGTTCTAGACCAAGACCAAAGCGCGCATTACACAACATACATGAACAAAATACCCAATACCATCAAGATGAGCCCTGTTCTTGTTTCAGAATCACTGCGCCATGCTATTGGTGACCGCTATCTAACCTATGCGCTTTCCACCATTATGCACCGTGCGTTGCCCGATGCGCGTGATGGGCTTAAGCCGGTGCATCGGCGAATTCTTTATGCTATGCGGGAATTACGCTTGGCCCCAACGGGTGGATTTCGCAAATCGGCCAAGATCTCGGGCGATGTTATGGGCAATTACCACCCCCATGGTGATGCAGCTATTTATGACGCGATGGCGCGCCTGGCCCAAGATTTTAATATGCGCTATCCTTTGGTCGATGGGCAGGGCAATTTCGGTAATATTGATGGCGATAATCCTGCAGCCGCGCGCTACACCGAGGCACGTCTTACAGCCATTGCTGAAAGCCTCATGGATGGATTAACCGAAAATGCGGTAGATTTTCGCCCCAATTATGATGGCACTTTGGAAGAGCCTGTGGTCATGCCCGCTGCTTTTCCGCTTTTGCTAGCCAACGGATCCTCCGGCATTGCCGTAGGCATGGCTACTAATGTGCCGCCCCATAATTTGGGGGAATTGCTCGATGCCTGCCAAGCGATGATCGAAGACCCAGACGTGGCAGATGATGCTCTGGTTGACCTAGTGCCTGGGCCGGATTTTCCAACAGGCGGTGTTATAGTTGAACCTAAATCTGCCGTGCTTGATGCCTATCGCACGGGGCGCGGGTCGTTTCGATTGCGCGCACGCTGGCAGATCGAAGATGTAGGACGTGGTATGTGGCAGATTGTGGTCACAGAAATCCCCTATCAGGTGCAAAAATCGAAATTGATCGAGCGTTTGGCCGAACTGGTTCAAACTAAAAAGGTTCCGCTTTTGGCAGATATACGGGACGAATCAACCGAAGATGTACGCCTTATTCTGGAGCCTCGTGCACGGAGCATCGAACCTGATATGTTGATGGGAATGTTGTTTAAGAATTCCGATCTGGAAATTCGCTTTAGTCTGAATATGAATGTATTGATAGAGGGTTGCACGCCCAAAGTCTGTTCTTTAAAGCAGATTTTGTCTGCCTTTCTTGGCCATCGACGTGAAGTTTTGCAGCGCCGCGCGCAGCATCGTATTGATAAGATCGCCGCACGCTTGAATGTACTAGAGGGCTATGTCATTGCCTTTTTGAACCTTGACCGCGTGATCGAAATTATTCGCACCGAAGATGAGCCCAAACCCATCATGATGAGTGAACTTTTTTTGAATGATGTACAGGCTGAGGCGATTTTGAACATGCGCCTGCGGTCTTTGCGTCGGCTTGAGGAGATGGAATTGGTCCGTGAACGGGACGAATTAATCCTCGAGCGCGCTGATCTGGATGGCTTGCTTGACAGCCCCGCACGGCAATGGAAGCGTATTTCTGAACAATTGGCGGAGATCAATGAAAAATTTGGTAAAGCCGCACTGAACGGCGCGCGCCGCTCGACCTTTGATACAGCCACTATCTCTGAAGATGTGCCCTTTGAAGCTATGATAGAACGCGAACCGATCACTGTAATCTGTTCGAAAATGGGTTGGGTGCGTGCGATGAAGGGCCATTCTGCGTTGGATGGTGAAATTAAATTTAAAGATGGTGACGAAAAGCGCTTTGTCTTTCATGCTGAGACCACAGATAAAATCCTGCTGTTGGGTTCAAATGGGCGCTTTTACACAATCATTGGTGCGAATTTACCTGGTGGACGTGGCATGGGGGAGCCCGTGCGCCTTATGGTTGATCTACCAAATGAGGCCAAAATCGTCGATATGTTGATTTATCGTGCAGGTGTCAAATATTTAATTGCTTCAAATGTGGGCGATGGGTTTGTGGTGCCGTCGGAAGAATTGCTGGCACAAACGCGCACGGGCAAACAGGTTTTGACAGTGAAAGTGGGCGTCTCAGCTGCTCTATGCCGCGCGGTCAACGGTGACCATGTCGCCGTTGTGGGTGAAAACCGCAAACTTTTGGTGTTTGCTTTGGATGCACTGCCTGAAATGGCAAAGGGCAAAGGGGTTCGATTGCAAAAATACAAAGATGGGGGCTTGTCGGACGCCACTACCTTTGACCTGGACATGGGACTTATGTGGAAAGATCCGGCTGGGCGCACAAGGTCAGAGGTTAATCTGGTTGAATGGACGGCAGCGCGCGCAACGGCGGGGCGCATGGCGCCGCGTGGGTTCCCGCGCGAGAATAAATTTAAGTAATTTCGGTTGGGCGGGTCGGTCTGCTAAAGGGGTAATGAGTTAGGCGTTCGCGATGGATTACTATTTCAGTTATCTCGATGGAAGATAAACTGCGTTTCGTCATTCGTGAAGGTGGACGCACTGTTGGTGCTGGCTTCGTATCTAAAATCATCAAGTAAGCTTTGCTTCAGTTTGATAGGGGGCGTTAAGCTGTAAGCTGACGCCCCTTTTGATGAAAATGTGAAAAGATCGAATTGGAGACATCTAAGGCCTTGATTTTCATTTCAGCCTACCTTAATTGCTCTCTAAGGCATAGGAGTTTAGCTCAGTTGGTAGAGCATCGGTCTCCAAAACCGAGGGTCGTGGGTTCGAGTCCCCCAACTCCTGCCAAACTTTCAGTTGTGGTGCTTGGCTAGGCTAGGCGTGGAAAACAAAGGCTGATCTAACTTGAAATTTGCAGTTGATCGGCTTATCTGTGGGTTAGAAAAATGGTCAGGATAGTGTGATGGAAAAAGTAACTCCCTTTCAGTTTGTGCAACAAGTGCGTTCTGAGGTCAAAAAAATTGTGTGGCCCACGCGTCGTGAAACGCTTTTGACTACGGTGATGGTTTTCATTATGTCGGCTTTAACAGCCACATTTTTCACATTGGTCGACATGGGAATTCGCGCTGGGCTTTCGTCTGTGTTGAATTCTTTTGGCTAACTGTAAAAAAATTATCGCGTTTTTTCTTGATCTTACGACCATGCGGCGTTAGGTGCAGCAGATCGAATAGGAAGAGGCGCGCAGCGAATCGGGTTGCGCGCTGTTTTTGTTCAATTATAGTCGGATCAAGCGCTTGAATTAAAAGAAGTTCTGGGATCCACCCAGGAGACATAGGATGGCAGACAGTATGGCGCAGCGTTGGTATTCGGTAAGTGTTCTCTCGAATTTTGAGAAGAAAATTGCCGAGCAAATCAAGACAGCCGCAGCGGACGCCGGCCTTGAAGAGGAAATTACAGAAGTATTAGTTCCTACCGAAGAGGTGATTGAAGTTCGCCGTGGCAAGAAAGTAACTTCAGAGCGGCGCTTCATGCCTGGTTATGTGCTTGTGCGGATGGAAATGACTAATAAAGGCTATCATATTATTTCGTCGATCAATCGCGTGACGGGCTTTCTGGGTCCGCAGGGGCGCCCTATGCCGATGCGCGATTCTGAAGTGAATACGATTTTGAATCGCGTTGAAGAGGGTGAAGTTAGGCCGCGCAATTTGATCCATTTCGAGATTGGTGAACAGGTGCAGGTCACCGATGGTCCGTTTGAGGGCTTTGTTGGTATGGTTGAAGATGTTGACGAGGCGCATAATCGCTTGAAGGTGACCGTGTCGATCTTTGGCCGTGCTACGCCTGTAGAGTTGGAGTTTACCCAGGTGTCGAAGGACACCTGATTAACCCGTGGGAGGCGCGCGCTTGGGTTCGGCCTAAGTGACAGACCGAACCACTAAACCGTCTGCATGCCGCAGGCTGTTATAAAGGAGAGGCCAAATGGCCAAGAAGATTGTAGGCAGCTTAAAGCTGCAAGTTAAGGCGGGGCAAGCAAACCCTTCCCCTCCCATTGGCCCAGCTTTGGGCCAGCGAGGTTTGAATATCATGGAATTTTGCAAAACTTTCAATGCAAGAAGCGCTGATATCGAACCTGGAACGCCTACTCCAGTTATAATTACTTATTTCCAGGACAAATCTTTCAGCCTAGAGCTGAAAACTGCACCTGCGTCGTATTTGCTGAAAAAAGCGGCAGGCCTACCACCTGTTGGTAAGCGTAATCGCGCTAAAGGTTCGGACAAGCCAGGCCGTGATGTGGTTGGTTCTGTGACTGTTACGCAAATACGCACGATCGCTGAAGCGAAAATGAAAGATCTGAGCGCCAATAATATTGACGCTGCGATGCAAATCATTTTGGGTTCCGCAAGATCTTGTGGCATCGAAGTGAAGGGCTGATCATGGCAAAGTTTGGAAAACGGACCCGCGCTGTACGTGAGGCCTTTGCTGGTAAGGCAAACGTCACGGTTCAAGAAGCTGTAAAGCTGTTCAAATCAGTTAGTGCTGCAAAATTTGACGAAACACTTGAAATAGCGATGAACCTTGGGGTTGATCCGCGCCACGCTGACCAAATGGTGCGTGGTGTTGTTGCCTTGCCAAACGGCACTGGAAAAACGGTGCGTGTGGCAGTATTCGCTCGCGGCGCGAAAGCAGATGAAGCAACCGCAGCTGGTGCCGATATTGTTGGTTCAGAGGACCTCTTGGAAATTATCCAAAGTGGCAAAATCGATTTTGATCGTTGCATCGCAACTCCAGACATGATGCCCTTGGTGGGTCGTCTGGGTAAGATCTTGGGGCCACGCAATTTGATGCCAAACCCTAAGGTTGGCACTGTGACGATGGACGTCAAATTGGCAATCGAATCCGCTAAAGGTGGCGAAGTCCAGTTTAAAGTTGAAAAAGCAGGTGTTGTGCATGCTGGTATTGGCAAAATTTCGTTTTCGGAAAAGGAATTGGTCGAAAACGTACTCGCATTTGTTGACGCTGTTTCTAAAGCTCGTCCAGCAGGCGTTAAGGGTGCTTATGTACGCAAAGTATCCCTGTCTTCGACAATGGGTGCAGGCGTGTCGCTAAGTATTGACTCGGCAACGGGTCAGTAGAATTCGTCGGCCTAACTAATAGCTGGCGTGATAGCCGGGCGGTAACGCCCGGATCTGTCCAAGACGGTGGGTGACCTAAGGGTCTTAATTTCCTGCCTGAGATGGGGATCGAGACTAAATTTCGAGGATTTTCTCGGATAATTTTGGCCTCGGGACCTGATCATGGACCCGAAGCTTTGCCGTTTCGCAAAGCTAATAAGAGCCGGGGGGCAACCCCTAAACTTGGAGTGAAACTGTGGATAGAGCCCAAAAAGAGAAACTGGTCGATGAACTCGGCCAAATTTTCCAAAGCTCTGGCGTTGTTGTGGTCGCACACTACGCAGGCATTACAGTTGCACAAATGCAGGACCTGCGCGCACAAATGCGTGAAGTAGGCGGGTCTGTCCGCGTTGCCAAGAACAAGCTCGCCAAAATTGCCCTAGAAGGTAAATCCACTGCGAAGATGGGTGATCTTTTGACTGGCATGACCGTGATGACCTATTCCGATGACCCAGTCGCTGCGGCGAAGGTTGCGGAAGCCTATGCGAAGGTTAATGATAAATTCATTATTCTTGGCGGGGCAATGGGAGACATGATTTTGGACGCCAAGGGTGTGAAAGCCGTTGCATCTATGCCGTCGCGTGATGAGCTTCTTGCTCAAATCGTGTCTTGCATTGTTGCACCAGCTTCGAACATCGCTGGTGCCATTGGCGCGCCTGCTTCGAACATCGCTGGCATCCTTTCCTCAATTGAGGATCGGGCAGCAGCTTGAGCAATTTGATGACCTGTGTGGAATGAACCCCACCTCGTTGGAACCCATCTTATAACGAACGGAACAGAAAATGACTGATCTGAACAAAATGGCAGAAGAAATCGTAGGATTGACCCTTTTGCAAGCACAAGAATTAAAAACGATTCTTAAAGAAAAATATAATATCGAGCCTGCTGCTGGCGGTGCTGTTATGGTAGCTGGCCCTGCTGCTGCTGGTTCTGCTGTTGAAGAGCAAACTGAATTTGACGTTGTTTTGACTGAAGCTGGTCCAAATAAAATCAACGTCATTAAAGAAGTTCGTACAATCACAGGCTTGGGCTTAAAAGAAGCCAAAGACTTGGTTGAAGCAGGCGGCAAAATTAAAGAAGGCGTGAGCAAAACTGACGCTGAAACCGTTAAGAAATCACTTGAAGACGCTGGCGCTAAAGCTGAGCTGAAATAAGGTTTAGCTGCTTCGGCAGCTACTAAAATTGGACTGGGCCTGTGTAATCAGGCCCAGTTTAACCCATCTTGGTAGGGACATTTTGTCTCTTCCAAGGCGCGGTTACGGTTCGGGAGTTGTTCGGTGGGACGAGCAGCATGAATGGAACCACCCCCTGCTTCGCAAGCGGCCCGTATCCGTAGCCCGACGGAATACGCGCCCGCGAATGAACGAAAGGTGACTTCGAGCATGGCTCAGAGCTACGTTGGACAAAAGCGAATCCGCCGCTATTTTGGGAAGATCCGTGAAGTATTAGAGATGCCGAACCTTATCGAGGTTCAGAAATCATCCTATGACTTGTTTTTGAAGTCAGGTGAAGCCTTAATTCCCACCGACGGTGACGGGATCCAAGGAGTTTTCCAATCGGTATTTCCGATTAAGGATTTCAACGAAACAGCTGTTTTGGAATTCGTAAAATACGAATTAGAAAAACCAAAATATGATGTTGACGAGTGCCAAAGCCGTGACATGACCTATGCCGCGCCGCTTAAAGTGACATTGCGTTTGATAGTGTTTGATGTTGATGAAAATACCGGTGCGCGTTCGGTTAAAGACATTAAAGAACAAGACGTGTTCATGGGCGATATGCCTTTGATGACACATAACGGCACCTTTGTCGTGAATGGCACTGAACGTGTTATCGTTAGCCAAATGCACCGCTCTCCGGGCGTGTTTTTTGACCATGACAAAGGCAAGACTCATTCGTCGGGTAAATTGCTGTTTGCCTGCCGGATCATTCCTTATCGCGGTTCTTGGTTGGACTTTGAATTTGACGCGAAAGACCTCGTGTTCGCGCGAATCGACCGGCGTCGTAAATTGCCAGTGACCACAATGCTTTATGCCTTGGGCATGAGCCAAGAAAGTATCATGGATGCTTATTATGAAACGGTTACATATGCGCATGTCAAAAACAAAGGCTGGGTCACACGCTTCTTCCCAGAGCGCTTCCGTGGAACTAGACCAGCCTTTGATTTGGTTGATGCAAATACGGGCGAAGTGATATGCGCTGGAGGTGAAAAGCTTACACCTCGCATGGCAAATGACTTGGTTAAATCGGGGGCAATTAAAAATATTTTGATGCCCTATGACCAAATTTTGGGCCGCTATGTTGCCAAAGATATCATCAACGAAACTACAGGTGAGATATGGGTTGAAGCGGGCGATGAGCTGACATTGGATTATGATCGCGATGGGTCTGTCAAGGGGGGCTCTTTGCAAACTTTGCTCGATAATGGCGTGATAGATATTCCTGTTCTGGACATCGATAATTTAAATGTTGGCCCCTATATCCGCAATACGATGGCGGCTGACAAAAATATGAGCCGAGACACCGCGCTGTTGGATATTTACCGAGTGATGCGTCCGGGTGAGCCACCCACCGTTGAAGCGGCAAGCCAATTGTTTGACACATTGTTCTTTGACAGCGAGCGTTACGACCTTTCCGCAGTAGGCCGGGTTAAAATGAACATGCGTTTAGTGCTTGATGCGCCAGATACGCAACGCACCCTGTCGCGTGAAGATATCATTTCCTGCATTAAGGCTTTGACAGAGTTACGCGATGGAAAAGGCGAAATCGACGATATTGACCATTTGGGCAACCGTCGTGTGCGCTCCGTTGGCGAATTGATGGAAAATCAATATCGCGTCGGCCTTTTGCGGATGGAACGTGCGATCAAAGAACGAATGTCTTCTGTCGAGATCGACACTATCATGCCACAAGATTTGATAAACGCTAAACCAGCTGCGGCTGCGGTGCGCGAATTTTTTGGCTCGTCACAATTATCACAGTTCATGGACCAAACCAACCCTCTATCAGAAGTGACCCATAAGCGCCGCTTGTCAGCCTTGGGCCCTGGTGGTTTGACCCGTGAACGTGCTGGCTTTGAAGTGCGTGACGTCCACCCAACTCACTATGGTCGGATGTGCCCTATTGAAACACCCGAGGGCCAGAATATTGGTCTGATCAACTCGCTTGCAACATTTGCACGTGTTAATAAATATGGCTTTATCGAAACACCTTACCGTAAAGTAATCGACGGAAAAGTGACTGATGAAGTGGTTTACATGTCGGCCACTGAAGAAATGCGCCACACAGTTGCGCAAGCCAATGCGGCGCAAAATGATGAAGGCCGTTTTACTGATGATTTAATTTCATCTCGCAAGGCGGGCGAGTTCATGTTGAACCCGTCAGAGGCAATCAGTTTGATCGATGTGTCGCCTAAGCAATTGGTTTCGGTTGCGGCTTCGCTTATTCCCTTTTTGGAAAATGATGACGCCAACCGTGCTTTGATGGGATCCAACATGCAGCGCCAAGCGGTGCCTTTGCTGCAATCTGACGCGCCTTTCGTGGGCACGGGGATTGAAGCTGTGGTGGCGCGCGATTCTGGTGCTGCTATCATGGCACGGCGCGCTGGCATCATCGACCAAGTCGATGCGACCCGTATTGTTGTTCGCGCAACCGAAATGCTTGATCCGGGTGAGCCTGGCGTCGACATTTACGGTTTGCGCAAGTTTAAACGTTCGAACCAATCCTCATGTATAAACCAACGCCCACTGGTCAAGGTTGGCGATGTCGTGACACGTTCTGAAGTGATTGCCGATGGGCCTTGCACTGATATGGGCGAGTTGGCTTTGGGCCGTAATATCATCGTGGCCTTTATGCCTTGGAATGGTTATAATTATGAAGACAGTATTCTGATTTCTGAGCGCATTTTGCGTGATGATGTGTTTACATCGATCCATATTGAAGAATATGAAGTTGCAGCGCGCGATACGAAATTGGGGCCTGAAGAGATCACACGTGACATCCCTAACGTTGGTGAAGAAGCATTGCGTAACTTGGATGAAGCTGGGATAGTATATATTGGAGCTGAAGTGCAACCTGGTGACATTTTGGTGGGTAAAATCACACCAAAAGGCGAAAGCCCCATGACCCCAGAAGAAAAACTTTTGCGTGCAATCTTTGGAGAAAAGGCATCCGATGTGCGTGATACATCACTGCGCCTGCCCCCGGGGGCCTTTGGCACGATTGTGGAAGTGCGAGTTTTTAACCGCCATGGCATTGATAAAGACGAACGCGCTTTACAAATCGAACGCGAAGAAGTCGAGCACCTGTCGCGCGATCGCAACGACGAGTTGGCGATTTTGGAACGCAATATCTATTCCCGCTTGAAGACTTTGATCATGGGTAAAGCCGCTGTCAAAGGACCAAAAGGCGTGAAACCAAGTGCGCTCATTGACGATGAGCTTTTAAGCGAACTGTCGCACGGCCAATGGTGGCAGTTGGCCTTGGGCGAAGAGACTGATGCCAAAGAAGTTGAGGCCTTGCATGACCAATTTGAAGCTCAAAAACGTGCGCTTGATATGCGCTTTGATGACAAAGTCGAAAAAGTTCGACGTGGAGACGATTTGCCTCCTGGCGTGATGAAAATGGTTAAAGTATTTGTTGCGGTTAAACGCAAGTTGCAACCAGGCGACAAAATGGCGGGCCGTCACGGCAATAAAGGCGTTATTTCTAAAGTTGTTCCTATTGAAGACATGCCTTTCTTGGCAGACGGCACACCAGTTGACTTGGTTCTGAACCCACTGGGCGTGCCGTCGCGGATGAATGTGGGTCAGATTCTGGAAACCCATATGGGCTGGGCTGCACGCGGTTTAGGTTTAAAAATTGACGAAGCTTTGAAAGAGTTCCGCCGTTCGGGTGACCTGACTCCTGTACGTGAAGCAATGCGTTTGGCTTATGGTAACGAAACCTATGACGCCGCATTTGTCGACCGCAATGAGGCTGATTTTTTGGAACTTGCAGGCAATGTCACCCGTGGAGTTCCTATCGCAACTCCCGTTTTTGATGGTGCGAAGGAATCTGACGTGAATGACGCTTTGCTGCGCGCAGGCTTCAATCAATCAGGCCAAAGTGTTGTGTTCGATGGCCGTTCAGGTGAGAAATTCACCCGTCCGATAACAGTTGGCGTGAAATATATGCTCAAACTGCACCACTTGGTTGATGACAAACTGCACGCACGTTCAACAGGGCCTTACAGCCTTGTCACCCAGCAACCTTTGGGTGGTAAAGCTCAATTCGGCGGCCAACGTTTGGGTGAGATGGAAGTCTGGGCACTTGAAGCATATGGTGCAGCCTATACTCTACAAGAGATGCTTACTGTCAAATCTGATGACGTGGCAGGTCGGACTAAAATGTATGAATCAATAGTTAAGGGCGAAGATAATTTTGAGGCTGGTGTGCCCGAATCGTTCAACGTTCTTGTGAAAGAGGTTCGTGGCCTAGGTCTTAACATGGAACTCCTGGATGCAGAGGACGAGTAGGGCTGGTGATCATCGGCCCCAATCTCCCATCCCACTTGATTTGAAGGAAGCAAAATGAACCAGGAACTTAGCAATAACCCGTTCAATCCGGTGGCTCCGGTCAAAACATTTGATGAGATCAAAATATCTTTGGCATCGCCAGAGCGTATTTTGTCCTGGTCTTATGGTGAGATCAAAAAGCCAGAAACCATTAACTATCGTACATTTAAACCTGAGCGCGACGGACTGTTTTGTGCGCGCATCTTTGGCCCGATCAAAGATTATGAATGTCTATGTGGCAAATATAAACGCATGAAATATCGTGGCGTTGTGTGCGAAAAATGTGGCGTTGAGGTTACTTTACAAAAAGTTAGACGCGAACGCATGGGCCATATCGAATTGGCTTCGCCTGTAGCGCATATTTGGTTTTTAAAATCCTTGCCATCGCGTATTGGTTTGATGCTTGATATGACTTTGCGTGATCTTGAGCGCATTTTGTATTTTGAAAATTACGTGGTGATTGAATCTGGTCTTACTGATTTGACCTATGGTCAATTGATGACTGAAGAAAATTTTCTTGACGCGCAAGACCAATATGGCGCCGATGCTTTTACTGCTAATATTGGTGCTGAAGCCATCCGCGACATGCTGGCTGCCATTGATTTGGAAGCCACCGCTGAACAACTGCGCGAAGACCTAAAGCAAGCTACAGGCGAGCTTAAACCCAAAAAGATCATCAAGCGCCTGAAAATTGTCGAAAGCTTTGTTGATTCGGGCAACCGACCTGAGTGGATGGTTTTGACCGTTCTTCCCGTGATTCCACCAGAACTGCGCCCTTTAGTTCCTTTGGACGGCGGCCGTTTTGCGACCTCGGATCTGAACGATCTTTATCGCCGCGTGATCAACCGTAACAACCGTTTGAAACGTCTTATCGAACTGCGAGCCCCTGATATAATTGTGCGCAACGAAAAACGTATGTTGCAAGAAGCTGTTGATGCGTTGTTTGATAATGGTCGTCGTGGCCGCGTGATCACTGGCACCAATAAACGCCCGCTGAAATCTTTGTCTGATATGCTCAAAGGCAAACAGGGCCGTTTCCGTCAAAACTTGTTGGGTAAACGCGTCGACTTTTCTGGCCGCTCGGTTATCGTGACGGGACCAGAACTTAAACTGCATCAATGTGGCTTGCCAAAGAAAATGGCGCTTGAGCTTTTCAAACCCTTTATCTATTCGCGTCTTGAAGCCAAGGGCCTATCTTCTACTGTCAAGCAAGCTAAAAAATTGGTGGAAAAAGAACGTCCTGAAGTGTGGGATATATTAGACGAAGTAATTCGTGAGCATCCTGTACTTTTGAATCGCGCACCAACTTTGCACCGTTTGGGAATCCAAGCCTTCGAACCAGTATTGATCGAAGGTAAAGCAATTCAGTTGCATCCCCTCGTTTGTTCGGCCTTTAATGCGGACTTCGACGGAGACCAAATGGCGGTTCACGTGCCACTGAGCCTTGAAGCGCAGTTGGAAGCGCGCGTCTTGATGATGTCGACCAACAACGTTTTGTCACCTGCTAACGGCGCGCCAATTATCGTGCCTTCGCAAGATATGGTACTGGGTCTTTACTACACAACTATGAACCGCAAGCGTATGGTTGGTGAAGGTATGGCGTTCAGTAATATTGACGAAGTTGAACATGCTTTGGCAGCAGGGGCTGTACATTTGCATGCCTCGATCAAAGCGCGAATCAAGCAAATTGATGCCGAAGGCAATGAAGTGTGGCAGCGCTTTGACACGACCCCAGGCCGTTTGCGGTTGGGTAATCTGTTGCCCCTGAATGCGAAAGCGCCGTTTCACCTGGTCAATTGCCTTCTACGCAAAAAAGACGTTCAAACCGTTATTGACACAGTTTATCGTTATTGTGGACAAAAAGAGTCAGTTATTTTCTGTGACCAAATAATGGGCTTAGGCTTCCGTGAAGCCTTTAAAGCTGGGATTTCTTTCGGCAAAGATGATATGCTGATCCCTGACACAAAATGGCCAATCGTGAATGATGTGCGCGATCAAGTGAAAGATTTTGAACAGCAATATATGGACGGTCTGATAACTCAGGGTGAGAAATATAACAAAGTTGTCGACGCTTGGTCAAAATGCTCGGACAAAGTGGCCGGCGAGATGATGGCTGAAATTTCGGCCGTGCGTTTAGATGAAGATGGCTCGGAGCAAGAGCCAAATTCAGTTTACATGATGTCGCACTCGGGCGCGCGTGGTTCGCCTGCACAGATGAAGCAATTAGGCGGGATGCGTGGATTGATGGCCAAGCCAAATGGCGAAATTATCGAAACACCAATCATCTCAAACTTTAAAGAAGGTCTGACGGTCCTTGAGTATTTCAACTCTACCCATGGTGCCCGTAAGGGTCTTGCGGACACAGCGCTGAAAACAGCTAACTCGGGCTATTTGACCCGTCGTTTGGTTGACGTTGCACAAGACTGTATTGTGCGGTCACATGATTGTGGTACCGAAAAATCGATTACAGCGATTGTGGCTGTGAACGATGGCGAGGTTGTTTCGTCTCTGGCTGAACGTGTTCTTGGCCGAGTTTCGGCTGAAGATATTCTTGTTCCAGGCAGCGATGAAGTATTGGTTAGTCGTGGTGAATTGATTGATGAGCGCCGCGCTGATCTTGTTGATCAATCTGGTATCACATCAATGCGCATTCGCTCACCTTTGACATGTCAAGCCGAAGAAGGGGTTTGTGCAATGTGCTATGGTCGTGACTTGGCCCGTGGTACATTGGTTAACCAGGGTGAAGCTGTTGGAATAATTGCCGCGCAATCCATTGGTGAGCCAGGCACGCAGCTCACGATGCGGACGTTTCACATCGGTGGTATTGCGCAAGGTGGTCAGCAGTCCTTCCTTGAAGCTAGCCAAGAAGGTAAAATTGTATTTAATAATTCAAGTTTGCTGGCAAATGCTGCTGGTGAAGCCATTGTTATGGGCCGTAACATGTCGATCGCGATTGTAGATGGTGCTGGCATAGAAAGAGCTTCGCATAAGGTCACTTATGGTGCGAAAGTGCATGTCAAAGGTGGGCAAGTGGTCAAGCGTGGCGCCAAGTTATTTGAATGGGATCCGTATACTTTGCCAATTATCGCTGAAAAAGGCGGGGTTGTGAGGTTTGTGGATTTGGTTTCGGGCATATCTGTGCGTGAAGACACGGATGAAGCAACAGGCATGACGCAGCGGATTGTTTCTGATTGGCGTTCAGCGCCAAAAGGCAGTGATCTAAAGCCAGAAGTGGTAATTATGGATCTGAAAACAGGTGATCCTGTGCGTAATGAAGCTGGAAATCCGATCACATACGCCATGTCGGTTGATGCGATTTTGTCTGTTGAAGACGGGCAAGAGATCAAACCGGGTGACGTTGTAGCGCGTATTCCACGTGAAGGTGCCAGAACCAAAGACATCACGGGTGGTTTGCCACGAGTTGCTGAACTCTTTGAAGCGCGTCGTCCTAAAGACCATGCGATTATCGCAGAGTCTGATGGCTATGTGCGCTTTGGCAAAGACTATAAAAACAAACGTCGTATAACGATTGAGCCTGTTGATGACAGTCTTGCGCCGCTTGAATATATGGTTCCAAAGGGCAAACATATTCCCGTGCAAGAGGGTGACTTTGTACAAACGGGTGATTATATAATGGATGGTAATCCTGCCCCCCACGATATATTGCGCATCTTGGGCGTTGAAGCCTTGGCAAATTATATGATCGACGAAGTGCAAGACGTTTACCGTCTGCAAGGCGTGAAAATCAACGATAAGCACATCGAAGTGATAGTGCGCCAAATGCTGCAAAAATTTGAAGTCTTGGACTCAGGAGAAACAACCCTACTCAAAGGTGAACATGTAGATAAGGCCGAGTTGGAAGAATTTAACAACAAAGCTGCAGTGCATGGCATGCGTTTGGCCACAGCTGAGCCTATTTTGCTTGGGATTACCAAGGCTAGCTTGCAAACACGTAGCTTTATATCGGCTGCAAGTTTCCAAGAAACTACACGAGTTTTGACTGAAGCTTCGGTTCAAGGCAAACGTGACAAATTGGTTGGTCTGAAAGAGAACGTGATTGTTGGGCGCCTGATCCCCGCAGGGACCGGCGGTGCAACAAGCCGAGTTAAGAAAATCGCGTTGGATCGTGACGCATTTGTGGTAGACGCCCGCCGCAATGAACAAGAGGCCGCCGCCACTTTGGCAGCCCCACTGCCGAGTGGCGAGCCTACTGCAGTCGATGTTTTCGGATCAAATGACGAATAAGATCTCTTAAAAGAATATTAAAAGCCCCGTCGTTTGACGGGGCTTTTAATATGGGGGAAACCCCTTAGATTGGATATGCTATGGCCTTGTCTAACAATCTACGCGGCGCGCTTTATATGAACGTGTCTATGGCTGCCTTCACCATCAATGATGCTTTTATGAAAAAGGTCACACTCACCCTACCACTTTATCAGTGCATTGCCCTGCGTGGCATTATCGCCTTGGCGGCGCTTTTGATTTTGGCACACTTTTTTCTAGGCGGCTTGGTGATGCCGTATGGCCAAGATAGGCGTATGATTATTTGGCGGTCGCTGGCAGACGTTGTTTCAACGGCAGCATTTCTAAGCGCCTTGATGTTTTTGTCCCTGGCAAATTTGATGGCCATTTTGCAATTTTTACCCTTGGCCATCACGCTTAGCTCGGCGTTGATTTTGGGCGCCAAGATTGGCCGGTGGCGTCTTTTGGCTATTATGATTAGCTTCATCGGCGTAATGCTGATTATTAAACCAGGTAGCGAGGGATTTAATGGATATTCCCTGATGGGGCTTGTGGCGGTGGTGGCTATTGTGTGCCGTGATCTCGTAACGTGGCAAATTTCGGGGAAAGTGACGTCGGTGACGGTAGCTATTTGGGCGGCCAGCAGCGTCACTTTTCTGGGACTGGTGGGGGCGCTGCTTCAAGGCTGGCAAAGCGTTTCTTTGGTCCAAATGTTTTATATCTTATGCTCAGCGACCGCACTGATTGCGGGCTACATTTTTGCCGTGATGGTGATGCGCGCTGGTGATATTGGATTCATTGCACCGTTTCGGTACATGTCGCTTTTGTGGGCGATTGGTCTGGGATGGGTGTTTTTTGACAATTTGCCCGATTTTGTCACTTTGCTTGGCGCTGCGATTGTGGTCAGTATGGGTATTTTTTCTCTATTTCGTGAGAGGTATTTGGAGCAGCAATGACCGTTTCTAGCGAAGAAAATAATTTAAAGGCGTCCTTGCCTACTCAGGCCTGGCCAGCTCAAGCTTGGCCACTTTGGTGGTTGAAAGTGGTTTTGTTTTTAGGCTGTGCAGTTGCCGTCATTTTTGGCCTTTGGCCTGAGGTTGACCTGACCCTGTCGCGCCTTTTTTATCGGCCAGGGGCTGGCTTTTGGGTGGATGATTGGACTTTGGTGGAATCTATGCGGATGGCGCTTTGGCGCCTGAGCATCGTGATGGCCCTTGCTGCCTTTGGAGTTACGCTCTTTGGGCGCAGCGAAGGTTGGCTGGGGGCGCCCAAAAGAGTTTGGACATATGTTGCGGCCCTTTACTTGATGGGACCTGGCTTGCTGGTCGACCGGATTTTGAAACAGTACTGGGGCAGGGCGCGCCCTTCAACGGTTTCCGACTTTGGGGGCACAGCTGAATTCACACCGTTCTATCGAATCAGTGATCAATGCCCAAGTAATTGCTCTTTTGTGTCGGGCGAAGGGGCGGGTGCAATGACCTTTGCCATTGCCCTAATGGTGCTGTTACCGTTTTGGCGCAACACCTTGTCACATGGAGAATGCCGGCTTGCACAGGTTCTTTCAGGCTTGGTTCTTGCCTTAACAGCTTTGCAGCGTGTGGCTGCTGGTGGGCATTTTGTTTCCGATGTCTTGGCCGCCTATATTTTGATGGCAGGTATGGCGTTTGGGCTGCAAAAGCTGTTTGTCGTTTCTGCTAACCCAACCTGGGTTTGATGTTAGGTGCTGTTGACAAGAGCTGCGACTCCCCCTATACGCGCCTCACCTATACCAAGGTGCGAGTATTCTCGTGATTGGGACTTAATAAATTAAGTGGTCATGATCCGGGCCAAAAACCCCGATCCTCTGAAATTCCACCGCGTCGTCCTCGCGAAGGGGACGGGTGTGGTTTCTGTGTTTTGTGGACGCACAAGGCACCTGGCGTAAGAACTGCCCCCGGAAAAGTCGCTGACGTGCGATATTTGAACGGGTTGCAATTAAAGGGCGAGAATAATGCCAACGATTCAACAGCTCATCCGCAAACCGCGTGAGCCTCGTGTAAAAAGAACCAAGTCTCAACACTTGGAATCATGCCCGCAAAAGCGTGGTGTTTGTACCCGAGTTTATACTACAACACCAAAGAAGCCAAACTCAGCTATGCGTAAAGTTGCAAAAGTACGATTGACCAATAGCTTTGAGGTGATCTGCTATATTCCTGGCGAAAAGCACAATCTTCAAGAACACTCAGTTGTTCTGATCCGCGGCGGTCGTATCAAAGACCTTCCGGGTGTCCGTTATCACATCTTGCGCGGTGTGTTGGATACCCAAGGTGTAAAAGACCGTCGTCAGCGTCGTTCGAAATACGGCGCAAAGCGTCCGAAATAAGGAGAGGCAGAGATGTCCCGTCGTCACGCAGCTGAAAAGCGCGAAATTCTTCCGGACGCCAAATATGGTGATACCGTGCTTACAAAATTCATGAACAATCTGATGATCGATGGTAAAAAGTCGATCGCAGAAAGCATTGTTTACAATGCTCTAGAGCGTGTGGAAACGCGTTTGAAGCGCGCCCCGATCGAAGCTTTTCACGAAGCATTGGAAAACGTGAAGCCTACTGTCGAAGTGCGCTCACGTCGGGTTGGTGGTGCTACATATCAGGTGCCGATCGAAGTGCGCAATGAGCGTCGCGAAGCATTGGCTATTCGTTGGTTGATCATCGCAGCACGCAAACGCAATGAGAACACGATGGAAGAGCGTTTGGCGGCTGAATTGGCCGATGCTGTGAACAATCGTGGAACTGCTGTTAAAAAGCGAGAAGACACTCATAAGATGGCCGACGCGAACAAAGCGTTCAGCCATTATCGTTGGTAACACTTTAGACTGAGGCAGCCCAAATGGCACGCGATTATCCCCTAAACCGTTACCGAAATTTTGGTATCATTGCGCATATAGATGCAGGTAAAACTACAACTACAGAGCGCATCCTCTACTACACAGGTAAATCGCATAAAATCGGTGAGGTGCATGATGGCGCAGCGACGATGGACTGGATGGAGCAAGAGCAAGAGCGCGGTATTACCATCACATCCGCGGCCACAACGACCTTCTGGCAACGCATTATCGATTCGAATGACTTGGCGAAAGATGACCGTTACCGCTTTAACATCATCGACACGCCAGGCCACGTTGACTTCACTATTGAAGTCGAACGTTCTCTGGCTGTCCTTGATGGTGCGGTCGTGTTGCTCGATGGGAATGCGGGGGTTGAGCCTCAGACTGAAACTGTTTGGCGCCAGGCAGACCGTTATAAAGTTCCGCGCATTGTTTTTGTAAACAAAATGGACAAAACAGGCGCTGACTTTTATAATTGCGTAGACATGATTGCGTCGCGAACCGGTGCTCGCCCGATGCCTATCCAAATTCCAATTGGTGCTGAAGATAAACTCGAAGGCATCATTGATTTGGTGACCATGCAAGAGTGGGCCTATCAAGGCGAAGATTTAGGCGCATCTTGGGTTCGTCAATCTATCCGTGCTGACCTGAAAGAAACCGCAGCGCATTGGCGTCATCACATGGTTGAAATGGCCGTTGAAATGGACGACGTAGCTATGGAAGCCTACTTGGAGGGTACAGAGCCTTCCGAAGATAAGTTACGCGAATTGATCCGCAAGGGCTGCTTGTCGTTGTCGTTTGTTCCAGTTTTGGCTGGTTCGGCGTTTAAAAATAAGGGCGTACAGCCTTTGCTGAACGCTGTAATCGACTATTTGCCTACGCCTTTGGACGTTCCGCCCTATTTGGGATTCGCCCCAGGCGATGAGACAGAGACACGCAACATTCAACGTTCTGCAGATGATGCACAGCCTTTTTCGGCTTTGGCGTTTAAAATTATGAACGACCCATTCGTTGGTTCGTTGACGTTCACGCGTATTTATTCGGGCGTTCTGAAAAAAGGTGACGCAATGATGAATGCGACCAAAGAGCGGAAAGAGCGCGTTGGTCGTATGATGATGATGCATGCCATAAACCGCGAAGAAATCGAAGAAGCTTTTGCTGGTGATATTATCGCTTTGGCTGGTCTGAAAGAAACAACTACAGGGGACACTTTGTGTGATCCAGCAAAACCAGTTGTTTTGGAAACCATGACTTTTCCTCAGCCAGTTATTGAGATAGCGATTGAACCAAAAACAAAAGCTGACCAAGAAAAAATGGGCATCGCACTGGCACGTTTGGCTGCAGAAGATCCATCGTTCCGCGTGGAAACTGATTTTGAATCAGGGCAAACGATCATGAAAGGGATGGGAGAGCTTCACCTTGACATTCTGGTTGACCGTATGCGTCGCGAATTTAAGGTTGAGGCCAACATTGGTGCTCCACAAGTTGCTTACCGTGAAACGATTTCTCGCGAAGCCGAAATTGACTACACACACAAGAAACAATCTGGTGGCACAGGGCAATTTGCCCGCGTAAAAATGGTTATTTCTCCAACTGAGCCAGGGGAAGGATATTCTTTCTCGTCGAAAGTCGTCGGTGGTAATGTTCCAAAGGAATACATCCCAGGTGTTGAAAAGGGGATTAAATCAGTTATGGACTCTGGCCCATTGGCTGGATTTCCCGTGATTGACTTTAAAGTGTCTTTGTTAGACGGCGCTTACCATGACGTTGATTCTTCGGTTTTGGCTTTTGAAATTGCGGCACGCGCAGGGATGCGTGAAGGCTTGAAAAAAGCTGGTGCGAAATTGCTTGAGCCTATCATGAAGGTTGAAGTTGTGACCCCGCAAGAATACACGGGGGGTATCATCGGAGACTTGACCAGCCGCCGTGGCATGGTTGAAGGCCAAGACACTCGTGGCAACGCGAATGTAATCAGCTGTATGGTGCCTTTGTCCAACATGTTCGGCTACATCAATACATTGCGTTCTATGTCTTCGGGTCGTGCAAACTTCTCGATGACGTTCGACCACTATGATACCGTTCCTCAGAACCTTTCTGACGAAATCCAAAAGAAATATGCATAAAGGTGCGGCGGGTGAACCGCCCTACCAATCCAAACCCTTGGGCGGGATGACCGCACTGCTGAATTAATAAGGAGGCCATCATGGCAAAGGCAAAGTTTGAACGCAATAAACCGCACGTTAACATTGGTACAATCGGCCACGTTGACCACGGAAAAACCACTTTGACAGCAGCGATCACCAAATACTTTGGTGAATTTCGCGCTTATGACCAAATTGATGGTGCGCCAGAAGAGCGCGCACGTGGGATCACAATTTCCACCGCCCATGTTGAGTATGAATCGCCAGCACGTCACTATGCTCACGTAGACTGCCCGGGGCACGCTGACTATGTGAAAAACATGATCACGGGCGCTGCTCAAATGGACGGCGCAATATTGGTCGTGAACGCAGCTGACGGCCCGATGCCCCAAACCCGCGAGCATATTTTGCTTGGTCGCCAAGTAGGCATTCCCTACATGGTTGTTTACCTGAATAAAGTTGATCAAGTAGATGATGAAGAGTTGCTTGAGCTGGTTGAGATGGAAATCCGTGAGCTTTTGTCGAAATACGACTATCCAGGCGATGATATTCCAATCATCCGTGGTTCGGCTTTGCATGCGATGAACGGCACTTCGCCAGAAATGGGCGAAAACTCTATCCGCGCATTAATCGAAGCTGTTGATAGCTATATCCCAACACCTGCACGTGCAGTTGACCAGCCTTTCTTGATGCCTGTTGAGGACGTGTTCTCGATCTCGGGTCGTGGTACTGTTGCGACTGGTCGTATTGAACGCGGCATTGTGAAGGTTGGCGAAGAAGTTGAAATTGTGGGTATCCGTGATAATAAGAAAACGGTTTGTACAGGCGTTGAAATGTTCCGCAAATTGCTTGACCAAGGTGAGGCAGGCGACAATGTTGGCTTGCTGTTACGCGGTGTTGACCGTGAGGGTATTGAGCGCGGTCAAGTGCTTTGTAAACCCGCGTCAGTTAAACCACACACAGAGTTCGAAGCAGAAGCCTATATTCTGACTAAAGACGAGGGTGGCCGTCACACGCCATTTTTTGCGAACTACCGTCCGCAATTTTACTTCCGCACGACTGACGTGACGGGCACTGTTGAGCTTCCGGAAGGCACCGAAATGGTTATGCCTGGTGATAACTTGAAGTTTAACGTGACTTTGATTGCGCCTATCGCGATGGAAGATAAGCTGCGTTTCGCAATTCGTGAAGGTGGTCGCACTGTTGGTGCTGGCGTCGTATCTAAAATCATTAAGTAAACGGAACTGGGCTGGGGCTAGACCCTCCAGCCTAAGCCAAGCCCGAGGGCGAAAATATGTCAGGTCAAACCATTCGTATTAGGCTGAAAGCCTTCGATTACCGTGTTCTGGATTCCAGCACACAGGAAATTGTAAACACTGCAAAGCGGACCGGCGCGCAAGTTCGTGGTCCGATTCCGTTGCCTAACAAGATTGAGAAGTTTACCGTTTTGCGTGGGCCCCACATCGACAAAAAGTCGCGCGATCAGTGGGAAATCCGCACACACAAGCGCCTTCTCGATATCATCGACCCAACACCACAAACCGTAGACGCGCTGATGAAGCTTGATCTTGCGGCCGGTGTTGATGTTGAAATCAAAGTTTAAGGGGGCATGAGATGCGCTCTGGCGTAATAGCAAAAAAGTTGGGCATGACCCGGCTGTTCTTAGAGGGCGGTGAGCAGGTTCCTGTGACCGTACTTCAGTTAGACAATCTGCAAGTTGTGGCTCAACGCACCAACGATAAAGACGGCTACACGGCCGTTCAATTGGGTGCTGGCGTGGCAAAAGCTAAACGGACAACTGCTGCGATGCGCGGCCACTTTGCTGCGGCTAATGTCGCACCGAAGCGCAAAATTTCAGAATTTAGGGTTACACCTGACAATTTGATTGAAATTGGTGCGGAAATCACTGCTGATCATTACCTTGAAGGCCAATATGTCGATATAGCTGGCACTTCGATTGGTAAAGGGTTTGCTGGTGCGATGAAGCGCCACAACTTTAGTGGTCTTCGTGCTTCGCACGGCGTGTCGATTTCGCACCGTTCGCACGGGTCGACAGGCCAATGCCAAGACCCTGGTAAGGTTTTCAAAGGTAAGAAAATGGCGGGCCATATGGGCGCAGTGCGTGTTACCACACAAAATCTTGAAGTGATCCGTACAGATGCCGACCGTGGTTTGATTATGATCAAAGGGGCGGTTCCCGGATCTAAAGGCGGATGGGTGACGATAAAAGACGCTGTTAAAAAAGTGGCACCTGCTGGTTTACCTATGCCTGCAGCGATACGCTCGGCAATGGTTGCAGCAGCAGTACCCGCTGTTGAAGCACCCGCAGAAGGTGGTGAAGCATGAAACTTGACGTGATCAAACTTGAAGGCGGCACTGCCGGATCGATCGATCTGAATGAGGCTCTGTTTGGCCTTGATCCGCGGGCTGATGTTTTGCACCGCGTTGTGCGTTGGCAGCGTGCGAAAGCTCAAGCCGGCACGCATTCAACCCTTGGCAGATCTGATGTGTCTTACTCCACACGCAAGATCTACAAACAAAAGGGCACTGGCGGTGCACGCCACGGCTCTAAAGGTGCGTCTATATTCCGCCACGGTGGCGTCTACAAAGGACCTACTCCGCGCAGCCACGCGCATGACCTTCCTAAAAAATTCCGCGCTCTGGGCTTGCGTCATGCTTTGTCTGCCAAAGCTGCGGCTGGAGAGTTGATGATTTTGGACACTGCCAATATGGTTGATGCCAAAGCATCAATCTTGGCTAAATGTGCTAAAGACTTGGGCTGGAAACGTGTGTTGATCATTGACGGTGCTACGGTTGATGCTAATTTCGCTTTGGCTTCACGCAATCTCTCAAATATTGACGTTCTCCCAACTATGGGCGCCAATGTTTATGATATTTTGAAACGCGATCAGCTTGTGATCACTAAAGCTGGTCTTGAAGCTTTGGAGGCTCGTTTGAAATGAGCATTAAGCCAGAACATTATGACGTAATCCGCAAGCCACTGATCACTGAAAAAGCAACGTTGGCTTCGGCCAACAATGCGGTAGTGTTTCAAGTGTCGATGGATTCCACTAAGCCAATGATCAAAGAGGCCGTTGAGGCGGTGTTTGGCGTGAAAGTGAAAGCGGTTAATACCTCAATTACAAAAGGCAAAACAAAAAAGTTTAAGGGCCGCCCCGGCGTGCGCTCGGATAAGAAAAAAGCCTATGTTACTCTCGAAGAAGGTAATACCATAGACGTTTCCACAGGTCTTTGATAGAAGCAGCGAATCAAGCGGCCCTAGCCTGTCTAGGGCCGTGGATTTTTTAAATTGGGGATCTTTGGAGCCCTTTAACCTCGGGTTCCGATGAACCCCTAGCTGACGGAAGACAGAAAGCATGGCACTTAAGTCGTATAAGCCGACTACGCCTGGCCAACGTGGGTTGGTTCTGATCGACCGTTCGGAGCTTTGGAAAGGCCGCCCCGTTAAATCTTTGACTGAAGGTTTGACAAAATCAGGTGGTCGGAACAATACCGGACGAATAACGATGTGGCACCACGGTGGGGGGGCTAAACGTCTCTACCGTATTGTGGACTTCAAACGCACGAAATTTGATATGCCGGCTGTGGTAGAGCGGATCGAATATGATCCCAACCGTACTGCATTTATTGCTTTGCTGAAATACGAAGATGGCGAATTGGCCTATATCCTTGCGCCACAGCGGTTGGCTGTAGGTGACGCTGTAATATCGAGTAGAAAAACAGATGTTAAGCCCGGAAATACTATGCCGTTTTCGGCGATGCCTATTGGTACGATCGTTCACAATGTAGAGCTTAAAGCAGGCAAGGGCGGACAAATTGCACGCGCTGCTGGTACTTATGCTCAATTTGTGGGACGAGATGGTGGCTATGCACAAATTCGACTGTCTTCTGGTGAGCTTCGTATGGTGCGCCAAGAGTGCTTGGCCACTGTTGGTGCGGTTTCAAATCCTGACAACTCAAACCAAAACTTTGGTAAGGCTGGTCGCATGCGCCATAAGGGCATTCGCCCAACCGTGCGTGGTGTGGCTATGAACCCGATTGACCACCCTCATGGTGGTGGTGAAGGGCGTACCTCTGGTGGCCGTCATCCAGTGACGCCATGGGGCAAAGGGACCAAGGGTAATAAAACCCGTACGAATAAGACCACGGACAAGTTGATTGTCCGCACGCGTCACGCACGTAAGAAGGGGCGCTAGTCCATGGCACGTTCAGTTTGGAAGGGCCCGTTCGTTGACGGGTATGTCTTAAAAAAGGCAGAAAAGTCACGCGAAGCGGGTAGAAGCGAAGTGATCAAAATCTGGTCGCGTCGTTCAACTATTTTACCACAGTTTGTGGGTCTGACTTTTGGCGTTTATAATGGGAAAAAACATATCCCAGTTATGATATCTGAAGAAATGATTGGTCAAAAGTTTGGTGAGTATTCCCCAACGCGGACCTATTACGGTCACTCAGCCGATAAAAAAGCGAAGAGGAAGTAGACCATGGGTAAGGAAAATAATCCGCGCCGCGTGGCAGAAAATGAAGCAATGGCGAAGGCGAAAATGCTTCGTACTTCTCCACAAAAGCTTAACCTGGTTGCAGCGCTTATCCGCGGTAAGAAGGTAGACAAAGCCATTGCCGATCTAACTTTTTCTAAACGTCGCATTAGCCAAGACGTTTTGAAATGTCTGCAATCTGCAATCGCTAACGCTGAAAACAACCATGGTTTGGATGTTGATACTTTGGTTGTGGTAGAAGCCTATTGTGGCAAAAATCTGGTGATGAAGCGCGGCCGCCCACGTGCGCGTGGGCGTTTTGGAAAAATAATGAAACCATTCAGCGAGTTGACCATAACGGTCCGCCAAGTCGGGGAGGCAGCATAATGGGTCAGAAGGTCAATCCGATCGGCATGCGCCTTCAGGTCAACCGCACCTGGGACAGTCGCTGGTTCGCTGAGAGCAAAGATTATGGCAACTTGTTGCTGGAAGATCTTAGAATGCGTGAATTCATTCACAAAGAATGCAAACAAGCTGGGATTTCGAAGGTTATTATCGAACGCCCTCACAAAAAATGCCGCGTCACTATTCATACCGCGCGCCCTGGCGTGATTATTGGTAAAAAAGGTGCCGACATCGAGACATTGCGCAAAAAATTGACGGTGTTCACTGCGTCGGAACTGCACTTGAACATCGTTGAAGTGCGGAAGCCTGAACTGGACGCGCAATTGGTTGCAGAGTCGATTGCGCAGCAAATGGAGCGCCGTGTTTCGTTCCGTCGTGCCATGAAACGGGGCGTTCAAAGCGCAATGCGCATTGGGGCGCTGGGAATTCGTGTCAATGTTGCTGGCCGTTTGGGTGGTGCTGAGATAGCACGGACTGAGTGGTACCGTGAAGGGCGTGTGCCTTTGCATACTTTGCGTGCAGACATTGACTACGCCCAATATAGGGCTGTAACGCCCTACGGGATCATCGGTGTGAAGGTTTGGATTTTTAAAGGTGAAATCCTTGAACATGATCCTCAAGCCCATGATCGTCGTCATGCTGAGGCACAGGAGGGCGCTGCTCCGCGTCAACCTCGCCGCGAACGCGCGTAAGGAGTCGTTGAGATGCTGCAACCAAAACGGACGAAATTCCGCAAACAGCACAAAGGCCGTATTCATGGTGAAGCCAAGGGCGGCTTCAATTTGAACTTCGGTACCTTTGGTCTTAAAGCAACAGAACCAGAGCGTGTAACGGCGCGTCAAATTGAAGCGGCTCGCCGTGCGATCACCCGTCACATGAAACGCCAGGGTCGTGTTTGGATCCGTATTTTTCCCGATGTTCCCGTTACATCTAAACCTACCGAAGTTCGGATGGGTAAGGGGAAAGGGTCTGTTGACTACTGGGCTGCCAAAGTAAAACCAGGTCGTGTCATGTTTGAGATTGACGGTGTGGTAGAAACTGTGGCAAGGGAAGCTCTGCGGCTTGGCGCGATGAAATTGCCTGTTACAACACGGGTCATAATTCGAGAAGACTGGTAGAAGAAATTTTTTCGAGCCCTCCGTGGGTAGTTTGTGCGGGGATCGATTTATCGTAATCCATCAGATTTAGGGTGACCCACACGGGCCCTCTGGTGCTCAGAGTAAGGATCGGGCGCATGAACGCCAATGAACTTCAGGCCAAAACGCCTGACCAATTGCGCGACAGTCTTGTTGCGCTAAAAAAAGAAGCTTTTAACTTGCGCTTTCAGCAGGCCACAGGCCAGTTGGAAAACACTGCCCGCATGCGTGCCGTGCGTCGTGACGTTGCGCGCATTAAAACGGTGCTTAACCACAAAGCCGCCTCTGCGGCGGTGAATTAAGGAGCGACGATATGCCTAAACGTATTTTGCAGGGTGTAGTTACCTCCGATAAAAACGAGCAAACCATTACAGTTTTGGTGGAGCGCCGTTTTAAGCATCCAGCGTACCACAAAATTGTACGTAGTACGAAGAAATACCGTGCGCATGACGCAGCAAACCAGTCCAAAACTGGCGATATCGTTCGCATTGAAGAATGCGCGCCTATTTCTAAAACCAAGCGTTGGATTGTGATCGCAGAAGCTTCGGCTTAAGTCATAGTTTAACTTCATCGAAACCCTGGGACTTTAAAAAAGTTCCCAAAGGTCGGGAGACATCAAATGATCCAGATGCAGACCAATCTAGATGTAGCTGATAACTCAGGGGCTCGAAGAGTTCAGTGTATCAAGGTTCTGGGTGGTTCTCACCGCCGTTACGCAAGTGTTGGAGACATCATTGTAGTGTCGGTGAAAGAAGCCATCCCACGCGGTCGCGTAAAAAAAGGTGACGTCCGTAAAGCGGTTGTCGTCCGGACCGCAAAACAAGTTCACCGTGCGGATGGGACTTCAATTCGTTTTGATCGTAATGCTGCCGTTATCTTGAACAATCAGGGTGAGCCGGTTGGTACCCGTATTTTTGGGCCAGTAGTTCGTGAATTGCGCGCGAAAAACTTCATGAAAATCATTTCGCTCGCCCCGGAGGTACTGTAATGGCTGCCAAACTAAAAAAAGGCGATAAGGTTGTCATTTTGACCGGTAAAGACAAAGGCAAACAGGGCGAGATTTCGTCTGTTGCCCCAGCAGCTAACAAAGCCGTTGTTGAAGGTTTAAACTTGGCCATCCGCCATACCAAACAATCTCAAACAAGCCAAGGTGGCCGCATTTCGAAAGCGATGCCGGTAGACTTGTCGAATCTTGCGGTCTTGGATGCTAATGGCAAAGCAACGCGTGTTGGCTTCCGTATGGATGGCGATGTTAAAGTGCGTTATGCAAAATCAACTGGGGAGGCAATTTAGTGTTGGATCAATCATCGTATGCCCCACGCTTGAAGGCAGTTTACAAAGATACGATATGTGATGCTTTAAAAACGGAGTTCGCATACACAAATTTTATGCAGATCCCGCGTCTGGACAAGGTCGTGATCAACATGGGTGTTGGTGAAGCTGTGAAAGACACCAAAAAGGTGAAAGTCGCATCCGAGCAATTGTCGCTGATTGCGGGTCAAAAGTCTGTTGTGACTCATGCGAAAAATTCAATTGCAGGCTTTAAGGTTCGTGAAGAAATGCCGCTGGGTTGTAAGGTGACCCTAAGAGGCGACCGTATGTATGAATTCCTTGACCGGTTAATCACTATTGCTTTACCGCGAGTGCGCGATTTTCGTGGTTTGAAGGGCTCGTCCTTTGATGGCCGTGGCAACTTCGCCATGGGTCTTAAAGAACAAATCGTCTTCCCAGAAATTGAATTTGACAAAGTCGATGACGTTTTAGGGATGGATATAATCATCTGCACCACCGCGAAAACTGACGCGGAAGCCAAGGCATTGTTGAAAGCTTTCAATATGCCATTCACAAGCTGATCGCGGGAGAACAAAAATATGGCTAAAAAATCCATGGTCGAGCGCGAGGTAAAGCGTCAGAACTTAGTACAGGTTTATGCCTCAAAACGTGCTGCCTTGAAAGCGATTGTCTCGAATAAAGAGTTGCCAATGGAAGAGCGCTTCGCGGCTCAGTTGAAGCTGTCGGCTCTGCCGCGCAATTCAGCTAAAACACGTTTGCACAACCGTTGCCAATTAACTGGTCGTCCGCATGCGTATTATCGCAAGCTTAAATTGTCACGCATCATGCTGCGGGATCTGGCCTCTTTTGGTCAAATTCCTGGCATGGTGAAATCCAGCTGGTAAGGAGGGCCGAGAATGTCAATGAACGATCCTCTGGGCGATATGCTCACACGAATTCGAAATGCGCAGATGCGTGGAAAGTCAATGGTTAAAACGCCAGCGTCTAAAATGCGCTCGAATGTTTTGGCTGTTTTGGCTGAAGAAGGCTACATCCGTGGTTATGAACAAGCGGCGACCCAAAACGGTCAAGGTGAAATCACTATCAGTCTGAAATATTTTGAAGGCACGCCCGTCATCCGTGACGTAAAGCGTGTGTCCAAGCCCGGTCGCCGTGTTTATTTGGGTGCGAAGGAAATCCCTTCGGTTCGTAACGGTCTTGGCGTCGCGATTGTCTCGACACCAAAGGGTGTCATGTCTGACGCAACAGCACGCTCTGCCAACGTTGGTGGCGAAGTGCTCTGCACCGTATTTTAGGGAGGGTAATATGTCTCGTATCGGCAAGAAACCCGTACCATTGCCTTCGGGCGTTACGGCGAATATTTTGGGTCAAACCGTCGAAGTTAACGGACCTAAAGGCACACGTAGCTTTCACGCAACTGATGATGTTACACTGGCCTTGGTTGACCGCACTGTCACGGTGGCCCCACGTGGTTCATCGAAACGCTCTCGTCAACAATGGGGCTTGGTTCGTAGCCAAGTGCAAAACTTGGTTACTGGCGTGACCGTCGGTTTCAAAAAAGAGCTTGAAATTCAAGGTGTTGGTTATCGCGCTGCGATGGATGGTAATGTTTTGAAGCTTCAGCTTGGTTATAGCCATGACGTCGATTTTGAAGTTCCAGCGGGCGTCACTGTTGCCACTCCAAAGCAAACAGAAATCACTGTGGAGGGCATTGATCAACAGCTTGTTGGTCAAGTTGCAGCAAACATTCGTGAATGGAGAAAGCCCGAGCCCTATAAAGGCAAAGGTATTCGTTATAAAGGCGAATTTGTTTTCCGCAAAGAAGGTAAGAAAAAGTAAGGGGCGTAATCATGGCGAACACGAAAAGAGATCTGTTCCTCAAGCGCCGCCTGCGCGTTCGGAACAAAATTAAAGCGATGGCAAATGGGCGTGTGCGCTTGTCTGTGCATCGCTCGAACAAAAATATCAGCGTTCAGCTGATTGACGACGTGAAAGGCGTGACTTTGGCAGCTGCATCGACCTTGGAAAAAGAGTTCGATTTAGTTGGTAAGAATAACGTCGAAGCGGCGACTAAAATCGGGGCCGCTATTGCAAAGCGGGCAAAAAAGGCCGGGATTGAAGATTGCTTCTTTGATCGCGGCGGTTTCCTCTTTCACGGTAGGATCAAGGCTTTGGCCGAGGCTGCTCGTGAAGGTGGCTTGAAGTTCTGAGGAGTTCAAAAATGGCAGAACGTGAAAACCGCCGGGAAGGCCGCAATAACGACCGGGCCCAGCGCGAAGAAACGCCAGAGTTTGCAGACCGTTTGGTCGCGATCAATCGCGTATCGAAAACAGTTAAAGGCGGTAAGAGATTTGGTTTTGCAGCCCTTGTCGTTGTAGGTGATCAGCGCGGGCGTGTGGGTTTTGGCAAAGGTAAAGCCAAAGAAGTTCCTGAAGCTATCCGTAAGGCTACTGAGCAGGCAAAACGCCAATTGATTCGTGTGCCTTTGCGCGATGGGCGCACCTTGCACCACGACATGGAGGGCCGTCATGGCGCTGGTAAAGTTGTGATACGCACCGCCGTAGCTGGTACGGGTATTATTGCCGGGGGTCCGATGCGCGCTGTGTTCGAGATGTTGGGGCTTCAAGACGTGGTTGCTAAATCCATCGGGTCGCAAAACCCCTATAACATGATCCGTGCAACCATCGACGGTTTGAAACATGAAGCCAGCCCTCGTCAAGTTGCGCAGCGTCGCGGCAAAAAAGTGGCTGAAATCTTACGCAAACCTGACGCTGAAACCGTCGAAGCATAGGAGCGCAGATCGTGACAAAAAAAACAATCGTGGTCAAACAAGTTGCATCTGCAGCCCGTCGGCCCGCTATTCAAACTGCAACCCTCAAAGGTCTTGGTCTCAACAAAATGAACCGCACCCGCGAATTGGAGGACACGCCTTCCATCCGTGGCATGGTCAATAAGATTTCGCACTTGGTGCAAATCATTGAAGAGCGTGGCTAAGGCTGCTTGGGCGGGGGAAACTCCGCCCTTCATATTTCACCGTGTTTGCCTGTCGAAGTCGCTTTCGTAGGTAGTTCCGGGCAAAGGAGAAGCGACATGAAGCTTAACGAACTATCAGATAATGCAGGCGCTACAAAAAAACGAAAACGTGTGGCTCGTGGCCCAGGTTCGGGATACGGAAAAATGGGCGGCCGTGGTATCAAGGGGCAAAAATCACGATCAGGCGTGTCGATAGGTGGTTATGAAGGCGGCCAAATGCCGCTGTATCGGCGGTTGCCTAAACGTGGTTTTAACAAGCCAAACGCCAAACATTATGCCGTGGTCAATCTTGGCTTGATCCAGAAGTTTATTACCGAAGGAAAATTGAGCATTAATACACCCATTACGGAGGATGTATTGGTCGCGTCGGGCATCGTTCGTCGTAAATTAGACGGAATTCGTGTTCTGGCTAAGGGGGACCTTACTTCTAAAGTGGTCTTGGCTGTGACCGGCGCCTCGGCTTCTGCGATTGAAGCCGTAGCAAAAGTGGGTGGCTCCTTGACGGTAGCGCCTGTTCTTGAGCCAAAAGCGAATTAATACGTAATAAGAGGTTGTGAGCGCTCCAAAGACCGCTTACATCAAGATAGATTTTCCCGCCGCCGCCGGACTGGAAAATGGTTCGGCGGCGCTGTCATGAAGGTAGTTAATATGGCATCTGCTGCAGAGCAAATGGCTGCGAACCTTAGCTGGGGCGCATTAGGCAAGGCATCAGACCTTCGCCGACGAATTTTATTTACGATCGGCCTTTTGATCGTTGGTCGTTTAGGTACTTATATACCAGTGCCTGGCATTGATGGTGGGGCTTTGCGGGACTTTATGGCCAATATGTCTGGCGGCATTGGTGGTATGTTGAATATGTTCACCGGCGGTGCCATCAGCCGCATGGGAATTTTTGCTTTAGGTATTATGCCCTATATCTCGGCTTCGATCATTGTGCAGCTGATGGCTTCGACCGTGCCGCAGTTGGAGCAGTTGAAAAAAGAGGGTGAACGGGGGAGTAAAAAAATTAACCAATATACCCGCTATGGCACGGTATTGTTGGCAGCGGTTCAATCGTTCGCTATCGCCACCAGTCTTGAAGCAGGCGATTTGGTTCATGAAGCGGGTCTGTTCTTTCGCATTGGGTGTATGATCACGCTTGTCGGCGGCACCATGTTCTTGATGTGGCTGGGTGAGCAGATTACTGCGCGTGGTGTTGGTAATGGCATTTCCCTTATTATTTTTGTGGGCATCGTGGCCGAAATTCCTTCGGCACTGGCCTTGTTTTTTAGCCAAGGGCGCTCTGGGGCGATTTCAACCCCAGTGATTTTGAGCGTTTTGATTATGGTGGTTCTGGTGATTGCCGCGGTGGTCTTTGTGGAGCGCGCCTTGCGCAAAATTAACATCCAGTACCCTCGTCGCCAAGTTGGGATGAAAGTCTATGAAGGGGGCACTAGCAACCTGCCAATCAAAGTCAATCCAGCTGGCGTTATCCCTGCGATTTTTGCGTCGAGCCTTTTGCTGATGCCCTTGACCCTGAGCGCTTTTTCTGGTGCTGATACGGGGCCTGTCATGTCCACCATTCTAGCTTATTTCGGGCCGGGCCAGCCGCTATATTTGCTTTTTTATGTGTCGATGATCGTATTCTTTGCATATTTTTACACTCACAACGTGTCTTTTAAGGTAGATGAAGTAGCTGATAATTTAAAAAATCGGAATGGCTTTGTGCAGGGTATTAGGCCGGGTGCAAAGACGGCGGACTATTTATACTATGTCACCAACCGGATTTTGGTGCTGGGCTCAGGCTATTTGGCGCTGGTCTGCCTTTTGCCGGAAATTCTTCGTACGCAGTTTGCCGTGCCGTTTTACTTCGGTGGAACGTCGGTACTAATCGTGGTTTCCGTGACGATGGACACTATCAATCAGGTTCAGTCACATCTTGTGGCGCAACAATATGAAGGCTTGATTGAAAAGTCAAAGTTGGGTGGCAAGAAGCGTGGTCCAAGGGCGCCAACTCGCCGCTAATCTAGGAGGCCAATATGGTTAATTTGATTTTGCTCGGTCCCCCTGGGGCAGGTAAGGGTACTCAAGCAAAGCGTTTGGTTGATGAATACGCGATGGTTCAGCTCTCTACTGGTGACATGCTACGTGAAGCTAAGATAAGCGGCACGGAAATGGGACTGAAGGTGGCAGCAGTTATGGACCGTGGTGATTTAGTGACGGATGAGATTGTAATTGGTTTAATAGCTGAAAAACTTCAAGGCCCTACGGCGGGTGGATTTATCTTTGACGGGTTTCCGCGCACCCTGACCCAAGCCGATGCCCTGGGAAAGCTCTTGGCCGAGAGGGGTCAAAGTATGGATGCAGTTATTGAAATACGGGTTGATGATGCAGCCTTGGTGGCGCGTGTCGCCGGTCGTTTTACGTGCGCTCTATGCGGAGAGGTTTACCACGACGTCTCGCGTCCGACAAAATTGGCAAACACCTGCGACAATTGTGGATCAAATGACATGAAGCGTCGTGTCGATGACACAGAGGATGCACTTCGCAATCGTTTGATGGAATATTATAAGAAGACATCACCCTTGATTGGTTATTATTACGCTAAGGGGATGCTCGCCTCGGTCGATGGATTGGCTCCAATTGATGATGTGGCTCAATCAATGGCTAATATTTTGCCTCGAAAGACTTAGGATTATTGTAGTAAAGCAGCTTGACGCGCACGATAAAAGCCCATAAGTCAGGCCCTTAATCTGGGGAATCATAATGGTGATAACTTAGACCATTAAAATCGTTACGATCGGAGATTGCTTTGGTCGTTGTTGTGAAAAAAGGTTCTGGTATTACGGAACCGCAACCAAAAGGAAAATCGTTTGGCACGTATTGCTGGCGTCAACATTCCGACGGGGAAACGCACCCCGATCGCATTGACATATATTACTGGAATCGGCTCGTATTCAGCAAGATTGGTATGTGAAGCTGTGGGTATTGATCGCGCGCGTCGCGTAAATGAACTTTCGGACGCTGAAGTTCTCGCTATCCGTGAATACATTGATGCAAATTTCATGGTAGAGGGTGACCTCCGTCGTGACACGTCGATCAACATTAAACGTTTGATGGACTTGGGGTGCTACCGTGGCCTGCGTCATCGACGTAACCTGCCCGTTCGCGGTCAGCGCACTCATACAAACGCACGTACACGCAAGGGCCCTGCTAAGGCAATTGCTGGCAAGAAAAAATAAGGGGCGTTTGATATGGCACGCGATAAAACCCGCACAAAACGTAAAGAACGAAAAAATATCGCCGCTGGTGTGGCGCATGTCAATTCCTCTTTCAATAACACCAAGATCTTAATCTCTGATGTACAAGGTAATGCCATCGCGTGGTCGTCTTCGGGCACCATGGGCTTTAAAGGCTCGCGCAAATCTACGCCCTATGCAGCCCAAATGGCAGCAGAGGATGTGGCACGTAAAGCTCAGGAGCATGGTATGAAAACCCTTGAAGTTGAAGTTCAAGGTCCAGGTTCGGGGCGCGAATCAGCACTGCGTGCTTTGGCAGCTGCTGGTCTGAACATCACATCGATCCGTGACGTCACTCCTATGGCCCATAATGGTTGCCGCCCTCCAAAGCGTCGCCGCGTTTAGGTCTATTCATTCTAGACGGGCCATGCATTTTGCATGGCCCGTCTTACTTATTTAAAATCCTCGGGCGTCTTCTGATATGGACATCGTAGAAGACAAGTATGGAGGCGAAAAGCATGATCCACAAGAACTGGGCTGAATTGATTAAACCTACCCAATTGGCAGTAAAGCCAGGGCCAGATGCCGCACGTTCGGCGACTGTCATTGCCGAACCGCTCGAGCGCGGCTTCGGCCTGACTCTTGGAAACGCGCTGCGTCGTGTACTCATGTCGAGCCTGCAAGGCGCGGCCATCACCAGCGTCCAAATTGATAATGTGCTTCACGAATTTTCCAGCGTAGCTGGTGTGCGTGAAGACGTAACCGACATCGTTCTTAACCTTAAGGGCGTCGACATCCGTATGGATATTGAAGGGCCAAAACGCCTGACTATCTCGGCCAAAGGTCCCGGTGTCGTCACGGCTGGTGACATCTCGGAGATTGGGGGTGTTGAGATTTTGAATAAAGAACAAGTGATCTGTCACTTGGACAATGGCGCGGATGTTTTTATGGAATTGACCTTAAACACCGGAAAAGGGTATGTGGCTGCTGATAAAAACCGCCCCGAAGATGCGCCAATTGGTTTGATCCCAATTGATGCGATTTTCTCCCCTGTGAAAAAAGTCAGCTACGAAGTCCAACCAACCCGCGAAGGGCAGGTTTTGGACTATGACCGCTTGACTATGAAAGTTGAAACCGATGGTTCCTTGACCCCTGATGATGCGGTCGCCTATGCTGCGCGTATTATGCAAGATCAACTGGCGATCTTTTTGAACTTCGATGAGCCAGAATCTGCATCGCTTAGAGATATTGACGTTGGTTTGGAATTCAACCCACTCTTGCTCAAAAAGGTCGACGAGCTCGAACTGTCAGTGCGTTCGGCAAATTGCCTGAAAAACGACAACATCGTTTATATTGGTGATCTTATTCAAAAAACTGAAGCCGAAATGCTGCGGACTCCAAACTTTGGCCGGAAATCTTTGAATGAAATAAAAGAAGTACTGTCGGGCATGGGCTTGCATTTGGGTATGGACGTTGATGAGTGGCCACCAGAAAACATCGAAGATCTAGCAAAAAGGTTTGAAGACCAATTCTAATATCAGGTGGGGGAAACCCTGCCTGCTAAATGCCCGAAATATCGGGGAAAATTGGGCGAAAGCCCCAAGGTGAGCAGGCCCATTCGAGGGCAGGCCGGACAAAGCAAAACAGACTGTAGGAGTTTATCATGCGTCACGCTCGCGGTTACCGCCGTTTGAACCGCACACACGAACACCGCAAAGCGTTGTTCGCCAATATGTGCGGATCTTTAATTGAACACGAACAAATCAAAACCACTTTGCCGAAAGCAAAAGAACTGCGCCCCATCATTGAGAAACTGGTCACTTTGGCTAAGCGTGGCGACTTGCACGCGCGCCGTCAGGCCGCGGCCTCTTTGAAACAAGAGCAATATGTAGAGCGTCTGTTTGCGATTTTGGGCCCACGCTATGCAAACCGTCAGGGTGGCTATGTGCGCGTTTTGAAAGCTGGCTTTCGCTATGGTGACATGGCGCCTATGGCCATCATCGAGTTTGTCGATCGCGATCCTAATGCAAAAGGAGCGGCTGATAAGGCACGCGTGGCATTGGAAACGGCTGAATAGGGTTTTGCCTAGACCTAAAAATGGTCTGCCGCCCATTAGGGCGGGTCAAATTCTTTTATCACTAAATTGTTAGCCCTAGTGGTTGGGTATACTCTGTGAAGAGTAGATATCTTTTATAGTGTATATTAATTTACTAAGTAGTTTGTAGTATTGTTTGGATAACTGGGTTCTATAGCCGCTATTTTTTAAATGGTTGGCTTCCTTATTAGGTTTATCTATGTCTTGGATTATAAACGTGCCTACCATTAAAAAATGGGTAAAGCTTTATGATGGATTTTTCCTTCGTGACCCCTAGTTTTTTGGTCATAAGTTTGGTTGATACTATCAGATGGAATGGGGCTTAAGCAATATGCCACGCTGGCAATTTGGTGGGTGGCGGTGCAGGATAGTGACGCCGTTATGGGGGTGTGGCAGTAACGCTTACCACTCATAAATGCGGAATTTATACTTATATGGTCTGAGATGCGCAAATTGGACCTTTCAGGGCTTTGTGTCCGTATATTTGGGTTAACGTGTCTGATCGTGTTACAGAAAGTTTGCGGTTTCAGGTACAAATACAGCGGTCAATAAAATGGCTAATTCGGCATGACATTTAAGGGAGCCCTTGTCTTAGGGATCATTCCAGAAAAATAGTGCTGTTTGGCGCGCCGCGTTGTACTCGACTGGAATAGTTAGCGGGCCGTCTTTTGCATATGGATGAAAATAATTGCGTTTGCGTGTCCATTAGCATGGCGACGAAACTCCACTAAATCCGCATTTTTTTTATTTGTCTGCGTAAAAGCCTTTCGTCTGGTTGGATCCACTTTTAGGGTGGCGCTATGATAGATTTATTTGATGCTCCGCATAACCCTACGCCTCATCCAAGTGCACCTCGGCCCTTGGCTGATCGTTTGCGTCCGAAGGCTTTGGACGAAGTAATCGGACAAAGGCATGTTTTGTCACCAGATGGTCCTTTGGGCGCGATGCTGGTGGCAAAAAGTCTATCGTCCTTGGTGCTGTGGGGCCCTCCCGGGGTCGGAAAAACGACCATTGCCCGGCTGCTTGCTGCGCAGACTGATTTGGACTTTGTGCAAATCTCAGCCATTTTTACCGGTGTGCCGGAACTGCGCAAAGTGTTTGACAGCGCTAAACTTAGGCGCGGCAACGGTAAAGGCACACTTTTATTCGTGGATGAGGTTCACCGCTTTAATAGGGTCCAGCAAGATGGCTTCTTGCCCTATATGGAAGATGGCACCATTCTCTTGGTTGGTGCGACCACAGAAAATCCGTCGTTTGAGCTAAATGCTGCGCTTTTGTCGCGGGCCTCTGTCATTACACTAGAACGTTTGTCTTTATCAGATCTAGAACTGATGGCGCAGCGGGCCGAACAAGAATTGAGCCGCGCCTTGCCCTTGAATGCTCCCGCCCGCGAAGCTCTTTTAGAAATGGCTGATGGCGATGGGCGCGCGGCTCTAAACCTGATCGAACAGGTCATGTCTTGGAGCTTGCTCGCCCCGCTAGATCGCGACCAATTATCGATCCGCTTGATGCGCCGTGTAGCGAAATATGACAAGTTGGGAACAGAGCACTATAATCTGATTTCGGCGCTGCATAAGTCGGTGCGGGGATCTGACCCTGACGCTGCCCTTTACTGGTTTGCACGTATGCTCGAGGGTGGTGAGGATCCGCGTTTTTTGGCTCGCCGCATCACCCGCATGGCTGTTGAAGATATTGGTCTCGCCGATCCACAGGCGCAAAGCTATTGCCTTGATGCTTGGCAGACCTACGAGCGATTGGGTTCGCCAGAAGGGGAGCTGGCCTTGGCGCAAGCGTTGGTCTATTTGTCCTTGGCCCCCAAATCCAACGCGGTTTACACGGCCTATAAGGCGGCGCGTCATGCGGCAAAAGAAGCAGGATCTTTGATGCCGCCCAAACATATTTTAAATGCGCCCACGCGGCTGATGAAAGACATCGGCTTTGGCAGGGGATATGCCTATGACCACGATGCTGAAGATGGTTTCTCGGGGCAAAATTATTTTCCAGATGACATGCGCAGACCTGTGCTTTATGCGCCTGTCGAACGGGGTTTTGAACGCGAACTGAAAAAACGGCTTGATTATTTCGTCAAGCTAAGGGCCAGACGCCAGGATGCTTCTTAGAAATTCAATATTTTTTGCCTTAGGTTGACAAAAGCGCAGGCAAGGCTCATGCAGCGCGGATGTTTTGTACGCTGATCAAAGTTACCTTAGGGGGCGCCCGTGGCGCTATGGCCCGCTATCTAACGGTGACGATGGCTAGGCGTCTGTTTGGAGTGAAGTTTTTTGTGGGATCTATGGCGGTCAATGTAGTAAGTTCTTTCTACACTGGAATTTTGGCTGTGGTTTTTCTGGGTACGCGCTGTGCGCCGCAGTATGCGCATTTGTTGATCATGGGGTTTTCGGGCGCCTTTACCACCTTTTCGTTCGACACGCTCAAAGTTCTGCATTCAGCGCAAGGCTCGCGGGCCCTGGCTTATGCAGGTGGCCCGGTTTTGGGGCCGTGGCACTTGGCGCATTTTTCGCGTGCGGGGTTTGTCTATGAGCTTGGTTAAATTGCTAACCGTATCTGAGGACGAAGGCGAACAAAGGCTGGATCGCTGGTTCAAGCGCCGCTTTCCTCATTTGACCCAAGGCGCAGTTGAAAAGCTGTGCCGCACCGGCCAAGTGCGTGTTGACGGCGCAAGGGCTAAGCCGTCAGATCGTGTGGCGCCGGGGATGGAAGTGCGCGTGCCGCCTTTGCCAGCAAATGATGCGCCATCTCGCCCAATGAAAGACAGCGTAAGCCGTTCAGATACGATGATGATCCAAGCATGCGTGCTTTACCGCGACGATGACATGATTGTTATCAATAAGCCTGCCGGCCTTCCTTCACAGGGCGGATCTGGGCAGGGCGATCGCCATGTTGACGGTTTGACCGAAGCGCTGAAATTTGGCTATAAACAGCGCCCCAAACTGGTGCACCGGCTTGATAAAGACACATCTGGTGTCTTGCTTTTGGCGCGCACCGATAGGGTCGCGCGTACTTTGTCTGAAAGCTTCCGGCATCGCAACACTATAAAAGTCTATTGGGCCATTGTAGCGGGCGTACCGTATCCCAAAATGGGATCTATCAAATATGGTTTGATGAAAGCCCCCGGCCACGGCCGTGGCGGCGAAGGCGAAAAGATGATTTGCGTGCATCCTGCCAAAATGGCTGATTATCCCGACGCTAAGCGCGCGCATACTGATTATGCTCTGCTGCATGTTTTGGGCACACGCCTTTCATGGGTGGCTATATCGCCGATTACGGGGCGCACGCATCAATTGCGTGCTCATATGAGTGAAATGGGCCATCCAATCATTGGTGATGGGAAATATGGTGGCTCGAGCCAAGAAAATGTGGGCGATGGATGGGGAGCGCAGCTTGGTGGCGACATTAGCCGTAAGCTGCATTTACACGCGCGCTCTTTGTCAGTGGAACATCCTATTTCCAAGAAATTGATGGCCTTTAAAGCTCCGTTGCCGGAACACATGGCTCGCACATGGAAGACACTGGATTGGAAAGAGAGTGATGTGCCTGAAAATCCTTGGACGGATGATCCTGTATGAGCGCAACGACTTGGGCCGCCAAACGATTTTGGACAAGCGGCGCCGCGGTAAAAATTGAGGGTGGCTTTGGTGTGAACCTTGATGGGCGCCCGATAAAAACGCCCGCTAAGTCTGCCCTGGTCGTGCCAACCCAAGCGTTGGCCGAGGCTATTTTAGCAGAATGGCTAGCTCAAGAAAAGCTGATACGCCCCGAAACAATGCCATTTACCCGCATGGCCAATTCGGCCATCGACAAGGTATTGGTGCAATTTAAAGAAGTGGCTGACTTTGTGGCGGCCTATGGCGCGTCGGACCTTTTGTGCTACCGAGCCACCCATCCCCAGGAATTAATCAATCGGCAGGCCGAAGCTTGGGACCCTGTTTTAAAATGGACCCAGCGTCGCTTCAATGCCCCTCTGGCTGTGCAATCGGGTGTTATGCCCCTGCAACAAGACCTGGTCAGTGTGGAAAAATTGCGTGCAGTGGTTCATAGCTTTGGGCATTTTGAGATTGCTGCGCTGCATGATCTTGTGGCTATTAGCGGGTCATTGATTTTGGCACTGGCAGTGATGGAATCAAATCTTTCTGTAGCCGATATATGGGAGGTTTCTCGTATTGACGAAACCTGGCAAAATGAACAGTGGGGTGCGGACGATGAGGCAATTGCCGCCGAAACTGTGCGGCGAGAGGACCTTTTCCTCGCTGCACGATTCTTAGACTGTTTGCGAATAGTGGGCACATGATAATTTTACTCTAAATTCTTGACCAATAGACAAAATAAAAGGTTAATTTGTAATTAATTTGACAAAACGTTCGAATTTTCGTGACAATCTCTTGACCGATTGCCCAAGATGGTTTGAGAGTAAACTCACAAACGGATTACTCCGTAATTGTTCTTAAGCCCTTCGGGGCTACTTTGATCCCATCCAGCAGGATGGCAATTCAGGAAGAGGTATAAAATGAAAAAAGCGATATTAGTCGGCACGTTCGTCGCGACTGCATTTGTCGCAGGTGCTGTGTCCGCAAGCACTCTAGACGATGTTAAAGCGCGTGGTGAATTGAACTGTGGTGTCTCAACGGGTGTGAACGGCTTCGCTATGCCAGACGCTGCAGGTGTATGGCAGGGCTTTGATGTAGCTATTTGTCGTAGCGTTGCGGCGGCTGTATTAGGTGATTCAACTAAGGTTAAATTTGTCACTACGACTGGTTCTACGCGTTTCTCGGCGCTTGCATCTGGCGAAATTGATATGTTGGCTCGCAATACTACGTGGACTTTTTCTCGAGACGCTGATCTGAAGTTCGACTTTGTCGGAATAAACTATTATGATGGACAAGGCTTTATGGTTAATAAGGCGTTGGGCGTCTCTTCTGCTAAAGAACTCGATGGTGCAACAATTTGCATTCAAACTGGCACTACTACAGAACTTAACTTGGCTGACTATTTTAAGTCCAACAATATGTCATATGAGCCGGTGCCTATTGAAACAAATGCTGAAGCTCAACAGCAGTATTTAGCAAATGCTTGCGACGTTTACACAACGGATGCTTCTGGATTAGCTGCCACACGTGCAGCATTTGCTGATCCAGAAAATCACATCGTTTTGCCAGAAATTATTTCTAAAGAGCCCCTTGGTCCACTTGTCCGGCATGGGGACAACCAGTGGGGTGATATTGTAAGCTTCACGCTATATTCACTGATTGCAGCTGAAGAGCTTGGTGTCACGTCAGCAAATATTGGTGAATTAGTAAAAGGCACTAATAATCCAGAGATCAACAGATTGTTGGGTACTGAAGGTGATTTGGGCGCTATGATTGGTCTCGACAAAGACTGGGCATTACGTTCCATCAGTGTAGCTGGCCATTATGGCGAAATATTTGAAGCTAACATTGGCGAATCAACTCCGATTGGGTTGGCACGTGGCTTGAATGCTCAATGGACCCAAGGTGGCCTTCAATACGCCCCACCGTTCCGTTAAGAATATTTTTCTGGGCGCATCATTTTGGTGCGCCCTTTTTATTTTTAAGTTATAAATCGGTGTTATCTGTTGTCCTATCCCTAGGGATAAGGGCAACTTTGTGTTTAGGAAAAGGTAAAGATGTCTACTACAATTAAAAGTGCATCTGATAACTTCCAGCTTAGTATGCTGCTCTATGATCAACGTTTCAGAGCCCTAACAATTCAAGTTATTTTCTTGTTTTGTTTTATGGGAATGGCGGTCTGGCTAGTAGACAATACCATTACAAATTTGGCAGCCAAGGGTAAAGATATTAACTTTTCGTTTCTTGGTGTAAGGGCAGGATATGATATAAACCAACGTTTGATCGATTACACCAATGATAGCAGTCATTCGCGAGCGTGGTTGATCGGACTATTGAACACTTTAGTTTTAGCAATAGTTTCCTGCATTACGGCAACGTTAATTGGCGTTACAGCGGGCGTTCTGCGTTTGTCAAAAAACTGGCTAGTAGCGCGGATAATGACTTTTTATGTTGAGGCTTTCAGAAATGTGCCTCTCCTTTTGTGGATACTAGTTATTTTTGCAGTATTGACGGAAATTACGCCTGCACCTCGGGAATTTAAGGGTTTGGATCCTACCGCATCGATGTATTTATTTGATAGTCTGGCGATTACCAATCGGGGTATTTACATTCCGACCCCATACTTTGTTAACTCACTGGGCCAATTTGAGTTTCTAGGACTTACGTTTAATTTAAACTTTATCCTAGTTTTAGCGGTCTTATTAGGCAGTTTTTTTGTAAATAGAAGGTTCATTCGACATGCCAATCTTGAGCAAATCAGCAGTGGCATTAGACCTGTTACGTGGTGGAAATCAGGTATTATAATATTAGTACCTATCACGGTTGTTTTGTTCGTATTTGAATGCAATTTAGACTATCCAACTCTTAAAGGGTTTAATTTTAAGGGTGGTGGATATATCCGAAATTCTTTTGGTGCTATGTGGTTGGCACTTTCTGTTTATACAGGATCGTATATTGCGGAAAACGTACGCGGTGGAATCCTGGCTATCTCAAAAGGACAAACTGAGGCCGCCTTTGCGTTGGGGATTCGACCGACTACAACAACGAAGTTGGTAATATTGCCTCAAGCGCTACGGGTAATAATTCCACCCTTGATTTCGCAATATCTCAATATTACGAAAAATACGTCTTTAGCGATTGGTGTCGGTTATATGGATGTTAGAGCGACACTTGGTGGCATCACATTAAATCAGACGGGCCGAGAGCTAGAATGCATGTTGTTACTGATGGCGACCTACTTGGTATTAAGTTTGCTCATATCGGCCGGAATGAACTTATATAATCGGTCAGTCCAACTGGAGGACCGCTAGATGGCCAGTCATGATAAGTATAAAAAGGCTTATGTTAGGACTTCCATTCTGAATGAGATGTCGCCACCTGAAAATGTATTCAGCGGTATAGCTTGGATTAAAGAAAATTTACTTTCGAGCCCGCTAAATGTATTTTTAACTGTGGTAAGCAGTTATTTCTTGTTTTCGTTTGTCAGCGTTCTGTCGCCTTGGTTCTTGAATTCAATTTGGAATGCTGGTTCTCTCTCTGAGTGTCGCGAGATACTGATGGGGGAAGAAGGCGCTTGTTTTGCGATCATCAGAGATCGTGGGCACCAGCTTTTATTTGGTTTCTACCCGAAAGACGCTTATTGGCGTCTAGCAATTACATTTATATTGATGTTGTTTGCATTAGCTCCAATATTATTTCCTGCCTTGCCTAGGCGCCTCTTGTGGATCCCCTTCTTTTTTCCTGCGGTTTCGTTTTGGTTGCTTTGGGGCGGGACAGCTTGGTTTGTGGTAGTCGTGATGGCAGGCTTTGGGCTGGGCTATTTGATATTTCAAGTAATAAATAGCAAATCTACTATAGTAGCCGTCTTAGCGGCAATCTTAGTGCCTTTGCTTTGGTGGTCTAACGCTACTGATCCAATTGTGGATTTACTTTCGCAGTTTTTCCCAATCAATATTTCAGATATAAGGTCTGAATCTTTTGGTGGTTTTATGATCTCCATAGTTATTGGAGTGACAGGCATCAGCGCTTCACTGCCGTTAGGCGTTCTTTTGGCTTTAGGTCGCAAGTCAGACATGCCGCTAGTGCGATGGGTTTGTGTGATGTTTATAGAGTTCATTCGCGGAGTTCCTTTGATTACCCTTCTTTTTACCGCGAGCCTGCTGCTGAATTATTTTCTGCCTCCTGGAACCAGTTTTGATATAACCCTAAGGGTAATCATAATGGTTACTATATTTTCAACAGCTTATATGGCTGAAATTATAAGAGGTGGCTTGGCAGCAATAGATCGCGGGCAGCAGGAGGCAGCAAATGCGTTAGGCCTTGATTACTGGCAATCCCAGAGACTAATAATTATGCCGCAAGCCCTAAGAATATCTATTCCAGGAATAATTAATACTTACATTGCTACGTTCAAGGATACTACACTCGTGGTGTTTATTGGAATTTTGGATCCCATCGGTTTTGCCGGTGCAATACGTGCGCACAGTGACTGGAATGGTGTTGTTTGGGAACTTTATGGATTTATTGCCCTCTGCTTCTTCGTTTTCTGCTTTAGCATGTCGCGCTATTCCATTTATCTTGAACATAAACTAAATACAGATAATCGCTGAGGAGCATATTCATGCCTGGTCCAATTACCAAAAGTAATATCAAACGGTCTCAAAACCTTGTTGAAGATAAAATAGCAATTGAAATTTCTGGAATGAATAAATGGTTTGGAAAATTCCACGTGCTGCGCGATATAAATATGAATGTGCTGCAGGGTGAACGCATTGTGATTTGTGGACCTTCGGGTTCAGGTAAATCCACTCTCATTCGCTGTATTAATCGCTTGGAAGAGCATCAGCAGGGCAGAATTGTTGTTGATGGAACTGAACTAACATCAGACCTAAAAAACATTGACAAGGTGCGATCTGAAGTTGGCATGGTATTTCAACATTTCAACTTATTTCCACATTTGACGATTTTGGAAAACTGTACTCTGGCGCCTATCTGGGTCCGTAAAACGCCTAAAAAAGAGGCTGAAGAAGTGGCGATGCATTTTCTTGAAAAGGTTAAAATTCCCGAGCAAGCGCTTAAATACCCAGGTCAGTTGTCTGGCGGCCAGCAACAGCGCGTTGCTATCGCTCGGAGCCTTTGCATGAAGCCGCGCATCATGTTGTTTGACGAACCCACCAGTTCTCTCGATCCTGAAATGATTAAAGAGGTGCTCGACACTATGATAGCTTTGGCTGAAGAGGGCATGACCATGATATGCGTCACCCATGAAATGGGCTTCGCTCAAGCTGTCGCAAACCGTGTAGTTTTTATGGATGAGGGCCAAATAATTGAAGAAAATGAACCTTTGGAATTCTTCAATAATCCGCAATCTGATAGAACAAAAATGTTCTTAAGTCAGATTTTGGGCCATTAACCAAGGTGAGTTCTGCGAGAAATAATCAAAGTTCGATTTCGCGAGGCACTATAAAATCTAAGTAATTTCCCATGCCATATGAAATGTCTGACCAGGCATCGACGTTAAAGTCGCACACCAAAGTTGCACCAGTTGGGTAGTTGCTAAAGGCGTGGTTCAACGGCGCGTTTAGGACTATGCGGCTGGCAAACTCGGCCATTCCAGGATTATGTCCAATAATCATCACCACATTTGCACTTGCGCGGCGCAACACGGCCAAAACCACGTCTGGCCCGGCGTTATAAAGCGCAGGTTTAATGTTTAAAAGCGCTGTTGGGGGCAAAGAGGGCATGATGCATGACCATGTCTCACTTGTGCGGACGGCGTCTGAGCATAAGACTTCAGATGGGGTATAGTCGCGCGAAAAAAGCCAAGATCCTAGGTCTGCCGCTGCGGCTTTGCCGCGCGCGTTTAAGGGGCGGCCATGATCCAAAGTATTTGGATCATCCCAGCTAGATTTCGCGTGGCGGGTTAGGATCAGTCGCTTGGTCATCGGTTGAAAATCCCCATGTGATAAGCTGAATGTCCTGTCATTCTTGCATAGGCATGTGTCACAGGGCAAGCGCCACGCACAGCACAGCCGTTCGATAGGCAAGATTGGCCCTCAGACGTGTTCAAATAGGCCTTACACCCCTCAACATCATAGCCGCTTGAAAGAAAGGGCGCCAGCGGGGCAGGCGGTCTTGCAAGGCTGCTTTGTGCAGCTGACGCACGGTGTTGGGCCGCCACGGGGCAAATCAAGCCTATAGGGTAAAGCAATTGCGCCGCGATATGATACCAAAAGGCTGGCTTGATCATGCACTAAAAGCTTCACGGGACTTTCCCAAGCACGTCCCGAGCGAAGCGCTCATGTGTAAAAAGGTAAGTACGGCGAACCGCCAAAGGGGAAAAGGGCCCGTCCGCCCAGATCCATGGCCATAGCGCTAATCACGCGGGCCGACCACAGGTCCATCGGATCGGGAAAGCCAGCTTGCCATTCGGGAGTTTGCATGAAATGTGGCCAAAAACCTGTCCGTGCAGGGCCAAGTAGCATAAGGTAATGGGTATCTAAGGGTAAATGGGCGAAGTTATCGTCTGCCGGTTCAGACCCGCCCAGCACGTCCAGCCCTTCGGCTTTGGCAAGTGCGTGTACCTGATCGAGCCCAACTTTGATCATTTTTGTCTAAAGAATGGTAGAAAAAGGGCAAAAGTTAGCTTCGCCGCCTTTTCCTTGGGCCAGATCAAGCCGACCTCTAACGCATTCAGGCTGGAGGTCTTGACGCGATAGGTGGCAAATACCCTGTCCCAAACAGCAAGAAAAAAGCCGTAATTACTGTCATGATCAGATCGCTCGGGCGCGTGGTGGATGCGGTGCATATCTGGCGTCACGATCACTTTGCGCAAGTTTTGGTCGAGCCATGGCGCAAGCGCAATATTGGCATGTGTAAACATGGCCGTTGCACTGAGTAAAATTTCAAAAACTAACACCGTCCAAGCCGCTGGCCCAATTAGATAGATAACCCCGATCTTAAGCACCATCGAAGCAGCAATTTCAAACGGATGGAATCGCAAAGCTGTGGTAACATCCATATCTTTGTCGGCATGGTGTACTTTGTGAAAGCGCCACAATAACGGCACTTTATGGCTAACCAAATGCTGGGTCCAAATTGCGAAGTCTAAAGCTAAAATTGCCAAAAAAGCTTCTAGCCAGTGGGGCAGTGCCAAAAGATTGAAAAGGCCCCAGCCCATATTGGTGGCATCAACCGCTGCACCAATGGCCAAAAGTGGAATCAAAATGGCCCAAAGCCGTATCGCCAGTTGATCAATAAAGACTAAAGACAGGTTGGTTGCCCACCGGTGCCAGCGCATTGGCCGCTCGGATCTTTTGGGAATAATCAGTTCCAGAACCGCCAGAGCTGTAAAAAGTACCAAAAAAATGCTTAATCGCAAGATTGTTTCCTGTGCCATGCCCTAGCGATTCGAGGGGGCGGTGCGAGGCTTAACTCTCGGGTCGGTTGATCGGATTAGTGATCCCGCACCATGGTCGGTGAACAGTTCCATCAAACAGGCGTTGGAAATTCGGCCATCCAAGATGACCACAGCGCGCACACCTTGTTCCAGCGCCTCTAGCGCAGTTTCGGTTTTAGGTATCATGCCGCCCGAAATCACGCCCTGGGTTGTCAGGTCGCGTACTTGATTGGGGTTTAGTTGGGTAACCACTTCGCCTGACTGATCTTTAACCCCTGGCACATCGGTTAACAAAAGCAGACGATCGGCTTTAAGCGCCCCCGCAATAGCACCCGCTGCCGTGTCGCCGTTGACGTTGAAGGTCTCGTTGGCTTCCATGCCCGCAGCCACGGGCGCTACAACCGGGATCATACCCGCATTATAAAGATCGCGAAGAATTTGGACATTCATCTCAACTGGGCGACCCACAAAGCCCAATTCTGGATCATCGGGCACGCAAACCATAAGATTGTCATCTTTGCCCGAAATCCCAACAGCTCGCCCGCCTTGATCATTGATAGCTTGCACAATGCGTTTATTGATCAGGCCTGAAAGAATCATTTCCACCACTTCAACTGTGGCTTTATCGGTCACGCGTTTGCCGCGGATAAAGCGGCTTTTTATGCCAAGTTTAGCAAGCATTTCATTAATCATTGGTCCACCGCCATGCACGATCACGGGGTTCACTCCCACTTGTCGCATCAGCACGATGTCGCGCGCGAATTCAGCCATGGCGGCATCATCGCCCATTGCGTTGCCCCCAAATTTAACCACAACCACGGCCCCCGCGTAGCGCTGCAAATAGGGCAAAGCGATGGACAATGTTTTTACGGTGGCAACCGAATCTGTCATATGTGCTGTCTGTCGTTTCATTGAATGACCTAATATTAAGCCCTGTTACCGCTTTTGAGGGCTGCTGCCAAGATCTTTGGCAATGGCTTGCTATTTTGTGCTGCTCGTCTAGGTTCAGCCCGATGGTTGAGACCCATCGTTGGGAGCATTACCATGGGGATGAAAATGAGCGAACAAAAGACGTTGCTGTTAACGGGGGCCAGTCGCGGAATAGGACATGCCACGGTCAAACGTTTTTCGGCAGAAGGTTGGCGGGTTTTGACATGCTCGCGGCATCCGTTTGATGCGCGCTGCCCTTGGCCAGGGGGCGAGGCAAATCACATTCAGGTCGACTTGGCCGACCCCAATAGAACCATCGCCGCGATTGACACCATCAAGGCAAAAATCAATGGTAGGTTGCATGCCCTAGTCAATAACGCTGGAATTTCGCCTAAAGGTGAAGGCGGCAGTCGTTTAAGTACTCTTGACACTGATTTGCGGACTTGGGGGCAAGTGTTTCATGTGAACTTCTTTGCCTCCGTCATTTTGGCGCGGGGTTTGAAGGATGAATTAGCTGCCACTAAGGGGGCAGTTGTGAATGTAACGTCCATAGCAGGGGTCAGGGTACATCCATTTGGGGGCGCTGCTTATGCGACGTCAAAAGCCGCACTTGCCGCTTTGACGCGCGAGATGGCGCATGACTTTGGTCCATTGGGTGTGCGGGTAAATGCTATAGCGCCAGGCGAGGTGGAAACGCAAATATTGTCGCCTGGCACAGACAAAATTGTTGAAAAGCTGCCGCTTAGGCGTTTGGGGCAACCCAATGAAGTGGCCGATGCTATTTGGTTTTTATGCTCTGAGCAGGCAAGCTATATTTCTGGCTCTGAGATCGAGGTTAACGGCGCACAGCATGTCTAGTCTACTGCAAGCCTACAATGATCGAGCGCAGATTTTCGATCCCGTCACCTTTTTCAGAACTGGTCACAACCAATTCTGGATAGGCTGCGGGATGTTTGGTTAAGGCGCCGCGCACTTGGTCTATGTTGGTCTCTTGGACGGCAAAGCTGACCTTGTCGGCCTTGGTCATGACTACTTGGAAGTTCACAGCAGACTGGTCAAGAAGGGTCATTATTTCATCATCAACCGCTTTCACTCCATGGCGCGTGTCAATCAACACAAAGGCACGGCGCAGGGTTTGACGCCCTGCTAGATAGGATCTCAGCAGCCTTTGCCATTTTTCCACGATTGCCAACGGAGCTTCTGCGTAGCCATAGCCCGGAAGATCGACCATATAGCGCGCAGTGCCCAAGGCAAAATAGTTAATCTCTTGCGTCCGCCCAGGCGTGTTCGAGGCGCGGGCCAATGATTTTCGCCCCGTGAGTGCATTGATTAAGCTGGATTTACCAACATTGGAGCGGCCCGCAAAGCAAAACTCCACGCGATCAGCGGGGGGCAGGCCTGACATGGCGACCACGCCTTTGACGAAATCGACAGGGCCTGCAAAAAGTAGCCGTCCTGCTTCACGCACGGTGAATTCTTGTTCAGCAGCAAGTGGAAATGGCAATTTCATATTTGTACCAGTCTGAAATTCCGCGCCGCATTTGGGTTCAATCTAGGCAGCGTGGGGGCTTATTTTTTCTTTGGTGCGCGGCTTTGGTTTGCAGGCTTTTTTGCGCCAACTTCGGCCAAAGGCTTTTTGCGAAAGCTTTTTTTGATATTGTCAAAAATTGCTGGCTTGTGCCCGTGGCCGCGCATGATGGCATATTGCTGCATAAAGGTGATGGTGTTGTTGGTGATCCAGTAGATAACCAAGCCACTGGCAAAGCTGCCAAGCATGAACATGAATACCCATGGCATCCAAGCAAAGATCATGGCTTGGGTTGGATCAGCGGGTGCTGGGTTGAGTTTTTGCTGCAACCACATCGAAATGCCCAGTAAGATTGGCAATATGCCAATGAAAATTGTGGCCATCATTGTGCCAGCTTCGGCTCCCCCCCATGGAAAAATCCCAAAAAGGTTATAAATGGTGGAACTATCAGGCGCTGAAAGATCTTTAATCCAGCCAAAGAAAGGCTTGTGGCGTAATTCTAAAGTGACAAAAATAACCTTATAAAGCGAAAAGAAGATCGGTATTTGGATCAGGACTGGGAGGCAGCCTGCAGCGGGGTTAACCTTTTTCTCTTTATAAAGGGCCATCATTTCTCGCTGCATTTTTTGCTTATCTTCACCAGAGCGCGCTTTTAAAGCTTCGACCTCGGGCTGTAATTCTTTCATCCGCGCCATCGACACGTAGGATTTATACGCCAAAGGTAAAACTAGCGCTTTAAGTACGATGGTAAGTGCGATGATCGCCAGACCCATGTTGCCAATGAGCGCGTTAAGCCAATGCAAAACGAAGAAAATTGGTTTTGTTAAGAATTCAAACCAGCCCCAATCGATACTTTTTAAAAACCCTGAAACGCCACTTTTTTCGTAATTGCGGATGGCTTCCCATTCTTTTGCACCTGCAAAAAGCCGCGCAGAACTTTCGCCAATCCTGCCTGGGGCTACTGTCAGCAAAGGCTGGCGCGTTTCGGCTTGGTAGATATCGGCACTCGGAACATATTTGACGACCGAGGTAAAAGGCGTACCTTGGTTTGGTATTAATGTGGCCATCCAATAGTGGTCTGTAAAGCCAATCCAGCCGTCTGTTTGGGCTAGGGTTGTTTCAGCTGGGAAACCTTCGCGCGCGTCGATGGTAAGTTTGGTTATGTCTTTATAGTCTGTTTCGGTCAATACGCCATCAGCGCGGCCAACGGCTCCTTCGTGCAAGATAAAGAAGTTCTGTAATCCTTCTGGCATGCCGTGCCGGGCGATGATCCCGTAATGTGCCAAGGACACAGGTGCAGATGTATTGTTAACCACACGATCTGTGACAAAAAACATAAACTTTTCGTCAACCGAAATCTCACGCTCAAAAGTGAGGCCTTTGCCGTTGTCCCAATTCAGCGTGATTGGAGATTGCGGCGTCAGCACTCTTCCATATTTAATCGCCCATTCTGTATCGGCGTTAGGCAGATCTGAAGCTGCCCATGCACCAGCAGGGGCCCAACCGAAAAAAGTATAGAAAGCACTCTCTTGGCCAACGGGACGAAAGAGCTGAACAATATCAGAACCATCATCGAGTGACACATTATAATTTCGTAGCGACAGGTCGTCTATGCGGCCACCAAGTGTCGAAACCGTGCCTTGAAGTTCAGGAGTTTCAATAGCTATCCGCGCTGAAGTGGCCACGGTAAGTACCGGCGCTAAAGTAGACGCGGTGGCCGCAACAGGGGCTTGAGCTTGCAGTGTTTGAACGGGTGCTTCAAGCACGGGTCTTGTGGGCTCTGGTGGAAATAGCAAAAACCACCCCACGATAACCAGAAAACTAAGTCCGGTTGCCAGCAAAAGGTTCTTGTTCTGGTCGTCCATATCAGTCGTGCCCTTCAATGCATCTTCAGCGCTGGTTCAACAGAATGGGGCGGCAAAGGTCAAGGGCTTTTCCTTCTTTGAAGGCCTGGCCGCGTAATTGTTTTGGGTGAAACTCTTGATTGGCGGAAATTTGCCGTAATTTAAACGCTAACATCTATCCGTTGGCGACCACACCCAACTGGTGGGGCGGTTGAAAATCATGTAAAAATTTAAAGATATTTTCAAGGGACATGGGGTGCAACAAATGAAGGCCCTGTAGATGAAATGAAGACCCTGTAGATGAAAGGAGCCCATTTTGCTAATTGCGGTCTTTGCATCGGCCGTTTCGACCTCTCCAGCCTAGGCCTCGAGCCCTACAGGTTTGGCCAAATGGATCAGGTCCACCACGATTTTTTTTGTGTTTCACCATGAGTTGTATTTTTAATAAAGCCACGAATTAATTCTAAGTTTTTGTGATCGGGTTTTAACGGGCACACCATAGGTCCCTAATCCAAGCGATTTTTTTAACATTGACAGATTTTAAAACTATTTGTTTGGAACACCTGCCTGCGATGCCAAAGAAAGCTGTTCAAAATCAAATAAATTTTTATCAAGTAAATGTGGTGGCTCTGCATTCATCAAGGCGCGAAACATCACTTGCCACCAGCCTGGGGACTAGGTCTCTCCTTTGTCCAGGATGGCCTTAACCTGTTGATACTGCAAGTCGTATTGTAAGACGCACAGGTCATATGGTGTGATTGGATACTGCATGCTCGCCACGAATTTTTAATAATTTTCCTCAACCACAAATACCAACGGCCGGTAAACGAGCAAAACACCATCTTCATTAAATAACTTTGGTTGCATCGCAGCCAGTTGGCCGCCATTAAATAGGTTCGTAAAAAAGTCTCTAAAATGTCATCGTGCTGATGTCCAAGCACGACGGCGCTGCAGCCTTCTTTGCGAGCAGTACGGTATAAACTGCCCCGCCACAATCGCGAGCATAGCGCACACGTCGTATGGCCTGCGGGCAGTTTTTCCGTAACGATAGACGTAGGTATTTAGATATTCAGTACAATGCATCACACCCATCTTTTGTAAAAAGTTGGGCAAAACTGTGGCGAGGAATTTGGGTTGGCCTTATTCAAGATTGCAGACCTAAAGCTACAACAGGTAGTCAGCCGTGCTATTTCAATTCATGCAAAATTTCCAGCATAGTCTAGCTGCCTTTGCAGCCCGAAAGGCATGCAAACCAGCGTGTTCTGGGCGTGATCATGCCATAGGTTTAGATCGCGTTGCATATTTTGCGTACAAGACGTTTGCGCAGCTTTTTAAATTCGGTCGTGCGAGGTGCACCATAGAAGAGCGGGTAGATATCTTCGGCGTTATCAAGCATCGGGTCTCGCAATGGCTGGAGCGTTTATTTGATTCTAACGGCTTTGGCCTGCCTTGCCTATACAGGCTCTGCCCCGTTAGGGAGGGGTGTGGTTATGATCACAATCTGTGCCGGGTACGGGATCACAACCTTGCCCACCCCAAGGATTGCAGCGCAAAATGCGCCATGCTGTCAGATAACCACCTTTAAAGCCGCCGTGTATTTCAAGCGCTGTCAAGGCATAGGCGCTACATGTGGGCTGAAAACGGCAGCCATTACCAAGCCAAGGTGATAAAATCAACCGATAGGCCCTAATCGGTAGCGCAAGTACGCGAGCCAAAGGTGTCATGGGGCGCTAGGAGTATGAAGTAGCGCTAAGGCGCGGGTTAGATCTGTGCAAAGGTCAGAAAATGGGCGCGCCACTGTGACCTGAGGGCGCCCAACCAGAACATAGTCCCAGCCTTCGTGTCCCAGTTGGGGCAGTATGGCGCGGGCAACTTCGCGCAAGCGGCGCTTTGCGCGGTTACGTGTCGCGGCATTACCAATTTTCTTAGAACAGGTAAAACCCACTTTTAACGCCACATCCCCATCATTGCGGTGGCGTGCTTGCAACAAAAAACCAGCAGTGGCTTGGCGTTTGGCGCTGGCTGCACGTAAAAAATCCCTGCGCTCTGCCATTTTTGAAATTTTTACCAGCTCACAATTAAAGACTGCTGGAGGAGTTACGGCAACTTGGCCTTTGGCCTGCGTTCCGTGATCCATCGACGGTCTCATAACATAGCCCTATTTTCAGACCCAAAGGCCAGTCAAATTAAGCAGAAAGTTTTTTGCGGCCCTTAGCACGACGTGCTGTAAGGATTGCACGACCACTTTTAGTCGCCATACGCGCCCGAAATCCGTGGCGGCGTGAGCGCACAAGGTTCGAAGGTTGAAAGGTACGCTTCATCGCGATCTCCATCACAGTCTGAGCCTTGGAGTCTCCAAGACAGCTTTTATCAAGAGTTGTCCTTTAAGTGCAGAATTTATCTAAGTCAATTCCATCTGAGGTTATTTTGAGAAATTTTCTATTTCTTTATGCGGATTCATTGACCTTATCAGAAAAATTATTGGCGGTTCCGTTGGCTAATACACCCAAAACTGGGGTGGAGTGAGCGATTTGATTGAATGTTTGCCTGCCTCCAAAGCATCACTGGAGCGTAATGGCGGCAAAAAATGCTATGCAACGGCCGTATTTTCTTGCACACCAAATGAAGATGTAACGACTGGAGACAGGATGACGTCTTACAAAGCAACCGCATCGCCAAAGGCTGCAAAAACAGCGTGCAGGGCCGTACGTTTAATGCTTTTTAGTGGGCTTGGGATTATTTTTGTGCTTGGGTTTTATAATTTATGGGATTTGATCAGCTTAGACTCGCTTGCACGGCACCACCAAAGTCTCATTGGTTTTAAGGCGGCGCATTATACTTTGTCGATTTGCCTATTTGTGTTGGCCTATAGTCTTATTGTGGCCTTAAGTTTTCCTGGTGCCATGGTGGCGAGTTTAACTGGCGGACTTCTGTTTGGCTTATATCTGGGCACTTTTTTGAATGTCATTGCGGCAAGCTTAGGAGCGATAGCGCTTTTTTTTGCGGTGCGAACTGGGTTCGGTGAGCGTTTGAAAAACAAGATTTCGAGTGGTGATGGTCAGATTGCGCGGTTGCAAGCCGAGCTTTTGACACATGAATGGTCGGTTCTTTTTATGGTGCGCCTTGTGCCAGCGGTTCCCTTCTTTTTGACCAATTTAATTCTTGCAATAGTGGGCGTGAAATTTCACCGCTTTGCTATTTCGACAGCCTTAGGGATCTTGCCAGGTGCGGTAGTCTATACCTCGATTGGGGCGGGCCTGTCGCAGATCTTTGCTGCAGGACATAGGCCTGATCTCTCAGTTATATTTGCGCCACATATTTTGATGCCTATTTTGGGTTTGGCAAGTTTGGCGGCGCTGCCGATTGTGATGTCGTTTTTTCAAAAAAAAAGGACTCAATAATGCATCGATTAAAAGCAGACCTTTGCATCATTGGTGCGGGGCCTGGGGGGCTGTCTTTGGCAGCGGGTGCCGCGCAGTTGGGTGTGAAAGTGATCTTGGTCGAATCGGGAAAGATGGGTGGTGATTGCCTTAATGCAGGGTGTGTGCCGTCAAAAGCGCTGTTGGCCGCGGCGAAAGCAGCACATCTAGCGCGTGGAAATCCTAATATGGGTGTCGTTGTGCCCAATGGGCCGCAGGTCGATCTGGCGCGTGCTAAAGCCTATGTTGCAGAAGTGATCGCTAAAATTGCACCACATGACAGTCAAGAACGGTTTGAAGCTCTTGGTGTCACTGTCATTCGTGCTTGGGGGCGCTTTGTCTCGCCCAAAATGCTGGAAGCTGGTCCTTACAATATAAGCGCACGTCGCTTTGTGATTGCTACTGGTGCTAGAGCGTTTGTGCCGCCTATTTCGGGGATCAGCACTATTCCCTTTTTGACCAATGAGACTGTGTTTAATCCCACCATTTTGCCAGATCATTTAATAATAATTGGGGCAGGGTCTGTTGGCGTAGAAATGGCCCAAGCGCATCGGCGCTTGGGTGTGCGTGTGAGCCTGATTGATGCGGATCCGCTTTTGAGCCGCGATGATCCTGAGCTAAGCGCATATGTAAAAAACGCCTTATTGAGCGAGGGCGTCGAACTTTACACCGAGCAAAAGATCCAAAGTATTGAGCAAGCTCACGGAGAAATCCGCTTAGACATTGCCGGGGGCGTATCCATAAAAGGGTCGCATGTTTTGATTGCGGCAGGCCGTGTGGCGCAGGTGGATGGGCTTAATTTGCACCTTGCAGATGTCAAGATTGGCAAAAATGGTATTATCGCGGGGCCAGATCTGCGCACCACCAACAAGCGCATCTATGCCATGGGTGATGCGCTGCAAGACGGGCTGCGATTTACCCATGTAGCAGGCTATCATGCAGGCGTCTTGGTGCGTAGCTTGCTCTTTGGTTTGCGGGCGGGCCAAAAAACGCAGCATATTCCGCGCGTAACCTATAGTGACCCCGAACTGGCACAAGTGGGCTTGACCGAAGCCCAAGCCCGCCTACTATACCACGACAAGATCACAGTGATCAGCCAAAGCCTGGCTCTGTCAGACCGCGCTCAAACTCAAGGTAAACAAGATCAAGGTCTGATCAAGTTAATTGTCCATAAAGGCCGCGCGATCGGTGTGGGCATCACTGGTCCTAATGCGGGCGAATTGATCAGCATTTGGGCGCTGGTTTTGGCCGAAGGTGTCAAGCTTTCGGCTCTTGCGAGAGCAGTGTTTCCCTATCCGACGTTGTCAGAAATATCAAAACGTGCCGTCGGCACCTATTTTTCGCCAAAACTCTTTGGTAATGCCTGGATCAGGTATTGGGTATTGTTTGTTCAGCGCTATCTGTAAAGAACCATCAAAAATGGTCACTTTGCCAGTCTAGATTTTGGAAAGGGCCTTTAAGGAACTTTAATGCGCAATCGGGGAGCCTTCTTTCAAACATTGTCCGGCCGGCTTTTACTGTTGGTCATAGGTTTTGTTATGATTGCTGAGGTTTTGATCCTGGTGCCATCAGTCGCGCGGTTTCGCGAAAGCTATTTGATGCTGCGGCTTGAAAAGGCTCAGATTGCTTCGCTTGCGCTATTGAATAAAGAAGGCATGATTGAACCCACGCTTGAGGCTGAGCTTTTGGCGAATGCGGGCGTCTATAATGTGGTGCTGCGGCGTGACGACATGCGGCAGCTTGTGCTTTCGTCCCCCATCCTTGAGCCGATTTCGGCCACCTATGATTTGCGCGATGCAACCCAGCTTGTTTTGATCAAAGATGCGGTGATAGCGGTTTTAACTCACACCCAGAATATCGTGCGGGTGATTGGCACGCCTGTGCATGATGCTGGCATTTTAATCGAAATTACACTGCCGACGGCACCTTTGCGCGATGCATTGATTGAATATGGGGCACGCATTTTGGCGCTCTCTGCGCTAATCTCAGTGGTGACGGCGGGCCTGTTGTTTGGTGCAGTGCGCCGCTTGATTGTGTCTCCCATTCGCCGAGTGGTCCGCCATATGCAAGCCTATGCCCACGCCCCTGAAGACGCCCGAAACACCATTATACCCAATGCAGATTTACAAGAATTTTTCGAAGCCGAAACTGCGATGCAAGCCATGCAAACCGAAGTCACGGGGGCTTTGCGCCAACAAGAGCACTTGGCCCAATTAGGCATTGCGGTGGCAAAAATCAGTCATGATCTGCGCAATACTCTAACTTCGGCCCAGTTGTTCACAGACCGCATAAAAGGCAGTCTAAACCCCAATGTTGTGGGGGTGGCCCCTAAACTTGTGGCATCGATTGGGCGGGCCGTTGCTCTTTGTGAGGCGACTTTAACCTTTGGCCGCGCGCAAGAACGCGCAGCGCTAATGCAACCTGTGGCCCTACGCGCACTGATCAGTGACGTCGTGGCGTCCGAGGCGATGTTGGATCAAAGTGGCATAACAGTGGTGAATGACGTCGGCCCTGATTTGATAATAAGCGCGGATCTTGATCAATTGCACCGCGTACTTTCCAATCTGCTGCGTAATGCCGTGCAAGCCCTTCGAGCAAGCCTAGGCACGCGAGAAGTTGTCTTTTCGGCTCAAGAAAGCAAAAAAGAATGGACGGTCATGATCACAGACACGGGGCCAGGCTTGCCACAAAGAGCCCGCGATAATCTGTTTCAGGCTTTTCAAGGTGGCGTACGTCAAGGCGGTATGGGGCTAGGATTGGCCATTGCCGCTGAATTGTTGCGCGGCCATGGCGGAGCGTTAGAGCTGCGGGGGTCAGATGAAACAGGCACCAGCTTTCTTGTACGCCTGCCAAAAGCGCGCCAAGGGGCTACCGGTCCATAATCATTGTTGGACTTGGCGTTTTGGCACTTGCTAATTGACGCCTATCCCGTTACATCGCCCCCCAATGCACCCGTAGCTCAGCTGGATAGAGCATCAGACTACGAATCTGAGGGCCGGGCGTTCGAATCGCTCCGGGTGCACCATTTCCTAAAATTCATTAGATGCTATCATTAATGGTTTCCAGATTACGCCGGACGGCCTTGAGGCCAAATAAGCTTGGTGCCAATAATAAGACGTGAGCACGTCAATATGGCGACTTGATCCTGGTGCCAGGCACGCTAAGATTTCACAAAACGGCGCCCTTGCCATTCTATAAAGGCCAGAACTGAGCTTGTCCAAAGGTCTAATTGTCTGTTTATGTCCTACTCAAGCATTAGCTAATCCTGTTAGTGGCAGGGTCGAGAACTTTTGTGTAGGAGTGGGCAGTCTTGACTCTCGGTGCATAAAGGCCTAGATCGAAAGAATTCTGGAAGTATGTTCTTCTGGTCCCGTTGCATTTGCGGGGATCGCCATCCGTCAGCGCGTTGCGCCCACGGGTGTCGCCTTGCATTCTTTGGGCTTGGGTCGTGTTCTGAAAGGGGCTTGTCGTGTTTGAAAACCTGTCGCAACGCCTTGGTGGTGTGTTTGATCGCCTGACTAAACAGGGTGCCCTTTCTGATGCCGATGTGGCAACCGCTTTGCGCGAAGTGCGTGTGGCTTTGCTTGAGGCCGATGTTTCCTTAGATGTGGCGCACGATTTTGTTGTCCGCGTGCAAGAGGCGGCAACCGGCCAGTCCGTGACCAAATCGGTGACCCCAGGTCAGCAAGTTGTCAAAATTGTGCATGACCAATTGGTGCAGGTTTTGGCAGGCGATGGTCCGATCGAAGCGCTGAAAATCGACAATCCGCCTACCACCATTTTGATGGTGGGTTTGCAAGGTTCGGGTAAAACCACAACCACGGGAAAATTAGCCAAACGGCTTACGGAAAAGCAAAGTAAACGGATTTTGATGGCGTCGCTTGATACCAACCGCCCTGCCGCGATGGAGCAGTTGGCGATACTCGGCCGCCAAATTAGCGTTGATACCTTGCCCATCGTCAAAGGCGAAAGTGCCATCCAAATCGCCAAACGCGCCAAAACTCAAGCGGCTATGGGCGGCTATGATGTAGTTATGCTCGACACTGCTGGGCGCAACCATATTGACGCTGAACTGATGGCTGAAGTGCAAGCTGTGCGCAATATTGCCAAACCGCGCGAAACGCTTTTGGTGGTGGATGGCCTGACTGGCCAAGATGCAGTGAATGTGGCGTCAGAATTTGATAGCAAAATAGGTATTACGGGTGTTGTGCTCACACGGATGGATGGCGACGGCCGAGGGGGTGCGGCCCTTTCCATGCGCGCGGTCACAGGTAAGCCCATTCGCTTTGTTGGCATGGGCGAAAAGCTTGATGCGCTGGAAACGTTTGAACCCGAACGCGTTGCTGGTCGTATTTTGGGTATGGGCGACATTGTTGCCTTGGTTGAAAAAGCACAAGAAACCTTCGAGGCGGATCAAGCTGAACGCATGATGAAGCGTTTGCAAAAGGGTTTGTTCAACATGAACGACCTGAAAATGCAGTTGAATCAAATGCTCACTATGGGTGGCATGCAAGGCATGATGGGCATGTTGCCTGGCATGGGAAAAATGCAAAAGGCGGCCGAAGCTTCGGGTGTTGATGACAAGATGCTCCGCCGTCAGATTGCGTTGATAAACTCGATGACGAAAAAAGAACGTGCCAATCCGGATCTGATGGCGGCTTCCCGCAAGAAACGCGTGGCCACGGGCGCTGGGCTTGAAGTGTCGGAGCTGAACCGCCTTTTAAAACAGCACCGGCAAATGGCTGATACGATGAAAAAGATGGGCAAGGGCGGCATGATGAAAGCTGCGATGAAACAGATGATGGGCGGCGGCTCGGCGCCTGCGCCTGCTGGAATTGACCCAAAAGCCATGGCTGAGGCTGCAAAACAGCTGCAAGGTCAGTCTTTTGGGGGCTCAGGCGTTCGTGACGCAGGTGGTCTGCCAGGACTTGGTGGCGGCTTTAATCTGCCTACGGGCCTCTCGGGCTTTGGTTTTGGGAAAAAGAAATGACGCACGCAAGCTTTGTTGCCGCAGAACTGCTGAAATCTCATCGCGCGTCGATCGATCGTTTGGATGCAATTTTGGTTTATACTTTGGCCGAAAGGTTCAAGCAAACTCAAGCCGTGGGCCAGTTGAAAGCCGCGCATGAATTGTCACCCTCTGACCCTGAGCGCGAAGCGCTCCAAATCGAACGACTGTCACGTTTGGCCGCCGATGCCGACCTTGACCCCGAATTTGCCAAGAAATTCCTGAATTTCATCATAAGTGAGGTGATCAGGCATCACGAAATTTTACAAAAGTAACCGCATATGCGGTAAACAAACCTAGGAGAATACCATGTCTATGAAAATCCGTTTGGCCCGTGGCGGCAGCAAAAAGCGCCCCTTCTATTCGATCGTGGCATCAGACAGTCGTATGCCACGTGATGGGCGGTTTTTGGAGAAATTGGGTACATATAACCCACTGTTGGCCAAAGGTAGCGAAGATCGCGTCAAAATGGATATGGACCGTGTAACATATTGGTTGAGCCAGGGCGCTCAGCCTACAGACCGCGTTGCACGCTTCTTGGAAGCTGCAGGCGCTTTGCCTAAAACCGTTCGTAATAATCCGAAAGCTGCGGTTCCTGGAAAACGTATGGCTGACTTGACAGCAAAAAAAGCGACTCGTGACGCTGCACCCGTTGTTGTTGTAGAGCCCGCTGCACCAGTTGTTGCTGTAGAGCCGGCCGTAGCTGAAGCTGCAGTTGAAACCGTAGCTGAAGCTGCAGTTGAAACCGTAGCTGAAGCTGCAGTTGAAACCGTAGC
>JASDRS010000001.1:0-19386 GCA_041441915.1 Paracoccaceae bacterium | reverse complement strand
TGAAGCTGCAGTTGAAACGGCAGAAAAGTAATCAATCCTAAGCAGCTCCCTTTTGGGGGGCTGCCTTTTATTTGGGGTGATCATGAACAAATCTGATCTGATCTGCGTTGGCGCTATAGCTGGTTCGTTCGGTGTGCGCGGCGACGTGCGCATTAAATCCTTTTGCGTTGAGGCTCAAGCCATTGCCAGCTATGGTCAGCTTTACAATGAAGATGGCTCGTGTACCTTTTCAATTAATTTGATTGGATCTATTGCGGGCGGGCTTTCCGCGCGCCTTACTGGTATCGCCTCCAAAGAAGAGGCCGATAGCTTGCGGGGGCTTGCACTTTTTGCCAAACGCGACCGTTTGCCAAATCTTCCTGATGATGAATTCTACCATGCTGACCTGATAAGTCTCCGCGTGCAAGACACAGGAGGTCTGGTCTTGGGCCAGGTTAATGCAGTGCATAACCACGGTGCTGGAGACTTGGTTGAAATTACTGGATCAGGGCTCAAAGATAGTCTTTTGGTGTCCTTTACCAAGGCTGCCGTGCCGTTGGTTGATCTAAAAGCCGGCGTGATGATCGTTGATCTGCCTCAAGAGCCCGATGATCATGACGGTTAAGGCCGATGATCCAGCCAGCACCTCATCAGGCCTGAGATCGCATGGGCGCCTTTCAATTGCGGCTAACCCGCGGCCACGCGAACTGATGGCTGACCTGCGCGTCAAAGGCGCGTGGCTGGTTAAGGTCATCACGCTATTTCCTGACGCTTTCCCCGGAACATTGGGCTTAAGCCTGACGGGTAAGGCACTTGAAACTGGTCTCTGGGCACTGGAAACCATAGATTTGCGCCTCTTTGGCGAAGGTAAGCATCGCAATTTTGATGACACACCCGCAGGTGGCGGTGCCGGCATGGTGTTGCGCCCCGATGTCGTCGGGGCTGCGTTAGATGAGGCTGCTGTCGGCACGACAAAAGATCAGGAAAAATGGCCCGTGATATATCTTTCCCCGCGTGGAAAGCCCTTCAATCAGGCTATGGCCCAAAACTGGGCGCATGCTGATGGTCTGACGTTACTATGCGGCCGATTTGAAGGCGTAGACCAACGGGTTTTGGATGAATATGCATTGCAGGAGGTCAGTTTAGGCGATTTCATCCTAACTGGTGGTGAGATTGCAGCACAAGCCTTGATTGATGCGACTGTGCGCCTTATACCGCGCGTAATTGGGAATCACTTGTCTGCTGATGAAGAAAGCTTTTCGTCGGGGTTGCTTGAGTTTCCACAATACACACGGCCCCTCGTTTGGAAGGACCGCGTGATCCCCGAAACGCTTCTATCGGGTCATCATGCGCATATAGCCGACTGGCGGCGGGACATGGCCGAGAGGCTAACAAAAGAACGTAGGCCTGATCTCTGGCGGGCTTATCTTGCGTTGCAAGGTGGGGATCCGATAGAAGACCAAGAGCAATAGGGCTGCATCACTTTGGGAAAAAACCCTGAGCAATTGAAAGGACTTAGCGATGAACCTAATCGCACAACTTGAGGTGGAGCAAATCGCTTCCCTTGGTAAAATTATTCCAGACTTCAAGGCGGGTGACACTGTGCGTGTGGGCTATAAAGTGACTGAGGGTACGCGCTCTCGTGTGCAGGCCTATGAGGGTGTAGTCATTGGCCGCAAAGGTGGGGCCACGATTTCGGCAACGTTCACCGTTCGTAAAATTTCGTTCGGCGAAGGCGTTGAACGTGTATTCCCGCTTTACTCAACCAACGTCGATTCGATCGAAGTTGTGCGCCGTGGCCGCGTACGCCGCGCGAAATTGTATTATTTGCGTGATCGCCGTGGCAAATCTGCCCGGATTTCGGAGGATACAAATTATAAAGCCCTTGATGGCGCTGACGCGTAAGGAAAGTGATATGAAAAAAGATATTCACCCAGACTATCACATTATCAACGTAAAAATGACGGACGGGTCTGTTTTTCAAGCGCGCTCGACTTGGGGGAACACTGGTGACCAAATGGCGCTAGAGATTGACCCCCTTACGCATCGAGCTTGGACTGGTGGTGCCCAAGGTCTAATGGACACGGGCGGCCGTGTTTCGAAATTCAAAAACAAGTATGCTGGATTGGGTTTCTGAGGCTTTTTGCTTTCCCAAGTCGAGTGATTGTTACAAGATAAGGCGTGCCCAAAAGGTGCGCCTTATCAAATGGTGGATTAGGGGCAAGTGTGGCACATATAATAGTTTTTGGTAATGAAAAGGGCGGATCGGGTAAATCGACCACCTGTATGCATGTGAGCACGGCTCTAATGCGGCTTGGGTTCAGGGTGGGCGCGGTTGATCTTGATCTGCGCCAGCGTAGTTTTGGTAGATATCTGGAAAATCGCTTGGCCTATTCGTTGCGCAGTGGCGTTGATTTACCCATTGCCAAAACCTGTGAACTTCCTGAGATTGACTCAGCCACATTGGCCGAGGGTGAAAATATCAGCGACCGCCGCCTTTCTGCGCTTATGGAGCAAATGGAAGGCGCCTATGATTTCATTGTGATCGATTGCCCAGGATCGCACACGCGACTGTCTCAATTGGCCCATGCAATGGCTGATACACTCGTCACGCCCCTTAATGACAGTTTTGTTGATTTCGATCTTTTGGCTCGCACCGATCATGACACGGGCAAGATTTTAGGTCCCTCGATCTATTCTGAAATGGTCTGGAACGCGCGTCAATTGCGCGCCGCTGCAGGCGTTAAGCCCACCGATTGGATCGTGGTACGCAACCGTTTAGGGGCGCAATATATGCTCAATAAGAAAAAGGTTGGTTCGGCACTTGAGGCGCTTTCGACCCGCATAGGATTTCGCGTGTCAGCAGGATTTTCTGAACGGGTGATCTTTCGTGAGTTATTCACCAACGGGCTGACGCTACTTGATTTAAAAGACGCTGGTGTTAAACAGATGAACTTGTCAAACATCGCTGCGCGTCAAGAGGTGCGTGATTTGATCGCTGCCCTTAAGCTGCCGGGCGTCTCGGTTAACTTTTAGCCCTTTGCGCCTTTGTGAACCAGATCTTCTTTTTCTAAAAAGCGTTCAAAGTCGTCCAGATGCAAGGCGTCGAACTGGCCAAAGGCAAACATCCAAACCGAGGCGTCGCGTAGGGTGTCAGTCTCTAATTTGCACCACTTTACACGGCCACGCTTTTCATGACTTATAAGGCCCGCTTGCGCCAAAACGCCGATATGTTTTGAAATGGCTGCGAGCGACATGGCGAAGGGGGCCGCCAGATCGGTTACAGCCATATCGTCTTCAAGCAGCATCGTTAAAATTGTGCGCCGCGTCGGATCGGCTAGGGCCGAAAAAATCAAATCTAAAGGCTGGCTCATGCGTCTGTCTTGCACGGCGCCTTGATGATCGTCAACCAAATGGTTGAATAAGAGCTTTCGACCCTTTGAACCATGGGCCCACGCATTTACCTAAGTTACTTGGCAAAAATTTTAAAATTTATCTTTTATTTTCAATAAGTTATTTTGTTTTGATGGCATCAAGCTGCGCTTGACTTCACAACAGACTGCCCTTAGATAGACAATATCTGCAAAAGAGGCATTGCAATGGCTAATGACCCCGATCTTGAACGGATCCGCGCCCTAGAAGCGCGGATTACAAAGATCAAAGGTGACACAGCTGTGAAACCGCGCTCTGACACAGGTAAAGTATTCTCGCAGGGCGAGGTTGCTTGGAGGATGGTGATCGAACTTGTTTCTGGAATGCTTCTGGGACTGTCGATCGGATATGGTTTGGATGTTTGGTTTGGAACCTTGCCTGTCTTTCTGGTAATTTTTGCACTGCTCGGGTTTGCGGCTGGGGTGAGAACCATGCTTGGAACTGCCCGCGAAATGGCTGCTAAGCAAGATGAAACGATGAAGGCGGGCAAGCCCGCTCAACCTGAGGGAGCTGAAAGTGGCAGCTAATTTTCCGATCCACCCGATGGATCAGTTTTTGGTCAGGCCCTTGTTTGGTGGCTATGAAATCGAATGGTATACAGTGACGAATGTCACCTTGTGGATGGGTATTGCTGTTTTTGCTATTATTGCCTTGTTGGTGTTGGGCACCAGAAAGCGCGCCATCGTGCCGTCGCGCAGCCAATCGATCGCCGAATTACTTTACGGCTTTATATATAAAATGGTAGAAGATGTGGCGGGTCATGATGGGGTAAAATATTTCCCCTACGTGATGACGCTATTTGTATTTATCTTGACTTCAAACCTGATAGGGCTTTTGCCCATGTCGTTCACGACTACGAGTCATGTCGCCGTTACTGTTGTTTTGGCACTGATGGTATTTTTGGGCGTAACTATCTTGGGTTTTATCAAAAATGGTATCGGCTTTTTGGGAATGTTCTGGGTATCCTCGGCTCCATTAGCCGTGCGGCCTGTTTTGGCGGTAATTGAAGTAATTTCTTATTTCGTGCGCCCCGTGTCCCATTCCATTCGTTTGGCGGGTAATCTTATGGCAGGCCACGCTGTGATTAAAGTGATCGCGGGCTTTGCTTCAATGGCGATTGTCTCACCAGTCGTTATCGGCGCTGTTACAGCAATCTACGGGCTCGAACTGCTTGTAGCTGTGGTTCAGGCCTACGTTTTCACCATTCTGACTTGTGTTTACCTACGTGACGCCGTTGGCGGAGCGCATCACTAGTCTGATACTTACCACTTAAATGCACTAGAAATTCTAAAGGAGCTATCTCATGGAAGCTGAAGTCGTACCATTGGCCCTGATGGGCAAATATATAGGCGCAGGTTTGGCCACAATAGGTCTTGGTGGCGCTGGCATTGGCGTTGGCCATATTGCTGGTAACTTTTTGGCTGGCGCATTGCGCAACCCTTCAGCCGCACCAGGACAACTGGCAAACTTTTTTGTAGGAGTTGCCTTCGCAGAAGCGTTGGGGATTTTCTCGTTCCTGATCGCCTTGCTGTTGATGTTCGCTGTCTGATTTTGCGATCTGATGTTTCGGCCGGGTGGGTCAGTCCTCCCGGTCAAATCTAAGTAAACCTCGAAAATCAAAGGCGAACAGATATGGCGAGCGAAACAAACGGTGCAGCGTCTGAGCACGCTGTGGGGATGCCACAGTTAGATTTTTCGACCTGGCCCAATCAAATATTTTGGTTGATAGTCACGTTGACAGTAATCTATATGGTTTTATCACGCGTTGCCCTGCCCAGGATTGGCGCAGTTTTGGCAGATCGTAACGACGTGATTACCAATGATCTCGCTGCTGCTGAAGAGCTCAAGCAAAAAGCTGTCTCGGCTGAACAGGCCTATAATGATGCGCTTGCCGTGGCCCGCTTAGAAGCCACAAAAATTATTGCCGAAGCAAAGGCTGCAATTCAAACAGATTTGGACAAGGCTATTGTTAAAGCTGATATCGATATTGCTGCTAAATCTACGCAATCCGAAAAAGAAATTTCTGTGATCCGCGACGGTGCGGTTAAAAGTGTGACCGAAGTTGCCAATACAACAGCGCATGAAATTGTTATGGCTTTGGGCCGATCGGCAGATTCTAAAACAGTCAAAGCCGCTGTAGCGGCCCGGATGAGAGGCTAACAACATGAAAAAGCTGTCTTTAGCCTTTATCCTTTTGGCCAGCCCTGCCTTTGCATCTATGGGGCTGTCATTTTCTCTGTCGAACACCAATTTTATAGTTTTGTTGTCGTTCTTGCTTTTCGTTGGTGTTTTGATGCGTTTTAAAGTGCCGCACAAATTAGTTGGACTTTTGGATGCGCGTGCTGCGCAAATAAAGACTGATTTAGAAGAAGCGCGTGCTTTACGTGACGAAGCTAAGGCGATCTTAGGATCATATGATCGCAAACAAAAAGAAATGTATGAACAGTCTGAGCGTATCGTGCGTTCGGCCCGTGAAGAGGCAACTACAGCTGCCAAACAAGCAAAAGCGGATTTGAAACTGTCAATTGCGCGTCGTTTGGCTTCTGCTGAAGAACGTATTGCAACCGCAGAAGCCGCTGCGGTGCGTGAAGTACGCGAAACAGCCGTGAATGTAGCTGTGTCTGCGGCAGCTGACCTATTGTCAACGCAAATTACGGCAAAGGATGCTGCCGCATCAATTGATGATGCGATTAATCAAGTGCGCGCTAAACTTCACTAAGGCTTTTGACATCGCTTGAAAAATTTGGCTTCTGCCAGGTTTTTCTTTCAGCGAAGCTGTTCTTGTTCAAAACGCATTTTGGCAACAGATTCTCTACGCTTAGTCCTTTGCTGTTGCACCAAATCTTGTTCAACATAATTTAAATGTGCGGTCACGGCGGCACGAGCATCAATGGGGTCGCGACGCTGCAGGGCTTCGTTTATATCGCGGTGCTGGTCAAGCAATGTATCGCGCGTGGTGCGGTTTTTAAACATTCTCTGCCGGTTATAAAACACACCTTCGCGTAGCATCTGATACATTGACCTCATCATATGCAGCATGACAATATTGTGGCTGGCTTCGATGATCGACATATGGAATTCGGCATCTAACTCCGCCGCGCCGCGCCCTAAGATACTCTTGGTATTGGCGAGCTCCATTTTCTTAAATATAGCATCGACAACGGCAAGGTCTGTGTCAGAGCCATAGCGTGCAGCACGATCGGCAGCCAAGCTTTCAAGGTCGCGGCGAAAAGCAATATAGTCAAACACTGCCTCTTCATTGCTGGCGAAGAGATCGATTAGGGCCGGAGAGAATGCCGAGCCTAAAACATCGGCAACGAAAACTCCCGCTCCTGGACGGCTGGTCAAAAGACCGCGCACCTCAAGATTCGCAACGGCAGCGCGCAAGATTGGACGCGAGACGCCCAATTGAGAAGAAAGCTCACGTTCAGCTGGTAAACGGTCGCCTGGCCGCAATACTCCACGGAGTATTAGATCTTCTATTTGCCTGACAATAGGTTCCAACCGCCTCTCGGCGTGAATTTTTTGAAATGGCATCCCTACTCCAATCACATTTAAGATATAGCCATAAACAGTTAGCCACAAGGTTTAGCCTCGCGGTTGGGGTGGGGCACAATTTCAACACACCAATTTTAGCCACATCCTGTGTAGGTCGCATTTGAGGTCAAGGGGTTATCTTTGCCGTATCGTGCCACCAAAATGCGTGCCCCAAAAATCCCAGTACTCTGTAGAACATTGGCAACTGACAAGGTGCGATGTGTAGAAAGATCTCTGTTATATTGGGCATAACCCGTGTCATGGGTATGGTCAGATAATCTCAATCAGGCTGTCAGAATAGCTTTGCAGGCGGTGAGCAACTGCATGAAGATTTTATACCACATTACCCTGCAGTGTGGCTAAATTGATCGCAAAAAATGTCTTGCGGCAAGGTCATGATCATCGCTGTTCTGGTCTTAGTGGCGCTAACCCGTGGGTTGGACATTTTAGCGCGCAATTAGGCAACTTGCTTGTCAAGCATGTTGCAATTTATACCTCCTACGACAGCACCCAAAACGGCCCATATTAAAACACTATTCATTTTTGTTCAATTTTTGTTTTACGTCAGGCCAACAAACCCGCCCTAGTAGGACGCCAGTCAAGGCACCTTGGCGCGCACGCGTTAGGATCATTTGGATAGGTATTTGGATCAACCGAAACACAGGCAGAAAGACCAAAGGCCATCAAAGCTCCCAAAAGGACCAGGCGTGCACGCAGCAGATATAACCTCAAATAATGCAAATGATGATGTATCAGTGCTAATACAGACGCTTGTTTGGCATGAGGTCAAAACGCATTTTCGCGTGCGCACTAGTCGACAAGATCGCGCCGCGCCGCCTCATAGGCCAACATGGCGCGTTTAACCGGCAAGCCCCAGTGATAGCCCCCCAAACCGCCTGACTTGCGTATCGCGCGATGGCAAGGAATGAGCCAAGAGATCGGGTTGCGCCCCACGGCTGTGCCAACCGCTCGCACGGCCTTGGGGTGGCCAATATGCTGGGCAATTTCTGAATAGCTACTCACTTGACCGGGTGGGATAGCAAGTAGCGCCTCCCACACTTTGATTTGAAACGGCCCACCGATCATATACATTTGGGCGGGTTTATTGTCGAAAAGCTTGGCCACGAGGGGGGTAAGGGTCGTGGCATTCTCGCGGTAATCGGCCTTAGGCCAGCGCGCGCGCATATCTGACATTGCCACGTCAAACCCTACCTCTTCGCAAAAGGCTAGGCCACAAATGCCTCGCTCAGTGGTCATGACCAAGGCCTGCCCAAAGGGCGAGGTAATCTGCCCCCATTTGATCACAAGGCCAGCCCCCGCGGCGGCATATTCGCCTGGGCTAATTGCCTCCCATGTTAAAAACAACTCATCCAAACGCCCACCGCCCGAAAGGCCTGCAATATGGCTGCTCTCCAGCACAGTAAAGCGGTCAGCCAAAAGCCTGCGTGCTGGATCAAGCGTCAAATATTGTTGATAGTGTTTGGACGACACGCCCACCCATTGCGAAAACAGTCGTTGAAAATGGCTGGGGCTTAGCTCGAGCCGGGCGGCCAGTCCCTCAAGCGATAGGGCCCCTTTGGCCTTATCTAAGATCGTCAGAGCGCGCGCTATCAGGGCGTAATGGTCTCGCGGGTTTTGACTGGCTTGGGGCATTTTAAGGTTCTATTTTTGTTGCAATTGTGAAACTCTAGCAAATAGGGGCGCGGCACGCGACCCAAATGTTATGCATAATGGAAACTAATTCCCAAGGGCCAAATCGCCTGACAAGGCAAAAGTTGGATAGAATGGTAAAGCAGTTAGATTATCATCACATGAGCCAAGTTTTCACAAGGTTTGAGACCATAAACCCCAACCCTGAGGGTGAGCTTTATCATCTAAATGCCTATACATTATTGGTGGCGGTAGCTCTTTCAGCGCAGGCGACCGATATTGGGGTTAATCGGGCCACAAGGCCCCTGTTTGAGCGTGTCACTACCCCCAAAGAGATGCTTGATCTTGGCATTGAGGGCCTGACCGAGGCCATCAAAACCATTGGACTTTTTCGACAAAAGGCCAAGAATGTGATAAAACTTTCTGAAATTCTGCAGATTGACTATGGCGGCACTGTCCCTTCATCGCGGGCGGCGCTGCAGTCTTTACCAGGGGTTGGGCGCAAGACCGCCAATGTTGTCTTGAACATGTGGTTTCACCATCCCGCGCAGGCGGTTGATACGCATATTTTCCGCTTGGGAAATCGCAGTGGCATCTGCCCTGGTCGCACGGTCGAGGCGGTCGAACGCGCTATTGAAGATCATGTTCCCGTGGCCTATCAGGGGCACGCGCATCACTGGCTGATTTTGCATGGCCGCTATATCTGCATTGCGCGCAAACCCAAATGCGGCATCTGTCCGATCCGTGATCTATGCTTGTTTGAGGAAAAGACTGAATGAAAAAATATCAAGTAATAGGTATCGGTAATGCGATGGTTGACATTCTTTCGTACGCAAGTGACGCGATGTTGATGCAAAACAACATTACCAAGGGCATAATGCAATTGATCGATATGCCGCGAGCAGTTGACCTCTACAGTCGTATCGGTGCCGCAAAAGAAGTGTCGGGTGGATCTGCAGCCAATACGATTGCCACCGTGGCGCATTTAGGCGGCCAAACCGCCTATGTGGGCAAGGTCTGTGATGACCAGTTGGGCGCGATCTTTGCCCATGATCTGCGCTCGCAAGGCGCGGCTTATAAAACTACCTTGGCACCAGCCAATGGCGCACAAGAAACCGGACGCTGCATTGTGCTGGTCACGCCAGACGGCGAGCGTACGTTAAACACTTATTTGGGCTGGTCAGAGTTTTTAACCAAAGATGACATCATTGAAGCTGACATTGCACAGGCAGAATGGGTTTATCTTGAAGGCTACCGATTTGATGGGCCAGAGAGCCACGCAGCCTTTGCCAAGGCGATTGCCGCGTGCAAAGGCGCGGGGGGGCAGGTGTCGATTACGCTTTCTGATTCTTTTTGCGTCGAACGACACCGTGCTGCATTCTTGACCATGATCAAAGCTGATGTTGATCTTCTTTTTGCTAATCGTGTCGAGATGGTGTCACTTTACCAAACCCAAACGCTCGATGAAGCTTTGCTTTTTGCAGAAAAAGATGCGGCAATTGTGGCTTGCACTGATGGTGCCAATGGCGCCTTTGTGATCGCCGAAGGACATCGCTGGCATCTGCCAGCCATTCCAACCAAGATCAAAGATGCCACGGGGGCGGGCGATATATTTGCTGGGGCTTTCCTATGGGGCATCACCAATGGTTATGGTTACGAGATTGCAGGCAAAATGGGCTGCATCGCGGCGTCAGAAGTCATCAGCCACATCGGCGCGCGCGCCGAGGCTAATTTGCGTGAGCTGTTTGCGGTTCATGGGCTACTCTAGCCGCCTAATTTATAATGAACTCCATGCTGACCACTTTTGCTGATTGGATTGAAATTGTATGGGTTTTCAAAGTCATATTGGAATAATTGCAAATCGCTTATAAATTTCCAAAGCAGAAATTTTTGAAAAAATATGCTCGCTTTTGTTGATTTTTTTGATATTCCTCGGGATGTGGCCGCGGGTATCCTGGCGGCTAAGGACATTTTTGGGATATAATATGCATTATAGCTACGACAGTACTAATATCTTTGCTTGCATTCTGCGCGGTGAAATTCCTAATAAAACGATTTTGGAAACCGATCATAGTTTGGCATTTCATGACATTAATCCCGCAGCCCCCGTGCATATATTGCTTATTCCCAAGGGTACTTATGTGACGTGTGATGATTTTGCAGCACGCGCGTCAGTGGAAGAGCTCATGGACTTTAATCGCAGTCTGGCCAAGGTTGTGGATCTTATGGAGCTAAGTGCGGGCTACCGCGCCATTACCAATTCGGGCGCAGATGGCTTGCAAGAAGTGCCTCATTATCATTTGCATATCTTGGGTGGTCGCTCCATGGGGCCAATGCTCACAAAAGCTTAAGGTCAGTGGGCCTCGGCCCAGTTTTTACCTTGGCCTGCTTCTACAATGAGCTTAACTGAAAATTTCACGACTGGATGGCCCGCATTTTCCATCACGTTTTTTGCACTTGCAATCAGAGCGTCTGCGTCGTCTTTGGCCACTTCAAACAATAGCTCGTCATGCACTTGCAACAGCATCTTGGCGTCTAGATTATCAATGGCCTTGGGCATCTGGATCATGGCCCGGCGAATGATGTCGGCGGCCGTGCCTTGGATGGGGGCATTGATTGCGGCCCGTTTGGCAAAACCTGCGCCCGGGCCCTTGGCGTTGATTTCTGGCGTGTGAATTTTGCGCCCCAGCAGCGTTTGCACATAGCCACGCGCTTTGGCAAAGGCCACTGTGTCATCCATATAAGTTTTAATACCAGGAAAACGTTCGAAATATCGGTTAATAAAGGCCTGCGCTTCAGCGCGTGGAATGCGCAAATTGCGCGCCAGGCCAAAGCCCGAAATGCCATAAATCACGCCAAAGTTAATCGCCTTGGCTTGGCGGCGAATGTCGGGCGTCATCTGATCCAAGGGCACGTTAAACATTTCGGATGCCGTCATGGCGTGAATATCATGCCCGTCCTTAAAGGCCTGTTTGAGCGATGAGATATTTGCGATATGCGCTAAAATCCTAAGCTCAATCTGGCTGTAATCAAGGCTGACCAGCACACGGTCTTGCGGTGCTACGAAGGCTTCTCGAATGCGGCGGCCTTCTTCGGTGCGGATGGGAATATTTTGCAGATTTGGGTCAGTTGAGGACAAGCGCCCCGTCACCGCTCCGGTTAATGAGTATGAAGTATGCACCCGACCCGTTTCGTGGTTGATGTGGTCTTGCAAGGCATCGGTATAGGTGGATTTCAATTTAGCCAATTGCCGCCAATCCAGTACCAAGGCGGGTAAAGCATGGCCTTCGGAAGCCAGATCTTCCAGAATATCTGCTCCTGTGCCGTAAGCCCCCGTCTTGCCCTTTTCGCCTCCAGGTAGCACCATTTTGTCAAATAGGATCTCTCCCAATTGTTTGGGAGAGGCCACGTTAAAGGGCTGGCCCGCCGCTTCATAAATACCGGCCTCAAGGTCAGCCATTTTTTGTGCAAAGCTATTTGACATTCGCGAAAGCACGTCACGGTCGACTAGGATTCCAGACATTTCCATCTGTGCCAAAACGGGCACCAGTGGGCGTTCTAACGTTTCATATACGGTGGTCACTTGGGTAAGGTGGAGACGTGGTTTAAAAATTTCCCATAAGCGTAAGGTAATGTCGGCATCCTCGGCGGCATAAGTAATGGCGGCGTCAATGGGTACTTGGTCAAAGGTCAGGGCACTTTTACCCCTGCCAAGCAGTGATTTGATCGAAATTGGTGCGTGGTTTAAATAATGTTCTGACAGCGCGTCCATCCCATGACCATGAAGCCCTGCATTCATTGCGTAAGACATCAGCATTGTATCATCAAAAGGTGCAACCTTGACGCCATTGCGGGCAAAAATCTTGGCATCATATTTCATATTTTGTCCGATTTTAAGGATTGAGAGATCCTCTAACATGGGCTTTAATAGGGTCACGGCGCGCGTGAGTAGCATTTGCCCTTCGGTCAATTTTGCCTCACCGAAAAGATCACCGGATCCACTGCGATGGCCCAAGGGAATATAGCAGGCTATGCCTGGTTTCACGCAAAGAGATATACCCACAAGGTCGGCTTTCATTTCGTCAAGGCTGGTTGTTTCGGTATCAATCGCCACCACGCCACGCGCGTAAATATCTGCGAGCCAGCGCTGCAGTTCGGCTTCTGATCGTATGCATTGATAGGCTGCCGAGTCAAAGGGCAACGCCTGGGCGGTGGGGGCCTTATCGCCTGTGTCGGTGAAATCGCTCACTGACGCGTATGTAAGGGGCAGTTTTAGGGCCTCGGCCACGCGGCGGGTCAGGGCACTAAATTCCATCAGGTTCAAAAAGGCCATGATGGCATCAGGTTTGGGTGGGGCTACTTCCAAACTTTCTAGGGTGAACGAAAGATCCATCTCGCAATCAAGGGACACCAATTGTTTTGAAATGCGGATCTGTTCGATATTTTCTAACAGGGACTCGCGGCGTTTTGGCTGTTTGATTTCGCCCGCGCGTGCCAAAAGTGTGTCAAGATCGCCGTATTCTTGAATAAGGAGTGCTGCGGTTTTAATGCCAATGCCAGGCGCGCCAGGCACATTGTCAACAGAATCGCCCGCTAATGCCTGCACATCGACCACCCGTTCAGGTTCTACGCCGAATTTTTCAAACACTTCGTCGCGGCCAATGCGTTTATTTTTCATCGGGTCAAACATATCGACCCCATCTCCCACTAATTGCATCAAATCCTTATCAGACGAGATGATGGTCACCCGCCCGCCCGCATCACGGGCGTGGCAGGCAAGTGTGGCGATTAGATCGTCGGCCTCATACCCTTCGGTTTCAATGCAGGCGATGTTAAATGCGCGGGTGGCGTCGCGGGTCAAGGGAAATTGGGGCCGCAGGTCTTCAGGTAATTCGGGGCGGTTCGCCTTGTATTCTGGGTAAATATAGTTGCGGAAGGTTTTGGACGAATGGTCAAAAATCACCGCAATATGTGTCGGAATATGGGCTCCGTGATCTTTGGAAATTTCATTCCACAGCAAATTACAAAAGCCTGCAACCGCGCCAATAGGCGCGCCATCAGATTTGCGAGTCAGCGGGGGCAGCGCATGATAGGCGCGAAAAATAAAGGCTGATCCGTCGATCAAATGTAGATGGTGACCGCTGCCGAATGTCATGCTAGATATCCATATGTTATGTGTTGATTGGTTCTGCCATGATTTTGTGTATAGTTCTAGCAATGCTTGTCAGTTTTGCCGCTTTCGGTGTGTGGGCCGAGGTGCTTTTGTTCCAAACTTATTGATCTGAGCGCCCAAGAAGCTCCAGAATATAGCTTAATTTCGCACGGGCTAATGTTTTGAAAGTGATGACGATAGCAATTGTAATTGCGTTTTGACTTATACAGAACTCAATGTGCGCTGGCAAAGTGCAGGGGGGGGGCCGCGTCACCTGCACTGCCAACATGGGTGTCCCGCAGTTTTATAGACTTGGGCCAAGCCGATGTAAGCTGTTAAAACTAGACCAGCGTGCGGGTTTATTATTACTGCAAAGATGCAGACTCTGGCTCTACTATAGGGTCGGTCATTAGGTTGAGCGTTTAGGTCGTGAAATCTTGGTCAGGCCGCCAAGCTATCACTCAACTAAGCCCCAACGGCGGCAGTTTGATAGCGGGGTTGCCTTGCGGTTTTGCTGATGTTGCGATCAGTTAGCCTCAGGCGGCTGTGAAGTAAATTAATTTGCCGTGCCAACCGAGCTTTCATGCAAATAGCATTTGTCGCAATACCCGCATTCAACAAAGCCTTTTTCTAGGGGAATAACCAGCCAAACGCGTGGATGGCCCAATGCGCCCTCACCACCATCACAGGCAACTTTCCTGCTGGCGGTGATTTCTGTTTCAGGGGCTTCAAGTGCCATGGGTTTTCCTTTCAGGAACATTTTTCCGCTTTTTACCCAGCCCTTGCGCATCGAGCAAGCAAAAGTGGCGCAAAATCGGGCTTAAACCCTTAAATCTTTTTCTAAACTTAAGGCAAAGAACTGCCGTCCAGACCAAAGGCCAAACCAATCTTGCCCGTCAATACTTTCCACTTGGCCCATTGCGACCATGCGGTAAAAGCTTTTGCGATCTATTCTCGCTTCAAGCCCTGAGCGCACCATCACATAGGGGCGTGGCTCTTGGGTAATGGGGTCATATATAAGTCGTATTGGGTGATCTTGGTTGGCGGTGACACAGTCACCAACATGGGTTTCAAATATCAATTCTTGCGCCTGCCTCAAACCTTGAACTTGCACGTCCACCGCAACAAAGGGCACATCATCAACGATTATCCCCACTTTTTCGACGGGGGTCACCAAAAAATATTTACCCTCTTCACGCTTCAATATCGAGGAGAACAGCTTCACCATCCCCACTCGCCCAATGGGTGATCCCAGATAAAACCACGTCCCATCTGCTGCGATTCGCATATCTAAATCACCGCAAAAGGGTGGGTTCCATAAATGCACCGGTGCAGTCCCTTTGGACATACCTATTTGCGCGGTGTGGGCAAAAGCCAAAACATCTGCAAAGTTGGGTTTTACGATCATATGTTAAATAGGCCCTATTGTTATTTGCGCTGCAAGGCTAAGTTTATCTTAGATAACCACATATATAAATGATAGGATGGAGGCCCAAGACCTGACCAAGATTACTAAGCGCACTATAGTCAGCCAAGTCGAAGCGTACAAGAAGCCTAATAGGGTCACCGTATTTTGCCCTCTGGCAAACTTTAACTCTTTAAATTTACACTTGCTGTATAGATAAATTGGTTATATTTATTAACCAATAAAGAGGGCCGCCATGGAGATGCCAAAAGCTAATAATATCATATTGCAAGGCAAGCCTGAGATTGTTCTCCGTTTGTTAGAGATATTGCCTGCTGATGCGGTCCTACATGACCCGAACGATACCCGCCCCTATGAGTGCGACGCTTTGGCTGCTTATACCTGCCAGCCTTTGGCTGTGGTGCTGCCGCGCACGACCGAAGAAGTGGTTGCGGTGCTTCGATTCTGTCACGAGCGTGCCATTCCTGTGGTCCCGCGCGGCTCGGGAACCAGCCTTGCAGGCGGATCACTGCCGACGGCAGACAGCGTAGTCTTAAGCGTGGCGCGCATGGTTGATGTGTTGGAAACCGACTATCCCAACCGTTTTATCCGCGTACAAACGGGGCGCACTAACCTAAGCGTAACGGCTGCTGTAGAAGATGATGGCTTCTTTTATGCACCCGATCCTTCAAGCCAATTGGCCTGCGCCATTGCTGGCAATATCGCTATGAATTCTGGTGGGGCGCATTGTTTGAAATATGGGGTCACGACAAACAACCTTTTGGGAGTAACGTTGGTGCAGATGGATGGCACGATTGTCAATATCGGAGGGCCCTTTATGGATGCCGGCGGGCTTGATCTTTTGGGCATTATCTGCGGATCAGAAGGCCAGTTGGGTGTGGTCACCGAAGCCACCTTGCGTATTTTACCAAAACCCGAAGGTGCCCGCCCCGTCTTGATCGGCTTTGACGCAAATGAAGTTGCAGGAGCTTGCGTGTCTGATATTATTAAAGCGGGTATTTTGCCTGTGGCGATTGAATTCATGGATAGACCCTGCATTTTAGCCACTGAAAATTATGCCAAGGCGGGCTATCCTGATTGCGAAGCTTTGCTGATAGTCGAAGTTGAAGGATCGGCCGCCGAAATTGACCTGCAGATTGCACTGATAAAAGACATCGCCATGCACCACAATCCCGTTGAGTTTCGAGAAAGCAAATCCGACGAAGAAAACCGTAAAATCTGGCTCGGCCGCAAGTCGGCCTTTGGTGCGATGGGAAATATTGCCGATTATATCTGCCTTGATGGAACCATTCCAGTTTCAGCCCTGCCGTTGGTGCTGCGCCGCATAGGGGAATTAAGCAAGAACTACGGACTGCAAGTGGCTAATGTGTTTCATGCGGGCGACGGTAATATGCATCCACTGATCCTCTATAATGCCAATAAACCGGGTGATCTTGAACTGTGCGAAGCTTTGGGCAACGATATTTTGCGTATGTGTGTTGAAGTGGGCGGCTGTCTTACTGGCGAACATGGTGTGGGTGTTGAAAAGCGTGATTTGATGAATGTACAATTTGCCCCCGCAGATTTGGAAGCGCAACTTAATGTTAAAGATGTGTTTGATCCTAAATGGCTTTTAAATGCTGCTAAAGTCTTTCCGCTCGAGGCTTCAGCGTCACGTCGCGCTCAATGATCTTTGGAATGGAGTGCTAGATGCAACCGCAAAATGAAGCAGAATTATCCCTAATCTTGGCTACAGCGACAGAGCCATTAGACATCATTGGAGGCGGTACGCGTACGCTTTTTGACGCGACTGAAAGTGTGAAGCCACTCTATACTAATGGTTTTTCAGGCGTGCAGCTTTATGAACCAGGCGCCCTAACTTTGGTTGCTGGGTCTGGAACTTTGGTTGAAGATGTTGCCGCCCTTTTAACCTCAGAAAAACAAAGATTGCCGTTCGAAGTTCCAGATTACGCTGCAGTCTTGGGTCGCAAAGGGCACTCGACTTTGGGTGGCGTTGTGGCAACTAATGCATCAGGGCCGCGCCGTGTGCAGGCTGGGGCTTGCCGCGACAGTATGATTGGCGTGCGCTTTATTGATGGCGCTGGCAATATAGTTAAAAACGGTGGCCGTGTGATGAAGAACGTCACAGGCCTTGATTTGGTCAAATTACTGGCGGGAAGTTATGGCACTTTGGGGGTTTTAACTGAAGTGGGCTTTAAGCTTTTGCCGGCACCAGAATCCAGCCGCACTCTGCACTTCGTGGGTTTTAATGCGGCCGAGGCCGTTGTTGCGATGGCGGCAGGGCTTGGATCGCCTTTTGAGGTGACGGGGGCCGCCTATGTGCCAGAGCGTGGAACCTTTTTGCGGATCGAAGGCTTTGAAGTGGCCGTGGTTTACCGCGCCGCTGCGCTGCAAAAACATTTAATGCGATTTGGTAGCTCTGAAATCTTAATCGATGCAGAACAAGTCTGGAGAGACATTCGCGATCTTACCCCTTTTGTAGGGAAAAAGGGTGATCTTTGGCGTTTGAGCGTGAAACCATCTGACGCGCCAGAGATAACAGAGAAACTTGCCCCCCTGCAGTTAATATTAGATTGGGGCGGCGGCCTTTTATGGGCTTTGATGCCAGAAAATACTGATCTACGTACGATATTGGGAAAATTGAACGGCCACGCCACGCTGTTTCGTGGGAAGGGTGGTGGTGCACCGATCTTCCAGCCGGAGTCGATGGAGGTTGCTACCCTGACACGGGGTTTGCGCGCAAAATTCGACCCCAAAAATATATTAAACAGCGGTAGGATGGCCTGATGCAAACTCTTTTTAGCAAAACACAGCTGCAAGATCCTAAACTGGTGGAAGCCAACGCGATTTTGCGCAGTTGTGTGCATTGCGGCTTTTGCACGGCCACCTGCCCAAGCTATCAGGTTCTGGGTGACGAGGCAGACGGCCCGCGTGGGCGCATTTATGCGATCAAAGAAATGCTGGAAACAGGCCGCCCCGCCGACAAACAAACGGTTTTGCACATTGACCGCTGCCTGTCATGCTTGGCCTGCATGACCACGTGCCCCTCGGGTGTCAATTATATGCACCTGATTGATCAGGCACGCGAATATATTGAGGCGAGCTATAAGCGCCCTCTGATGGACCGGATGTTGCGTGGCGTTCTGGCTTTGGTCTTGCCCTATCCCAAGCGCTTTAGGTGGGCCTTGCTTGGTGCGCGACTGATGCGCCCCCTTGCTTGGGCTATGCCAGATCGACGCTTACGTGCCATGATTGAGCTTGCGCCAAAACGCCTTCCCACTCCTAGCCAGAATGACATCCCACAATCCTTTGTTCCCTTGGTAGGAAAAGCCAAATACCGTGTGGCACTTCTGACAGGTTGCGCGCAAAAGGTGTTAGATCCTAAAATTAACGATGCGACCATCCGCATCCTAACACGTTTGGGCTGTGAAGTGGTTGTGGCTGCGGGCATGGGTTGTTGTGGCGCTTTACGCCATCATATGGGTAAGGCCGACGACGCACGCGCCCAAGCCTTGGCAAATATTGACGCTTGGCTGGCCGTAAAAAACCAAGGTGGACTTGATGGCGTTATAATCAATACGAGTGGCTGCGGCACAACGGTGAAAGAATATGGCCATTTGTTTGCCCGTCATCCGCGCGAGGTGGAGGCCAAAGAAATATCAACCCTTGCCTACGACATTACTGAATTTTTAGAAAAGATTGGACTACCTGAATGTTCGCCAAAGGGTCTCCGCGTGGCATATCACGCGGCCTGTTCCTTGCAACATGGTCAGAAGATTACAGATGCGCCGAAGGCTTTGTTGAAACGGGTGGGTTTTGACGTGGTGCAACCTAAAGACAGCCATCTTTGTTGCGGGTCGGCAGGCACCTATAATATGATGCAACCCGAAATTTCGAGCCAATTGCGCGCGCGTAAGCAAGAACGCTTACTGGAATGCAAAGCCGATGTGGTAGCTGCGGGCAATTTAGGTTGCATGACGCAGATCGCTCATGGCAGTACCATTAGTGTGGTGCATACGGTTGAACTGTTAGATTGGGCATTGGGCGGCCCGCGCCCCGGAGGTCTGCTCCCGCCCCCTAAAATTTAAAATTGCGCTTCCTACTTAAGATTAGGTGGTTGCAATGATGGGTCCGCTTAATCGCCCGCTCGTATCGAAAGTTTTTATCATTATGCTCTTTGAAGGTTAGTTTTATTTTGCTCGAACTCAAC